>NZ_CP119967.1:0-600000 GCF_029543085.1 Pseudomonas sp. A34-9 | reverse complement strand
ACGATGATGTCGCCGTCCTCGACGTGATACACGGCGCGCATGCGCACCGAGCCCTTGCCGGTTTCGTACATTTTCAGCAGGTCGGCGCGCGGCGTGATGATTTCCGCTTCGGTCGGATAGTCCGGGCCCTGAATGTGTTCGCAGAGCTGTTCGACCGTGGCTTTCGGCTCATCGAGCAGACGCACGCACGCAGTCGCGACTTCGCGCAGGTTGTGCGGCGGCACGTCAGTGGCCATGCCCACGGCGATGCCGGTGGTGCCGTTGAGCAGAATGTTCGGCAGGCGCGCCGGCAGCACCAGCGGCTCCTGCAGGGTGCCGTCGAAGTTCGGGCCCCAGTCGGCAGTGCCCTGGCCGAGTTCGCTGAGCAGCACTTCGGAATAACGCGACAGGCGCGCTTCGGTGTAACGCATGGCGGCGAAGGACTTCGGATCGTCCGGCGCACCCCAGTTACCCTGGCCGTCGACCAGCGTGTAGCGATAGCTGAACGGCTGGGCCATCAGCACCATCGCTTCGTAGCACGCCGAGTCGCCGTGCGGGTGGAATTTACCGAGCACGTCGCCGACGGTACGCGCCGACTTCTTGTGCTTGGAATCGGCGTCCAGGCCCAACTCGCTCATCGCATAAATGATGCGACGCTGTACCGGTTTCAGACCGTCGCCGATATGCGGCAAGGCACGGTCCATGATCACGTACATAGAGTAGTTGAGGTAGGCACTTTCGGTGAAGTCGGCCAGCGAGCGGCGTTCTACACCGTCCAGGCTGAGATCAAGGGGGTTGCTCATGCAGGCCTCATCGGTTCGTTGTCTGGCGCAGCAGCATGGTGCCACCGCGCTGAGTAAATTCAAGTTTGTTCAGGGCGCTCATGCCGAGCAGCACCTGATCGCCATGCAGCCCCGGCGCGACCAGTGCGCGGACGTCCCGCAGCACGATGTCGCCCAGTTGCAGGCGGTCGATTTTGGTCCGATAACCCTGGCTCAGGCCGTTGGCCGTGCTCAGGGTCACACCGAAACCTTCTTCCAGCTTCAAACGCTTGGCCAGATCCGCCGGGATCGCTACATCGGTTGCGCCGGTGTCGAGCATGAACTCCACCGGTTCGCCGTTGATCTGACCGCTGGCGACAAAATGCCCTTGGGCGTTGCCGGCCAGCTTCACTTCGATAAAACCTTCGCCCTGCTCCGAGCTGACCACCACGTTCGGATTCTGCTGGCGCTGTTCCCACTGGCCGAAAAACCGCGTGGCCAGAAACAGTGCCGCGCACCACGCCAGAATCATCAGCACCCGCCCGGCGCGCTTGCCCGGTGGTTGCTGGCTCACGGCTTGGCGCTCCAGCCGCCGTCCGGCGCGGCAAAGCGCCAGACGATCGGGCGCTTTTCGCCGTCGTTGCGGACACCATCATTATTGTCGATACCGATCCAGGCGCCCTGCGCATCCACCACCAGCGCTTCCGCCAGGCCGTAGGCCTGTGAGTACTGGCGCTGTGGCTGCAAGGCATCTTCGGCATACGACCAGCATTGCTCGACCTTGGCGGTCACCGCATCGCGGCGGCAAATCTGAAAGGCGTTGCGTTCAAGGGTAAACAGCTTGCCGTTGAACAGCGAGAGATCAGCGAAGTCCCGCGAAACGGCGCGGGCCTTGGGAAATTGCGGCGGCTGCATCTCGACCCCGGCTTCGCTGAGCAGCACGCAAGCACCGTCACAATCCCAGACCGTTTGCTGGCGCTTGATCTTCAGCAAGCCACGACGCTCACGCTCGGCCGCCAGCCATAACTGATCGCCCGCCGGATTGATCGCCAGACCTTCGAACAGCGCATTGAAGTGCAACAACATGCCACTGGCCCGGGCTTCTTTCACCAGCATCGGTGAGATTTTCAGCCACGACGCCGGGCCTTGTGGCGGCACTTGCAACACGGCGGCATGGGCCTCGCTGACGATGTAGCGATTGCCGGCGCTGTCGCAGGTAATACCCTCGAAATCCAGATCACCGCCACGGATGAACGACGCCGCCCAGGTGCGCGAACTCAAGCCCCACGGCAAACCGCTGTCCGGCACCGGCGGCACGTCAATGTGCAGCGTTTCCGCCTGCCAGACCTGATCAGCGGTTTTCAGCCGGTAGATCTGGTCGTCATCGCGGTCAGACACCGTCCACAACTCATTGCCGCACAGCGCCAGCCCCGACAGATTGCCGCCGCGCATGCCGTCGACCGGATGCTCGGAGAGCAGGCGCAATTCCTGTAACGGCTCGGCCGATACCGTCATCGCACTCAGCAGCAAGGCACCCGCCAAGGCCCAGCCAAACCGCATCAGGCCAGGACCTCGGCGAGGTTGCCTTTGGATTCGAGCCAGGTCTTGCGGTCACCGGCGCGTTTCTTCGCCAGCAGCATGTCCATCATTTCCGAGGTTTCGGCAAAATCTTCACCCAGCGTCAGTTGCACCAGGCGCCGGGTGTTCGGGTCCATGGTGGTTTCGCGCAGCTGCGGCGGGTTCATTTCACCCAGACCTTTGAATCGGGTGACCTGTGGTTTGCCGCGTTTCTTCTCGGCGACCAGACGATCAAGAATGCCGTCGCGCTCGGCTTCGTCGAGGGCGTAGTAGATCTCTTTACCCAAGTCGATGCGGTACAGCGGCGGCATCGCCACGTAGACGTGACCGGCATCCACCAGCGGGCGGAAATGCTGGACGAACAACGCGCAAAGCAGCGTGGCAATGTGCAGACCGTCGGAGTCGGCGTCGGCGAGGATGCAGATCTTGCCGTAACGCAACTGGCTCATGTCCGCCGCGCCCGGATCGACACCGATGGCCACGGCAATGTTGTGTACTTCCTGGCTGGCGAGCACTTCGCTACCGTCGACTTCCCAGGTGTTGAGGATCTTGCCGCGCAACGGCAGGATCGCCTGGAATTCCTTGTCCCGCGCTTGCTTGGCGGAACCGCCGGCGGAATCACCTTCGACCAGGAACAGTTCGGAACGCATCGGGTCCTGACCGGCGCAGTCGGCCAGTTTGCCCGGCAACGCGGGGCCCTGCGTGACGCGTTTACGTTCGACCTTTTTGCTCGCCTTGAGGCGGCGACCGGCGTTGTTGATCGCCAGTTCGGCCAGGGCCAGACCGGTTTCCGGGTTAGCGTTGAGCCACAGGCTGAAAGCGTCTTTGACCACACCGGAAACGAACGCCGCCGCTTCACGGGACGACAGACGCTCTTTGGTCTGGCCGGAGAACTGCGGTTCCTGCATTTTCATCGACAGGACGAAAGCGATTCGTTCCCAGACGTCTTCCGGCGCCAGCTTCACGCCGCGTGGCAGCAGGCTGCGGAATTCGCAGAACTCGCGCATCGCATCTAGCAGGCCCTGACGCAAACCGTTGACGTGGGTACCGCCCTGCGCCGTCGGGATCAGGTTGACGTAGCTTTCCTGCACCGCGTCGCCACCTTCCGGCAGCCACAGCAGCGCCCAGTCGACGGCTTCTTTGTTACCGGCAAAGGCGCCGCAGAATGGCTCGTCCGGCAGGCGTTCGAATTCGCTGACGGCGTCGACCAGATACGAGCGCAGGCCGTCTTCGTAATGCCACTCGACTTTCTCGCCGGTGCCTTTGTCTTCAAAGCTGACCAGCAAGCCCGGGCATAGAACAGCCTTGGCCTTGAGGACGTGCTTGAGGCGGCTGATGGAGAATTTTGGTGAATCGAAATACTTCGGATCCGGCGCGAAGTACACGCTGGTGCCGGTATTGCGTTTACCGACGGTGCCGACGATTTCCAGCTCCGAGGCTTTGAAGCCGTCGGTGAAGGTCATCTGGTATTCGTTACCGTCACGCTTTACGCGCACGCGCACTTCGGTCGACAAGGCGTTGACCACGGAAATACCCACGCCGTGCAGACCGCCGGAGAACTGGTAGTTCTTGTTGGAAAACTTGCCGCCCGCGTGGAGCTTGGTGAGGATCAGCTCAACACCCGACACGCCCTCTTCCGGGTGAATGTCGACCGGCATGCCACGACCGTCGTCGCTGACTTCCAGCGAGTGGTCGGCGTGCAGGATGACCTGTACCGATTTGGCGTGACCGGCCAGGGCTTCGTCAACGCTGTTGTCGATGACTTCCTGGGCAAGGTGGTTCGGCCGACTGGTGTCGGTGTACATGCCGGGGCGTTTGCGCACCGGGTCGAGGCCCGAGAGGACTTCGATGGCGTCGGCGTTATAAGAGCTAGCGCTGGGAGTGGCCATAGGGTCTCGTCGTCAGTCATTCATGAAATAGGGGCAAGACTTCACAATGCGGTGAAATCGATTGCCTGATACACATCGGCGCCAATGCCGGCAAAACTCAGCAACGCCGGCAATTGCCCGGCGAAACCCTGAAAACTGTGGTCGCCGCCGGCCTGAATACGCAGGGCGCAGGCGCGGTAATACTGCTGGGCGAGGCGATAATCCAGTGTTTCATCGCCGGTCTGCAACCAGACCTGATAGCGCTGTGCATCCTGGGGTGCCGGCACTTCCAGTTCGGCCAGAGCCGTTACGTGGTCGTGGGTCAATTCCCAGGTTTCATCGGTATACAGGTTTTTCTGCGTGCCCAGATAGCCGTCGAACATCCGGTGCGGGCTGACCGCCGGGTTGACCAGCAGGGCTTTCAGGCCATGGCGCTCGGCCAGGTGAGTCGCATAGTAGCCGCCGAGTGAGCTTCCCACCAGCAGCGGGCTGCCCAGTTCGGCAATCGCATGTTCCAACTGACCGATGGCTTCGCGCGGGTGGTGATGCAGGGCTGGAACCCGCAGGTGTTCGCTCAAACCCAGCCGCTCCATCACCGCGACCAGCTGACAGGCCTTTTTCGAGGCCGGAGCGCTGTTGAAACCGTGGATATAGAGGATCGAACCGGACATTTGAGCTCCCTGGGTGTCGGTTTGGGTTTGCGGAGTTTACAGGGAGAGAAGAGCGGATTGGGGGTGGTTTCAAGAAATTGGTCATTCAGCGGGGGCAGCCCTCACCCTAGCCCTCTCCCAGAGGTAGAGGGGACTGATTGGGGGATATTCAAGAGCTACACCGACTTGAGCGAGCTTCAGCGAATCCATAATCGACACATTCTTTCAGGTCGATGGATAATGCCAGACACCTCGGTCAGCCCCCTCTCCCTCCGGGAGAGGGTTGGGGTGAGGGGTTTTTGATTGGCAATCAGTAACCGTCAGAGCCGTAATCGATAGTGAAGGCGAAGTCGGTGACGCGTTCGACGCCGGTTTCCAGCCGCCCATCCGGCAACAACCGCAACCAGCGATACCCCGGCGCCTGCTCACCGACCTTGAAGTCCTCACTGCCCGGTTCAAACTGGATGCAGGTCGACGGCGACGCCATCAAGCGCACGCCATTGCGCTGGCGATCAATCTCCTGATGCACATGCCCCCACAACACCGCGCGGGCCTGTGGAAAACGATCCAGCACCTCGAAAAACGCCTCGGGATTGCGCAAACCAATCGGCTCCATCCACGCGCAACCGATCGACACCGGGTGATGGTGAAAACAAATCAGATGATGGCGCTCCGGCGCTTCGCTCAGCGAGCGCGCCAGCAGCTGCAATTGATCATCCTGAAGATACCCCGGCACCGAGCCCGGCACTGCCGAATCCAGCAGGGTCACCCGCCAGTTGCCGATATCCACCACAGGCTCCAGCAGCGTGCTCTGCACGGCGGCCTGGGCCATGATCATCGGTTCGTCGTGATTGCCGGGAATCCAGCGCGCCGGCGCGTTGATCTGCGCGCTCATCTGGCGAAACTGCTGGTACGACTCCAGCGTGCCGTCCTGCGAGATATCGCCGGTGGCCAGCATCAGGTCGATCTGCGGCTGCTGCCCCAGCACCAACTCGATGACCTTTTGCAGGCTTTCACGGGTGTTCATGCCCAGCAGCGTGCCGTGCGCTTCAGCGAACAGATGGCTGTCGGACAACTGCACCAGCAGCGGCGAATCGGCGGAGGTCAACGTGGATACGCTCGGCAAGGCGTTCTCCCAGGGCAAAAAGCACGGAATCGATAGTGCCGCAATTATGCTGGGGGATCACTGAAAGAGGAAACTGCCGAACCGGACGCAGTTCACAACTAGCGTACGACTTCGTACTCGTGCCCCAACGCCAGGCAATGACTCAGCCATTCCCCCAGGAACAGATTGAGCTGGGCCTTTTCATCTGGCTGATGCATCGCCGCGTTCGGGTAAGGATAGATGCCGCGAAAGCGTCGTGCATGCTCGGCGCTGACCACTTCGGCCATGCGCGCGTCGTGATAGACCTGCACTTCCAGTTGCGGCACCGGCAGCCACGGCAGGCTGTGTTCCTGACGCACTTGCAACGTCGTGGTGTAAGGGCAGGTTTGCAACACTTCGAGGGCCAGCACGCCGAGCATCTGCTCGCCCTGGGTCACGGCGATGCGCCGCGCCTCGGGCTCGTTGCGCATGTCCGGTAGCAGTCGCATCAGGCGCGCGTAGTTGGCCTCGCAGGCGGCTTGCAGCCCCGCGAGGTCGACTCGATAGCGATCGCGCAACTTGTTTACGACCATAACCCCCTCACTTCGGCGCGGTTCAGCGCCAGCCACTGCAACGCGATGATGCTCGCCGCATTGGCAATGCGTCCGTCACGGACGGCCTGCAAGGCATCTTCAAAGGCCCAGACCGTGACGCGGATATCTTCTGCCTCTTCTTCCAGGCCATGCAGGCCACCTACGCCTTCGGTACTGCAACGCCCCAGATACAAATGCACGAACTCGTTGCTGCCGCCCGGCGACGGGAAATATTGGGTCATCGGCCACAGGGCCTTGATGTCCAGCCCAGCTTCCTCCTGCGCTTCGCGGCGAGCAACTTCTTCCGGCACTTCTGCCTTGTCGATCAGACCAGCGACCAGTTCGACCAGCCACGGATTGTCGGTCTTGCCCATGGCGCCGACGCGGAACTGCTCGATCAACACCACCTCGTCGCGCTGCGGATCGTAAGGCAGCACACACACGGCATCGTGGCGCACAAAGACTTCACGGTTGATCTCGCGGCTCATGCCGCCGGCGAACAATTCATGACGCAGGTGCAAACGGTCGAGCTTGTAAAAGCCCTCGTAACAACGTTCGCGGCGCACGACGTCGACGGTGGTCGGAATGGCGTTGGCAAAATCGGTCATGAGCATCCTCGTCTACTGCAAATCCATTACGAGATTCCTGTTATTGGCAACCTCGACTTCGCGCCATCCTAACGCGCCCGCACCGTTTGATGCAGCCCCTTTACCGTCAGCGGGATGGACGGTGGAGGCGAAACCCACTCTAATTAGCTTAGTGGCGAACTGACTGCTTCTGCGAGAGTCGAAGCGGATATCTTTTTGCCTTCCCTTGCTTTCGAAAGGACGCCCATGTCGCTTTTCAAAATTGCCTCCGTGGCCGCCATTGCCCTGACTCTGGGGGCGTGCGCCAGCCTGTTCCAGCCCAACTACCGCACGCCGCTGGAAACCACCCGCGATGCCTCGGAACAACTGAAACCGGGTTGTTCCAACCCTGACTGCCCACTGGTGAACATCGACACCCTGCGCTTCCCGGCCGAACCGGCACTGGACGGCATCATCGAAAAACGCCTGCTGCAAATGACCCGCACCGAGAAAAACGCCCCGGTGGCGCCAACCCTGGCCGCCTACCGCGATCAGTTTCTGGCCAGCGCCGGTCCGCGCAACAGCAGCTACCTGCAAGCGAAAGTACGCGAGCAGCATGACGGCTTGGTGATCATCGAGGTGTCGAGCTACCTCGACACCGGCGGTGCGCACGGCACCCCGGGTCGCGGTTTCATCAACTATTCGCGCCAGCAGCACAAGGTGCTGAACCTGTCCGACATGCTCGTGCCGGGTCAGGAAGAGGCGTTCTGGAAAGCGGCGCAGGTCGCGCACAACAGCTGGTTGATCAGCACCAAGCTCGATCAGGAGCCGGAGTTCGTGGCGAACTGGCCGTTCGTGAAAACCGCGAACGTGGCGCTGACCTATGGCGGCGTGATCCTCAAGTACGACGTGACCACCATTGCGCCTTACGCGCTGGGCCACGTCGAACTGAAGATTCCTTATCCGCGTCTGAACGGCATTCTCAAGCCTGAGCTGTTTCCCGGCCGTAACTGAAGGCCCGGCCCAGCACTAGCTGCAACAGCCCTGCCAGGACCAGCGCCGGCAGGGTTGCGCCGACATCCGGATACAGATTCGCCAGCAAGTGGTAGGTGCTCACGCCACCCAGCCACGCCAACAACGCCGGCCAGCGCAAGGCGGCTGACGCCACTTGAGCGCTGCGCTTGCGCAGGATGAAGTGATCGACCAGCACCACGCCGAAGAGCGGCGCAAACACCGAACCGATCAGCAGCAGGAAATTCTGGTACTGCGCCAACGGCGCCAGCAGTGCGATCAGCGTGCAGATCACGCCGATGGCCAAGGCCAGATGCTCGACTTTCAGGCGCAACAGAATCCCGCTGGACACCGCTGCCGAGTGAATGTCGGCGAAGGCGTTTTCCGACTCATCCAACAGAATCAGCAACAGCGGAATGCCCAGTCCGGCGCCGGCCAGTGCCAGCAGCAACGCATTGACTTCACCGCTCGGCGCGAAGGCCAGGGTGTAAGCGACGCCAAGGCTCATCAGCCAAAAATTGCCGATGAAGAAACCGACGGCGGTGCCACCGAAAACATTCTTCGCCCGCTTGCCGAAACGCGAGTAGTCGGCGATCAGCGGCAGCCACGACAGCGGCATCGCGATGGCAATGTCGAAGCCCACGGCGAACGGCATCGAACCGTCCCCGGCACGCGACCAGAGATCAGCCAGATCGGCTTTGGCGAACAGGTTCCAGGTCAGCCAGAGGCACGCCGCCAATAACAGCCAGATACCCCACTTGCGCAGGATCTGCCGCACGAAAGTCAGCGGCCCGCTGACCGCGAGCAAGGTGGCCAGAGCACCGAAAAACAACGTCCACAACATTGGGTTCGACCACAATGAACCTTCGCTGAACGCACGAGTGCCGAGCAGGCTGGCAGCGTCGCGCATGACGATGATTTCGAACGAGCCCCAACCAATCAGTTGCAGCAAATTGAGCAGCGCTGGCAGGCTCGCGCCTTTGCTACCGAGGCTGAGTTTCAGCGCGGCCATCGACGACAGGCCGGTGTCGCTGCCGATCACACCGACAGCGGCCAGCAACAGCACGCCCACCAGCGTGCCGAGAAAAATCGCCAGCAGCGAACCGGACAGGCCCAAACCTGGCGCGAGCAATGCGCCGGTCTGCAGAACCATCAGGCCGATGCCAAGGGAGAACCACAGGGAAAACAGATCGCGACCGCCGAAGACACGCTTGTCGGCGGGTACGGCGAGGTCGGGGGAATAAGTGCTGGGTTGAATGCTCAAGGGTGTTATCTCAAAAAAGAAGCAGAGAAAAAGCTGCAAGCTGCGAGCTACAAGTTAGAAGCAGTGCGCGGACTGCTTCTGATCTTGCCGCTTGTAGCTTGCCGCTCGGGGCTAGACTTTCTTGTACAGCTGACTGCCTTCCTTCTTGAACCGCTCGGCCTGTTCCGCCAGGCCTTGGGCGACGTCCACGTCGACCGCGTCGATCCGCTGGTTGGCCGCGTATTCGCGGACTTCCTGAGTGATCTTCATCGAGCAGAATTTCGGCCCGCACATCGAACAGAAGTGCGCGACCTTCGCCGAATCCTTCGGCAGGGTTTCATCGTGATACGAACGGGCGGTGTCCGGATCAAGTCCCAGGTTGAACTGGTCTTCCCAACGGAATTCGAAGCGCGCCTTGCTCAAGGCGTTGTCGCGAATCTGCGCGCCCGGATGGCCTTTCGCAAGGTCCGCTGCGTGGGCAGCGATCTTGTAGGTGATGATCCCGGTCTTCACGTCATCCTTGTTCGGCAGGCCCAAGTGCTCCTTCGGCGTCACGTAGCAGAGCATCGCGCATCCGAACCAGCCGATCATCGCCGCACCGATACCCGAGGTGATGTGGTCGTAACCCGGCGCGATATCGGTGGTCAGTGGGCCGAGGGTGTAGAACGGCGCCTCGTCGCAGCACTCCAGCTGCTTGTCCATGTTCTCTTTGATCAACTGCATCGGCACGTGGCCCGGGCCTTCGATCATGCACTGCACGTCGTGTTTCCAGGCGATCTTGGTCAGTTCGCCGAGGGTCTCCAGTTCGCCGAATTGCGCTTCATCGTTGGCGTCGGCAATCGAGCCCGGACGCAGGCCATCGCCCAGCGAGAAGCTGACGTCATAGGCCTTCATGATTTCGCAGATTTCGTCGAAGTGGGTGTAGAGGAAGTTCTCTTTGTGGTGCGCCAGGCACCACTTGGCCATGATCGAACCGCCACGGGACACGATGCCGGTCACGCGTTTGGCGGTCAGCGGCACGTAGCGCAACAACACGCCGGCGTGGATGGTGAAGTAATCGACGCCCTGCTCGGCCTGCTCGATCAGCGTGTCGCGGAACAACTCCCAGGTCAGGTCTTCGGCGACGCCATTGACCTTTTCCAGCGCCTGATAAATCGGCACGGTACCGATCGGCACTGGCGAGTTGCGGATGATCCACTCGCGGGTTTCGTGAATGTGCTTGCCGGTGGACAAGTCCATCACGGTGTCCGAACCCCAGCGAATGCCCCAGGTCAGTTTCGCCACTTCTTCTTCGATGGACGAACCCAGGGCGCTGTTGCCGATGTTGCCGTTGATCTTCACCAGGAAGTTGCGGCCGATGATCATCGGTTCCAGTTCGACGTGGTTGATGTTGGCCGGAATGATCGCGCGACCACGGGCGATTTCTTCGCGGACGAACTCAGCGGTGATTTCTTTCGGGATGCTCGCGCCGAAGCTGTGGCCAGCGTGTTGCTGCGTCAGCAGACCGGCAGCGCGGGCCTCTTGCAGCTTCATGTTTTCGCGGATGGCGACGTATTCCATCTCGGCGGTGATGATGCCTTTACGCGCGTAGTGCATCTGGCTGACGTTGGCCCCGGCCTTGGCCCGGCGCGGATTGTTGACGTGGGCGAAACGCAGTTTGGTCAGTTCCGGGTCGGCGAGGCGTTCCTGGCCGAAGTTCGAGCTCAGACCTGGCAGACGCTCGGTGTCGCCACGGTCGTCGATCCACGCCGAACGCACATCGCCCAGACCTTTGCGCACATCGATCACCACGTTCGGATCGGTGTACGGACCCGAGGTGTCGTAGACGGTCACCGGCGCGTTGATTTCGCCGCCGAAGTCGGTCGGGGTCACGTCGAGAGTGATTTCGCGCATCGGCACGCGGATGTCCGGGCGCGAGCCCTGAACGTAGACTTTTTGCGAACGGGTGAACGGCTTGACCGATTGCTCGTCGACCTTGGCCGAGTCACTCAGGTTGATCGCGTTTTTTGATTTTGTAGTCATCACGGGCTCTCCAGACAGCATCCAGGCAGTGGATTGTCGGAGCAGAACCTGAAAGGCACGGACGCACCAGGACCGGTGCTGTGCATCGTCGTCGAGCGTTCGATTGTCGAACAATTTCCCGGACGAAGCACAAGAGGACTCGCCGGGTGACGAGAAATCTTGTTCCCTACGCAGGCGCTAACCTGATCAGGTTCAACGGGATCCGAAATTATTCGATCTCAGCCTCATAGCAAGGCACCCCGACAAGAACCCGGCCAGTCTAGACACAACTGGCAAAGAACGCCAACACCGCAGCAAACACCATGATGAATGGCGCAATTGGCAGGACTTGCAGGATTGTTGCCGCAGCAATGCACAACTACACTCGCCTAGCCCCGTTGCGCCTTGACGCTGCGGGGGCCGCGCCGTAGCCTTGGCGCGCACATTATTTCCATAATATTCATGCTAGGGATCGCCTCATGCTGCGCAAACTTTCACTGGCTCTTGCCGTGTCTTGTGCGTCCAACGCAATGGCCTGGGCAGCAGAAGCGCCCTTGTCGAGCAAAACCGATCTGGTCAGCGTCTATCAGGAAGCGGTCGACAACAACGCCGACCTGGCCGCCGCCCGCGCCCAGTACGGCGCACAAAAAGAAGTGGTGCCACAGGCCCGCGCCGGTTTGCTGCCGAATCTGTCCGGCGGCGCCGAAGTCGCCGACGTGCGCACGTCGATCGACCAGCCTTCGGCCATCGCCAATCGCAGCGCGCATTCCTATCAGGCGACACTCGCCCAACCGTTGTTCCGCGCCGATCGCTGGTTCCAGTACCAGGCAGCCAAGGACGTCAACGAGCAGGCTGCATTGCAACTGTCGGCGACCGAACAGAACCTGATCCTGCAATCGGCCGAAAGCTATTTCAACGTGCTGCGCAGTCAGGACAATCTGGCCTCGACCAAGGCAGAAGAAGCCGCATTCAAGCGCCAACTCGATCAGTCCAACGAGCGCTTCGACGTCGGCCTGTCGGACAAGACCGACGTGCTGCAATCGCAAGCCAGCTATGACACCGCGCGGGCCAACCGCATCGTTGCGCAGCGCCAGGTCGATGATGCGTTTGAAGCGCTGATCACTCTGACCAACCGCCAATACAACTCGATTCAGGGCATCGTCCACACCCTGCCGATCCTGCCGCCGGCGCCAAACGACGCCAAGGCCTGGGTCGATACGGCGGCGAAACAGAACCTCAATCTGCTCGCCAGCAACTTCGCCGTCAGCTCGGCCGAACAGACCCTGAAGCAGCGCAAGGCCGGCCATCTGCCGACCCTCGACGCCGTGGCCAAATACGAAAAAGGCGACAACGACGCCCTCGGTTTTGCCAACCCGAATGCCTTCGGCACGCCGTACCGGGGCAACGTCGAACAGAGCACGCTGGGCCTGCAACTGAACATTCCGATCTACAGTGGCGGGTTGACCAGTTCACAAGTGCGCCAGTCGTATGAACAACTGAATCAGAGCGAACAACAGCGCGAATCGCTGCGTCGGCAGATCGTCGAAAACACCCGCAACCTGCACCGCGCGGTCAACACCGATGTCGAGCAGGTGCAGGCGCGCCGCCAGTCGATCATCTCCAACCAGAGTGCTGTCGAAGCGACGGAAATCGGTTATCAGGTCGGTACGCGCAATATCGTTGACGTGCTCGATGCACAGCGTCAGCTGTACACCTCGGTGCGCAACTACAACAACACGCGCTATGACTACATCCTCGACAACCTGCGTTTGAAGCAGGCGGCGGGAACGCTGAACCCGGGTGATCTGGAAGATCTGCGGCGTTATCTGAAAGCCGACTACAACCCGGACAGGGATTTTCTGCCGCCGGATCTGGCCAAGGCTGCCGAGGCGCAGCTCAAGGCTCGGCCTTAAATCAAAAGATCGCAGCGTGCCGCAGCTCCTACAGGGAACGTATTCCAATGCAGGAGCCGCCGCAGGCTGCGATCTTTTGGCTTTATTTGATCAGTCGGCCCAAGCCATCCAGCAAGCGCTGCAACGCGCCCTGATTGCGGCGCATCACCGCCAGCCCGGCGTCGGCCATACGCTGCGCATCACGCGGCAATTCGAACAAGCGCTGCACCTCCACCGCCAGCCCTTCGGCATCATCCACTTCGGCCAACGCTCCGGCTTCACGCAATTGCGCGGCGATGTCGAGGAAGTTGAACAGGTGCGGGCCGCTGATCACCGGTTTTGCCAAGGCTGCCGGCTCCAGCAGGTTGTGTCCGCCGTTGGCCACCAGGCTGCCGCCGACAAACGCACTGTCCGCCAGGGCATAGAGAAACAACAACTCGCCCATGGTGTCGCCGAGCAGCACTGAAGTCTGGGCATCGACGTTAACCCCGGTGGAGCGTCGCACCGTGGCGAAGCCTTCCCGTTGGCACAGCTCGAACACCGAGTTGAAACGCTCGGGATGACGCGGCACCAGAATCAACAGCGCATCCGGATGATTGGCCAGCAAACGACGATGGGCACTGAGCACCACTTCGTCCTCGCCTTCGTGGGTACTGGCGGCGATCCATACCGGACGCTCCAGCGCCTGCCACTGGCCGCGCAATTCACTGGCGCGTTGCAACAGTTGCGGATCAATAGTCAGGTCGAACTTGATCGAACCGGTGACCTCGACCGTCTCCGGGCGTGCCCCCAGTTCGCGGAAGCGCTGGGCTTCGGCTTCGGTCTGTACGGCGAACAGACTCATCTCAGCCAGCATCGGCGCGGTCAGCTTGCTGAAGCGGCCATAGCCGCGGGCCGAGCGCTCGGACAAACGTCCGTTGGCCAGCGCCACCGGGATTCCACGCCTGGCGCACTGATGAATGTGGTTAGGCCACAGTTCGGTCTCCATGATCACTGCGAGTTTTGGCTGTACGCGATCAAGAAAACGCGCCGCCGCACACGGCAAGTCATAGGGCAGATAACAATGCTGGATGCGCGGCTCGTTGGCGAACAGCGCCTGAATCCGCTCCGATCCGGTCGGGGTCATGCAGGTCACGGTGATCGGCAACTGTGGATAACGTTGCAGCAAGGCGCGAATCATCGGCGCGGCGGCGATGCTTTCGCCCACCGACACCGCATGCACCCAAATCCCGCCGGGCCGCAGCGCCGGCATCGCGCAGGAGAAACGTTCGCCAATCCGTTTGGCATACGCCGGCGCCTTGCGCGCCCGTAGCCATAGCCGAATCGCCACCAATGGCAGCCCCAGGTAAAACAGCGCGGTGTAGAGAGTTCTATTCATGGCGGCGGAGTTTATCGACTTTTGCCGGCGATCGCCCGCAAGTGCACGGCAAAACGTTCGGCCAGCCAACGCGCGGCCGGGCCGAGCGGTTCGTCGCGGCGCCAGACCAGCTCAACCACCAGCGCCGGCGGCGTCCATTCACTGTCGAGTTCAACCATCAAGCCCTGATACGCCGAATACTGCACCACGTGGCGCGGCAACCAGGCCCAGCCGAGATCGCGCACCAGCCATTCGGACATCACGTAGAAACTGTCGGCGCGCCACACCTGCGGGCTGGCCGGCTCGTTGCCGGGATAGACGCTGGTTTGCGTCGACATCAGCAACTGTCGGTGTTGCGCCAATTGTTGGCAGGTCACGTAGGACTGCGCTGCCAGCGGGTGGTTGATGCCACATACCGTGACCATTTCCACGCTGCCGAGGACGCGGCGCTCCAAGGCTTCGGGGATTTCATCGTGATAGAAAAGCAGGCCGAGGTCGGCGCGACGCTCGACCAGTTTTCGCGCGACTTCGCCTTGGGCGGCGCTGGTCAGTTGCACTTCAAGGCTGGGGAATTGCTCGGCCAGTTCACCGAAACTTTCCACCAGCGCCTGATAGGGCATCGCCTCATCCTGGGCCACGCGCAATTGCGCTTCCTGGCCACGCATCATTGCCATCGCCCGGCCATTCAGACGCTCGCACTGGCGCAGGACTTCTCGCGCTTCTTCGAGCAGCGCTTCTCCCGCTTCGGTAAGCGTCGGCTGGCGGCCGCTGCTACGCTCGAACAGGCTGACGCCCAGATCGTCTTCAAGCATGGCGATGGCGCTGCTGATGGCTGACTGCGCCTTGCGCTGCTTGCGCGCTACGGCAGAGAACGAACGCTGTTCGGCGACATCAACAAATACGCGTAGCTGATCGAGATTCCATTGCATGCTGGCTCAACAACCCATCTTGTAAACAGATAGGTAATGACTTTACCCCATCTGGCGAATCTCTAGAATGCCGCCTCAGCAAGCAACGTTTCATATGAGGACTTACACATGAACGCCTATGTCTATCTGGCCATCGCCATCTGCGCCGAAGTGATAGCCACCGTTTCGATGAAAGCGGTCAAGGGCTTCAGCACTCCCCTGCCGCTGATTCTGGTGATCGTCGGCTACGCGATTGCATTCTGGATGCTGACGCTGGTGGTGCGCTCGGTGCCAGTGGGTGTCGCCTATGCGGTGTGGGCCGGCATGGGCATTGTGATGGTCAGCGTGGCGGCGCTGTTCATCTACGGACAAAAGCTGGATATCCCGGCGATGTTGGGGATGGCGTTGATCGTGCTCGGCGTGGTTGTGATCCAGCTGTTCTCCAAGACGGCCGGCCATTAAAGCAGCGACAAGCATCAAGCTCCGAGCTGCAAGCAGAGCTGATTTTCCAGCTCCGGGTTGCAGCTTGAAGCTTGAAGCTTGAAACTTGCGGCTTCTCTAAGCCCCGAGGTCGCTGCATGCCATCCGTTATTTCCACCGACGTTCTGATTGTCGGCGCTGGTGTCGCCGGCCTCTGGCTGAACGCGCGTCTGCGCCGTCAGGGTTTTTCGACCGTGCTGGTGGAAAGCGCCAGCCTCGGCGGCGGGCAAAGCGTTAAATCCCAGGGCATCATCCACGGCGGCGCCAAGTACGCGCTGCACGGCGCGTTGACCGGTGCCTCGGAAGCCATTGCCGACATGCCGCGCCGCTGGCGTGAAGCGCTGGCCGGCAATGGCGAGCTGGACCTGTCCGGCGTGCGCCTGTTGTCCGAGGCCCATTACCTGTGGTCGCCGGGGACCCTCGCCGGCAACCTCACCAGTTTCTTCGCCAGTAAAGCCGTGCGTGGCCGGGTTGATCAGGTCAAGGGCGATCAATTGCCGCCAGCGCTGCAAGACAAGCGCTTCAAGGGCAAGGTCTATCGCCTCGCCGAACTCGTCGTGGATGTGCCAAGCCTGATCCAGCGTCTGGCCGATTTGGCCGGCGATGGCCTGCTCGCCGGGCAAACCATCGAGCCGCTGCTGGAAGCGGGCGTGCTGGTCGGGTTGAAAGTCGACGGCCGCGAGATTCGCGCGCAACGCATCGTCCTCAGCGCCGGCGCCGGTACCGCCCAACTGCTTGAAGACCTCGGCCTGAGCCAGCCGGCCATGCAACGCCGGCCGCTGCACATGATCATCGCCAAAGGCCCGGGCCTCAAACCGTTGTACGCCCACTGCCTGGGCGGCGGCAGCAAACCGCGGATCACCGTGACCACGCACCCGGCCGCTGACGGTCAGTGGGTCTGGTACATGGGCGGCGACATCGCCGAAAGCGAAGGCGTGCACCGCGAGCCGGCCGAGCAGATCGCCACCGCGCAGAAAGAGATCGCACAGTTGTTGCCGTGGATCGACCTGAGCACCACGCAATGGGCGACCCTGCGGGTCGACCGTGCCGAGCCGCTGCAAACCGGCCTCACGCGCCCGGACAATGCCTTCCTCGCCGAACAAGGCCGCTTGCTGGTCGGCTGGCCAACCAAACTGGCGCTGGCACCGGACTTCGCTGACCGGGTCATCGCCTCTCTCGAGCGCGACGGCATCCAGCCGCAAGCCGCCGAACCTTTGCCGGCGCTGCCAAAACCACCCATGGGCGTTCCCGCCTGGGAGCAACTGCTGCCATGACCATTGCCAACCTGCACGACCTTCATCGACCGCTGGGCAGCACCGGCCTGATGGTTTCGCCACTGGGTCTGGGCACGGTCAAACTCGGCCGTGACCAAGGCGTGAAATACCCCAACGGTTTTCAGATTCCCGGCGACGACGAAGCGCGCATGCTGCTGCGTCAGGCGCGGGAATTGGGCATCAACCTGATCGACACCGCCCCGGCCTATGGCCGCAGCGAAGAGCGCCTCGGGCCGCTGTTGCGTGGCCAGCGTCAGGACTGGGTAATCGTCAGCAAGGTCGGCGAAGAGTTTGCCGATGGTCTGTCGCGCCACGATTTCAGCGCAGCACATACACGGATGTCGGTGGAACGCAGCCTGCAACGTCTTGAAAGCGATTTTATCGACCTGGTGTTGGTGCATTCCGACGGCAACGACATGGCAATTCTCGAGCACGAAGAGGTGTACGCCACCCTCGCGGCGCTCAAGGCCGAAGGCAAGATTCGCGGCTTCGGCTTTTCCGGAAAAACCGTCGAGGGCGGTTTGAAAGCACTGGAGCAAGGCGACTGCGCGATGGTCACCTACAATCTGAACGAACAAAACGAGAAAGCTGTCATTGACTATGCTGCTGTCCACGGCAAAGCCATTCTGGTGAAAAAAGCCTTGGCCAGCGGTCATGTTTGCCTGAGCCCGGGCGTCGATCCGGTGCGCGCCAGCTTCGAATTGCTGTTCGCGCAACCTGGCGTAGCCAGTGCTATTGTCGGCACGATCAATCCGCTGCACCTCGCCCACAACGTTGCGACCGTCGCCCAGGTCCTGCGTGGTCACTGACGCCGCCTCGCGGCCTTAAGCAGGAGCCGATATGCCGCGCACGCTCATCAGAAAGAACCCGAGCAACTTCAAGACCCTGCCGCTGTTCGTCGAAGCCACCCCCGAAGGCCTGACCTATCAGAGCGTCGGCATGCCGCTGAACTTCGCGCAGACCTTGCAGCGGCGCAAACCGGTGAGCGTGGCCGACACTGAGCGTTTCTCGCTGGAGCTGGCCAATCTCGGCGTTTCGGTACGTCTGACCCTGCATTGGCAGAATCGCGATTATTGGGTGCTGGTGCGCCAGCGCCGACAGGATCGTGGCGACGTCGTGCTCAAATTGATTTCCGGTTACGTGCCGGCTCATGAGCTGAATATCCCGCTACACACGGCCATTCAGGAAATTGCCGAAGAGTGTTTGCTCGAGACACCGGAAGGCTGGCTCGGCGGGCGCTTCAACGACACCTGGCTGCCAGCCCCCTACTCAGCGGCCCTGCATTATCGCGAAGCCCTGCCGTTTCGCCTGACCCCGTTGTCCGGCTCGGCGCGCCCCATACGTTGCGCCAACCTGCAATTGCTCGAACGGCCACGGGCTTACGTGCATCTGCCGACCGCGTCACTGCAATTGATCTACGACTTGCGCCTGGATGTCCCCAAGGAAGCCAAGTCCCTGAGTCTGTTTCACGTCGACGAGCGTCTAGAGGGTGATCAACTGGTCGCCCGACTCGACCGCAAGCGCCCCGACCTGTACTTGATGCCACTCAAGGACGGCGCGCCACTGGCCGAGTTGTACACGCTCAAGCGCGACAAACTCGTTGCCGCCAGCACCCGAGGTCTGTATCTGGCCGAGAGCTTTGCGACACAAACCGGCTGGGTCGTGCGCGAGGAGCGAATACGCTGGAAGGACTGGCTGGTGCAGCAAGGCCTGCAACCGGCGAAAGCCCCGCGTCAGGGGCTCAAGCAGTTGAGTATCAAGGCGCTGCGATTAGTCGGGCTGGGCAAAAAAACCGCCAAATAGCCGTTTAGCGGCGGCGATCCCACCACGTGCGCAACGCGGCGAAGAAATGGAAGTAGCGGTTTTCGCGCTTGCCCATGCCGCGCTTGGGCGAGAACGACTCCTCGGCAAATGCGCCGGTAATGCGCACTCGTGATGCCTGAGTCGGCAACGTGCAGATCCTGGCATCGACCTGCTGTAGCGCATATTTGAGCAAGCGCTCGGAATGCAGTTTGCGACCTGTCGCCTTGCAGAATTCGAAAATGCGCTCGATCCGCTTGCCATACGCGACATAAGTATCGCGCCCACACACCGCAAAGCGGTCGTTCAACCCGCCCCACCACTGCCAGTCCGGTATATAAGCGTTGTGCCTGCGAGCCTCAGGGTGAGCGAAGACATAGCCAGGCAATGCGTTGTGAAAGAAATTGTCCGGGCGCACGAACACAACGAAATCCGGATCGAAGGATTCGATCATCGTGGTCACGGTATGCAGCGAGTTGAGCTGATAGATCAGATTGCGCAGCGACGCATAGTCATCGGCCCAGGTGTCGCCCTGTGCTTTGACCTGATCGAAATCCCAGCGCTCCAGCACCCCTGCGGTCGAAGTCAGTGCACCGGTCATCGACTCGAAGGGCTGGTAGTTGTCTGCCGACAACTCGCCTTTTTCGCCAGACCGTGTGTTCTGCACCTCATCGATTTTGTACAAGTGATAAAAGCACTTCACATCGCTGCCCGCAGGCAACTGTGCCAGAACATTCTGTTCGATGGAGGGGAAACAGATCGGCGAATTTCTCGGGATCCCGAAAAAAGCTACGGCAATTTTCAACACTCAACAGCACCTTTTGAAAGTAGTTCGGGCCTGCCGGCAACCGGATACACGTTGTTGCTTACTTTTGCCGAAACAGCTTTTGCCACCAGCGCCGGGGTTGCAGCGGCACCACGATGATGTCCGATTGCTGCAGCCAGTTGCGCTCATAATCCCAGGCATGGCCACCCCAGAGTTTTCCTGCTTCGTTGGAAAAACCCAGGGTCATGAGCTGGTAGCCGTAACCGGCCAGGCCGCGCAACCAGTCGAACAACACCAGCGTGTTGAAACCGGTTGAAGGCCCGACGTAGCGCTTGCCGCCGGGGCGGTCGACCGGGTAGTTCCACAGCGGCGGCAATGGAATGCGATCCCAGTACATGGCCACACGTGGCAGTGGGCACATCGGTGCGGCACACCCCACCAGCATGCTGAAACAGCGTTCACTCGCCTGTTCGAACATCCGCTGTACCGGGGGCGCGTAAGGCAGACCAAAAAAATACGCATCCGGTGCGTTGTAGCCATGCACGAAAACATTGACGCTTTGCTCGTTGAGCAGCGCTGCCTTGATGCAGGTATTGAAGCTGACCACGACGTCATCGACGCCAATATTCAGTGCCTGAAAATCTGCCGCCGTGATGGCCGGATTGTTGGCAATCAACACGACCCGGGGCGCACGGCCCAGGCAGTCGAGAAGCTCAGCAGGCAAAGCCTCCAGAACCGACTGATCGCCACCGGGCAGCGCATCCAGCGCCATGAACTCGCCGGGTTGCGACGATTGTTGATCCTTCATTCAGACTGGCACCTTCATCCCGTAACGCAGCTTTACCCAGAACCGTGTGAACGCTGAAGGCGGTTGCCATGGGCGCATCTCACGCTGGATTTCCGTGGCCAGTGCCTGACCGACGCGGGCGAAGGAATAGCGGCTTTGCGCAAATTCCTGACCGTTGCGGGCAATGCGCTCCGCGAGTTCCGGATCGCTCTGCAACAGCTTGATCTTCTCCACCGCCTCTTCTTCGCTGCGGTAGAACACGGTGTTGTGCATGTCTTCAAAACCGAGCAAGCGGTCTTCTTCGCCCTGGCTCCAGGCCAGCAACACACAGCCGCAAGCCATGGCCTCATAGTTCTTGATCATGAACTCGTTCATGCCGATGTCGGCGCTGACGAAAATCCTGATGCGATTGAGCGTTTGCAGGTATTCCGCGCCTGACTTGGTGCGGGTCACCAGCATGCCGGTGCGCCTGGAGAGCGATTCGAGCATGGCTTTGCGCTCGGCGTACTCGGTACTTTTCAGGCTGCCGAGAAAGCCAACGGGAATGTCCCGCTCAACACCGGTGTTGTGCAGCATCTGCTCGTCGTAACCTTTGGAGACGAACACCGTGTCGATGCCTTCGGCCAGCATCTTGCGCGCGACCACGGCACCGGACACCAGCGCCCGACAGCTCGGCAGGCGGCTGTAAAGTCGGGAATACACGCCACGGTACTTACTCGCCGGCATGTAGTTCTGGTACGCATCGTGCTCCAGAAAGACCAGCCCGGGTATGCATTTGAGCACCTGCAACTGCGTGGCCAAGCGCTTGACCCGGGAGAAAATCACCACGCGATCGAAGGTCTGGTAATCGACCGAGGCGAGAAACGAACCCAGATTCAACTGCTGCTTTTTGCTCAAGCGATAGATGAAACATTCATCACAGTTCTGCTGCACGATGTCGTAGAGCCGGTCGAGAATGACCCGCTGCTCGTCCATCACCAGGAGCATGACTTTCATAAGTTAATTGACCACGCGACGTAGGCAGGCAAGCGCATCGGATTCAAAGCTGCCTACATCAACGGAAACGGTAAAATCCCCAAGGCAAAATCCGTTCACACGCAGTACACAACGGTAAAAATTCATCTGATCAACGACTGCGAATCTTCTCGACAATCGCAGTTGTCGAGCTGTTTTCCACAAGCCCCAACACCTTCACGGTGCCGCCATAAGCGCTGACGATATCAGCGCCGACCACCTGATCAATTCCGTAGTCACCGCCCTTGACCAGCACGTCCGGCTTGACCTCGCGCAGCAGGTTTTCCGGTGTGCCCTCAGGGAAACTGATCACCCAGTCCACCGCGCCGAGTCCGGCGAGAACGGCCATGCGCCGGTCAACACTGTTGATCGGTCGGCCCGGCCCTTTCAAGCGGCTGACCGAAGCATCATCGTTGACCGCGACAATCAGACGATCGCCCTGCGCGCGCGCCTGTTCCAGGTAGGTCACATGCCCGGCGTGCAGGATGTCGAAGCAGCCGTTGGTGAAAACGATCTTCTCGTTGTGCGCGCGGGCATCGGCCACGGCGAGCAGCAACTGTTCCAGACCCAACACACCACGCTCGGAACCTTCTTCACGCTGAATGGCGCGACGCAGTTCCGGGGCACTGATGGCAGCCGTACCGAGTTTGCCAACCACGATGCCGGCGGCCAGATTGGCCAGCGCGACGGCGTGGGGCAGGTCTTCACCGGCGGCAATCGCGGCGGCCAAGGTAGAAATTACCGTGTCACCGGCACCGGTAACGTCGAACACCTCACGGGCACGAGCCGGCAAATGCAGTGCCGGCTGGTCCGGGCGCAGCAGGGTCATGCCGTGTTCGCCGCGTGTCACCAGCAATGCACCGAGCTCGAGGTCGTGCATCAGCGCCGCCCCCTTGCTCACCAGCTCATGCTCATCGACACAACCGCCGACGATGGCTTCGAATTCGCTGAGGTTCGGGGTGATCAGGCTCGCGCCGCGATAGATCGAGAAATCCTTGCCCTTCGGGTCAGCCAGCACCGGAATGTTCTTCGCACGGGCGGCCTGGATCAGTGCCTGATGATTCTTCAGGGCACCTTTGCCGTAGTCGGAGAGCACCAGCACCTTGATGCCTTCGAGCAGGTCATCGACCTGCGAACCGAGCGCCAAAGCGTCGGTGGCGAACGGCTCTTCAAAGTCGATACGCAGCAGTTGCTGGTGCCGGCTCATGACCCGCAGCTTGACGATGGTTGGCTGATGCGCAATGCGCTGGAACAGGGCACGTACGCCCGCGCCTTTGAGACTGTTGCTCAGGCTGTCGGCGGCTTCGTCGTCACCGGTCACACCGACCAGGGACGCCGGCGCACCCAGCGCGGCAATGTTCAAGGCAACGTTCGCGGCGCCGCCCGGACGGTCTTCGATCTGCTCGACCTTAACGACCGGCACCGGCGCCTCAGGGGAAATCCGTGAGGTTCCGCCATGCCAGTAACGGTCGAGCATGACATCGCCGACTACCAAGACCGGGGCTTGATCGAAACGCGGCATGGACAACTTCATGGAGCAACCCACATACAAAATGAACAGGGGCGCGATATTAACACAGGGTAAAGCGCCGTCCGCTTCAATCTGAAAGGTCGCGTACCCAGAACAATTCGTGGCGCCGGACAGCCTTGCGGAAAAACTCGTTACTGCCTGTTGCAGGCCAGCGACGACCCGCCAGGCCTTGCTGGATCCAGCGGCGCAATTGCCGTTTGAACACTTGCCCGCCCTGCAGATCGTGTTCCATGGCCAGTGCCATGGCTTTGTCCAGTTGCACATCCGCTGACAACAGCGGACTCCACAGCCGGTCAGCCGGCAATGGCTCGATGGCCGGCGGCAGCGCAATACCGGCACCGGCAGGCCCCATCGGCCAGCGATCGTTGTCGTGCAGGTGATTGGCGTACATCAGCAGGGTTGTCGGTTTCCAGTGACTGCGCTCGATAGCCTCAAGCAGCGCCTGGGTAGACGCCACATGATCGCTGTGCGGATCGAGCTCAGGATGCGGTGTGACAATCACCTCTGGACGATAGTGCTCAAGCAGTGCCGTCAGGTCGCCCAGCAGATTTTGCCAGGTGGGCTGCCCATCGACGTCTGCTGGCAAGGTCAACGGGTTGTGCCGGCGCACACTGCGGATGTCGTTTTCCCGGGATTCCCGGGAGCCGAACGCCTGGGTCGGTTCTGCGGCCATCGAGGGCAGTTGCAGGCAGTAATAACCCAGTTGCACGCAACGCTCGGCGGGCACTGCGCCCCACAGGGGAATCACCAGGCTGTCCCAACTGCGCAAACGCCCCTTCAACCGCGCGGCTGCGGCTTGATCCAGACCCAGACGCTGAAAGTCTTCAGCTTCGATCTCGCCCTGGGTCAGCGTGACGATGCTGACGTCTTCGCAGCGGCTGTAAAGACCAAATGCCGCAAGCTCGGCATCATCGGCGTGAGGAGCGATGACCATCACTCGCTGGCGGGCGTAGTCAGCGTTGACCATGACCCACAGCGTGCCCGTGGCACTCGGCGCGCAATAGCGGCCGCGCAACGTCAGCGCACCTTGCGCCAGCGCAGCGGCCTGCCCGGAAAGATTGAGGAAGCGCCGGCCGCTGACCCCGCGCTCGAAGTCCTGGCGATCGTCGCCCACTTCAACATAGGGGTCGAGCCAGCGCCCCAGCCAAGTGGATTTCACTTCAAGTTCGAGCAGCAATGTCTCGCCCTGCGCCAGCGGCTCGCTCAGGCACACCAGGCCGCCCTCAAGGCTCACACTCTGGCGGGCCGCTTGCGCTGGAAAGCTGTATTGATAGTCGTCAGAAGGCCGATAGAACAGATGATCGGCGAACCAGGCCTCGTGTGCGACCCAGGCCAGCACCAGCAACACCGGCACCAGCCACCACGCGACCAGCCCTCCGATCAGCAACAACCCCACCAGAAAGGCGATCAGGAACAGACGCTTGTTGCGCCGATGGGCCTTGAGAAGCTGTTGCTTGCGAGCGCTCATGAATTCAGACCTTGTAGACCGGCACCGTGTGGCACCAGCGATCCTTGTACTCACGGTCGGCACGACCGAATGAATAGCGCAAAGGCTTGCCCAGTGCTTGCGCGTGCGCCCAGGCCTCTTGGGTGTTGACGAAGCTCAGCACACTGCCGGGACTGAACTCGCGGCTCTGCGGGTCAACGCCACCGTTGATGTACTCCAGCGACACCCATTGCGGGGCCTCGACGCGGTACAGCACCTGAATGGCCACGGGCGCCGAATCAAGCATCGCCACCGAACCGGTCATGAACTCGCGCAGCAAGGTGAAGACCTCAACCAGCCCGGCCTTGCCCGGCACCTCAAACCCCCAGCGGCGCTGAAACAGATCGCCGTAAGCGGCGGCCTGTTCCTGCGGCGTTAAGTCGGACATCGGCACCAGCGATCCGCCCGCCTCTTCCAGCAGACGCTGCTCGCGACGCTGGTTATAGCGAAACTTCTTCGAATACTCTTCCGGCAACCGGGCAAGGGCCAAACCCTCAGGCTGCGGCTTTAACGTACTGATCTGCTCGGCATTGAGCTGCGATACATACGCCACGCGCTGACGCACCGGCACGATGACATCGGGTGCAATCGGCAGAATGATTTCCGCATTGCCCATGTCCAGCAATCCACGCTTGCCTTCGCGCTTGAGCACTTCCTTGGACAAGGCGACATGCCGGCCCCAGCAAGGAATGGCGGCCAGCACATCACCGTCCACGATCCAGCCCAGGTAGCGCAACTCGATGCCTAGAAATGTCGACAAACGCTCGACGACTTCGGGATGCGTGGCAAAGCTGCCGCCGAAACGCCGCCAGGCGCGGGCGTAGCTGTCTCGGTCGATTTCGCTCCAGCCACGCTCACGAAAGCTGCGAAACATCGTCAGCATACGTCGGTCGCGTGTGCCGGCTGTGGCTCGTCACCCTCTTCAAACTCTTTGGCATGCAGACGGGCGTAATAACCGTTCTGCTCGAGCAATTGCGCATGAGAGCCGCGCTCGACGATACGACCTTCGTCCATGACCAGAATCAGGTCGGCCTTTTCAATAGTGCTCAATCGGTGAGCGATCACCAGGGTCGTGCGGTTTTTCACCACATGATCCAGTGCAGCCTGAATATGCCGCTCCGACTCGGTATCCAGCGCAGAAGTGGCCTCATCGAGAATCAGCAGCGGCGCATCCTTGAGCAGCGCCCGGGCAATGGCGATGCGCTGACGCTGGCCACCGGACAGCAGGACGCCGTTTTCGCCGACCATGGTTTCGTAGCCCTGCGGCATCTTGATGATGAACTCATCGGCATACGCCTCGGTGGCCGCGCGCTTGACCTCATCGAACGGCGCGCCAGCCAGATCGCCGTAGGCGATGTTGTTGGTCACCGTATCGTTGAACAAAGTGACCTGCTGGGTTACCAATGCGATCTGCCGACGCAGGCTGCGCAGGGTGAAGTCCTGCACCTGCACACCATCGAGCAGAATCTGGCCCTGAGCATCATCGTGCTGATAAAAGCGCGGAATCAGGCTGGCCAGGGTCGACTTGCCACTGCCCGAGCGGCCAACCAGCGCGACCATTTGCCCCGGCTCGACAACAAAGCTGATGTCGTTGAGCACCGCTTTGTCGGTGTCGGGGTAGTGGAAGCTCAGGTTGCGCACTTCCAGACGACCTTCGAGACGATCCTGCTCGACCGTGCCGCGATCCACTTCCGCCGGCTCATCCAGTTGCTCGAAAATACTTTCGGCACCGGCCACACCCTTCTGGATGGTCGAGCTGACTTCCGACAACTGACGGATCGGCTTGGGCAACAGGCCTGCCATGGTGATGTACGCCACCAGATCGCCCGGCGAAGCGTCACCGCGCAGATACAGCACGAGGAACATAACCACGGCCATGGCGCTGTACGTCACCAGTTGCAGCATCGGCGTGTACACCGCGCCGGTCTTGGTCATCGTCAACTGCTTGTCGGTGTTGCTCTGGCTGGCATCGCGAAAGCGATCCTTTTCGTACTGCTCGCCGCCGAAGCTGCGCACAACACGGTAGCCATGAATGGTTTCGGAGGCGACGTGCGTGACGTTCCCCATCGAGACCTGGATCTTCTTGCTTTGCTTGCGGAATTTCTTGCTGGTGCTGTTCACCATCAAACCGATCAACGGCAGGATGGCGACCATCACCAAAGTGAGTTTCCAGTTCATCCACAACAGTGTGCAGAACAGGAAAATCACGGTCATGCCTTCACGGATGACGACTTTGATCGCGTCCGTTGCGGCACCGGTGACCATCGTCACGTTGAAGGTGATCCGGGAAATCAGATGGCCGGAATTGTTCTTGTCGAAGAAGCGATTGGGCAACTCCAGCAATTTGTTGAACAGCACCACCCGCAGGTCATGCACCAGCCCCAGCGAAACCCGCGCCAGGAAGAAGTTGCCCAGGTACGAGCCCACGCCCTGCCACAGTGCGATGAAGACAATCATCAGTGGCACGGTTTCGAGCAACTGCAGCTTGCCCAGATAAGGGTTGCCCGGGAACAGGCTGGCTTCAGGATTGGCCAGACCGTCGACAAAGTATTTGAGGATGTAAGCGAGCATCGGTTGAGTCGATGCGAAGATCAGAAACCCGACGATGCTGAGAAGGAAAAGGCCGGCATAAGGCCGCACGTAAGCCAAAAGGCGGAAATAGATCGCCAGCGTGGACTGGGCTTTCGGTTCAGGACTGCTCATGGTGATCCGCGCAATTCAGTGAGGCGCCGATGATATCACACGCGTTTTTGCCCCGATAAACATGACTTCAAGCCAGCCTTCGACCAAGTCGGTTAAGATACCCCGCTAATGATGGGGAGCCCGATATGCAATCGATTGATCACAGCACTTACGAGGCACTGCGCAAAGGTGCACACGTACTGGAGGCCGACGGTTCCGGCGACAAGGTGCTCAGATTGGCCGATGGACGCATGCTCAAGCTGTTCCGCCGCAAGCGGCTGCTCAGTTCGGCGCTGTTCTACCCCTATGCACAACGCTTTGCCGACAACACCCGAGCCCTCGAACAGCGTGGCATCCTCTGCCCGAAAGTCATCGCGGTCTATCGCATCCCGAGCATCGAGCGCGACGGTGTGTATTACAGCCCGCTGGAAGGCAATACAGTGCGTCAGTTACAAGGCACTGACGAAGAGGCTGACACACTGAGATTCCAGCTGGGCGGGTACTTCGCCCTGCTGCACGAAAAAGGTGTGTACTTTCGGTCGCTGCACTTCGGCAACGTCGTGCAAACCCCCGACAACCGCTTGGGACTGATCGATATCGCCGATCTACGTTGTCAGAAGCGCGCGCTCAGTGACAGTAAACGCCTGCGCAACTTCGCTCACTTGCTGCGCTACAAGGAAGACCGCCAATGGCTGCTCGGCCGGGATGCCGGCGAAACGTTTGTCGAAGGCTATCGCCAGGCGTTGCCGAGCCACCGACAAGCGCCGCTGATCTCGCGCCTGCGTCCGCTGCTCGGCTAAACCCTAGCGGCCGATGACCACCACGGTGGCCCCTTTGCGATTGGCGAAATGCTCGATGATGCGCAGCTTGTGCGCCGCCAGCCAGTCATTCAGCCAAGGCTCGTCACCTTTGGCCTCGATGAGGAAGTACTGATAGTCGCCCGCATGAGCTGCCGACATCGCTTCCTCTGCGGTCAGCACCGGCATCACGTAGCCTCGACCGGCGTAATAGCTGATTCGCCCATCCTCGAAATAGGTCTTCGCCCCGGGCTCGACATGGGCCGACATCCAGCGGCCGGCCTCGACGTAGTGAGTCTTGCCGGCTCCGGTGGAGATGACGTTCGACAGCATCACCAACAGCGCCACAACCACCAGCCACTTGCCCCAACGCGGGAATTCGCGGGCAAACGCCGCCAGCCCCATCGCCAGCACGGGCACAAACAACAGGTTCAGAAAGCTCAGGTAGCGCGTATTCATAAACTGCTGCTTGATGAAAAACAGCACCAGCACCACCAGGTACAGCAGCGCCGCCCAGGCGAAGGGGCGATAGTCGCGCCAGTAGACACCTAGAACTCCCCAGTTGCGCCGCAGAATGAAAGGGACGGCGAAAGGCCCCATCAACTTGACGAAACTGATGGTCATGGTCGCCAGGATACCGAAGAACACAATCCGGCCGGCTTCATCCTGGGAGTACTTGTTGATCAGCGAATTGGCAAACTGGTCGCACAGCATCTGGAATGCGGCAAACACGCTATGTGGCGCGATCATGTCCAGATACAACATCACGCGCGCCGACAGGAGCACACCTGACACCGAAACGGCCAGCATCCCCAAAACCGGTAGCAGCGAAAGTTGAACGAATTGCATCCGTCGGTTCGACGACCACAGGTTGGGCAACTGCCACAGCGCCAACGCCGGAACCAGCAGCAAAGCCTCCAGCCGAAACAACGCTGCCGCGACGATAGCCACATGAATGAATGCCGCCCGCAGCCAGCCACCACGCGCTTGCCAGCGCAGCGCGAGCCAGAGCGTCAACGTGCAGAAGAACCAGAAGCCGCACTCACGGATGATGTCATTGCGAAAGGCGTTCACCGCCGGCATTGCCAGTACCACCAGACACGCCCAACCGGCGAGTGGCGCAGACCGTTGTCGTACGCAGTCCACCATCAGCGCGCTGGTGCCGGCAAAAAACAGCGCGCACCAAAGATAGGCGCTCAACTCAAGCGGCAAATGCAGGACGGTATGCGTACCGGCCAGAAGAAAGGAAAACCATGGCCAGTCGAAAGTGGCCCAGGCCACATTAGGCCCGTGCTCGGTGACCTGTTGCGCAATATCAATATACAGCGCGGCATCACGCCCCACTGTCGCGGTGCCCAGAACCGCAATCAGCGATAACAGCGCACTGCCCAGAAACGCCAGCCAAACCGGGTATTCGTCGATGATTCTGGAGACTCGAGTTGCCACGCTACCGCCCGTACCTTTCACCCAGCCACCTCACCGACATCCGTTACAAGGCCCGCGCAGTCTCCGCGACCCGTTTACCGAAACAGCAACCGCAACGCCTTGCGCGTGTAGGACCAGCGCGAAAACGTCCGCCAGTCCGCACGCAAGGCCTGAAAATAGAACGACTTGGCCAGTTTGTACTCGCCATGGGAATAACAGTCACGAAACAATGACAGACAGCGCTGCGCCAGAAACGCCTGACGCAAATCAGCCATTTCCTCGGGCATCCGCCGACTGGAGAACACTTCGCTGACCACCTGCTCCGTACCGGCGGCAAGACTTTGGCGTAAATCATGGCGCATGCTGTCCGCATGCTTGTAGATCAGCGCCAGTGGCATGTCCAGAACGGTACAGGGGTAACGCGCCAGCACTTGGGCGAACACCGGTAAGTCCTCGACGTTGCGCAAATGTTCCGGGTAATTACCCAACACAAACACATCGCGATGCATCGCGCAGGCACCGTTTGAAATGGATACCGTCTTGCTCAACAGGTAGCCCTGCAAGCGCTGGCGGGCCGTCGCAGGCAGCGGCTTGGCTGCCTGCAGGCTGCGTCGTCCATCAGCGAATACCGACCAATGCGCGCCGATAACCATCAGACTTTGCGGGTGACTGGCGATGTGCTGTGAAAGCGCCGCCAACGCCCCGGGGGCCATTTCGTCGTCAGAGTCGAGAAACACCAGATACCGTCCGGTTGTCTCTTCCAGCCCTCGATTGCGCACCGACGACAATCCGCCGTTACTTTTGCGCAACGCGCGAAAGCGCCCGCCATGCTTGAGCAGGAGTTTTTCGACTACCTGGGGCGTATCGTCCGTCGACCCGTCGTCGATGACCAGCAGATCCGCGGTCGCTTCATCCAACTGCGCCAAGACCGATTCCACTGCACGTGGAAGCGTTCGCGCATAGTTGTAAACCGGAATGACGACGCTGATCAGTGTTTCAGTCAAGTTCGTATCCTTTTACACCCGCTTTTACGACCAGAATATCTTCCATGATCAGGTATTCCAGGTCAGAACCGAAAAACATGTTCAGGGCGTCAGTCGGCGAGCAGATCATCGGTTCGCCACGACGGTTGAGCGAGGTGTTCAGTGATACGCCGTTACCGGTCAGGTTTTCCAGCGCCTTCATCATGTCGTAGTAGCGCGGATTGTATTCGCGCTTGAGCACCTGGGCACGGGAAGTGCCGTCTTCATGGACGACTTCCGGCACGCGGGTCTTCCACTCTTCCGCCACTTCAAAGGTGAAGGTCATGAACGGCGCCGGGTGATCGATCTTGATCATCTGTGGCGCAACGGTGTCGAGCATCGACGGGCAGAAAGGCCTCCAGCGCTCGCGGAACTTGATCTGGTGGTTGATCCGGTCAGCAACGCCAGCCACGCTTGGGCAACCAATGATCGAGCGCCCCCCCAAGGCACGCGGACCAAACTCCATGCGCCCCTGGAACCAGGCCACCGGGTTGCCGTCGACCATGATCTTGGCGATCTGCTCCGGCATGTTGTCGAGCTTGCGCCAGGTCGGCTTGTTCTCGTGACGGGCGCAGGCTGCGATGACGTCTTCGTTGCTGTACGACGGGCCGAGGTAGACGTGTTCCATCTTCTCGACCGGCACGCCACGGGCGTTGGATACATAGGCCGCTGCGCCGACTGCGGTGCCGGCATCGCCGGATGCAGGCTGCACGAACAGCTCCTTGACGTCGTCGCGGGCGATGATTTTCTGGTTGAGCTTGACGTTCAACGCACAGCCACCGGCGTAGGCCAGTTTGCCGGTTTCCTTGAGCACGTCGCCCAGGTAGTAGTCGATCATCTGCAGCGCAATTTTTTCGAACAGCGCTTGAATGCTGGCGGCGTAGTGGATGTACGGCTCGTCGGCGATGTCGCCTTCGCGCTTTGGACCCAGCCACTCGATCAGCTTCGGCGAGAAGTAGTAACCCTTACCCTTCTCTTTATAGCGACGCAGGCCGATGACGTTGGCGTAGTCGGTGTTGATCACCAGCTCGCCGTTCTCGAACGAAGCCAGGCGCGAGAAATCGTACTTGCTGGCATCGCCGTACGGCGCCATGCCCATGACCTTGAACTCACCATCGAGCATATCGAAACCGAGGAACTCGGTGATCGCGCCGTACAGGCCACCCAGGGAATCCGGATCGAAGAATTCCTTGATCTTGTGGATCTTGCCGTTTTCGCCGTAGCCGAAGAAGGTCGTGGCGTACTCGCCCTTGCCGTCGATGCCGAGGATCGCGGTTTTCTCTTTGAAACCCGAGCAGTGGTAAGCGCTGGAAGCGTGGGCCAGATGGTGTTCGACCGGTTCGATCTTGATTTTCTTCGGATCGAAGCCCAGTTGTTCCAGGCACCAGACGATCTTGTTGCGATAGCGCTTGTAGCGACGGTTGCCCATCAGGATCGCGTCGAGCGCGCGGTCCGGGGCGTACCAGTAACGCTTGGCGTACTGCCAGCGGGCCTTGCCGAAAATGCTGATCGGGGCGAACGGAATCGCTACCACGTCAACATCGGACGGCTTGATGCCAGCCTGTTCGAGACAGAACTTCGCCGATTCGTAAGGCATGCGGTTCTTTGCATGTTTATCGCGTACGAAGCGCTCTTCTTCAGCCGCCGCCACGAGCTTGCCGTCGATGTACAAGGCCGCTGAAGGATCATGGCTAAGGGCGCCGGACAGGCCAAGAATCGTCAATGCCACAGGGGTCTAGCCTCTTTAGTCTGCGTGCAGGCGCGATGCGCCTTGAAAATTGATGTGCCCTCGCACAAGGCGAGTGACAGCTAAAGGGCGGGATTATAGCGTAAACGAGAGGGGAATTACCCTGCGCGATTGCCCCAGGGTGAATGGTTTGGAGAAACCTTGCCCTGCGACTCAATAACCGCCCCTGCGCCAGTAAATACCAAGGTTGCCGTCGGTGACCTGACGATAAACCGTATAGGGCAACGCTACTGTATCGAATACACCGGACAATGGCAGATCCAGCAACACGAACGGCACCAGAAATCCGCTGGGATCAGGGGGCGCGTTCAGCACGCAGAAATCGAAGGCCAGCCCGCTGTAAATCCGCGGAATCGATTGGCAGTAGGTGTTTTGTTTGCGCATGTCCCGGGCGACGTCGGCATCGTCCTGCAATACGGTCATGACGCTGCCACAGCCGGCCAGAACCGATGAAAGAGCGCCCAACGTTACAGCTTGTCTGATGGTCAAGATTCGTCCTCCAAGATCGAAGGGCAAATTAGCATCGGAGCTGAACGGGGCACAGTTCATGGCTTCCGGAGAAGCTGTAGGACAAGTCACTAAATCTTGTCCTCTACGGCCGTAAGAGTTTGATTCAGCCTGCGGTGGAAATTTCTTTGGGCAAACGCTGATCAATAACCTGATACAGCGCGCTGCTTTCGGGCCAGTTACGCATGAATCGCGCACGGTCACGGGCATAGGCCGGTGCAAAGCTACCGACAGATCCGTGCTGACACATCGAATCCAGGTCGATCAGCGCCCAGCGATCCTGCTGCCAGAACAGGTTGTGCCCCTTGAAGTCACCATGACTGATGCGCTCGTCAATCAGTCGAGCGAACAACAGGTCCAGCGCCTGCAGCTCCGCCTCCGGCGCTTCGCCACTTTCAACATAGGGCGCAAAGCGCTCGATGATGTCCGGCCCGGGCAGGAATTCGGTCACCAGATACGCACGACTGCGCAGCCACAAAAAACGCTTCTCCAGTACCGCCAGCGGCTTGGGCGTAGCGATACCGAGGAACGCCAGGCGATTGCCTTCGCGCCACGAATGCCAGGCCCGACTCGGCCGCCAGAAACGCTTGAGCCAATGCGCAAACCCCTTGATGTTGTAGCGTTTGATCACCAGCGTGCGCGAACCCACCTGAACCTTGCCGACACTCGCCGCACCACCGGTCTTGTACAGGTGGCCCTGATCAAGCAGCGCATCGGCCTGATCCAGCACCGGCACCATGGCCGACTCTTCTTCGCGGCGGATCGCGCGCAGACCGAACGCTCCACGCTGCACGCTGAACAGCGTGCATTCGCGACCGACCTTGATCAGAAAGTCTTTCAGACGCCAGCGACGCACTTTGTCGATCTGCTTCTGCAAGGCTTCCAGCGGCAATGCGTGCTCGCTGTTGCTCAACAGGTAATACACCAGCAGCTCTTCGGTGAAGGGCTCCAGCGCCTTGGGTAGCTGAGCGAAAAATACGCCGAGGTTTTCCAGGACTTTCTGTCGCGACAACGGCTGACCGGCGGTTTCTGTGCAAATGCCCGCACCGTCAATCCAGTACAACTGACCGCCGTGACGCAGCAGATTGTCCAGGTGCAGGTCCTCCTGCCAGAGGCCTTTGCCGTGCAATTGGCCAATGGCGCCCAACGCCTCGGCCAATACCGCCGACTGTTCATCCGCGAGTAACGGCAGCGACTCGACCGTTGCCCAGGCATCGCCAAGGCTTTCGGCGCCTTCAAGGAAATCGAACAGCAGCCAGCCACCTTCGTCGCTTTTCAAACCGTCGGCCAGCAGCAAGGGTGTCGTCATGCCTTGCGCGGCTAGCAAGCGCACCCCTTCCAGTTCACGCTGAAAATGCCGTGCGGCCTTGCCACCGACCAGCAATTTGGCCAGCACCGGACGGCCACGCCAGACACCGGCGCCGACGTAGCGTTGCCCTGGCAGAACCCGCAGCAAACTGAGCAACTGCAGATCCGCACTCCCGGCAGCATCGGCCAGGGTCACGGTCAGCGGCAGTGGCGGAGTTCGCCCGACACCGGCCAGCTCGGACAATTGCATCAGCGCGTCTCCTTGTGACTGCGGCGCGCGGTCAGCCGGGCGAGCCAGCTGTCGAGCAGCGAACTATCGGTCGACTGATCGAGATACGCCGCCAGCAATTCACGCAGTTGTGCCTCGTTCCATTCCGGCGCGCGGCGTTGCAACGGTTCCAGGTCCTTGATCCGGTCACGCATGCCGAACAACAAGGGACGGGTTTTTTCCAGGTCGATCAATTGCGCCTGATACCCGTCACCGGTGGCTCGCAGAAAAATATGCTTGGGATAAAAGCAGCCGTGCACCTGGCGCACACCGTGCAGATGCCGCGCGAGCAGTCCGCAGGCCTTGAGAATCGCCGAATGCTGCGCGGCACTGAGCTGCGCCCAACGCTGCAACAGCGACTCCAGATCGCTCCAGCCATCGAGTGCCCGGGTCAGCAGGATCGCGCGAACCTCGCCGTCAACCTTGCGCTCACCGAAGAACGCCGCTTGCAGCGCCGGGATACCGAGCTTGCGATAGCGGCTGATATTGCGAAACTCGCGGGCAAAACTGGGCTCACCGAAAGGCGCGTGCAAGGTGCGCGTCAGGTAATTGCTCTGGCGCTTGAGGTAATAACCCTGCCCTTCCAGGTCCAGGCGGAAGACGCTGCTCCAGCCGCCACGGGCGGTATTGGGTTCGTCCACAGCTTCAAGCTGTTTGGCCCACAGTGCGTCGAAAGTACCGAGACCATGGCGCTCAAGCAGTGCACGGTCTTCAGCGGCGAGAAAATCAGTCATTCACGTCCCTCGAAAAATCTCACCACGTGCCGAATCCGTTTCTTGTCGGCGCTATCAAGCCGATCGCACTGGCGGTATTGCTTATAGAAGCGCAGGCGTTGGGTATTGGACAGGTGGTATTTGGCGAGTTTATCGAGACAGGCCAGATCCTTGGTGATCCGATACTTGAGCCAGAAGCCGCGCCAGAACTCGCCGTTAGGGCAATCGATCAGAAATATGCGCGCCTGATCATCGATCAACAGGTTGCGCCATTTCAAATCGTTATGGGTAAATCGGTGATCATGCATCGTCCGGGTATAGCCGGCCAGTTGCCGGCTGACGCCGTCGACCCAGGCGCGATCCTTGAGTTTCGGATCCTTGCGCTCGGCGAGCGCCGAAAGGTCTTCGGTGTTGGGCAATTCGCGAGTGATCATGGCGCCGCGATCATACGCCGCGCCGCGTCGCTCCAAGCCCCAGGCCACCACCTCTGCGGTGGGAATGCCCCACTTGGCGAAGCGCTTGAGGTTCTGCCATTCCATCTTCACCCGCGGCTTGCCAAGGTAACGGCGCAAGCCTTTGCCAGCACCGACGTAGCGTTTCACGTAATAGTTGACGCCATTGCGCTGCACACGAATCACTTCCGACAGCGGGTCGCGGGTCAGGCGTTCGCCCTGCAACGCAAAAACGGCTTCGAGGCTGCCGAAATCGTCGGCGAGATCGCTGTATTGCGACTCAAGCGTCCAACCCGCCATCAGAGCGCATCCCCGTAACGCTGCTTACGCGCATAGAGCTTGTTGGCTTTGCCTTCGAGCCAGTTCAGCAGCGGCGCTTCTTCCGCCAGGATCTGGCGCAGCGGTTGCTGGAAATAGCCCTTGAGGAAGCGCAGCTTGTCGCGGCGGGTCAGGCCGATGTCCAGCGCGGAAAAGTACAGCGCGGCCAGATCCTTGTTGCGCCAGCGCTGGGTGATTCTCGCGCGGGTCTGGGCACGGTGCAGGTCGATCACCGAAAGTTTGAAGTCGCCCGGCGTCACCGGTTTGTCGGTGTGCAGCAGGAAGTGGCAGATGTAGCAGTCGCGGTGATTGACGCCGGCGCGGTGCATCATGCCGGTCATGCGTGCCACTTCGGCGATCAGCGCGCGCTTGAGCTTCGGCTCGGGCGGCTGCTTGACCCAGTCGATGCTGAAGTCTTCAAGGCTGATGGTCGGCGCCAGTTCTTCGGTGACGATGAACGAGTGCTGATCCGCCGGGTTACTGCCCTTCTCGCCGTACGCGACGGCGGTCATGGTCGGCACACCGACTTCCTGCAGACGCTGAATGGCTTGCCACTCCTGGCCCGCGCCGAGCACCGGCAGCTTGGCCGTCAGCAAGTTCTTGAAGATTTCGCCCCAGCCGATGCCACGGTGAATCTTGACGAAAAATCCGTTGCCGTCGACTTCCGTGCGCAGTGTCCGACGTGCTTCCAGCTCGCGGTATACCTCGCCCTGCAAGCCTTCGACTTCGGCGAACGGGTCGCGCCCGGCCCAAAGGCTTTTGAACGGTTCAGCCAGCATCAACTTCATTAAGCGTGCTCCGCCAGAATCACATCGGCCGCGTGCTGCGGCATGCTGTAGAGGTCGGCCGTCTCGGCGAAGGCCAGACCATTGCGGCTCCAGGCCGCCCGTGCAGCGTCGTCATTCAACATGTCGGTCAGGTATTGCGTCAGCTGCGCCTGATCGAACGGCTCATCCAGCACTCGCCCGGCATCGGCCTCGGCGATGTAATGGGCGTAACCGCAGACCGCGCTGACCAGCACCGGCAAGCCGGCGACCAGCGCTTCGAGCAACACGGTACCAGTGTTTTCGTTATACGCCGGGTGGATCAACAGATCGGCGCCGAGCAGGAAACGCGGGATATCGCTGCGCCCCTTGAGAAACGTCACGTTATCGCCCAGACCCAACGTTGCACTCTGCATCTGGAACAATTTGGGGTCATCCTGACCGATTACAAACAGCCGGGTGCGCTTCTTCAGCTCGGAGGGTAATGCGGCCAGTGCTTTCAGGCTGCGGTCGACGCCTTTGGTCTTGAACCCGGAACCGATCTGCACCAGCAGCAGTTCATCATCCTTGAGATTGAATTCGGCACGGAAACCGGCGCGGATTTCATCAGCATCCGCCGGACGCCGACGATCCTGAGCAATGCCCGGTGGCAGCAAGTGGAAGCGCTCAAGCGGCGTGTCGTAATGCTTGATGAACAGCGGCTGCTGCACTTCGGAAATCATCAGCACTTCGGTCTTCGCGTCTTTGGCGAACACCGCGCGCTCGTACTCGGCAAAGTGGCGATAACGGCCCCAGCGGCGGTACAGCGAATGGCGCAGGTTCTGCGCCTTGTCTTCGAAGCAGCCGTCGGCGGCGTAGTAGACGTCCAGACCCGGCATCTTGTTGAAGCCGATCAGACGATCGACCGGGCGCTTGGCCAGGTCCGCCTCCATCCACGCGCTGAGCTTTTCGTTGCGACGGTGATTGAAGAACGCCTTGACCGGCGCCACCAGCACTTCGAAACCGGGCGGCACGTCGCCTTCCCAGATCAGCGTGTAGACGCGAATCCGATGCCCGCGCTTCTGGCATTCGAGGGCGATGCGCATGAAGTCGCGCTGCAAGCCACCGAACGGGAAATATTTGTACAGAACGAATGCCAATTGCATCAGCGCAGCTCCTCAGCCATTAACAACGTGCTCAGTCGGCTGGCGACACGCTCGGGGTTCAGACGCGTGAAGCACAAAGGCTGCTCACGCTTCAGGTCAAACTGACGGGCATCCTGCGCGGTCGGTTGATAGGTGCATTTCTTTTGCAGGCACGGCGCGCACGGGAAGTCGCTGGCCAGGTGAATCTGCAACTTGCCGTAAGCGCCGGTCAGGCCCGGGTTGGTCGGGCCGAACAGGGAAATGGTCGGCACGTCCAGTGCGGCGGCCAAGTGGCCGAGACCGGTGTCCACCGCCACGCAAGCCTGGGCGCCGGCGAGGACTTTGCCGACGCCGGCCAGATTGAGTTTTGGCAGCACTTCGGCGTGTTTGAAACCGGCGGCGATGCGTTCGGCGCGGGCCTTTTCCTGCGGGTTGCCCCACGGCAGTTTCACACCGACGCCGAGGTAGCCGACGCGTTCGGTCAGCTCACGCCAATAGGCTTCCGGCCAGTGCTTGGTGTCCCAGGTGGTGCCATGCAGGAACACTACAAATGCATTTTTGCGCGGCAACTCGACCAGACGTTCGACGTTGAGGCCGTAATCACCCAGGCCTTTGGGCAGGTCGTAACCGAGGGCGATGGCGAACAACTGTCGCACCCGCTCGACGGCGTGCTGACCACGGGCGACGGCCAATTTGCGATCATAGAAACGCGAGGCCATCGGTTCACGGGCCGAACCTTTATCGAGTCCGGCTACCGGGGCTTTGACGTAACGGGTCAGCCAGGCGCTTTTCAGCAGCCCCTGAGCATCGATCACCAAGTCGTATTTGTTCGCGCGCACGCTTTGCTTGAAGCGTTTCCACTCCCCGCTGGTAATGGTTTTCCAGAGGTTTTTACGCCAGCGGCGGATCGCCACCGGAATCACTTTGCCAACGGCCGGGTGCCAGGTCGGAATCTCGGCGAAGCCTTCTTCCACCACCCAGTCGAATTTGATCCCGGGAATGGCCCGGGCGGCGTCGGTCAGCGCCGGCAACGCATGAATCACGTCGCCCAGCGATGAAGTCTTGATCAGCAATACCCGCAACTTAATGAACCTCGACCACAGCGCCCTGCAATTTCTGCAAGGCATCGTTGACCGCGTCCGGCATCAGCTGGCGCAGGCAGTTGTAATGGCCGAAACGGCAGGTACGGTCAAAGCACGGGCTGCAATCGAGACCCAGACGAACCACTTCGACGTGCTCGGCCAGCGGCGGGGTAAAGCCCGGCGAGGTCGAACCGTAGACGGCGACCAAGGGGCGGTTCAGCGCAGCGGCAACGTGCATCAGGCCGGAATCGTTGGAGACCACCGCGTCGGCGCAGGACAGCAGATCGATGGCTTCGGCCAGTGAGGTGCCACCGCTGAGGTTGACCGATTCTTCACGCAGGCCCGGGATCAAACGTGCGCGGATGTCTTCGCCGACCGAGTGATCGTTTTTCGAGCCGAACAGCCACACCTGCCAGCCTTCGCGAATGCGCGCTTCGGCGACTTTGGCGTAGTGCTCGGACGGCCAGCGCTTGGACTCGCCGAACTCGGCACCGGGGCACAGCGCCAACACCGGGCGATCGAGGCTCAGGCCGAACTTGGCCAGCGCCGCTTCGCGGGTGACCGGATCGATTTGCAGGCTTGGGCGCGGATACGGCTTCGGCAGCTCGGCGTTCGGCTCATAGGCCAAAGCCATGAACCGCTCGATCATCAGCGGATAGCGCTCTTTGTCGAGGGTGCGCACGTCGTTGAGCAGGCCGTAGCGGAATTCGCCGCGCCAGCCGGTGCGCTTCGGGATGCCGGCGAAGAACGGCACCAGCGCCGACTTCAGCGAGTTCGGCAACAGGATCGCCTGATCGTACTGGCCACGCAGGGATTTGCCGATGCGTCGACGGGTCGCCAGCTCCAGCGCGCCGTGGCCGAGCGGGAAGCTCAAGGCCTTGCGCACTTCAGGCATGCGCTCAAGGATCGGCCGGCTCCACTCGGGGGCCAGCACGTCGATTTCGCATTGCGGGTGGCGCTGCTTGAGACACTGAAACAGTGTCTGCGCCATCACCATGTCACCGACCCAACTGGGCCCAACGATCAAAATATTCATGTGGCTTCCAAAAACGAGCCGGGGAGGCATTTACGCCTCCCCGCCCGAGATTCACTGAGGGAGCGGCGCTGCTTGCGATGGGTCATTACCTTCAACATGACTGTCGACTGTCACTCCGCTATCGCGAGCAGGCTCGCTCCCACATTGTTTTTTTGTCCTGCTGCAGATCTACAGACACTGTAGATCCACTGTGGGAGCGAGCTTGCTCGCGAAGGGGCCATCACATCCGACATCGCTGTCATCTGACACTCCGTCTTCACGAGCAAGCTCGCTCCCACAGGGTATTGGGTGCTGCATAAACCGCTTTCAGCTTAGCCCCATCTCTTTCCAGATCCGCAAAACCTGCCGCCGCTCTTCGGCAAACTGGTCGCCCGGTATCACCCCCGCGTCCTTCTGCAAGGCCTGCCGGTGGGCGGCGGAGCGGTAGGCTTTATAGGCCTCGCGCAACAGGCTGGCGTCTTCGGCGGGCATCAGCCCTTCGTGTTCCAGCTCTTCCAGAATGCGGATGTTATCGGTCCAGCGCAGCAGTGGCGGGTGGCTGTGCGACCACGCCAGGGCCGCGTATTGCACCATAAATTCAATATCGACGATACCTCCGGCGTCCTGCTTGAGGTCGAACGGCGCCGTGGCATCGAAGGCATTCGCTGCGGTACCGGCTGCGGTGCTCTTGGTGCCAAGGTTGTCGCGCATCTTCGCGCGCATCTCGCTGACTTCCTGTTGCAGCTTGGCCAGATCACGGGATTTGCCCAACACCTGCGCACGAACTTTCTCGAACGCCTGTCCGACATCCTGACTGCCGACCAGCACCCGCGCGCGCACCAGGGCCTGATGTTCCCACGTCCAGGCTTCATTTTCCTGATAGCGGGCGAATGCACCGAGCGAGCTGACCAACAGCCCCGAGGCACCGGACGGCCGCAGACGCATGTCCACTTCATAGAGCTGACCGGAGTTGGTCTGCGCCGTCAGCAAGTGAATGATCCGCTGCCCCAGGCGCGTGAAGAACTGCGCACCATCAATCGACTTCGGCCCGTCGGTTTCCGCCTGCGGATCGCCGTCGTGGATAAACACCAGATCCAGGTCCGAACCATGCCCCAATTCCAGACCGCCGACTTTGCCGTAACCGACAATGATGAAGCCGGGATCGCACAACGTGCCGTCGGTACGCAGCGGCGTGCCGTATTTGGCCACGGTCTGGCGCCAGGCCAGGGCCAGCACTTGCTCGAGAATCGCCTCGGCCAGCCAGGTCAGGTAATCGCTGACTTTCATCAGCGGCAGGCTGCCGGCGATTTCCGACGCTGCGACGCGCAAGCGGTGCGCCAGTTTGAAATGGCGCAGGGCTTCCATTTGTTGTTCGAGATCGTCCTCGGGGATCCGCGTCAGCCGCTCGCGCAACTCGGCGGCCAGTTCCGGCGCCAATGGCGGCTTGAACAAACGACCTTCGTTAAGCAATTCATCCAGCAGCAGCGGGAAACGCGTGATCTGCTCAGCGATCCACGGACTCGCCGCGCACAACGTCAGCAAGCGTCGCAGGGCGCCGGGGTTTTCCGTCAGCAAGACCAGATACGCCGAACGACGGGCCACTGCTTCCACCAAAGGCAACACCCGCTCAAGCACCAGATCCGGATTGGCGTGCTCCACGGCTTGTGCGAGCAGACGCGGAATAAAAGCATCGAGACGCTCACGCCCCAGCCGCTGCATCGCCCGCAGTTGCGGGCTGCTGCGCAATCCGGCCAGCGCTTTCAGGGCTTTGCTCGCATCAGCAAAACCACCCTCTTCCAACTGACGGCACGCGGCCTCTTCGTCCTGCGCCTCTTCCCACAGCGGCAGCCACTCACCGCCGACCACCACTTCACTTTCGGCGCCTTCATCCTCATCGGGATCGGCTATCACCTGGGCGAAGTGCCAGGCCACGCGGCCACGCCAGAACATCAGTTTCTCGTGGAATGCATCCCAATCGGTGAAACCGAGCATGAAGGCAATGCGCGCCTGATCCTGCGCGCCATCCGGCAGCATCTGTGTCTGACGGTCGGCAATCGCCTGAATCGCGTGTTCGGTGTAGCGCAAAAATTCGTAGCCCTCACGCAACTCGCTGATCACTGCCGGCGGCAGATAACCCTGCCCCTCCAGGGTGCTCAACACCTTTAATAGAGGACGCTGCTGCAAGCTCAAGTCGCGGCCACCGTGGATCAACTGAAAAGCCTGAGCGATAAACTCGACCTCACGAATCCCGCCGGAGCCCAGCTTGATATTGTCGGCCATGCCCTTGCGCCGCACTTCCTGCTGGATCAGTTGCTTCATGGTGCGCAGCGCTTCGATCGCCGAGAAATCCAGATAACGCCGGTAAACGAACGGCCGCAGCATGTCGAGCAACTGCGCACCCGCGACCTGATCGCCGGCCACCACCCGCGCCTTGATCATCGCGTAGCGTTCCCAGTCGCGGCCCTGATCCTGGTAATACTGCTCCAGCGCATTGAAGCTCAGCACCAGCGCGCCGGACGAGCCGTACGGGCGCAGGCGCATGTCGACACGGAATACAAAGCCGTCGACGGTCATCGGATCCAGCGCCTTGATCAGGCGCTGGCCGAGACGTATGAAAAATTCCTGGTTATCCAGCGAGCGCTTCACGCCCACCGTTTCGCCGCCCTCGGGGTAGGCGAAGATCAGGTCGATGTCCGAAGACAGGTTCAACTCGACGGCGCCGAGCTTGCCCATGCCGAGGACGACCATTTGCTGCGGCTCACCGCTGCGGCGGCCGGTCGGCGTACCGAATTGTTCGCAATGGCGGCTGTACAACCATTGATATGCCTGGTCGATGGTGGCGTCGGCCATGTCCGAGAGATCACGGCAGGTCTGCACCAGATCGGCCTGACGGGTGAGGTCGCGCCAGATGATCCGTACTTGATGGCGGGCGCGCTGACGACGCAGGGCGCGACCGAGCTCATCTTCGTTCTGGGCAGCGTTCGCCGCGGCGGCAATCTGCGCACACAATTCACCCGGCGCAAAAGCCCGGTCGAGTTCGCCGGACTGCACCAGTGCAAGCAACATCAAAGGGTCACGAACGCTCTGTTCAATGACAAACTCGCTGGCGGCGGTGACGCGAGCGAACTGCGCCCAGCGCTCTGGCGTCCAGCTCGCGAAGCCGTGATCGTCTTCCAGCGTGGCGACGGCCGTACGGAACGACTGCTCGGATCGAGTGACCAACGGCAGGAGAATGGCGGGCAGTTCGGCAAGCACGGGCAGGGTCATGGTCTATCCTTGATCGGCGTGTAAATGGCCGCTTGTAGTGATTGGTGAAAAGCCGCTACCCGGAGGACTGTCGAACAAAAGTTAGAAATAGCTGAAATTTCTTTCTCTTTGGCAGCGAACATCAAAGTTTCACCTTTTTCGGATGGCAAAAGACCAACCTTAACGATTATTCTCACAACGCAGCCGGAGGCCACAAGCCATTCTTCTGTAGTTTTACTACTCGTCTATACATTCGAAAGGCTGAAATGCCGGAAGATTTGTAGTAAAACTACACGCCGCCGGAACAACCTATCGGCAATCCAAGAATTTTAAATCGTCTGCCCACAAGGCCAGTCGCAAACTCAGGCAACCGATTCTGGAAGCCTTTCCGCCCTGGAGCAAGCCATGCAAGACCTCGATCCCGTCGAAACCCAGGAATGGCTGGACGCCCTGGAATCGGTTCTCGACAAAGAAGGCGAAGACCGTGCTCACTATCTGATGACCCGTATGGGTGAACTCGCGACCCGCAGCGGCTCGCAACTCCCTTACGCCATCACCACGCCTTACCGCAACACCATCCCGGTAACCCACGAAGCACGCATGCCTGGCGACCTGTTCATGGAACGCCGCATTCGCTCGCTGGTACGCTGGAACGCGATGGCCATGGTAATGCGTACGAACCTGAAAGATTCTGACCTGGGTGGTCACATCTCCAGCTTCGCTTCCAGTGCGACCCTGTATGACATCGGCTTCAACTACTTCTTCCAGGCCCCGACCGACGAACACGGCGGCGACCTGATCTACTTCCAGGGCCACACCTCGCCAGGCGTTTACGCCCGCGCGTTCATGGAAGGCCGCATCACCGAAGACCAGATGAACAACTTCCGCCAGGAAGTCGACGGTCAGGGCCTGTCGTCCTACCCGCACCCTTGGCTGATGCCTGACTTCTGGCAGTTCCCGACCGTATCCATGGGTCTGGGTCCGATCCAGGCGATCTACCAGGCACGCTTCATGAAGTACCTGGAACACCGCGGTTTCATTCAGCCGGGCAAACAGAAAGTCTGGTGCTTCCTGGGCGACGGCGAGTGCGACGAGCCGGAATCCCTGGGCGCTATTTCCCTGGCCGGCCGCGAGAAGCTGGACAACCTGATCTTCGTCATCAACTGCAACCTGCAGCGCCTCGACGGCCCGGTTCGCGGCAACGGCAAGATCATCCAGGAACTCGAAGGCGTGTTCCGCGGTGCTCAGTGGAACGTGACCAAAGTCATCTGGGGCCGTTTCTGGGACCCACTGCTGGCCAAAGACGTCGACGGCATCCTGCAACGTCGCATGGACGAGGTCATCGACGGCGAGTACCAGAACTACAAAGCCAAAGACGGCGCGTTCGTGCGTGAACACTTCTTCAACACGCCTGAACTGAAGGCGATGGTTGCTGACCTGTCCGACGACGAGATCTGGAAACTCAACCGTGGCGGCCACGACCCGTACAAGGTCTATGCGGCTTACCACGAAGCGGTCAACCACAAAGAACAACCAACCGTCATCCTGGCCAAGACCATCAAGGGTTATGGCACCGGTGCCGGCGAAGCGAAAAACACTGCCCACAACACCAAGAAAGTCGATGTCGACAGCCTGAAGTTGTTCCGCGATCGTTTCGACATTCCGGTCAAGGACGAAGAGCTGGAGAACCTGCCGTTCTTCAAGCCAGAGCCAAACAGCGCCGAAGCCCGCTACCTCAGCGAGCGTCGTGCTGCCCTGGGTGGTTTCGTGCCACAGCGCCGCGCACAAAGCTTCAGCGTGCCGACTCCGGATCTGGACACCCTCAAGGCCATCCTTGACGGTTCCGGCGACCGTGAAATTTCCACCACCATGGCCTTCGTGCGGATCCTCGCGCAACTGGTCAAGGACAAGGAAATCGGGCCGCGCATCGTGCCAATCATCCCGGACGAAGCCCGTACCTTCGGTATGGAAGGCATGTTCCGTCAGCTCGGCATCTACTCCTCCGTTGGCCAGCTCTATGAGCCAGTCGATAAAGACCAAGTGATGTTCTACAAGGAAGACCAGAAAGGTCAGATCCTTGAAGAAGGCATCAACGAAGCAGGCGCCATGAGCTCGTTCATCGCCGCCGGTACTTCGTACTCCAGCCACAACCAGCCGATGCTGCCGTTCTACATCTTCTACTCGATGTTCGGCTTCCAGCGTATTGGCGACCTGGCCTGGGCTGCCGGCGACAGCCGTACCCGTGGCTTCCTGATCGGCGGCACCGCCGGCCGTACCACCCTGAACGGTGAAGGTCTGCAACACGAAGACGGTCACAGCCACCTGCTGGCCGCGACCATCCCGAACTGCCGCACCTACGATCCAACCTACGGCTACGAGCTGGCGGTGATCATTCAGGACGGCATGAAGAAGATGACCGAGGAGCAACAGGACATCTTCTACTACATCACCGTGATGAACGAGTCGTACCAGCAGCCAGCCATGCCGGCCGGTGCCGAAGAAGGCATCAAGAAAGGCATGTACCTGCTCGAAGAAGACACCCGCGATGCGGCACACCACGTTCAACTGATGGGCTCCGGCACCATCCTGCGTGAAGTCCGTGAAGCGGCGAAGATTCTGCGTGAAGAGTTCAACGTTGGCGCCGACGTGTGGAGCGTTACCAGCTTCAACGAACTGCGTCGCGACGGCCTCGCTGTAGAGCGCAGCAACCGTCTGAAGCCTGGCCAGAAGCCTAAGCTGAGCTACGTCGAAGAGTGCCTGAACGGCCGTAAAGGTCCGGTTATCGCGTCTACCGACTACATGAAGCTGTTCGCCGAGCAGATCCGTCAGTGGGTACCGTCCAAGGAATTCAAAGTCCTGGGCACCGACGGTTTCGGCCGCAGCGACAGCCGCAAGAAACTGCGTCATTTCTTCGAAGTCGACCGTCATTTCGTGGTGTTGGCAGCCCTGGAAGCACTGGCTGACCGTGGTGATATCGAACCTAAAGTCGTGGCTGAGGCCATCGTCAAGTTCGGCATCGACCCGGAAAAACGCAACCCACTGGACTGCTGAGGAGACATTTTGTGAGCGAACTCATTCGCGTACCTGACATCGGCAGCGGTGAAGGTGAAGTAATTGAACTGTTTGTGAAGGTCGGCGACCGTATCGAAGCCGACCAGAGCATCCTGACCCTGGAATCGGACAAGGCCAGCATGGAAGTGCCGGCCCCGAAAGCCGGCGTCATCAAGAGCCTGAAAGTGAAGCTGGGCGACCGCCTGAAAGAAGGCGACGAACTGCTTGAGCTGGAAGTCGAGGGTGCCGCTGAAGCGGCCCCTGCTCCGGCGGCCGCGCCTGCTGCAAAAGCTGAAGCCAAACCGGCTGCCGCGCCTGCTGCTGCCGCGCCAGCCGCCGCTGCTGCACCTGCTGCCGCTTCGGTTCAGCAAGTGCACGTGCCGGACATCGGTTCTTCGGGCAAGGCTCAGATCATCGAGATCCAGGTCAAGGTCGGCGACAAGGTCGAGGCTGATCAATCGCTGATCACCCTCGAATCGGACAAGGCGAGCATGGAAATCCCGTCGCCTGCCGCTGGCGTGGTTAAAGCCATCAGCGTCAAGCTCAACGACGAAGTCGGCACCGGCGACCTGATTCTGGATCTGGAAGTGGCGGGTGCTGCGGCCCCTGCTGCTGCCGCTCCGGCTCAGGCTGCTGCACCGGCCGCTGCCGCTGCGCCTGCTCCGGCAGCCGCTCCAGCTGCACCGGTTGCCGACAGCGTTCAGGACATCCACGTTCCGGACATCGGTTCGGCTGGCAAAGCCAAGATCATCGAAGTGTTGGTCAAGGCTGGCGACAGCGTTGAAGCCGACCAGTCGCTGATCACCCTGGAGTCCGACAAGGCGAGCATGGAGATTCCATCGCCTGCCGCTGGCGTGGTGGAAAGCATTTCCATCAAGCTGGATGACGAAGTCGGTACCGGCGACCTGATCCTCAAGCTGAAAGTCAAAGGCGCGGCGCCTGCTGCTGCCCCGGCTCCAGCTGCCGCCGCTGCACCGAGCGCTCCGGCACCTGCCGCTGCTGCTCCGGCTGCCGCTGCACCTGCTGCCGCTCCAGCCGCCGCACCGGCCAAGCCGGGCGCGAAAGTTCACGCCGGCCCAGCCGTGCGTCAACTGGCCCGTGAGTTCGGCGTCGAGCTGAACGCTGTCGGCGCCAGCGGCCCGCACGGTCGTATCTTGAAAGAAGACGTGCAGACTTACGTCAAAGCGATGATGCAGAAGGCCAAGGAAGCACCGGCCGCTGCAGCGGGCGCAACCGGTGGCGCGGGCATCCCGCCGATTCCGGTCGTCGACTTCAGCCGTTTCGGCGAAATCGAAGAAGTGCCGATGACTCGCCTGATGCAGATCGGTGCGTCGAGCCTGCACCGCAGCTGGCTGAACATTCCGCACGTGACGCAGTTCGATTCGGCTGATATCACCGAGCTGGAAGCGTTCCGCGTGGCGCAGAAAGCCGTTGCAGAGAAGGCTGGCGTCAAGCTGACCATCCTGCCGCTGCTGCTCAAGTCGTGCGCGCACATGCTCAAGGAACTGCCGGACTTCAACAGTTCGCTGGCGCCAAGCGGCAAGGCGATCATCCGCAAGAAATACGTGAACATCGGCTTCGCCGTCGACACTCCGGATGGCCTGCTGGTACCGGTCATCAAGAACGTCGACCAGAAGAGTCTGTTGCAACTGGCAGCCGAAGCCGCTGCGCTGGCCGCCAAGGCCCGCGACAAGAAGCTTACTGCTGACGACATGCAAGGCGCCTGCTTCACCATTTCCAGCCTCGGCCACATTGGCGGCACCGGCTTCACGCCGATCGTCAACGCGCCGGAAGTGGCGATCCTCGGTGTTTCCAAGGCAACCATCCAGCCAGTCTGGGACGGCAAAGCCTTCCAGCCGAAGCTGATGCTGCCGCTGTCGTTGTCCTACGATCACCGTGTGATCAACGGCGCCGCTGCCGCACGCTTCACCCAGCGTCTGGGCAGCCTGCTGGCGGACATTCGCACGATCCTGCTGTAACTCGATCGGTCCTCCGGCAACGGAGGGCCGATTGCTGCACCCTTTCGAGCGCCACACGCTCGTACCTCAACCCCGTCAGTTTGGCGGGGCTTTTTTTTGCCTGAAGAATTTCCCTTCCCGTCTTTTTCCCACAAGCTGTGCTGCTTTCGGCCACAACCCTGGTCGACTTGGCCCCGATCTTTTTTATTCAATACACAACTAACCTAGGCGCAGAAAAATCAACTAAGCAAACTTTACCAACACCTCTGTTTATTCAAATTCATTCGAATGGATTCGACATGTTAAAACCAACTATCGGCCCGATTGTCGGCCACGTTACAACTCATCATGCGCGCATATTCATGCGAGGCAACCGGCAGAACAATGCATTGGTATTTGCCGGAATACGTTACCGCGCAGCCGGCACACAACAATGGTCAAAAGGTAACTTCGCGCATCTGAGCGAATTACGCGATATGTCGCACGTGTTCGCCCTCAATAACTTGAGCAACGACACCGAATATGAATATCAGGCCGGCTGGTTCAGCCCGATGAATCCGGTACACACGCCGGACAGCGTCGCCGAACTGCCGCTGCAATGGCCACGAGAGATCTATCGTCTGCGCACCCGCTCCAGTAAAGCCCTGCAACCCAGAGCCTATATCGTCGGTTCCTGCCGCTACCTGCGCATGACCGCCGGTATCGCCTCGCTGCCGCAATTGGGCGACCGGATCTTTGCGTCCATCAACCAGGTAATCGAAGGCATACAACCGCCCATCAGCGCAGTAATGATGACCGGCGACCAAGTCTACGTCGACGATTTGAATCTGATCGCACCCGATCGCGAATACGAAGATATCCTCAATAAGTACCGTGCCGCGTTTTCCCAACCGAATATTCAACGCCTGATGTCCGGCACTTCGACTTACATGATTCTCGATGATCACGAAATCGAAGATAACTGGCCGGCCAATGCGAGCAAGTCCGACACTGACTTATACCGTAACGCCATGGCGGCTTATGAGTTGTATCAGGTCAGTCACAGTCCGGTACATCCACTGACAACTAACGGTGAAATAGATCACTCATCACTTGAGCATTACTGGTATCAATTCAGCGACGGCGATATCGAATGGTTTGTCACCGACAGTCGCACCCGCCGCCACTTGTCAGCCGATGATCGACGCATCCTCGACGAGGCACAGGAACAGGCCCTGCTCAAATGGCTGAGCAACAGCACGGCGCGGGTCAAGTTCGTGGTCACCAGCGTGATGTTCTATCCGGATCGCAAACTTCACGGCGATGACGCCTGGAAAGGCTTCCCCGAACAGCGCCTGCGCTTGCTGGAAACCATCCGCACCCGGCGAATCAAGAATGTCGTGTTCATTTCGGGTGACGTCCATGGCTCGCTGACCGCTCGCCTGAGCCACAGCGAAGACCCGGACTTCGAAGTCCACACCGTGGTGTCCTCGCCGCTGTTCAACAGCAAACTGCTGCCGTACGCCAAAGCGTCCACGTTCATTCTGGATCAACCGCTGATGCGCACGGCGGCGGGCGATTATCGGCATGAACTGACCAGCACAGTGGTGAGTGAGGACAATTTCGCTCATCTGGTGGTCGAGGCCGGGCAGATTCAGGTCAATTACCACGACCGTGATGGCAAACAGCTGCAGTCGATCGCCATAAAGCTGCGCTAAGCCTTGAGCTCGCAGCCTTCGGCAGCGCCTACAGAGGGCGCATTCCCCCCGTAAACACTGGCCAAGGCTGCGTACGTTTGCTCATTTCAACGACGCGCTGGAGAAATGTTCAGCGCAGCCGACATATTCTTATAGCACTTGGCCTTCATGTCTCTTGTCAGTCGGTGCCGCAATGATGCAACCTTGCCGCAGGCAACAGTAAAGAGGGCGAGAGCCCGGCGCGTTCAGCATATTTCCAAGCGAGTTCCCTTCATGAAGAGCCAACCCGATGCCGCCAGCCGTATGGCGGCCGAGGTAGTGACGCAGTTGCCTGTGCCCTCGCGGCTCGGCATGCTGCGTTTCGAGCGCTTGAATGAAGCCAGTTGGGCCATGCTGTTTCTCGATCCCAACTGCGAACGCCAGTTCGGTCAGCCGGCGGTCGAGCTTTGCGCACTGGTCGGCTCACCCTACGCCAGCCTGATGGAACCGGAAGCGCGTTATCAGCTGCACGACGCGATCCAGCAACAGCTAACCGTCAGCCCGCATTACCTGGTGCGTTACACCCTGCACACGGCTGCCGGTGCACTGAACATCCTTGAGCTGGGCGAAGCTTACAAACAACACAATCGTCATCTGCTGCGCGGCTATCTGCTGGCGGTCGATCACGTCTTCGACGAAGTGCCGCTGCCGCCCTCCGTCGATCTCGAAACGCAGAATTCGCGCCTGCAAATCGCCCTTGAACTCAACCAACGGGCGCAGCAGGAACAACTGCAGCACCTGGAACGCGTACGTGCCCAACAGGACTTGATTCTGCTGCTCGCACGCCAGCGCTACAGCACGCACAACTCGCTGCAGGAAGCCGCCGAACTGATCACCCGCTGCGCCTGCGATATCTACGAAATCGACTGCGCCAGCCTGTGGAACCTCGAAGGCCAGCATCTGGTGCCGATCTCGGCGTACCACCGCGCGACCCAGGAATACATCCTCCCGGACGTGATCGACATCAGCAGCTTCCCCGATTACATGGATGCCCTGCATGGCAGTCGCGCCATTGATGCACACAACGCGATGCGCGACCCGCGCACCCGTGAGATGGCCGAAGCCCTGCGCCCGCGCGACGTCAACGCCATGCTTGATGCGAGCATTCGCGTCGATGGCCAGGTGGTCGGCGTGCTGTGCCTGGAGCAGACCGGCGTCACCCGCGCCTGGCAGTCCGACGAAATCGCCTTTGCCGGCGAACTGGCCGACCAGTTCGCGCAAGTCATCAACAACCACAACCGCCGCACCGCCACCAGCGCCCTGCACCTGTTCCAGCGTGCGGTCGAGCAAAGCGCCAACGCCTTCTTGCTGGTCAACTGCGACGGTGTGGTCGAGTACGTCAACCCGAGTTTCACCGCGATCACCCAGTACACCACCGAGGAAGTCCACGGCCAGCGCCTGTCCGAGCTGCCGGCACTGGAGAACCTCAGCGAACTGCTGTTCGACGCGCCCTCGGCGCTGGCCAAGAGCAACAGTTGGCAGGGCGAATTCAAGAGCCGCCGGAAAAACCTCGAACCGTACTGGGGCCAGTTGTCGATCTCCAAGGTCTACGGCGACAACCGCGAGCTGACGCACTACATCGGCATCTACGAAGACATCACCCAGACCAAGCTCGCGCAACAGCGCATCGAGCGCCTGGCGTACACCGACAACCTGACCAACCTCGGTAACCGACCTGCGTTTATTCGCAATCTGGACGAACGGTTCGCCCGCGATAGCGATACGCCGATCAGCCTGCTGCTGGTGGACATCGACAACTTCAAGCGAATCAACGATAGCCTCGGCCACCAGACGGGCGACAAGCTGCTGATCAGTCTGGCCCGGCGTCTGCGCAACAGCCTGAGTCCGAGCGGCAGCCTCGCGCGGTTCGCCAGTAACGAGTTTGCCGTGCTGCTCGACGACACCGACCTGGCGACCGGTCAGCAGATCGCCAACCAATTGCTGGCGACGCTCGACAAGCCGATGTTCGTCGACAACCAGTTGATCAGCGTCACCGGTTCGGTCGGCCTGGCGTGCGCGCCGCTACACGGTCGCGATCCGCAAACCCTGATGCGCAACGCGGGTCTGGCGCTGCACAAGGCCAAAGCAAACGGCAAACATCAGGTGCAAGTGTTCACTGAAGCACTGAACGCCGAGGCCAGTTACAAACTGTTCGTCGAGAACAACCTGCGCCGCGCCCTGACACAGAACGAGCTGGACGTGTTCTACCAGCCCAAGCTGTGCCTGCGCAGCGGACGTCTGCTGGGTATGGAAGCGCTGCTGCGCTGGAACCACCCGGAACGCGGCATGATTCGCCCGGACCAGTTCATCAGCGTCGCCGAAGAGACTGGCCTGATCATTCCGATCGGCAAGTGGATTGCGCGCCAGGCCTGCCGCATGAGCAAGGCACTGACCGCCGCCGGCATGGGTAATCTGCAAGTGGCGATCAACCTGTCGCCCAAGCAGTTCTCCGATCCGGATCTGGTCGCCTCCATCGCCAACATCCTCAAGGAAGAAGCGCTGCCGGCCTATCTGCTCGAACTGGAACTGACCGAAGGCCTGCTGCTGGAAGCCACCGAAGACACGCACTTGCAGCTCGACCAGCTCAAGCGCCTGGGCCTGACGCTGGCCATGGACGACTTCGGCACCGGTTATTCGTCGCTGAGCTATTTGAAGAAATTTCCGATCGACATCATCAAGATCGATCGCAGCTTCATCCATGAGATCCCCGACAATCAGGACGACATGGAAATCACCTCGGCGGTGATCGCCATGGCGCACAACCTGAAACTCAAGGTCGTGGCCGAAGGGATCGAGACCGCCGAGCAACTGGCGTTCCTGCGCCGCCACCGTTGCGACGTCGGCCAGGGCTACCTGTTTGACCGGCCAATCCCCGGCGGCGAACTGATCCAGGCACTCAAACGCTACCCGCGCGGCCCGCTCTGCCTCTGATCCCTCTCGTAATAACACTATTGCCCCTGTAGGAGCTGCCGAAGGCTGCGATCTTTTGATCCTGATTTTTAAAAACAAGATCAAAAGATCGCAGCCTGCGGCAGCTCCTACATTGGGTAGTGATTAACTCGGCATCATTCGGCACACTGGCGGTCTGACTTTTTACATTCAACCTGACTGAGAGGAACGATCATGGTTCTGCGCTCGGAAATTCTGGTGAACAAAAACGTGCTCCCGACTAAAGAACAAGCTCTGCCCGGCCGCGAAACCGCGATGACCCTGCCTGAAAAGCACTTCGTCTTCGAAGAAACCCCGCTGCTTGGCCCGTTTTTCCAGGACGTCGATTTTGCGATCTTCGGTCTGGGCTGCTTCTGGGGCGCCGAGCGCCGCTTCTGGCAGCGTGAAGGCGTGGTCAGCACGGTCGTCGGTTATGCCGGCGGTTTTACGCCGAACCCGACTTACGAAGAAGTCTGCTCGGGCCTGACCGGTCACGCTGAAGTCGTGCTGGTGGTGTATGACAAGGCCAAAGTCAGCTACGAAGAGCTGTTGGCGATGTTCTGGGAATTGCACAATCCGACACAGGGCATGCGTCAGGGCAACGACATCGGCACGCAGTACCGCTCGGTGATCTACGCGACCTCGCCTGAGCATCTGGATGTGGCGCTGAAGAGCAAAGCGGTGTATCAGGCCGAACTGTCGAAGGCCGGTCTGGGCGAGATCAGCACCGAGATCGAACAGGCGCCAACCGTGTACTTCGCCGAGGCGTATCACCAGCAGTATCTGGCGAAGAACCCTGAAGGGTATTGCGGGATTGGCGGCACCGGCGTGTGCATGCCAGCGAGCCTGGCGGGTAACTGACCCGGTCGGATCGTTCCCACGCTCCGCGTGGGAATGCCTCAAGGGACGCTCTGCGTCCGCTGTTGGGACGCGGAGCATCCCGGGCTGCATTCCCACGCGGAGCGTGGGAACGATCGCTCAGTGATCAGCTCTCGGCGATCAGCCAATCCATCTGCCAGCCACCCTGGGTCTGCCCAAGCTTCTTGGACAACCACGGCAGCAGCTCACGCAATTCCTCTTCCAGCCCCCACGGCGGATTGGCAATCGCCATGCCCGAGCCATTCAGGCTGTTCGGCGTATCCAGCGGGTGCACCAGCAGCTCCACGCGCAGCAACTTCGGTGCACCGGTACCGGCCAGATCCTGATAGAACCGACGCAACGCACGCTGATCCTTCACCGGATACCAGATCGCCGCCACGGTTTGACGCATCCGGCCAATCGCCTCTTTCAACGACGCCGCGCAACGCTGCATTTCATCGAGCTGCTCGAACGGCGGATCAATCAACATCACCGCGCGCTTCTCCTGCACCGGCAGCATCGCCCGAGCAACATGCCAGCCCTCGCCGAGGTGAACTTTGACCCGACGATCACCGGCCATGTTGTCCTTGAGCAGCACGCCGTCTTCCGGGTGCTTCTCATTGAGCATCACCCGATCCTGCGGGCGGGTCAGGCGCCGCGCCAGTTCCGGCGAACCCGGGTAATAGCGCAACTGCCCATCCGGGTTCATCTCGCGCAGCACCTTCATGTAGTCGGCGGTCAGCGCCGGCAGATCCGGCTGATCCCACAAGCGCGCGATGCCTTCCAGGTACTCGCCGGTGCGATTGGCCTGATCGCCCTGCAAATCATACAGACCGATGCCGGCGTGCGTGTCGAGATAGGCAAACGGCTGCTCCTTGCGCGACATCAGGGCGATGAGGCGGGTCAAGGTCAAGTGTTTGAACACATCGGCGTGATTGCCGGCATGGAAGGCGTGACGATAATTCATGGCTGCTCCTGCGAAGGGCGCGAAGTTTACCTTTTACCGGGCGGCAAGTCAGGGGTTGGCGGCTGAGCGGACAAAAGCCTTTCCCTCACCCTAGCCCTCTCCCGGAGGGAGAGGGGACTGACGGTGGTGATCTCGCGGCTCATGTCGACCTGAAAGATCAGCGTGATCTCAGGCTTGGCCAAGCGAAGCTCACCGCTGAAGTCGCAGGTCGGCGAACATCACCCAGACAACTCGGTCAGTCCCCCCAAAAAAACACCACCATCCAGGCTTGGCCAAGCGAAGCTCACCGCTGAAGTCGCAGGTCGGCGAACATCACCCAGACAACTCGGTCAGCCCCCCGAAAGAACACCACCATCCAGGCTTGGCCAAGCGAAATTCACCACCGAAGTCGCAGGTCGGCGTACATCACCCAGACAACTCGGTCAGTTCCCCCGAAAGAACACCACCATCCAGGCTTGGCCAAGCGAAGTTCACCACTGAAGTCGCAAGTCGGCGAACATCACCCAGACAACTCGGTCAGTCCCCCCGGAAGAACACCACCATCCAGACTTGGCCAAGCGAAGTTCACTACTGAAGTCGCAAGTCGGCGAACATCACCCAGACAACTCGGTCAGTCCCCCCGAAAGAACACCACCATCCAGGCTTGGCCAAGCGAATTTCACCACCGCAGTCGCAGGTCGGCGTACATCACCCAGACAACTCGGTCAGTCCCCTCTCCCTCTGGGAGAGGGTTAGGGTGAGGGGCTTTGCTTTTAGGGCGTTAAACTGGCTAACCATGAACGACAGGAAGTCAAAAACTCATGCGATATCCGATCATCTGTTTACTCAGCCTTCTTAGCCCATACCTCGCCCTTGCCGACGAAACACAAATTGAACAGGCACGCCAGACACTAAAAAACTATGGCCTGAGCCAGTGCATTCTGAAGCCATTCAACGAAAGCTCCGCGCTGGAAAAAGACATAACACTGTCCGCCAATGCCTATTCGTTCATGGGCAAAGGCATGCATTCCATCCTGCAAAATGAAGACACGCTGCAGGTGCTGCACGATCCCTATGAAGAAACCCGACACTACGTATTAGCGGCTTACGAACAGACACCTTCGAACAGCAAATACTCGAATGAAAAAGTAGTGTTCCTTGGGTGCCTGCAGGTCTACAACTCAGAGGCATTCAACAGTTTTATCAAAACTCAGGATGCTTACATTTCCGACTGACGTATTGATATCTATCAACGTCAAAAGATCGCAGCCTGCGGCAGCTCCTACAGGGCAACCGTTAATCCCGTGTAGGGGCTGCCGCAGGCTGCGATCTTTTGATCTTTTTCAGGCGGGCATGCTGCGCAGGCGTCTGCCGATGACATCGAGCACATCACAGCCGTCGCGCAACGGAATCACGCAGAGCCGGGCGAAGTCGCTGAGGATGACGGAGTCGCATTCGACCGAGCCGCGCATGCACATGTTTTCCAGCACCTGGATCACAGCGCGCAGGCGGTGGTTGGCGGCGTCCATGAGAATGTCGAGGGGCACGTGGGTGTCGATGAACAGGGTGGGCATGTCGCTGCAATTGCCGGTCAGGGCCATGAAGCGGTTGTCGGGATGGGGAGTGATTTTTTCGTAGGGTGGAGCCGGTTTAAACGTTGTCATATTTTGCACCTCAACTGATTAAATGAGGCTACCAATGACCTTCCTACAGGTTTGGGTGGCAGCCGTACGCGAGAGTAGGAAACTGAGGAACCAGCCAAAAACTCAGCTACGCCGAAGCGTTCCCGCGCACAGCCGCCGCGAAAGATGTTACGGACACACGTTAGGTGCCGCAATCAGACAACAGGGCTGGTGCACGGTAAATTCCAAGGGTTCCTACACCCTGTCACCGCTCTCGCAATGACAACGAAAAGACTATCCCTGCAACCCACCGCCCACCAGTTCATGAAAACCGCCGCAACTCGAAGGAATCGTCCGAGACCTTCGCCCCGAAAACTCACTCTGACTCTGCCAGCAAAAACGCCAATAACGCCGATTGCGACGATTCTTCCGACATTGAAACCTGAAAAAACCGCCTGACCTTGCAACGCAAAACCGCCTTCGGAAAGGCCTCGAAGACTGCCGGATATTCCTCGCCCAACCACTGCAACACATTAGCCGTGTGGACGTCATTGCCCTGCTGAGTCAGCAGCGATGCCGGCACCTGCCACCACGGAAATATCCGCCCCGACACCTGCGCCCTGCCGCCGATGTTCAGCGCCTGCCCATTGATCAAACAACGCCCGATCAGCGGAAACAATTGCGCCGCATCCACCTCACTGGCCTGCAGGATCGGCAACAGAAACCGTCCGTCCCAAAAACGAAAAAACACCGCTTTGCCACCCGGCATCAGCACTTGGGTCAGGCTGCGAAAGTGCGCCACCACCTCCTCAAGGCTTGCCGACGACACCGCGAGCCAACCCCAATCCTGCGACTCGGTGGTGGCGACCCAATGCAGAAACTCACTGTCGGCGGCGACAATTCCCACGTAAGGCATCACTGCGTCCCACTCGGCATAGATCGTCTCGGCCCAGACCGGACTCGCCATGTCTGGCCAGGCCTCAAGCGGCTTCGCCTCGCTGGCATTGCTGAACACCGCGAACAATTGCTCGGACGCTTTCAACGGCTCCCGCGCCAACCAATCGGCAGGCAAAAGCAAATCAGGCTGCACAGAGACCGTCCTTGCAGCGCTCACACTCTTCGCAGAATGGCGCATCACCTTTAAAACTCATGATTTGTGCCGCAGTGAGCATGGCTGCTGGCGCGGCGGCCAATTTCGCCGGTAACCCCGGCGCCACAGGGGTGGCACTCATCGCCGCCATCGGTGCGCCGCCCACGACAATCGGCACGCTGCTGAAAATGCCGCCGGGACCGATGTTGATCCACTGCCCGCCGGCCTGAATCGTCGCACTCGCGCCACCGTCGATCACCACTTGCTGACCGGCGCTGACGTGGAACTGCTGACTGGCACTGGTCACCTGATTGGCCACCTTGATGTGTCGGCTGCCGGTGACGCTCAGATGGTCGTCCTGTTTCACTTCGGTCTGGCGCTGGCCGTGGGTGATGTGTTGCTCATCAGCCTTCAGTTCATGCCGGGCAGTCCCGGTGACGACGATGCTGCGCTGGTTGTCGACCTGCACCTGTTGATCATTCAACACATGCTGCGTCCAGTTGCGCTGGGCACGCAGGTAGATTTCCTCGGCGCCTTTGCGATCCTCGATGCGCAGTTCGTTGTAGCCGCCACCGCCGGGGCTGCTCTGGCTGCGGAAAATGCTGCGGGTCTTTTCTGCTGGCAGATCCAGCGGCACCGGCGTCGCGGCATTGGGCAAGCAGCCCACGACCAAAGGTTTGTCGGCGTCGGCATCGATGAAACCGACCAGCACTTCCATGCCCACGCGCGGAATCAGCACACTGCCGTAACGGTCGTGGGCCCAGAGAGAGGCAACGCGCAGCCAGCAACTGGAATGCTCATTCAATTCACCGTCGCGATCCCAGGCCAGTTGCACCTTGACCCGGCCGTACTCGTCGCAGTGGATTTCGCTGTCCTGCGGCCCGGTGACAACCGCCGGTTGATAGCCGAGCATGCGCGGCTTTTCCGGTCCCAGGGCTGGCCGAAAGAACACATCCCACGGCGTGGCGAGAAAGGTATTACGGTAACCCTGGAATCCTTCCCCATCGCTGGTCACCGATTCTTCCAGCACTTGCGGCTGACGGCCGTGGTGTTCAACAGACGTCAACAGCCACAGATCATTCCAGTCGTGGCGCGGATGCTCGGTCAGTTGCAGGAAATGTCCGCAAACCAGTGCGGATTCGTCGCTGACGCCCTCGGCCTGACGGTAATCGGCGACATGTCGCTCAAGTGCCCGCTGGGCGAGATGCTTGCCGGTTTCACGATCATTGAATTGGCCGGGGAAGTGATAGTCCTCCAGCACCGGGCGCTGCTCGCCGTCGATACGACTTTGCAGTTGCAGGCGTGGTTTTTCAAAGTTGTAGTCGCGCCGGGTAACCACGCTGGTGCGGGTTTCCACGCGAACGTTGAAACGCTTGACCGCCGGGGCTCCGGCAGACATGCCACTGCCCGGCAGGTAAAGGGTCGGCGTGGCCAGTTTTGGAAACACCGTCTGGTCATCACCGAACACCAGTACGTGCGCGTCGGGGCTGTGTTGAAAGTGGTAATGAATACCGACTTCGGCACACAGCCGCTGAATGAACGCCAAGTCGCTTTCGGCGTACTGCACGCAATACTCACGAACCGGGTATTCGCTGCCTAACCGAAACGCGAAAGCATCACGAAGGATCGCGTGATCCTTAAGCACCTGCGCAACAATTTGCGGCACGCTCTGATGCTGGAAAATCCGCTGATTGATGCGCTGTCCCAGATACGTCAAACGTGGGACAAGGCTTAAGTGATAACGCGTCAGACGTTTCCCGGAGTCGCCCTGCCCGACCTGATAAATCTGACCGTGAATACCGGAACCCTGAGCATCAAAACTCAGAAACGCCTGACAGTGCAGCAGGCTTTCGAGGTCCAGATCCGGTCGCTCACTGACCAGTTCCAGCTCGAAACGAAAGGGTTGGCTGATGGCTTCCTTGCCCGTGAACTCAAGGACTTTGAGGTCATGTTGGGCGCCTTCGAGGGTCAACGTGAAACGCGGTTGATTGGCAGGCGCGAACATCCAATGTCTCTCTGCAGTGTGAGGGCGGGCGATTCTGCATGAGGGGCAAGGGGTGATGAATGGGTGACGAGAAAATCAGATTTGCCCTACTTTCATTGACGAAAAACCCTGCAAAAAGCAGCGCCTTCAACTACAGACAAATCCCCCAAACCCAGCACCGAACCCTGTGGGAGCGAGCCTGCTCGCGAAGACGGAGTGTCAGTCGACATCAACATTGCCTGACACACCGCATTCGCGAGCAGGCTCGCTCCCACATTGGATCTCCACAGGATTCGAGAAATCATGGGCACAAAAAAAAGGCCCGTCTCCTGTAGGAAACGGGCCGTTTTCGGGTGAGCCTCAGCTCAGAACAATCACTTGTTCAGGTGGAAATCTTTTTCCGCCGCTTCGAAGCGCTGCACCATGCCTCTGGTCGGCTCGCCCATCTTGCTGACGATGTAGATGGCAATGCTGGCGAAGATGAAGCCCGGGATGATTTCATACAGACCCATCACTTCCCAGTGCTTCCAGGCCACAACAGTGATCGCGCCGACCAGAATACCGGCCAGTGCGCCGTCGCGGGTCATGCCTTTCCAGACCACCGAGATCAGCACAACCGGACCGAACGCAGCACCGAAACCGGCCCAGGCGTAAGACACCAGGCCCAGTACGCGGTTTTCCGGGTTGGCAGCCAGCGCGATAGCGATCAGGGCAACCAGCAGCACCATGGCGCGGCCGACCCAGACCAGCTCGGTCTGCGAAGCGGATTTACGCAGGAAGGTTTTGTAGAAGTCTTCGGTCAGGGCGCTCGAGCAGACCAGCAACTGGCAGCTCAAAGTACTCATCACAGCGGCCAGAATGGCCGACAGCAGCACGCCAGCAATCCATGGATTGAAGAGGATCTTGGCCAGCTCGATGAACACACGCTCGTGGTTCTCGGTCACGGGACCGGCAACTTCCGGGTGCGCCGAGAAGTAGGCGATACCGAAGAAGCCTACGGCCACGGTGCCGCCCAGGCACAGGATCATCCAGGTCATGGAAATGCGACGCGCCTTGGCGATCGACTTCACCGAATCCGCCGCCATGAAACGCGCGAGGATGTGCGGCTGACCGAAGTAACCGAGACCCCAGCCCATCAGCGAGATAATGCCGATGAAAGTGGTGCCTTTGAGCATGTCGAAGTTACTTGGATCTTGCGCTTCGATGGCCAGGAACGTGGTATCGACGCCGCCGGTGGCCAGCAGCACGATGATCGGCGTGAGGATCAATGCAAAGATCATCAGCGTGGCCTGGACGGTGTCAGTCCAGCTCACCGCGAGGAAACCGCCAACAAACGTGTAGGCAATCGTCGCCGCAGCGCCGGCCCACAGCGCCGTCTCGTAGGACATGCCGAAGGTGCTTTCGAACAGACGGGCACCAGCCACGATGCCGGAGGCGCAATAAATGGTGAAGAACACCAGGATCACGATCGCCGAAATGATGCGCAGCAGGCCGCTTTTATCTTCAAAGCGGCTGGAGAAGTAGTCCGGCAGGGTCAGGGCATCACCGTTGTGCTCGGTCTGCACGCGCAGACGGCCGGCGACGAACAGCCAGTTCAGGTAGGCGCCGACGATCAGGCCGATGGCGATCCAGCTTTCGGACAGACCGGACATGTAGATGGCGCCCGGCAGGCCCATCAACAACCAGCCGCTCATGTCGGAAGCACCGGCAGACAGCGCGGTGACGACACTGCCCAGGCTGCGGCCGCCAAGAATATAGTCAGAAAGGTTATTGGTGGAGCGATAGGCCATGAAGCCGATCAGCACCATTGCTGCGATGTAGATCACGAACGTGATCAGTGTTGGATTGCTTACGCTCATTAAGTTACGCCCTGGCTTTGTTTTTATGTAGCAGCGGTGATGAACCACGCGCAAACGGTGACGTTTGGCAGACGATTCGGGATCCCGCGCATTTAGGACTGATGTTTCCCCAGGAAAGCCACCAGCCGATACACCGGATTACTCCGGTTGCACCTTGGGCGCGAATGCTATGCAACAAAGCAAAAAAGGTGCAACCAGTTTCGCGAGAATTAGTTGCACCCAGTCGGATATTCCGAGAAACAGGCGGTTTTTGCTCCCTTTTAGCGCAGTCAGAGCGCGTTGCTAGAAGCAAAAGCACCAAGCAAGTGCGGCACTTGCGTACCAGAAAATAATTCCTGACGAAGCGTTTATTTTTCCGACAAAAAAAGGGTTGCACCCGGTTGCACCTCTTCCGGCGCACGGCTAATCTTGCGGCCAGCTGATGCCACGCAACTGTGGCAACCATGAGGATAAAAATATGGCTACCACCACCCTTGGGGTCAAACTCGATGACCCGACCCGCGAGCGCCTGAAGGCGGCCGCGACCTCGATTGATCGCACACCACACTGGCTGATCAAGCAGGCAATTTTCAATTACCTGGAAAAACTCGAGGGTGGTGCAACCCTGACCGAGCTGAACGGTTTGACCGCCAAGGACGCCGATGAGGCGGGCGAGGTGCATACCGATCACGCCCACCAATGCTTCCTCGAATTCGCCGAAAGCATCCTCCCGCAATCTGTACTGCGCGCCTCGATCACCGCCGCTTATCGTCGCCCTGAGCCGGAAGTGGTGCCGATGCTGATCGAGCAGGCTCGCCTGCCGGTCGCCATGGCTGAAGCCACCAACAAGCTTGCTGCCTCGATCGCGGAAAAACTGCGTAACCAGAAAAGTGCCGGCGGTCGTGCAGGCATTGTTCAGGGCCTGCTGCAGGAATTTTCCCTGTCGTCCCAGGAAGGCGTGGCGCTGATGTGCCTGGCCGAAGCGCTGCTGCGTATCCCGGACAAGGGCACTCGCGATGCACTGATCCGCGACAAGATCAGCACCGGCAACTGGCACCCACACTTGGGCAACAGCCCGTCGCTGTTCGTCAACGCCGCGACCTGGGGCCTGTTGCTGACCGGCAAATTGGTCTCGACGCACAACGAAGCTGGCCTGACTTCTTCGCTGAGCCGCATCATTGGCAAGAGCGGCGAGCCGATGATCCGCAAGGGCGTCGACATGGCCATGCGCCTGATGGGCGAACAGTTCGTCACCGGCGAAACCATCGCCGAAGCGCTGGCCAACGCGAGCAAGTTCGAAGCCAAGGGCTTCCGCTATTCCTACGACATGCTCGGTGAAGCGGCACTGACCGAGCACGACGCACAGAAGTACCTGGCGTCGTACGAACAAGCCATCCACTCGATCGGCAAAGCCTCCCACGGCCGTGGGATTTACGAAGGCCCGGGCATCTCCATCAAACTGTCCGCACTGCACCCGCGTTACAGCCGTGCGCAGTACGAGCGCGTGATGGACGAGCTGTACCCGCGCCTGCTGTCGCTGACCTTGCTGGCCAAGCAATACGACATCGGCCTGAACATCGATGCCGAAGAAGCCGACCGTCTTGAACTGTCGCTGGATCTGTTGGAGCGCCTGTGCTTCGAGCCGCAACTGACCGGCTGGAACGGCATCGGTTTCGTTATCCAGGCTTACCAGAAGCGTTGCCCGTACGTGATCGACTACGTGATCGATCTGGCCCGTCGCAGCCGTCATCGCCTGATGATCCGTCTGGTGAAAGGCGCGTATTGGGACAGCGAAATCAAACGCGCCCAGGTCGAAGGCCTGGAAGGCTATCCGGTGTACACCCGCAAGGTGTACACCGACGTTTCCTACATCGCTTGCGCACGCAAACTGCTGTCGGTGCCGGAAGCCATCTACCCGCAGTTCGCCACGCACAACGCCCACACGCTGTCGGCCATTTACCACATCGCCGGTCAGAACTATTACCCGGGCCAGTACGAGTTCCAGTGCCTGCACGGCATGGGCGAACCGCTCTACGAACAAGTTGTAGGCAAAGTTTCCGAAGGCAAGCTGAACCGTCCGTGCCGCGTGTACGCACCGGTTGGCACTCACGAAACCCTGCTGGCGTACCTCGTACGTCGCCTGCTGGAAAACGGCGCGAACACTTCGTTCGTCAACCGCATCGCCGACCAGTCGATTTCAATTCAGGAACTGGTGGCCGATCCGGTGGCGCAGATCGAGCAGATGGCGACCGTGGAAGGTGGTTTCGGCCTGCCGCACCCGCGCATTCCGCTGCCGCGCGACCTGTACGGCGCCGAGCGCGCCAACTCCGCCGGCATCGACATGGCCAACGAACATCGTCTGGCCTCGCTGTCCTGCGCGTTGCTCGCCACCGCCCACACCGACTGGAAAGCCGCGCCGATGCTCGGTTGCGCGTCCAGCACCGAAACTCCGGCGCCAGTGCTGAACCCGGCAGATCACCGTGATGTGGTCGGCCACGTTCAAGAAGCTACGGTTGAAGACGTCGACAACGCCATTCAATGCGCGCTGAACGCTGCACCGATCTGGCAGGCCACTCCGCCGGCCGAACGAGCGGCGATTCTGGAACGTGCCGCTGACTTGATGGAAGGCGAGATCCAGCCGCTGATGGGCCTGTTGGCTCGCGAGGCCGGCAAGACCTACGCCAACGCCATCGCCGAAGTCCGCGAAGCCGTCGACTTCCTGCGTTATTACGCGGTGCAGGCACGCAACGATTTCAGCAATGACGCCCATCGCCCACTGGGCCCAGTGGTGTGCATCAGCCCGTGGAACTTCCCGCTGGCAATCTTCAGCGGTCAAGTCGCTGCCGCATTGGCTGCCGGTAACCCGGTATTGGCCAAACCAGCGGAGCAAACGCCGCTGGTGGCGGCTCAAGCCGTGCGCTTGCTGCTCGAAGCCGGCATCCCGGAAGGCGTGCTGCAACTGCTGCCGGGTCGCGGTGAAACCGTCGGCGCCGGTCTGGTCGGTGATGAGCGCGTCAAAGGCGTGATGTTCACCGGTTCCACCGAAGTCGCGCGCCTGTTGCAACGCAACATCGCTGGCCGTCTCGACAGCCAGGGCCGTCCTATTCCGCTGATCGCCGAAACCGGTGGCCAGAACGCAATGATCGTCGACTCCTCGGCACTGACCGAACAAGTGGTGATCGACGTGGTGTCCTCGGCCTTCGACAGCGCTGGTCAGCGTTGCTCGGCGCTGCGGGTCCTGTGCTTGCAGGAAGATTCTGCAGACCGTGTCATCGAAATGCTCAAAGGTGCTATGGCGGAAAGCCGTCTCGGCAACCCGGAGCGCCTGTCCGTGGACATCGGCCCGGTAATCGACGCCGAAGCCAAGGCTGGCATCGACAAGCACATCCAGGGCATGCGCGACAAAGGTCGTAATGTGTACCAGGTAGCGATTGCCGACACCGAAGAAGTCAAACGCGGCACTTTCGTCATGCCGACCCTGATCGAACTGGAAAGCTTCGACGAACTGCAACGCGAGATCTTCGGCCCGGTGCTGCACGTGGTGCGCTACAAGCGCAAAGAGATCGATCAACTGATCGGCCAGATCAACGCTTCCGGTTATGGCCTGACGCTGGGCGTGCACACGCGCATCGACGAGACCATCGCCAAGGTGATCGACAACGTCAACGCCGGTAACGTCTACGTCAACCGCAACATCGTTGGTGCTGTGGTCGGCGTGCAGCCGTTCGGCGGCGAAGGCCTGTCGGGTACGGGTCCGAAGGCTGGTGGTCCGCTCTATCTGTACCGCTTGCTGGCGACGCGTCCTACCGACGCCATCGAACAATCCTTCGCTCGCGGTGACGCCGTTGTCGCCCCGGACGTTCGTTTGCGCGACGCCATGAGCAAACCGCTGAACGCCCTGAAAGCCTGGGCTGAAAGCAACAAATACGCCGACCTGAGCACCCTGTGCGTGCAGTACGCGGCGCAATCGCAGAGCGGTATCACCCGCGTACTGGCTGGCCCGACCGGTGAGAAGAACAGCTACGCGATTCTGCCGCGCGAGCACGTACTGTGCCTGGCGGAGGTTGAAGGTGATCTGTTGACGCAACTGGCAGCAGTGCTGGCGGTAGGTGGTTCGGCGGTATGGCCGGAGTCCGACTTCAGCAAGGCCTTGTTCGCACGCCTGCCGAAGGAAGTTCAGGCGCGGATCAAGCTGGTTGCCGACTGGAACAAGGATGACGTGGTTTTCGATGCGGTTCTGCATCACGGTCATTCCGACCAGTTGCGCGGCGTTTGCCAGCAAATTGCCAAGCGTGCTGGCGCGATTGTCGGGGTTCAGGGCTTGTCCCAGGGCGAGACCAACATTGCCCTGGAACGCCTGGTGATCGAGCGCGCGTTGAGCGTTAACACCGCAGCGGCGGGTGGTAATGCCAGCCTGATGACCATCGGCTAACTCCCCTCGTGATTGATCGTTCCCACGCTCCGCGTGGGAACGATCAATAAAAGCTGTAACTCCAGGCGACCGCAACGGTCGCCGGGAATGAAATTCCCTGCAAAAGATCAAAAGATCGCAGCCTTCGGCAGCTCCTACAGGGATCGGTGTAGGAGCTGCCGAAGGCTGCGATCTTTTGCTTCTGTATCACGCTTATCAATCATCCTGTTCAGCCTTTATCAGCACGCCTAGACTCGGCCCAACCCCAATTTCAGGTAGGCCGCCATGTCCGAGACGCTGCTCAGTTCCCGCAATCTGGCTTTCGAGCTGTATGAAGTCCTCGATGCCGAAGGCCTGACCCGGCGTGAGCGTTTTGCCGAGCACAACCGCGAGACCTTCGACGCCGCCCTCGGCACCGCGCGCAACATCGCCGAAAAGTACTTCGCACCGCACAATCGCAAGGGCGACGAGAACGAGCCGCGCTACGAGGACGGTCAGGCGATTCTGATTCCCGAGGTGAAACCGGCGGTGGATGCCTTCCTTGAGGCCGGATTCCTCAATGCCGCGCGCAGTTTCGAAGCGGGCGGCATGCAACTGCCGACATTGCTTTCCCAAGCATGCTTCGCCCATTTCCAGTCGGCCAACGCGGCTTCGACTTCGTACCCGTTCCTGACCATGGGCGCGGCGAACCTGATCGAAAGCTTCGGCACGGAAGAACAAAAGCAGCGCTTCCTGCAACCGATGATCGATGGCCGCTTCTTCGGCACCATGGCCCTGACCGAGCCCCACGCTGGATCATCGTTGTCGGATATTCGTACACGCGCCGAGCCTGCGCCCGACGGCACCTATCGCCTCAAGGGCAACAAGATCTTCATTTCCGGCGGCGACCACCCGCTCTCGGAGAACATTGTGCACATGGTCCTGGCCAAGCTGCCGGACGCGCCACCCGGGGTGAAAGGCATCTCGCTGTTCATCGTGCCGAAGTTTCTGGTCAACGATGACGGCAGCCTCGGCCAACGCAATGACGTGTTGCTGGCTGGGCTGTTCCACAAGATGGGCTGGCGCGGCACCACTTCCACGGCGCTGAACTTCGGCGATAACGGTGAGTGTGTCGGCTATCTGGTGGGCGAGCCGCATCGCGGTTTGAGTTACATGTTCCAGATGATGAACGAAGCGCGGATCGGCGTCGGTATGGGCGCCGTGATGCTCGGTTATGCCGGTTATCTGTACTCGCTGGAGTACGCCCGTGAACGTCCGCAAGGGCGGCTGCCGGACAGCAAGGATCCGACCACCGCGCCAGTGGCGATCATTCAGCACGCGGATGTCAGACGCATGCTGCTGACGCAGAAATCCTACGTCGAAGGGGCATTTGACCTCGGCTTGTATGCCGCTCGCCTGTTCGACGACACCACCACGCTTGAATCCGAAGCCGAGCGCAAGCAGGCGCATGAATTGCTGGACCTGCTGACACCGATCGTCAAATCCTGGCCATCGGAGTTCTGTCTCAAGGCCAACGAACTGGCGATCCAGATTCTCGGTGGCCACGGCTACACCCGTGAATATCCGGTGGAGCAATATTACCGCGACAATCGCCTGAACCCGATCCATGAGGGCACCCACGGCATTCAGTCGCTGGACTTGCTCGGGCGCAAACTGGCGCAGAACGGCGGTGCCGGGCTGAAGCAGTTGATCCGGTTGATCGCCGCCACCGCTGAACGCGCTACGGCGTACGATTCGCTGACCGCACTGCGGGAGCCACTGGAAAAACTGGTGGCGCGCCTGCAAACGGTGACCATTGGCCTGCTGACCGATCTGGCGCAAGGGAAGATCAACAGCAGCCTGGCGAACTCGGCGCTGTACCTGAAGGTGTTCGGGCACACGGTGATTGGCTGGCGCTGGCTGGAGCAGGCGATTCGTGCGGAGGAAGGGTTAGCGAAAGGCAACTCGGCGGATGCTGACTTCTATAAGGGCAAGTTGCAGGCGGCGCGGTATTTCCTGACGTGGGAAGTACCGGGTTGTCACCATGAGCTGGCGTTGCTGGAGGCGCGGGATGATACGTGCCTGGCGATGCAGGATGCGTGGTTCTAAAACGCTACCCTCACCCCAGCCCTCTCCCTGTATGTACCGGAGACATGGTGGACACATGTTCGGAGACATGGTGGACGGTTTTAGATCTTCTTACCTGCCGTAACGATCTGCAAGTTCAAGTCGATTCGGGCAATACGATGTCTACTCCAGTAGACATCGTGGATGCCATCTTCCGTCGTTTCCCGGATAGCTACTGACCTCCCGTAAAAAGCTTTTCCGACTGTGTATTCACGGTTCCGCCAGTAGATCTCGCCCTTCACCTGAACCTTCCTGACCACATCCCCATCGTCGTACTCCGGCGCCGCGGGTTGCTCCTGATATTCCCGTGGGCTGCTGCTGTAGCGAGTAGCAGGCACCTGCATGTCCAACGCTTGATGTGGACGCTTCTGGTTGTAGATATCACGCCAGATATCAAACGCCCGTTGTGCACCGTTGAGATCAATAAAATGTCGGTCTCGCAGGACTTCATTTTTCAGGCTGCGGTGGAAGCGTTCCAGCTTTCCTTGGGTTTGCGGATGATAAGGTCGAGAGTGCCCGACCTTGATGCCCTGACTCATCAGCCAGACCTCCAGCGCGGTATAAACGCCAGTCTGGTCACCCCAGGGTGAACCGTTGTCCATCGTCATGCGCAAAGGCAGACCATGACGCCGAAAGACCCGGATTAGATGCTCCTGAACGGTTTCACGTCGCTCATCGAGGCAGGCCGCGATACACAGCGAAAACCGCGAATGATCGTCCAGTATCGTCAACGGATGGCAACGTCCCTGAGCCAGGCTGATATGGCCCTTGAAGTCCATCTGCCAAAGATCGTTGGGCGCTTCATGCTCGAAGCGGATAAACGGTTTAATCTCAGCGGCCTTTGAATCAACGCGTGAATGACGCTGTAAAACCGCATGCACGGTACTGACCGAAGGCATTACTACGCCGCTGTCTTCCAGCACACGTTTGAGCTTGCGAGCGCCCCAAGCCGCGTATTCCTCACTCACGGTCAGAATCTGCTGCTCAACCTCTTCAGCGCAGCGTTTGGGTGACGTCTTCGGTCGTCGAGACTGATCGATCAAGCCCTCTGCACCTGAAGTTTCAAACCTGTTGAGCCATTTGTAGGCAGTGCTTGGGCTGATATTGAATCGGCGGCAAAGCTGCCGGACATTGGCTCCTTCTTGCCGAGCCAAATGCACGAACTCTGAACGAAGCTGCACGGTGGACACCTCTTCCCAGGACACAGGTCATCTCCTTGGTGATGAGCAATGTGTCTATTAAAAAGTGTCCACCATGTCTCCGAACACCTGTCCACCATGTCTCCGGTACATACACTCCCGGAGGGAGAGGGGGCCGACCGAGGTGTCTTGCGCCATACATTGACCTGAGAAACCGAGTCGATTATGGATTCAGTACTGCACTTTCAGGTCGGTGTACGTCTCAAGCATTCCACATTCAGTCCCCTCTCCCTCCGGGAGAGGGTTAGGGTGAGGGGCTTTTCAGATCCTCAGCTCAACTTGAACCCGCCCATCTGTCGCGCCAGATCATCCGCCAGCTTCTGCAACATCTGACAATCCTCTCGACAAGCCCGAACCTCCCCCGCCGTCGCCCGCGCCAGATCAGAAATCCCCTGCACGTTACGGTTGATCTCCTCGGTCACTGCCGACTGTTCTTCCGTCGCCGTCGCCACCTGATGGTTCATGTCACTGATGCGCTCGACCTGCCCGGTAATCGCGGTCAGCGATGCGCCGGTACGCTGGCTCGACTCAACGCCTGTGCCGGTTGCGGCTTGCCCGGTACGCATCGACGACACGGCGTTTTCCGCACCTTGCTTGAGGCTGCCGATCATCTGCTGAATTTCGTCAGTAGAGGCCTGAGTCCGTCGCGCCAAGGTGCGCACTTCATCGGCGACAACCGCAAAGCCGCGCCCCATATCCCCGGCTCGAGCCGCTTCGATGGCGGCATTGAGCGCCAACAGGTTGGTCTGCTCGGACACGCCGCGAATCACTGCCAGCACCGAATCGATCGACGCCACTTGCTGTGCCAGCTCGCCAACGGCACCCGCCGCCACGCCAATCTCATCGGACATGCTTTCAATATGCTTGATCGAGCCGCCAACCACTTCCCGCGCCTGCAGCGCTTCATCCCGTGCGGTTTGTGAAGCGAGCGCGGCATTGCCGGCGTTCTGCGCGATTTCCTGCACGGTCAGGCCCATCTCGTGAACCGCAGTCGCGACCATGTCAGTCATTTCCTGCTGACGGCCAGAGCGTTCGGCGGTGTTCTCCACCACTTTCGCCACCTGCCCTACCGCCGTGCGCAGACGCTCGCTGGTGTTCAGCACTTCGCCGATCATCCCGCGCTGACTGTCGAGGAAACGGTTGAAGCCCCGGGCGAGGTCGCCCAGCTCATCGGCGCGGCTGGAATCTAACCGATGGGTCAAATCTCCACCGCCGCTACCAATCGCTACCAGCGCCGCTGTTACCTGACGAATCGGGCGCACCAATCCTTGGGCCAGCCACACCACCAGTGCCAGGCACACCAGCGCCACCGCCAGACCGATACCGCCGCTCATCCACATCGCTTTGCGGGCTTCGGCGTAGATCTGCGACTGCGGCACTTCGGCCACCAACGTCCAGCCCAAATCGCGCAGGGGCAGGCTGAAAGCCAGAAAGTCTTCGCCGTCGCGTTGAAATGAACGATTAGTGGCAACTTTTTGACCCATGACCGCTTGCGCGGCGTCGGCGCCAATCTGCTCGCCCAAGGTGCGTTTGCCACTGAACTGCGCTTCGGGATGCACCTGGATCAAACCGTCGGAACGCACGAGATAGACCTTGCCACGCTCACCAAAGCTGAAATTGTGGATCAGCTCTGACAGTTCTTTCATGCTCAGTCCCAGCCCGGCAACACCCACCACCTTGCCGGCCTGCTCGACCTTCAAATCAATGAACAGCGCCAACTCTCCGGTGGCGCCGTCGTTATCGATATTCAGGGTGCGCGGCTGGTCGCTGTCGAGAAAGGAATAGAACCATGCATCGGCCGGTTTGGATCGACTGAGGGTGCGATCCAGGCCTTTTTCAGTAATGTAGTGATTGGATTCAGTGCCGATAATCAAAGCGGTGAAGGCCTTGTGTTCGGCGCGGATGCCTTCCAGATACTGCGCGAAGCCTGCGGTTTTGCTGCTGTCTTCACCCGAGGCGAGCCAGTCGCGGACCATGGTGTTACTGGCGATGTCTTTCGCGGCAGTCAAAGGCTGGATGAGGATCCGTTCGATATCGTTGCGCGTCGCTTCGATGCTCGACGGCAGTGCTTGCTCGACCAGATAGCTCTGGGCGAGGCGGTTGACCACCAGGGTATAAATGCCAACCACAATCAGAATGCTGACCAGCAGGGCGGTGCCCATGCTGAGAATCAGCTGCCATTGAATACTGCGTCGCCACAACTGCATGGAGCACCCCCAAAGAATAAGTGGCCGAAACAATGCAACAGCCGTGCCGATTGTATACAACCCAATCGACAATCTATTCTTTGGTTGTGCGCAACCCCATCAACCCTGGTTAATGGTCTTGGCGATGGTGTCGACCGTGGCGCTGACTTGCTCTTGGTAACGGTCGAGTTCTTCTTTGTGCTTCTTCTTCATTTCAATCTGCTGCGAGCAGAGATTCATTGCCGCCAGCACCAGCAGGCGGTCGCCGATCAGCGTCGGGTATTTCCTTTTGGTGTCGTCCAAAGCGGCCTTGAGCATCATTGCCGCGTCCAGCAGGGTCTGTTCTTCCCCGGCCGGTGCCTTGATCGAATAGTCCTCCCCGAGAATGGAGACGACTTTTACCCCTGCTGTGTGGTGGTTCATGCGCTGACCGGACCTGCGTTGACGCGATCAACCAGGGCTTGAATGCGGGCTGCGGTGGCGCCGTGCTTTTCTTCCTGTTCCATCAAGCTCAGTTGCAGGCTTTCGTTTTCATCCTTGGCCTGGGCCAGTTCCGTGGACAGGGTCTGGTTGGTTTGCGCAAGGCTCTGGTTCTGTTGCACCAGGTCGCTGACGAGCTGTTCCAATTGGCTGAGGGATGCTTCCAACATTTTGATCTTCCAAGCGTTTTTCAAAGGGCGCGTACGATAAAGAAAAGTCACCACGGATGCCAGGGTTTAACCGGCGCAAGGCCTTGATTTTCCTGGCGGGCGAGCTTTCTCGCGAGTTTAAAAGACTGTGATCTGCCGATCTGGTTCCTGCACTTCGTCGCCCAGGACCCTCTGCGACAAATACGCACACCGCCTCAAGACTTTAGTCGTATGACCGATAAGTCATCCATACAGCAGTCTCCGCCCGCATGGATGCGGCCCTCTCTTGGTATCCGCCCCATGTCCCTTCGCAATATGAACATCGCCCCACGGGCGTTTACCGGCTTTGCCCTGATCGGCGGCCTGATGCTGATTCTCGGCGTGTTTGCGCTGAATCAGATGAGCAAAATCCGCGCAGCGGGCGAAGACATCGCGACTCAAAGCGTGCCGTCGATCAAGGCCCTCGATGAATTCACTCAACTGACGCTGCGCCTGCGGGTGCTGTCGTACCGCTTGCTGATCAACCGCGAACCAGACGTGCAGCAAAAAACCATCGAGCTGTTCGAGTTGCGCAATCGGCAGATCGCCGATGCCCAGCGTGCCTACGAACCCCTGATCGATGGCCCGCAAGAGCGTGCGGCCTATGACCAGTACGTGCAGCTCCTGGGTCAGTACCGTCAACTCGAAGACCGGATGAAAGCCCTGTCGCGCAACAATCAGATCGATGAACTGCGGCAGATGCTCAACTCGGACTTGCTGAGCAACTCGGAAGCGGTGAACACAGCCCTGGCGCGCCTGCTGGAGATCAACACCCAACAAATCGCCGAGACGGATAAAGGCGCGAGCGATCAGTTTTCGATGTCTTTCAACCTCGTGGTCACGTTGTTGGTGATCGCCACCGGGCTGACGCTTCTCTTCGCCTGGCTGCTGACCGTCAGCATCACCAAGCCGATTTCCAAAGCACTGGACGCTGCGGAAACCATTGCCGAGGGCAACCTGACTCAGCCGATCCATGTTGACGGCACCGATGAAGCCGGGCGCCTGCTCTCGGCCATGGCGAAGATGCAAGCGAAGCTGCGCGACACCCTGCAGCGTATTTCCGGCTCCGCCACCCAGTTGGCTTCGGCAGCGGAAGAACTGAACAGCGTGACCGACGAAAGCGCGCGCGGCCTGACTCAGCAGAACAACGAAATCGAACAGGCGGCCACTGCCGTCAACGAGATGACCAGCGCTGTGGAAGAAGTCGCGCGCAACGCGGTGAGCACTTCGGAAGCCTCGAAGAACGCCACCACCTCGGCCGGTGACGGTCGTGATCTGGTGCAGGAAACCGTCAGCGCCATCGAACGCATGAGCGCCGATGTGCAGAGCACTGCGAGTCTGATCGGTGATCTGGCCAATGAATCCCGCGACATCGGCAAGGTGCTGGACGTGATCCGTGGTCTGGCCGATCAAACCAACCTGCTGGCACTGAACGCGGCGATTGAAGCGGCGCGTGCCGGTGAGGCTGGCCGTGGTTTTGCCGTGGTGGCGGACGAAGTGCGCGCCCTGGCGCATCGCACTCAGCAGTCGACCAGCGAAATCGAGCGGATGATCGGCAGCATTCAGAGCGGCACCGAACACGCCGTGGACTCGATGCGCAACAGTACCGAACGTGCCGAGTCGACCCTGAACATCGCCCGTGGTGCCGGCATGTCGCTGGACACCATCAACACCGCCATCGTCGAGATCAACGAGCGCAACCTGGTGATCGCCAGCGCCGCCGAAGAGCAGGCGCAGGTGGCGCGGGAAGTGGATCGCAATCTGGTGAATATTCGTGATTTGTCGGTGCAATCGGCGACCGGCGCGAATCAGACCAGTGCGGCGAGTAACGAGCTGTCGCGATTGGCGCTGGACCTGAACAACATGGTTGGGCGCTTTAGCCTTTAAGATCAAAAGCCCCCCCTCACCCCAGCCCTCTCCCCCAAGGGGGCGAGGGGGGAAAGGGAGCAGATCGCTGTGCTTTTCAAACCTGAGTTCGACTCCGGACGTTCAGGTCGGCGTACCTCGCACAAACACCTCGATCAATTTGATCGTTCCCACGCTCTGCGTGGGAATGCAGCCCGGGACGCTCCGCGTCCCAAAGCGGACGCAGAGCGTCCATTGAGGCATTCCCACACAGAGCGTGGGAACGATCTGGCAGGGTTCGGCAAAAGCTTTTTGACAGCATCACATTTCAACAGGTTAGAATCGCTGGCACGCAGACTGCATGGTCAGTTTGTGCCCGTCTTTACGCTTCTGGAGTACTGCCTTTGAATGCGACGACCATCAACAGCCTGTTCTTGATCGGCGCGTTGCTGGTAGGCGCAAGCATTCTCGTCAGCTCACTCTCTTCCCGTCTCGGCATTCCGATTCTGGTCATTATTCTTGCGGTCGGCATGGCCGCCGGGGTCGATGGCGGCGGGATCATTTTCGATAACTACCCGACGGCCTATCTGGTCGGCAACCTCGCACTGGCAGTGATCCTCCTCGACGGTGGCTTGCGCACGCGGGTGTCGAGTTTCCGCGTGGCGCTATGGCCGGCGTTATCGCTGGCCACGGTCGGGGTGTTGATCACCACCGGGTTGACCGGCATGGCGGCCGCATGGCTGTTTGACCTCAATCTGATTCAAGGTCTGCTGATCGGCGCAATCGTCGGCTCAACGGACGCTGCGGCGGTGTTCTCGCTGCTCGGCGGCAAAGGCCTGAACGAGCGGGTAACTGCCAGCCTGGAAATCGAATCCGGCAGCAACGACCCGATGGCGGTGTTTCTCACCGTGACCCTGATCGACATGCTCGCCAGCGGCCAGACCGGTCTGCACTGGAGTCTGCTGACGCACCTGGTCCGCGAGTTCGGCATCGGAGGCGTGATCGGCCTCGGTGGTGGCTGGCTGATGTTGCAGCTGGTCAACCGCATTAACCTCGCAGCGGGGCTGTATCCGATTCTGGTGATCGCCGGCGGTCTGGTGGTGTTCGCGCTGACCAACGCCTTGCATGGCAGCGGCTTCCTCGCCGTTTATCTGTGCGGTCTGGTCATCGGTAACCGCCCGGTGCGCAGCCGTCATGGCATTCTGCATATGCTCGATGGCATGGCATGGCTGGCGCAGATCGGCATGTTCCTCGTGCTGGGCCTTTTGGTCACGCCGCACGATTTGCTGCCGATCGCCCTGCCCGCCCTCGGTCTGGCGTTGTGGATGATTCTGTTTGCGCGGCCGCTGTCGGTGATGGTCGGCCTGCTGCCGTTCAAGGCCTTCCACGGTCGCGAAAAAGCCTTTATTTCCTGGGTTGGCCTGCGCGGCGCGGTACCGATCATTCTGGCGGTGTTCCCGCTGATGGCCGGCCTGCCGAATGCGCAGCTGTACTTCAACCTCGCCTTCTTCATCGTGCTGGTGTCGCTGCTGGTGCAGGGCACGAGCCTGCCGTGGGTGGCCAAACTGTTGAAGGTCACGGTACCGCCAGAGCCCGCGCCGATTTCCCGCGCGGCGCTGGAAGTCCACGTCACCAGCGAGTGGGAGCTGTTCGTTTACAAGCTCGGTGCAGAGAAATGGTGCATCGGTTCACCCCTGCGCGAACTGAAAATGCCCGAAGGCACACGTATCGCGGCCCTGTTTCGTGGCCAGCAATTGCTCCATCCGTCGGGTAGTACGGTGCTGGAAGTCGATGATTTGCTGTGTGTTATCGGCCATGAACACAACCTCGGCGCCCTCGGAAAACTGTTCAGCCAAGCGCCGCAACGGGGCCTCGATCTGCGCTTCTTCGGTGATTTCGTGCTTGAAGGAGATGCCCAGCTTAAAGCGGTTGCGGCACTCTATGGATTGCCAGCCGAGGGCATCGACCCGGACATGACCCTGGGCACCTTCATTGCCCACAAAGTGGGTGGCGCGCCCATCGTCGGCGACCAGGTGGAATGGAACAACACCCACTGGACCGTTGCGGTCATGGACGGGAACAAGATCGGCAAAGTGGGCGTCAGATTCCCCGAAGGAAGTCGCCCGGGCCCCGGACTCTTCCTCTAAACTGCGTCCACTCTCACTTGCTTGACCGGTCTCTATGCCTACCCTGCGCTCCTTTTTCGCTGCGGCCCTGCTGGGCCTGAGTCTTACTGTCGGCCCGCTGTACGCCGCCGAACCACCGTCCACTGACGCCGTGCAGGCCAGCCTCGACAAGCTTGCCGACAGCAAACTGCCGGACGCCGATAAAAAGGCCCTGCAAACGGTCCTGCAGAACACACTCAATCAGTTGAACAATCAGCGTGATTACGAGCAGAAGCTGATCGATCTCAAGCAGCAACTGGCCACCGCGCCCAAGCAGACTATCGAAAACGCCCGCGAACTGACGCGCCTCAAGGCCAACGCCGTGGTGCCGGTGGCGCAGCGTTTCCCCCGCGAATCGATTCCGCAGCTGGAGCAAATCCTCACCGATCGCTCGACTCAGCAAAGTGACCTGCAAAAGGCCTTGGCCGACGCCAACAGCCTGATCATCACCGCGCAAACCCGTCCGGAACGCGCGCAAGCGGAAATTTCCGCCAGCCAGACGCGCATCCAGCAGATCAACAACATTCTCAAGTCCGGCAAGGACGCGGGTAAAACCGTCACCGCCGAGCAGCGCGACCAGTTGAACGCCGAGTTGGCGGCGCTGAATGCGCTGATCCCGCTGCGTCGTCAGGAGCTGGCTGGCAACAGTCAGTTGCAGGATCTGGGCAACGCTCAGCATGACTTGCTCTCGGAAAAGTCCGACCGCCTCGACCGCGAGATTCAGGAACTGCAAACCCTGATCAACCAGAAGCGTCTGGCGCAATCGCAGGAAACCGTTACCCAGCAGTCGATCGAAGCGCAGAAGGCCGGTAGCAGCAGTCTGCTGGCCATCGAAAGCACGGCGAACCTCAAGCTCTCCGACTACCTGCTCAAAAGCACTGACCGCCTCAACGAAGTCACCCAGCAGAATCTGCAAACCAAACAACAGCTCGACAGCCTGACCCAAAGCGATTCGGCGCTGGACGAGCAGATCAGCGTGCTCAAGGGCAGCCTGCTGCTCTCGAAAATTCTCTATAAGCAGAAGCAAGCGCTGCCACGACTCAAGGTCGACCGCGATCTGGCCGATCAGATCGCCGACATTCGCCTGTGGCAATTCGACGTCAGCCAGCAGCGTGAGCAACTGAGTAATCCGGCCGCCTATGTCGACACCCTGCTGGCCACTCAGCCGCCGGAGCAGGTCACGCCGCAATTGCGCAAAAACCTGCTGGATCTGGCCAACACCCGCGCCGATCTGCTGGAGCGGCTGAACCGCGAACTGAGCGCCATGCTCAACGAGTCGATCACCCTGCAACTCAATCAGAAACAACTGCTGAGCACCGCGCAAAGCCTGCGCGCGACCCTCGATGAGCAGATGTTCTGGATTCCGAGTAACAAGCCGCTGGATCTGGAATGGATGCGCAGCGTGCCGGAGCGCCTGAAGCGCCAGGTCGACACCCTGCCATGGGCCTCCAGCCTGAGCGAACTGACCGATGGCCTGACCCAGCGGCCGTTGTTGTTCCTGCCGCTGGCACTGTTGATCGGCGCGCTGCTGTGGCGACGCAAGAACCTGTATGCACGGCTGAACAAGGTTCACCAGGACATCGGCCACTTCAAACGCGACAGCCAGTGGCACACCCCGCAGGCGATTCTGATCAATATTCTGCTGGCAATGCCGGTGGCGCTGGGTCTGGCGCTGTGCGGTCTGGCGTTGCAGATCGACGCCCGCGGGCAGAACGCCAATATGGGCGCAGCACTGCTGCAAATGGGTCAGGCGTGGCTGGTGTTCTACACCGCTTACCGGATTCTCGCGCCGGGAGGCGTGGCGGAGTTGCACTTCCGTTGGGAAAAGCCGCAGGTCGAATTCCTTCAGGGCTGGATCCGTCGACTGGGTCTGGTGGTGATGGCGCTGGTGACCATTGTCGCCGTGGCCGAACTGCAACCGGCCGCCCTGGCCGATGACGTGCTCGGCATGCCGGTGGTGCTGACCTGCTATGCCTTGATGGCATGGCTGCTCAGCCGTCTGCTGATCAGCAGCCCGGCCCACGAGAACACCTCGCTGTTCCGCAAAGCCGTCGGCGTGATGTTCACCCTGCTGCCGATCGCGTTGTTCGTGGCCGTGTGCTTCGGCTACTACTACACCGCGCTGAAACTCAGCGACCGACTGATCAACACCCTGTACCTGCTGATGTTCTGGCTGGTGATCGAAGCGACTTTCGTCCGTGGCCTGAGCGTTGCCGCGCGACGCCTGGCCTATCAACGCGCCCTGGCCAAACGTCAGGCAGCGAAAGAGGCCGGCGATGGCGAAGCGGTGATCGAAGAACCGACGCTGGACATCGAAAAGGTCAACGAACAGTCCCTGCGCCTGATCCGCCTGGCCCTGCTCGGCGGCTTCATCGCCGCGCTGTACTGGGTCTGGTCGGACCTGATTTCGGTGTTCTCGTACCTCGACAACATCACCCTCTACGAATACACCAGCGGCACCGGTGCCAACATGAGCATGGTGCCGATCAGTATCGGCGACATGCTGGGTGCGCTGATCATCATCGGCATCACCTTCGCCCTCGCGCGCAACTTGCCGGGCCTGCTCGAAGTGTTCGTGCTGTCCAAGTTGAATCTGGCCCAGGGCAGTGCCTACGCAACCACGACGCTGCTGTCGTACGTGATCGCCGGCGTCGGCTTCGTCTCGACCCTGTCAACGCTTGGCGTGAGTTGGGACAAGTTGCAGTGGCTGGTGGCGGCGCTGTCGGTGGGTCTCGGTTTCGGTATGCAGGAGATCTTCGCCAACTTCATCTCCGGCATCATGATCCTCTTCGAACGCCCGGTGCGGATCGGTGACACCATCACCATCGGCAACCTGTCGGGCACGGTGAGCAAGATCCGCATCCGCGCCACGACCATCACCGACTTCGACCGCAAGGACATCATTGTCCCGAACAAGACGTTCATTACCGGGCAACTGATCAACTGGTCGCTGACCGACACCATCACCCGCGTTACGCTGAAACTCGGTGTCGATTACGGCTCGGATCTGGATCTGGTCAAGGAACTGCTGCTCAAGGCTGCCCGGGAAAACCCGCGCGTGCTGAAAGAGCCAGAGCCGCATGTGTACTTCCTCAACTTCGGTGAAAGCACCCTCGACCACGAGTTGCGCATGCACGTGCGCGATCTTGGCGACCGCAACCCGGTGCTCGATGAGGTCAACCGCTTCATCAACCGCGAGTTCAAGAAGCAGCACATCAACATCTCGTTCCGCCAGATGGAGGTGTACCTGAAGAACCTCCATGGCCAGGAATACAAGATGGTGCCGATCGAGCCGGAAACCAAAACCATCGTGCCGGTTGCCGACGATCAGAAACCGCTGCAAGAGCCGCCGCCGGCCAAACTCGACTAACCGGTCTAATCCCAGCAGAATGCTCGGACATTCTGCTGGAGCCGGCCCTTGAAAGCCCTCGACGAACTGACCTTCGACAATCGCTTTGCCCGTCTGGGCGACGCGTTCTGCGCCCATGTGCTGCCCGAGCCGATCGACAACCCGCGTCTGGTCGTGGCGAGCCCGGCGGCCCTGGCCCTGCTCGATCTCGATCCGGCGACCGCCGAAACCCACGAATTTGCCGAACTGTTTGGCGGCCACAAGCTGTGGGCCGATGCCGAGCCGCGGGCGATGGTTTATTCCGGGCATCAGTTCGGCGGGTATACGCCGCAACTCGGCGATGGTCGCGGGCTGCTGCTCGGGGAGGTCTACAACACTGCCGGCGAGCATTGGGATTTGCACCTGAAGGGCGCCGGACAGACGCCGTTTTCGCGCATGGGCGACGGTCGCGCAGTGTTGCGTTCGTCGATCCGCGAATTCCTCGCTTCCGAAGCGCTGTACGCATTGAACATCCCTTCGTCGCGGGCAGCCTGCGTGATCGGCTCCGACACCCCGGTCTGGCGCGAAAAGCAGGAGCGCGCGGCGATGGTCCTGCGTTTGGCGCCAAGCCACATCCGCTTCGGCCACTTCGAATATTTCTACTACACCAAGCGCCCCGAGCAGCAGAAGCAACTCGGCGAGCACGTGCTGGCGATGCACTTCCCCGAATGTCTGGAACAACCGGAACCGTATCTGGCGATGTTCCGCGAGATCGTCGAGCGCAACGCCGAACTGATTGCCAAGTGGCAGGCCTACGGCTTCTGCCACGGCGTGATGAACACTGACAACATGTCGATCCTCGGCATCACTTTCGACTTCGGCCCGTTTGCCTTTCTCGACGACTTCGACGCCAATTTCATCTGCAACCATTCGGATGATCAGGGCCGCTACTCGTTCAGCAATCAGGTGCCGGTGGGCCAGTGGAACCTCAGTGCGCTGGCCCAGGCACTGACACCGTTCATCAGCGTCGAAGCCCTGCGCGAAACCCTCGGCTTGTACCTGCCACTGTTCCAGGCGCACTACCTCGACCTGATGCGCCGGCGCTTCGGCTTCACCACGGCCGAAGACGACGACCAGAAACTGCTGGAAGACTTGCTGCAACTGATGCAGAACAGCGGCGTCGACTACACGCTGTTCTTCCGTCGACTCGGCGAGGAATCACCTCAGCAGGCTGTCGCCCGCCTGCGTGACGACTTCGTCGACATCAAGGGTTTCGATGCCTGGGCCGAACGCTACATCGACCGGGTTGCCCGCGAGGGCGAAGCCGATCAGGAACAGCGCCGTACCCGCATGCACGCGGTCAATCCGCTGTACATCCTGCGCAATTACCTGGCGCAAAAGGCTATCGACGCGGCAGAGCAAGGGGATTACTCAGAGGTACGCCGACTGCATGCGGTGCTGAGCAAACCGTTTGAGGAGCAGCCGGGGATGGACGGTTACGCCGAGCGGCCGCCAGAGTGGGGCAAGCATTTGGAGATCAGTTGTTCTTCCTGAGTGCCAACGCCTCATCTTGATAAACAGTTCGTACGGCTCCAGATAAGTCGTACGAACCGCTGAACGCCAACGAGCCGAATATGACCAACCCACTCCTCATCCCCTGCCCCTCCTGCAACGGCCTCAACCGCATCCCCGCCGAGCGCCTGGCGGACCAGCCCAAGTGCGGACGCTGCAAATCCGCAGTGCTGTCGAGCAAACCCTTCGAACTCAAGCAAGGCGATTACGCCAGCCAGATCAAAGGGGATCTGCCGCTGCTGGTGGACGTGTGGGCGGACTGGTGTGGGCCGTGCAAGTCGTTTGCGCCGGTGTTCGAGCAGGCGGCAACGCAGCTGGCGGGCAAGTGCCGCTTGGCCAAGCTTGATAGCGAGGCGAATCAGCAGTTGTCGGCGCAGTTGGGCATTCGTTCGATTCCGAGCCTGATTCTGTTCAAGAACGGGAAAGAAGTGGCACGGCAGAGTGGTGCGTTTCCGCTGCCGCAGCTGATGGCGTGGCTGCGCAGCCAGGGGATCTGACACACCAGGGACCCAATGTGGGAGCGAGCCTGCTCGCGAAGGCGTCCGTTCAGTCAACACAGATGTTGAATGTACTGGCCTCTTCGCGAGCAGGCTCGCTCCCACAGGGGATCTGCGTTGCTCAAGAGATCAGTGATCTTCGAGCAGATTGTGCAGTTCGACGAACTGCTGGGTCAGCTTGTGTCGCGGATCGAGGTGGATCAGCGGCATGCTGGCCTGATGCGATTCACGCATGCGCACCGAACTGCTCAGATACACCGGCAGCACTGGCAAACCTTCGGCAATCAGCTCATCGAGCATCTGCTGCGGCAGGCTGGCGCGCGCCTGGAACTGGTTGACCACGATGCCTTCGACCTCCAGGCCTTCGTTGTGGTCATCCTTCAGCTCTTCGATTTCCGCGATCAGGCCGTACAGGGCCTGACGGGAGAAGCTGTCGCAATCGAAGGGAATCAACACGCGATCAGCGGCAATCAGCGCCGATACCGCATAGAAATTCAGCGCTGGTGGCGTATCGAGGTAAATCCGGTCGTAATCCTCGGACAGTTCATCAAGCAACTTTCGCAGCTTGTTGATCTTGTGCTTGGCCTCGAGTTTGGGCTGCAAGTCGGCCAGTTCAGCGGTGGCTGTGATGATGTGCAGGTTGTCGAACGGGGTTTCGTAGATGTCTGCCTGATTCTTCTTCGAGAACGGCCCTGACGACAGCGTCTGCTTGAAGAAGTCGGCAATGCCCATCGGGATGTCGTCACCGGTCAGCCCGGTCAGATACTGGGTGGAGTTGGCCTGGGCATCGAGGTCCACCAACAGCGTGCGATAACCCTCGCTGGCGCTGACCGCCGCCAGATTGCAGGCAATGCTCGACTTGCCTACGCCACCTTTCTGATTGAACACCACGCGCCGCATGACCAAACCTCCGTGTATCAAAGAATGACCGAGTGTAGATGCGCGCGACCTCGCTTCGCTACCTTCATGGACGTGGACTACAGAGTCAGGGGCAAAAATCCACGGACGGTTAGAGCAAAAACCGCCATTGATCGCCGAGATGCCCGACAGACAAGCCGCCGATAATCTGGATAATGGCCAAGTGACAGTTTTCTTGCGAACCATTCGGTACATTTCGTTGCGCAAAATGTAACCAGCATTTGCTACACACTCCTCTCACCGGGATAATGCGCGCCACTCGGCGCCCTGCGCCACGTCAAGCCTGCTGCGGCTTTGGCCACTCAACGCGTCAACAAATGCCCGCAGGGGCGGGATGAATGTCCGTGATCAACTTCAACATCGCCCAATGGCGCGCGTGGGCCCCCGGGCTCGACAGCGTGGACGCCTGGCAGGCCTGGAGCCGACACCCGGTCGTGCTCCAGCGCAGTGATGCCGCGCCCGATGTATCGTTTTTACCGGCCATGCAGCGCCGCCGCCTCAGCCGCCTGGCGCGTATGGCATTCAGCGTTGGCTGGCCCCTCGCCGACGGACGGGAGAATCTGCCCCTGGTGTTTGTTTCGCGTCACGGCGAAACCCCGCGCACCTACGAGATCCTCAGCGATCTGGCCAACGAACAGCCACTGTCACCGACGCAGTTCAGCCTGTCGGTGCACAACGCGATCATCGGCCTGTGGTCGATCATGCGCGGCGAAAGCAGCGAAATGACCGCCCTCGCCGCTGCTGGCGACGGCCTTGAACACGGCATGCTGGAAGCCGCAGCCCTGCTCAACGAAGGCGCTCCGGCAGTGCTGCTGGTGATCACCGAAGAGCAGCCGCCCGAAGCATATTCCGCGTGGATCGATGATGTGCCGTTTCCCTACGCACTCGGTCTTTTGCTCACCCCCGGTACCGACTGGCGGCTGACCCTGAACAGCACCACAGAAACACGGTCAAAAGCGCACTGGCCTCACGCGCTCAATCTGTTGCGCACCCTGCTCGGCCAGCAACCCCTTTGCCAACATGCGTGGAAAAATCGTGTATGGACCTGGCAACGCAACCCGTGACCGAGAAAAACCGCGACGCCTATTACTGGCGGTTGCTGTCCACCGCCGCAAGCTTCGCTCTCTTCGGGATTGGCGGGCTGTGCCTGCGCGTGCTGGTCTTTCCGCTGCTGGGCTGCCTGCCCGGTGATGCCCTCGCGCATCGCCAGCGCGCGCGGCAGACCGTCAGCCGGTTGTTCTGGTTTTTCGTGCGCTTCATGGCCCGCACCGGTGTGCTGACCTACGACATTCAGGGGGCCGAGCGTCTCGGCCGACCGGGGCAGATGATCATTGCCAACCATCCGTCGCTGATCGACGTGGTGTTCCTGATCGGTCTGGTGCGCCAGGCCAATTGCGTGGTGAAGAAAAGCCTGTGGGAAAATCCTTTCACCCGTGGCCCGTTGCGCAGCACTGAATACATCAGCAACGACGGCAGCATGGACATGCTTGATGCCGCCGCCCAATCCCTGCAAAACGGCCAGACCCTGATCATTTTCCCGGAAGGCACCCGCACCCAGCCGGGGCAGGCGCCAGCCTTCCATCGGGGCGCCGCGGCAATTGCCCTGCGCGGTGCGAAAATCCTCACGCCGGTGGTCATCAAGGTCAGCCCGACCACACTGACCAAAGCCGAACCCTGGTATCGGATCCCCAGCCGCCGCGTGCACTTCAGTTTTCGCGTCGGGGCCGATATAGACCCACAGACTTTCGCCGCGCAGGGGCCCGCACCGCAGGCCTCGCGCAAGCTCAACGATTATTTGCACAACTATTTCATTAAGGAGCTCGCCGAAGATGAGCGATCTGAATCGTGACATCAAACTGCTGATCATCGATGCCCTTGGCCTCGAAGACATCAGCGTCGACGACATCGGCGACGAGCAGACGCTGTTCGGCGAAGGCCTCGGCCTGGATTCCGTCGACGCGCTGGAACTGGGCCTGGCCATCCAGAAGAAATACGGCATCAAAATCGACGCCGACGCCAAAGACACCCGTAACCATTTCACCAACGTGGCCAGCCTTGCGGCGTTCGTCACGGCAAAACAGGCAGCTTGAGACCGGACCATGCAAACTCGTGACGATATTTTCAACACCCTGCGCGATGCCTTGGTCGAGTTGTTCGAACTGGATCCTGCTCGTGTGAGCCTGGAGTCCAATCTGTATCAGGACCTGGAAATCGACAGCATCGACGCGGTCGATCTGATCGATCACATCAAGCGCCAGACCGGCAAGAAAATTGCCGCCGAAGAATTCAAATCGGTGCGCACGGTCGGTGACGTGGTCGAGGCGGTCTACCGTCTGGTTCAACCGGCCGCATGAGCCGACTGATCGGCCTCGGCCTGCTGCTGGCCGGTCTGCTGTACCCCTTTGCGGTGTATTTCGGCATGGAGCATTTTGCTCCGTGGCAGTTCGGCCTGCTGTTGGGCAGCCTCTGGCTGGCGCGGGCGCTGACCGGCGAGCGCAAGCCCGGCAGCCTGTGGATGGCTGGCGTGGCAATCGTCTTTTGCCTGTTGCTGGCACTGTTCGACAGCCCGCTGTTGCTGCGCTGGTATCCGGTGCTGATCAGCGCTTTCATGCTGGTGCTGTTCAGCCTGAGCCTGAAATTCGGCCCGCCGATGGTCGAGCGCTTGGCGCGCTTGCGTGAGCCAGAGCTGCCGGACATTGCGATTCGCTATACGCGAAAGGTCACGGTGGCCTGGAGCGTGTTTTTCTTCTGCAACGGTTTGTGCGCCGCCCTCCTGACCCTTTGGGCGCCGCTGAATTGGTGGATGTTGTACACCGGCCTGATCTCCTATGGATTGATCGGCCTGATGTTTGCCATTGAATGGCTGATACGACAACGGGTAAGAGGCCGTACATGAACTGGATAAAACTTGAGCAGCTGTTGCTCAAGCCTGTGCCGGCGCGGGCCATCAGCCACGCACCGGCGCTCGATCACGCGCACCTGTGCGAACAGGCGCTGAGCATTGCTGCGGGTCTGCAAGCGCAGGGCGTGAAGCGCCTGGCGGTGCATCTTGAGGATGCCGCCGAACTGGCCATCGCTTTGCTGGGCGCCTGGCGTGCCGGCGTCAGTGTGCTGCTGCCTTCGGATCTGCAAGCACAAACCCGCCAGCGCTGGTCCGCTGAAGTCGATCGGTGGCTGACGGATCAAGCCGATGACGCGCAACTGAGCGACTTTAATCAGCCGCCGTTGCCCGGTGCCGAACTGGATCTCGACCAGTGCCGTCTGAGCCTGTGTACGTCCGGCTCCAGCGGCGAGCCCAAGCGCATCGACAAGACCCTGCGCCAACTGGCCAACGAAGTCCAAGCGCTGGAGCAACTGTGGGGCGCAGACCTCGGTGAGGCCTGCATCATCGGCAGCGTCGCCACCCAACACATCTACGGTTTGCTGTTTCGTGTGCTGTGGCCGCTGTGCGCCGGGCGTACTTTTGTGCGGCAGCAACTGGCCTTCCCGGAAGATATGCAGCGCGCCAGCCGCGAATATCCGGCCTTCGCCTGGGTCGCCAGCCCGGCGCTGCTCAAACGCATGGGCGACAACCTCGACTGGCCTGCCCTGAGCGCCGTGCGCCGAGTGTTTTCCTCCGGTGGGGCGTTGCCGCTTGAGGCCGCGCAGAGTCTGCAACAGCGGTTGCAGCAGTGGCCGACAGAAATTCTCGGCAGCTCGGAAACCGGCGGCATTGCCTGGCGTCTGGGTGAACAACTGTGGCAACCGTTCGCCGGTGTTGAATTGAATCAGGACAGCGACGGTGCGCTGTTGATCACTTCGCCTTATCTGCCCGCCGGCCATGTCGAGCACACCGCCGATGCTGCACGCATTGCCGCCGACGGTCGTTTTCAGTTGCTGGGACGGCTGGACCGCATCGTCAAGCTTGAAGAAAAACGCATCTCGCTGCCGATGCTGGAACAGGCCTTGGTCGCCCATGAGTGGGTCGCCGAAGCGCGCTTGGGCGTGGTCCAGGAAAACCGTGCTTCCCTCGGTGCATTGCTGGTGCTTAGCGAGGACGGCCTGTTTGCCTTGCGTGAGCACGGCCGCCGCAGCCTGACTGAAACCCTGCGCCAGCACTTGCGCCAACACTGCGAAGCCCTGGCCTTGCCCCGGCGCTGGCGGCTGGTGCGGCAATTGCCGTTGAACAGCCAAGGCAAGCTGCCGCAGGCCGATATCGAAGCGTTGTTGATGGCGCCGCGACCGAAAGCACCGCAAGTGCTGGAGCAGGTCGAAACCGCTGGCGAATGGAGCCTGCAACTCAGCGTGCCAGCGGATCTGGCCTATTTCAGCGGCCACTTCCCTAAAGCCCCGGTATTGCCAGGCGTGGTGCAAGTGGAATGGGCGCTGAATCTCGGGCGCCAATTGCTCAACCTGACCGGTCCGTTTGCCGGCATGGAAGTGTTGAAATTTCAGCAGCTAGTGCGGCCCGGTGATGAAATCCAGCTGCACCTGCGCTTTGATCCTGAGCGCAGCAAACTGTATTTCGCTTATCGCAATGACACCGCGACCTGTTCCAGTGGGCGGATTCTTTTGGGTATTGAGCATGATTGACCTTGGTGAGTGCTACGCACTCAATCGCAAGCAGGCTCACTCTTACCGGGATAGTCGATATGCATAACCCTTGCGCCGTGATCCCGGTTTACAACCACGAAACCGCGATTGCCACCGTGGTCGACGCCCTGCTCGCCCAAGGCCTGCCGTGCATTCTGGTGGATGACGCCAGCAGCCAATCCTGCGCGAAGGTGCTCGACACTCTGGCCGAACGCGACAAGGTGCATTTGGTACGCCTCACCGCCAATCAGGGCAAGGGCGGCGCCGTGATGACCGGCCTGCGCGAGGCCTCGCTCTTGGGTTTCAGCCATGCGTTACAGGTCGATGCCGACGGTCAGCACGACTTGCACGATGTAGCGCGCTTTGTCGACGAGTCCCGCGCCCACCCCGAGGCGATGATCTGCGGTTATCCGCTGTTCGACGAGAGTGTGCCGAAAGGCCGTCTGTACGCGCGCTACCTGACCCACGTCATGGTCTGGATCAACACGCTGTCACTTCAGATCCGCGATTCGATGTGTGGTTTTCGCGTCTATCCGCTGGTCCCGACGCTGGCGGTGATCGACTCGGCGAAAGTCGGCAAGCGCATGGATTTCGACTCGGACATTCTCGTGCGCCTGTCGTGGCGCAATCAGCCGATGCGCTGGCTGCAAACCAGCGTGCACTACCCGCTGGACGGTGTGTCGCACTTCCGTCTGTTCCACGACAACGCGCTGATTTCCAGCATGCACACGCGGCTGTTCCTCGGCATGTTGCTGCGCTTTCCGGTGATCCTCTGGCGGCGGTGGCGCGCATGACCGGCGAAGCCGACAAGAAGCACTGGGCTGATCGCGAGGAGCGCGGCAGTTTTCTGCTGATGAAATTCACCGCGTTCGCCGCCAAGGTCCTTGGCCGACGCCTGCTCAGCCCATTGCTGTACGGCATCGTCCTGTACTTTTTCCTGTTCGGCCGCACCGCGCGACGCAGCGCCTGGCAATATCAACAACGCCTGGCAGAGTGGTCTCAGCGCGACGCATTGCGCCCGACGCATTGGCGGGTGTTCGCTCAATTCATGGCGTTCGCCGATTCGATGCTCGACAAGCTCGACGTGTGGAACGGCAAAATCCGTATCGAACAAATCGAAATCATTGACCCGGCCCTGCTGCGCAATCAGTTGCGTGGCAGTCGCGGGCAACTGCTGGTCGGCGCACACCTGGGCAACCTTGAAGTGTGCCGCGCACTGGCGGAGATCGGCGAAAAGGTCACCATGAACGTACTGGTGCACACCAAGCACGCCGAGCAATTCAACCGTCTGCTAGGTGAAGCCGGGGCGACCAATCTGCGCCTGATTCAGGTCAGCGAACTCGACCCGGTGATCATGCTGCAACTGCACGAACGCCTGGAGCGCGGCGAGTGGCTGGCGATTGCCGGCGACCGCGTGCCGCTGCATGGCGGACGCAGTGTGACCGTGGACTTTCTCGGTCATCCGGCGCCGTTCCCGCAAGGCCCGTGGCTGCTCGCCGGTTTGCTGAAATGCCCGGTCAATCTGTTGATGTGCCTGAAACAGCCGGACGGCCACTATCGCCTGACCCTCGAGCCCTTCGCCGACGCCGTGACGTGGACACGCCGCGAGCGCGAGCAGGTCATTCATCAGTGGGCCACCCGCTATGCGCAGCGCCTGAGTCACTATTGCCTCGAAGCGCCGCAACAATGGTTCAACTTTTACCCTTTCTGGAAGACCGATGACGACGCCAACCCATGAGCCGGTAACCTTCGGCGAACGCCCTCTGCGCATCGAAGACGTGCTGGCCCTCGCCAACCGTCAGGCGCCCGTGCAGTTGCAGAGCGACGCCGACTATCGCGAGCGCATCGCCAAAGGCGCGCGGTTTCTCGATTCGCTGCTGGACAAGGAAGGCGTTATCTACGGCGTGACCACCGGTTACGGTGATTCCTGCGTGGTCGCGGTGCCGCTGCATCACGTTGAAGCGTTGCCGCGTCACCTCTACACCTTCCACGGTTGCGGGCTGGGCAAACTGCTCGACGCGCAAGCCACCCGCGCGGTGCTGGCGGCGCGCTTGCAGTCGCTGTGCCACGGCGTTTCCGGAGTGCGCGTTGAGCTGCTGGAGCGGCTGCATGCCTTCCTCGAATACGACATTCTGCCGCTGATTCCGGAAGAAGGTTCAGTCGGCGCCAGCGGCGATCTGACGCCGCTGTCTTACGTCGCGGCAACGCTGTCCGGCGAGCGCGAAGTGATGTTCCGTGGCGAGCGCCGTCAGGCGGCCGATGTGCATCGCGAACTCGGCTGGACACCGCTGGTGCTGCGCCCGAAAGAAGCCTTGGCGCTGATGAACGGCACCGCCGTGATGACCGGCCTGGCCTGCCTCGCCTTCGCCCGCGCCGACTATCTGTTGCAACTGGCCACGCGCATCACCGCGCTCAACGTGGTCGCTCTGCAAGGCAACCCTGAGCACTTCGACGAACGTCTGTTCGCCGCCAAACCCCACCCGGGGCAAATGCAGGTCGCCGCGTGGCTGCGCAAGGATCTGGCCATCGACGCGCCGACCGCGCCACTGCATCGCTTGCAGGATCGCTATTCGCTGCGTTGCGCGCCGCACGTGCTCGGCGTGTTGGCCGACAGCCTGAACTGGCTGCGCTCGTTCATCGAAACCGAACTGAACAGCGCCAACGACAACCCGATCATCGACGCCGAAGCCGAACGCGTATTGCACGGCGGGCACTTCTACGGCGGGCATATCGCGTTCGCCATGGACAGCCTGAAGAATCTGGTCGCCAACGTCGCCGACCTGCTCGACCGGCAACTCGCGCTGCTGGTCGATGAGCGCTATAACCACGGCCTGCCGAGCAACCTCTCCGGCGCGCCGGCGGATCGCGCGATGCTCAACCATGGCTTCAAAGCCGTGCAGATCGGCACCAGCGCCTGGACCGCCGAAGCGCTGAAAAACACCATGCCGGCCAGCGTGTTCTCGCGTTCCACCGAGTGCCACAACCAGGACAAGGTCAGCATGGGCACCATCGCCGCTCGCGATGCGATTCGCGTGCTGGAGCTGACCGAACAGGTCGCCGCCGCCACCCTGCTCGCCGCCAATCAAGGCGTGTGGCTGCGCGCCCAGGCTGAAGACGCGCGACCGCTGCCGCCATCGCTCGCTGCGATGCATGAAGAATTGTCCAAAGACTTCCCGCCGGTCATCGAAGACCGTGCACTGGAAGGCGAACTGCGCCTGTGCCTGCAACGCATCGCCGCGCAACACTGGAGGCTGCATGCGTAGCGCCGGAGTACTTCACGCCGACACCGAAATCCTCGTGCCGTTTTTTGACGTCGACACCATGCACGTGGTCTGGCACGGCCATTACGTCAAATACCTGGAAGTCGCGCGGTGTGCGCTGCTGGACAAGATCGGCCACAACTACACGCACATGGTCGAGTCCGGTTACGCCTGGCCGGTCATCGACCTGCAACTGCGCTATGTGCGTGGTGCGGTGTTCGGCCAGCGCCTGAATGTGCGCGCCAGCCTGGTTGAGTGGGAAAACCGTCTGAAGATCAATTATCTGATCACCGACCTGCACAGCGGCGAACGCCTGACCCGTGCCAGCTCGGTGCAGGTTGCCGTCGAAGTGAGCAGCCGCGAGATGCAGCTGGCTTCGCCGAAAGTCTTCACCGATGCCGTGGAAAGGATGCTGCGATGAACCTGTTTTCCCGAAGCCTTGGCGTGCTGGCGCTGCTGGCCGTGTCGTCGCTGGCCAACGCCTTCGACCTGCAACAACTCAGCGAACAACTGGCGAAACCGGATGTGATCCACGGCCAGTTCATCCAGGAAAAACACCTGCGCGCCCTGCCCCAGCCGCTGCTCAGCAAGGGCAGTTTTGTTCTGGCGAAAAACCACGGCCTGCTCTGGCTGCTGAAAACGCCGCTGCAGCAGGACTACCGCATCAGCGCCAAGGGCATCGCTCGCCGGGACGATAACGGCTGGCAATTGCTGCCGAACAAGAGTGCCGGAGCCGAGCAGAACCGCTTGTTCCTCGCCGTGCTGCAAGGCGACAGCAGCGGCCTGCAACGCGACTTCGAACTGGCGCTGAATGGCGACGCGCAACAGTGGAAACTCACGCTGACCCCGCGTTCGCTGCTGCTCAAGCAAGTGTTCAAACAGATCAACATCGACGGCGGCGCGCTGGTGCAGACCATCGAGCTGCTGGAAACCCAGGGCGACAGCACCGTGCTGCGCATGCAGAACAGCAACGCCAATCAACCGTTGAGCGACGCGGAGCAACATGACTTTGCCGAGTGAACGCAGGCTGCCCTGGCTGTTCCTGATTCTGCTGCTGGCGGTCGTCGCGCTGGCCGGCTGGCAGTGGCGCGAGGGTGCGCCGCTGTCGGCGAACCTGATGGAGCTGGTGCCCGGCACCCACCCTGACGCCCTCGAACAGCGCGCCGAACAGCGCATGCAGGAGCCGCTCAACCGCGAGATGCTGGTACTGGTCGGCCACGCCGATCGCCCGCAAGCCGTGGCCATGGCACAGACGCTGGGCGAGCAATGGCAAGCCAGCGGCCTGTTCGAAAAAGTGCAGTGGAACCTGCAAGCGGATCTGCCGGCCCTGCGCACGCAACTGCTGCAAGGGCGACTGGCGATGCTCTCGGCGGATGATCGGCAACTGCTGATCGAACACCCCGACGTGTTCATGCAGCAGCGCGTACAGGCCCTGTTCGATCCATTCAACGGTTTCACTTTGGTGCCTAGCCAGGATGACTGGCTGGGCCTGACCGGGCGCATCCAGAATAGCCAGCCGAAGCACGGCGCAGTGCAACTGGACATCGGCAGCGGCGCGTTGGTCGCCGATGCCGACGGCAAGAGCTGGGTGCTGCTGCGCGCACGCACCACTGGCAATGCCTTCGACATGAACCTGCCACTGCAAGTCGCCGCACTGCTGCAACACAGTCGCGAGCAGGCCGCGAAATCCGACGTGCAACTGCTGGCCGCCAGTGGCTTGCTGTACGCGGCCAACGGTCAGCAGCAAGCCACTCGCGAGATGACCTGGGTCGGCGGCGGCGCAACGGTCGGCATTCTGTTGCTGCTATTGCTCGCTTTCCGTCGCTGGCGCGTGTTGCTGGCGTTCGTGCCGGTGCTCGTTGGCATGCTGTTCGGGGCGGTGGCGTGTGTCGCGCTGTTCGGCCACATGCATGTGATGACACTGGTGCTCGGCTCCAGCCTGATCGGCGTGGCGGTGGACTACCCGCTGCACTATCTGTCGAAGAGCTGGAGCCTGAAACCGTGGCGCAGTTGGCCGGCCTTGCGCCTGACGCTGTCGGGGCTGACGCTGAGCCTGATCACCAGCACCATTGGTTATCTGGCGCTGGCCTGGACGCCATTTCCGGCGTTGACGCAGATCGCAGTGTTCTCGGCCGCCGGCCTGCTCGGCGCGTATTTGTCAGCGGTGTGCCTGCTGCCGGCGCTGCTGAAAAACGTCGAATTACGCCCAGCGCAGTGGCCGCTGACGTTGGCCGAACGCTTGGTCAATCTGCGCGAGAAACTTCTCGAACGCGTGCGCACGCCGGTGCTGCTGGCGTTACTGATCGCCTTCTGCGCTGGCGGCCTGATGCAGTTGCAAAGCAAAAACGACATCCGCCAGTGGGTCGGCGCACCACAACACCTGACCGATGAAGCGCAAACCATCGCGCGAATCACCGGCTATCAACCGACCAGCCAGTTCTTCCTGGTGCGTGCCGCCAATCAGCAGCAATTGCTGGAGCGTCAGGCTGCGCTGAGCGAGCGCCTGCAACAACTGGTCAACCTCGACAAACTGCAAGGCTATCTGGCGCTCGATCAATTGGTCAGTCCGCCGAGCCAACAGGAACAGGTTCGCGCAGCACTGAACAAACTGCCGCAGTACTGGCAGCCACTGCTTGACCTCGGCGTACCACCCGCCGCGCTGCAAAACGAACTGCAACAGTTGCAGACCATTCCCGCCGAAGACATCGACGCCGCACTGGCCGGTCCGCTCGGCGAGCCTTATCGCACGCTGTGGCTCGGCGCGACCGAAGACGGCGTAGCGGCAATGACCAGCCTGCAAGGCCTGAATAACCCGGCGCTGTTGCGCGTGCAGGCACTGGACTTGCCCGGCGTGATGCTGGTTGATCGTCTCGGCGAGCTGAATCAAGTATTTGCCGCGACGCAGATCAGCGCGGCCGAACTGAAGCTCGCATCCTGCGTGTTGATCGTGCTGGTGCTGATCGTGCCGTTCGGCTTCGGTGGTGCGCTGCGCATCGTCGCATTGCCGCTGCTCGCCGCGCTGTGCAGTCTGGCCAGCCTTGGCTGGCTCGGTCAGCCGCTGACCTTGTTCAGCCTGTTCGGCCTGCTGCTGGTGACGGCGATCAGCGTCGATTACGCGATTCTCATGCGTGAGCAAGTGGGCGGCGCAGCGGTGAGCCTGCTCGGCACGCTGTTGGCGGCGCTGACAACGTGGCTGTCGTTCGGGCTGCTGGCGGTTTCCAGCACACCGGCGGTGAGCAATTTCGGCTTGTCGGTCAGCCTCGGTCTGGCATTCAGTTTCATGCTCGCGCCGTGGGCCGGACGCCACGAACAGCGGGCCGCCGTTGCGGAGTCGAGAACATGATGGTCGTCGGATTCTGGCTGCTGGCCCTGGCATTGTTCGCCGTGGCCACCCGTATCGGTCGTCACTTCGGTCTGATTCCGATTGTCAGCCAGTTGCTGCTGGCGAGCTTCGGCTTGCCACTGCTGATGTATTTCTGGATCGAACCGGGCTGGCAACTCAGCGGCGCGCAACTGATCGCCCCCGAGTGGCTGAAGCACCTCTACAGCCTGAGTTTTGCCCTGCTGCTCGGGCACATTCTCAGTGATGTGATCGATCTGAAGCTGGACCGTCAAAGCGTGAAAATTGCGCTGCCGAGTTTCGCCGTGCCATTCGCCTGTGGCCTGGCCACTGCCTGTTGGCTGCTGCCGACGCAAGCGTGGCTCAACTCGCTGGCCATCGGTCTGGTGTTCGCGATTACCGCGATCCCGGTGCTGTACCTGTATCTGCGGCACATCGATTATCCGCCGGCCGCCACCCGCCGGTTGGTGCAGACCGCGATCCTGATTGATCTGACCTGCTGGACGCTGTTCGGCCTCGCTCAAGGCAGTCTGCACCTGAGCAGTCTGTTGCTGCCGCTGGGCCTGGCGTGTGTGCCGCTGTTGCTGCATCTGTTCGCTGTGCGCCGACCGCTGACTTATAGCCTCGGGTTCTTTGCGCTGCTGGTGATGGCCGAGCATTACAAACTCAACGCGCTGATCTTCGGTATCGGCTATCTGCTGTGTATGGCCGCGCTGAAAGTGCCGCTGGTGCTGCCGTTGCCGGCGCGCTGGATGAACCGTTTGCAGACAGGGCTGGCAATACCCTTGATTCTCACCTTCGGCATTGTGCAAATCGACGTGCACAGTGCCCTCGCCAGCCTCGGCGCGGTGCAATGGGCGGCGCTGCTGCTGTTGCCGATTGCCAGTAAACTGCTGGGTAACTGGCTCGGCCTCGGCTGGGCCGGCGCTTCGTTCGAAGGCGCCAGCCGTTGGCGCGAAAGCGTGCTGCTGAACATTCGCGGCCTGAGTGAAATCGTCTTTCTCAATTTGCTGTTGCAACAACAACTCATCACACCGGCGCTGTACTTTGCGCTGATGCTGATGGGCCTGATCGCGACGCTGCTACCGGCCCTCATCGGCCTGCATCGCGCACCGCGGGATATCAAATCCCACCTGCCCCGGAGTTCACGTGCCAATCGTTGAAATGGAATCCCGTCAGGTCGTGATCATCGGTGCCGGCCCGTCCGGCGCCATCGCCGCTGCGCTGCTCAAGCGCAAGGGCCACGATGTACTGGTGATCGAGCGCCAGCACTTCCCACGCTTTTCGATCGGCGAAAGCCTGCTCAGCCATTGCCTGGATTTCGTCGAAGAGGCTGGCATGCTCGACGCCGTCAACGCCGCCGGATTCCAGCGCAAGACTGGTGCCGCATTCGCCTGGGGTGAGCGTTACAGCGCCTTCGATTTCGCTGACACCTTTACCGGCGGCAAGCCGACCACGTTTCAGGTGCAACGCGCCGACTTCGACAAGCTGCTGGCCGATCAGGCGGCGTTGCAAGGCGCGGAAATCCGCTACGGCGATGCCATCGTCAGCGTCGATTTCGACCGGGCGAAACCGCAGCTGGATGTGCGCCGCGAAGACGGCAGTGAATATCGTCTCGAAGCGGATTTCGTCCTCGATGCCAGTGGTTATGGCCGCGTGCTGTCACGCCTGCTGGATCTGGAAGCACCGTCGAATTTCCCGGTGCGTCAGGCGGTGTTCACCCACGTTGAAGATCACATCGACAACCCGGCATTCGACCGCGAGAAAATCCTCGTCACCACGCATCCGGAACATCGCGATATCTGGTTCTGGACGATCCCGTTCAGCAACGGACGCTGCTCGGTGGGGGTGGTCGCCGCCGAGGAACATTTCAAGGGCCGTAACAGCGATCTGGATGCCTGCCTGCGCAGCTTCATCGCCGAAACCCCGAGCCTTGCCGGCGTGCTCGACAACGCCGTGTGGGACACGCCGGCGCGTACGCTCGGCGGTTACGCCGCCAATGTGAAAACCCTGCACGGCCCGGGCTTCGCCCTGCTCGGCAACGCGGCAGAATTTCTCGACCCGGTGTTCTCCTCCGGCGTGACCATCGCCATGCGCTCGGCCAGCATGGCCGCCGCCGTGCTGCACCGGCAGTTGCAAGGTGAAACGGTCGACTGGCAAAGCGAATTTGCCGAGCCGCTCAAGCGCGGCGTCGACACCTTCCGCTGCTATGTCGAGGGCTGGTATGCCGGCACTTTTCAAGACGTGATTTTTTATGAAGACAGTCAGGCGGAAATCCGTCGGATGATCTGCTCGATCCTCGCCGGTTATGCCTGGGATGAGCGCAACCCGTTCGTCAGCGAAGCGCGCCGCCGCTTGAAGATGATTTCCGAACTCTGTGCAAAGGACGCCCCATGAATTACTTGAGCGACAGCTACGTCGAGGAAACCCGCTTTGGTTTCTGGTTCCTGCGCAGCCACACCTGGCAGCACCACGTGTTGCGTGTCGCGATCAATGACTTGCGCGGGCTGTTCAGTGAAGCGCTGCCGGAACATCCTGTGTTGCTGGATGCCGGTTGCGGTCAGGGCAAGTCCTTCGGCCATCTGCGCCAGGCCTTTGCGCCACAGCGTTTGATCGGCGTTGATGCCGACCCGCACAGCCTTGAGTTGAGTGGCGAAGAAGCGGTGCGTCTGAATCTGACCGTGGAACTGATCGGCAGCGATTGCGCGACGCTCAATGTGCCGGACGCCAGCGTTGACCTGCTGTTCTGCCACCAGACCTTTCATCATCTGGTCGAGCAGGAAAAGGCCTTGGCCGAGTTTTACCGGGTGCTGAAACCGGGTGGCTATCTGCTGTTCGCCGAGTCCACCGAGGCTTACATTGATACGTGGGTGATTCGCTGGTTGTTTCGTCATCCGATGCATGTGCAGAAGAGTGCAGCGCAGTACCTGGAGATGATTCGCGGGCAGGGTTTCGAGTTTGGCGAACGCAATGTCTCGTACCCGTATCTGTGGTGGAGCCGGTCGAAGGATTTTGGCTTGCTGGAGCGGGTTGGCTTACTCAAACCCAAACCATTCGGTCAGCGCGAAGAGACGTTGGTCAACGTTGTTGCGCGCAAGCCGCTTGAAGGTGTTCTCTGATGTTGTACATAACCTGTAGGAGTGAGCCCGCTCGCGATAGCGGTGGGTCAGCCGACATGTTTTTCGAATGTGCCACCGCCATCGCGAGCAGGCTCACTCCTACAGTGTCCGCGGTGTGGCGACTTTTTGTGGTCGGCATGATGCTTCTGTTGAGTGCCTGCGCCAGCCAGGCGCCGTTGCCGACGGGCAATCCGACGCTGCCGCTGCCGTTGCAAATGCACATCGAACGCCAGCAAGCCGGGCAACGCCAGGACTGGCTGCTGGTGATCCAGCGTGAAGGCCCGGGCATTCGCTGGTCGATGATGGATCCGCTGGGTATTCCTCAGGCCCGTCAGCAACTGGTCGACGGCCACTGGCAAGCCGATGGTCTGCTGCCGCCGAACCCGGAAGCCCGCGAATTGTTTGCCGCGCTACTGTTCGCCCTGACCCCGTCCGAGGAGTTGCAGCGTAATTACCCCGGCGCGCAGCAACAGGGTCAGCAACGCGCTCTGTCAGCGCGCTGGGACATCCGTTATTCACAACCGTTGAGCTTCGAATTGAACCTGCCCCAAGGCCCGCACTATCGCGTTACTCCGCTGAGTGAACCGACGCCATGACCGCTTACCTGAATGCCCTCGGCGTCATTTGCGCGCTGGGCCGCGACAAGTCCGAAGTCGCACGCAAGCTGTTTGCCGGCGACTGCTCGGGCATGCGCCGCGAGTCCGGCTGGGTGGCGGAGCGTGAGTTGCCCGTGGCCGCCGTCGAGGGCGAACTGACGCCGATCCCGGCAGCGCTCGCCGATCAGCGCAGCCGCAATAATCAGCTGTTGCTGGAGGCAGCGCTGCAGGTTCGCGATGACATCGATCAAGCAATCCGGACCTTTGGCCGTGACCGCATCGGCGTGGTCCTCGGCACCAGCACCTCGGGCATCGACGAGGCCAGCCGTGGCCTGGCGCACTATATTCGCGAGCAACAGTTCCCGGCCGAATACGATTACCGTCAGCAGGAACTCGGCGCGCCGGCCAACTTCCTCGCCGACTGGCTGCAACTGAGCGGCCCGGCCTATGTGATTTCCACGGCGTGCACCTCCAGCGCCCGGGCACTGATGAGCGCTCAGCGTTTGCTCGATCTGGGCCTGTGCGACGCGGTGCTGTGTGGCGGCGTCGACAGCCTGTGCAAACTGACCCTCAACGGTTTCTCGTCACTCGAAGCAATGTCCGACGAACGCTGCAATCCGTTCTCGGCCAACCGCAGCGGCATCAACATCGGTGAGGCGGCGGTGCTGTTCGTCATGAGCAGGCAACCCGGTGACGGCCCGGCCATTGCCTTGCTCGGCGCCGGTGCCAGCTCCGACGCGCATCATATTTCCGCCCCTGAGCCGACGGGGCGCGGGGCGCTGCAAGCCATGCAGAAAGCCTTGAACCGCGCGCACCTGCACGCAACGCAGATCAACTACCTGAACCTGCACGGCACCGCCACCCAACACAACGACGCCATGGAGAGTCTGGCGGTCGCGGCGTTGTTCCCTGATGGCGTGGCGTGCTCGTCGACCAAACCGATGACCGGCCACACCCTCGGTGCGGCCGGTGCGCTGGAAGCGGCGTTTTGCTGGTTAAGCCTGAGCGCCGAAAACCCCGGCCACGCCTTGCCGCCTCACGTCTGGGACGCTCAGCCCGATCCTGCGCTGCCAGCGCTGAACTGGGTGACCGCAAGCGAGCGCCTGACGTCCATTGCACCCCGCTACCTGATGAGCAACTCGTTTGCCTTCGGCGGCAATAACGTCAGCCTGATTATCGGAGACGCCCCATGACGCCCTGGCCGCTCGCCGAACTGCTGCCCCACGCGGGCGACATGATTCTGATCGACAGCATCTCAAGCTTTGACGATGAGCAGATTTTCACCCGCCTCACGGTCAAGCCTGATGGCCTGTTCAATCTGCCCGACGGCAGCCTGCCGGCGTGGGTCGGCATGGAGTTGATGGCGCAGAGCGTCGCCGCATTTGCCGGTTGCCACGCACGGCAGAAAGGCAACCCGGTGGAGCTGGGTTTTCTGCTCGGCACACGCAAGTTTGAGTGCAACGTCGAAGCCTTCCCCGCCGGTAGCCAGTTGAGCATCCATGGTCTGCGCTCGCTGGAAGATGATAACGGCATGGGCGTGTTCGAATGCCATATCAATGGCGATGGCATCCACGCCAGCGCGCGGCTGAACGTTTTCCGTCCGCCTCGGGTAAATCAATATCTGCAACAGACAAAGGAGTCGAACGATGACTGAATCCGTACTGGTCACCGGCTCCAGCCGTGGCATCGGCCGCGCCATCGCCTTGCGCCTCGCGCAGGCCGGACATGACATTGTCTTGCATTGCCGCAGCGGCATGACTGAAGCGCAAGCCGTTCAGGCTGAGATCGAAGCACTGGGGCGCAAGGCGCGGATCCTGCAATTCGATGTCGCCGACCGCGAAGCCTGCAAAACCATTCTTGAAGCCGATGTCGAAACCCATGGCGCCTATTACGGCGTGGTGCTGAACGCCGGGCTGACCCGCGACGGCGCGTTTCCAGCGCTGAGCGACGATGATTGGGACGTGGTCTTGCGCACCAACCTCGACGGTTTCTACAACGTCCTGCACCCGGTGATGATGCCGATGATCCGCCGCCGCGCCGCCGGTCGCATTGTTTGCATCACCTCGGTCTCAGGGCTGATCGGCAACCGTGGCCAGGTCAATTACAGCGCCTCCAAGGCTGGCGTGATCGGCGCGGCAAAGGCGTTGGCGATCGAACTGGGCAAGCGCAAAATCACCGTTAACTGCGTCGCGCCGGGCCTGATCGACACGGCCATGCTCGATGAAAACGTGCCGGTGGATGAGTTGATGAAGATGATTCCCGCGCAACGCATGGGCACCCCGGAAGAGGTGGCCAGTGCGGTGAATTTCCTGATGTCGGCGGAAGCCTCGTACATCACCCGCCAGGTCCTGGCAGTCAACGGAGGCTTGTGCTGATGAAGCGCGTCGTCGTCACCGGCATGGCCGGCATCACTTCGCTGGGCAGCGACTGGGACACCATCGCCGGCAACTTTGCGGCCAATCGCAGCGGCATCCGCCGGATGGACGAGTGGGATCGTTTCAGCGAACTCAACACCCGCCTGGCCGGGCCGATCGATGATTTTGAAGTGCCTGCGCACTGGACCCGCAAGCAACTGCGCAGCATGGGCCGGGTGTCGCGTCTTGCGGTGGGTGCGGCGGAACAGGCACTCGCCGACGCCGGCCTGCTCGGCGATCCTTCGATCAAGGATGGCCGCATGGGCGTCGCTTGCGGTTCGTCTACCGGCAGCACCGACGAGATCAAAGCGTTCGGCAACATGCTGCTCAACTCGGTCGCCGAAGGCCTCAACGCCAACTCCTACGTGCGGATGATGCCGCACACCACCGCCGCCAACATCAGCATCTTCTTTGGCCTGACCGGGCGGCTGATCCCGACGTCCAGCGCCTGCACCAGCGGCAGTCAGGGCATCGGTTACGCCTACGAGGCGATCAAGTTCGGCCGCCTGCCGTTGATGCTCGCCGGCGGCGCCGAAGAGCTGTGCCCGACCGAAGCCATGGTCTTCGACGCGCTCTACGCCACCAGCCTGAAAAACGATGCGCCGCAGACCAGCCCACGCCCGTACGACAAGGGCCGCGACGGTCTGGTGATCGGTGAAGGCGGCGGCATGCTGGTCCTCGAAGAGCTGGAACACGCCCTCGCGCGCGGTGCGCACATCCATGCCGAGATCGTCGGCTTCGGCAGCAACGCCGACGGCCAGCACACCACACGCCCGGAACAAGTGACCATGCGCCGTGCGATGGAACTGGCGCTGGAAGACGCCGGCCTGACACCGGATGCCATTGGCTATGTAAATGGTCACGGCACCGCTACAGAACAGGGCGACATTGCCGAAACACTGGCGACGAGCAGTTTGTTCGGTGAACGCATGCCGATCAGCTCGCAGAAAAGCTTCCTCGGCCACACCCTCGGCGCCTGCGGCGCGCTGGAGTCGTGGTTCAGCATCGAGATGATGAACCGCGACCTGTACGTGCACACGTTCAACCTCGACGAGGTCGATCCGCACTGCGGCAAACTCGATTACCTGCGCGGTGAATTCCGCCAGATGCATCACGACTATGTGATGAACAACAATTTCGCTTTTGGTGGCGTCAACACCTCGTTGATTTTCCGCCGCTGGCACTGACCGCAACACGTTTGGAGTGAAGGGAATGACTCAGTTTCACCGCATCGCCGCTCTGTTGGCACTCGCTTTTGTGCTCGGCGGTTGCACCAGCAAACCGGTTTACAACGCCAAGGAAGAGTTCTCGCCCAACCTCGGTTTCACCCAGCAACAGATGAGCCGCGCGATCGTCACCGCACTCAACGACCGTCAATGGGTCGTGCAGTCGGTGCGTCCGGGCATGATCAAAGCGGCGATCACCGTGCGCGGTCGCCATCACGCCGAAGTCGATATTCCGTTCACCCCAACCTCGTTCGAAATCGACTACCGCAGCAGCTACGGCCTCGACGCCAAGGACGGCAAGATCCACGGCAACTACAACCGCTGGGTCAACCGCCTGCGCGACAACGTGCTCAAAGAACTGTCGATCAACCCGGACATCGAATTCGTCAACGACCTGGGCATCGTCAAGCAAGGTGCCGACGAGCCGACCTACCTGAGCTTTCGCGAGGGCGTCAAACGCGCCACCGACGCCGGCCTGCTCGACGGTAGCGTGAAGTTCTACCTGGCCGGCGAAACCCTGCCCAAACAAGTGCGCAAACTCGACACCGTCAGCAGCAGCCGCAAAACCAACGGCTCGAACAAATCCGACGAAGACGCCTGCTTCTGGGCCCTGCAATCGGCTTTGGCCACCCTGCAGAACGCCGCGAAAAAAGCCGACGCCAACGCCGTGATCAACATCGCCAGCGTCGACCAGCGCGACCTGTACAAAGACACCGAGAAATTCCAGTGCCGTGCCGGCATGGTGGTTTCGAGCGTGGCGTTGCGCGGGGATCTGGCGCACGTGGATTGATGGGATTGTAGAAACGACAAAGGGCGCCATTCGGCGCCCTTTCAGAAACAGGTCGGCTTGTCATCGCCGATTACCTGTCTGGCTCTGCGATGGCTGGTCACCCAGGATCCTCAGAGTCTCACAAGCCCCTTGCGGGAACGCTCGCAGTATTGCCTGAATCATCAATCCGGACAACGGCTGGCGTTTGGCCTCACTGCGCCACTTCTGTAGCCATTACAGCCCAAGCGCCCGCCTGACGGAAGCTTTAACGGCGCAGAACTCTTCTGTTTCAAGGTATGAGATCAGATAGACGCGCCTTCCTTCACGATCTCTGCTTTTGATCCGGTCCAGTCGGGAAAGGCTGACAGTGGCCACCATATCGCACTTCGCCCAACAGATCGGGCTGGCGCCTTGAAGATGGCTGGAGAGTTCGAAATGGTGATCTAGTAAGTAATCCGGCGCAGTGGTACTCAGCGGTACGACCGTCACCAACATACTGTTGGTTCTGTGTTTGCGTATTACGACAACGGGTCTGACCTTGACCATCTCAGGTACTTCATAACCTCTGAAGTCGCAGATCAGAACACTACCTTCCTTGGGCTGGTATCGAAGTGGCATCCATGGCACTCACTTAAAGAAACCGATTCTGCGCAAGAAAAGAAACACTCGCTAAAACAGTTCGTAACCGCAAATGTGGTGAATACGGCTCCACAAGCTGAACACTCGCCACACAGCATCTACACTCGCTCATGCAGGTCATCAATACGCCTGTAGGAACGGCGAGCCTATCGGCCCTGCACTCGCGGTTCTCTTTCACCGTCAAGGAGATGACCATGCAAGTGAAAGCCCTGATCGCCGCCGCACTTTTCGCGCTACTGCCCAGCGCCGGCCACGCCACCAACCTCATGTATATGCCGTTCGAAACCGTACTCTCGGACGCGATTCGCGCCGGGCGGCTGGATGGCAGTGTGAAGTTTTATCTGGCCGGGAACGGGCCTCAGGGCACTCAACGGTTGTTGCAGCGCGATGTCATCAGTGATCTGAAAACCAACGGTTTCAACAAGAGCGACCATGATTCCTGCGAGTGGGTGCTGCAATCGAATCTGATCAAGTTGCAGGCCGATGCCAAGCGGGTCGGGGCAAATGCGGTGGTCAATATCGTCAGCTATTACGACCAGCATGTGCGCAAGGATTTGAATACGTACGAGTGCCGGGCGGGGATTTTTGTCACGCGGGTGGCGTTGAGAGGCGATTTGGTGCGGTTGCCCTGAAGGCAAGATCAAAAGATCGTAGCCTTCGACAGCTCCTGCAATGAAATTCGCCTTTCCCTGTAGGAGCTGCCGAAGGCTGCGATCCCTTAAGCGGACTCGACCTTGCGTGTGAGCAGCTCGACAAACGCCTTGGCCATCGGCGATTTCTGATCCTTGCGCTGCACCAGCCACACCGCAGAAACAGCCTCTGGATCCAGCAACGGTCGATAAACCACGCCGTCGATACGCATCCGCTGATAAGACGCCGGCAGTACCGAAACCCCCAGCCCCGCTGCGACCAGACCGATGATGGTCATCGCCTCCCCCGCTTCCTGGGCGAAGTGCGGGCTGAACCCGGCATCGCGCGCCAGACTCAGCAATTGCGCATACAACCCGCTGCCGTAGCTGCGCGGAAAGAACACGAACGGCTCCAGCGCCAGCGCCGAGAGGAACAAGCCCTGCTCCGACCCCTGCGCCAGTGGATGCTTGGAACCGAGCACCGCGACCAGTGGCTCGCGCATCAACTCAACCACACTCAGCGAATCCGGCAAACCCAGCGGGCGCATGATGCCCACCTCGATCGACTCATCCACCAGGCCCTCGGCAACTTGCGTGCTACTCATCTCGCGAAGGTTGAGGTGCACCGCCGGAAAACGCTGACGGAAGGAAAAGATCGCCTGCGGAATCGTCGAGTTGAACGGCGCCGAAGAGGTGAAGCCAATCTTCAGCTCACCCAATTCACCCTGTTGCGCACGCCGGGCGACGTCCGACGCTTTATCGACCTGCGCCAGCACCAGCCGCGCCTCCTGCAGAAACAATCGCCCCGCCTCACTCAGCTCGACCCGACGATTGGTCCGCTCGAACAGTCGCGCGCCAACCTCTTGCTCCAATGCCTGAATCTGCTGACTCAGCGGCGGCTGAGAAATCCCCAGCACCTGTGCAGCGCGGCCGAAGTGCAGTTCTTCGGCGACGGCAATGAAGTAGCGCAGATGACGCAATTCCATGGAAACCCCATTAGGTCGTAAAAGCTATCAAACAGGTCGAACAATATATTGGATAGAAACATTAGCCAGCTATATGATTTTTTCATTGCCTGCCTGGCCGTGCCCTCCGAGGTCTGAAGTGAAAACTGCTGTCGCGCCCCTAGCCCATGAAGTCCCGCCCGCTGCGGCGGACGATGTCGTCGCCGAACTGCAAGAGATTTACATCGAAAAAGGCACACCGATGTTCATGCGCACGGTGCTGGCACTGTTCAGCGGCGGTTTCGCGACGTTTGCCCTGTTGTATTGCGTGCAGCCAATGATGCCGCTGTTGTCCCACGAATATGGAATCAACGCCGCGCAGAGCAGCCTGATCCTCTCGGTGGCCACCGGCATGCTCGCCATCGGCCTGCTGATCACCGGACCGATTTCCGATCGGGTCGGGCGCAAACCGGTGATGGTCGCTGCACTGTTCGCCGCAGCGCTGTGCACCATGGCCAGCGCGATGATGCCGAGCTGGCACGGCGTGCTGATCATGCGGGCGCTGATCGGGCTGTCGCTGAGTGGGCTGGCGGCGGTGGCCATGACCTATCTGAGCGAAGAGATCCACCCGCAACACATCGGTCTGGCGATGGGCTTGTACATCGGCGGCAATGCGATTGGCGGGATGAGCGGGCGCTTGATCACCGGCGTGCTGATCGACTTCGTCAGTTGGCACACGGCGATGCTGGTGATCGGCGGTCTGGCGATGATTGCGGCAGCGGTGTTCTGGAAGATTCTTCCCGAGTCGCGCAACTTCCGCTCACGTTCACTGCACCCGCGCAGCTTGCTCGACGGTTTCACCATGCACTTTCGCGATGCCGGTCTGCCGCTACTGTTTCTTGAAGCGTTTTTGCTGATGGGCGCGTTCGTCACGCTGTTCAACTACATCGGCTATCGCTTGCTGGCGGCGCCGTACAACCTTGATCAAGTATTCGTCGGGTTGTTGTCGGTGGTTTACCTGTCGGGGATTTACAGCTCGGCGAAGATTGGCTCGCTGGCGGACAAGCTGGGCCGACGCAAAGTGCTGTGGGCGACCATTGCGCTGATGTTTGCCGGCCTGGCGTTGACGATGTTTACACCGCTGCTGCTCGTGATCGTGGGGATGTTGATCTTCACCTTTGGCTTCTTTGGCGCGCATTCGGTGGCGAGTAGCTGGATCGGTCGGCGGGCGATCAAGGCCAAGGGCCAGGCGTCGTCGTTGTATCTGTTCAGTTATTACGCGGGGTCGAGTATTGCCGGGACGGCGGGTGGGGTGTTCTGGCATCTGGGCGGGTGGAACGGGATTGGCCTGTTCATTGGAGCGCTGTTGCTAGTGGCGCTGCTGGTGGCGTTGAAACTGGCGAAGTTGCCGCCTCTCGGTGGTGTCAAAGCTTAAAAGCAAAAGATCGCAGCCTGCGGCAGCTCCTACAGGGAAACGCGAATCCCAATGTAGGAGCTGCCGCAGGCTGCGATCTTTTGATCTTGAAAAACGCCCGGCATAAGCCGGGCGTTTTTTATGCTGTGGCGATCACTCGTGATACTGCGCCGACAGCTCATGCACCGCGCGCAGGAACGCACCGGCATGCTCCGGATCAACCTCTGGGGTGATGCCATGGCCGAGGTTGAACACGTGGCCGGTGCCCTTGCCGTAGCTGGCCAGAATGCGCCCCACTTCAGTGCGGATCGCTTCCGGTTTGGCGTAGAGCACCGTCGGGTCCATGTTGCCTTGCAGCGCGACCTTGTCGCCAACACGGGCGCGGGCGTTGCCGATGTCGCAGGTCCAGTCCAAGCCCAGGGCGTCGGCGCCAGCCTCGGCGATGCTTTCCAGCCACAGGCCGCCATTTTTGGTGAAGAGGATCACCGGCACTTTGCGACCGTCGTGTTCGCGGATCAGGCCGCTGACGATTTTCTTCATGTAGGCCAGCGAGAACTCTTGATACGCCGCCGCCGACAGGTTGCCGCCCCAGGTATCGAAGATCTGCACCGCTTGCGCGCCGGCCATGATCTGGCCGTTGAGATAAGAGGTCACCGACTGCGCCAGTTTATCCAGCAGCAGGTGCATGGCTTGCGGGTTGTCGTAGAGCATGGCTTTGGTCTTGCGGAAGTCTTTCGACGAGCCGCCTTCAACCATGTAGGTCGCCAGGGTCCACGGGCTGCCGGAGAAACCGATCAGCGGCACTCGACCGTTCAGTTCGCGACGGATGGTGCTGACCGCGTCCATCACATAGCCGAGGTCTTTGTGTGGATCAGGGATCGGCAGGGCCTCGATATCGGCCAGGGTGCTGACGACTTTCTTGAAGCGCGGACCTTCACCGGTCTCGAAGTACAGGCCTTGGCCCATGGCATCGGGGATGGTGAGGATGTCGGAAAACAGGATCGCCGCGTCCAGTTGTGGATAGCGGTCGAGCGGTTGCATCGTGACTTCGCAGGCGAATTCCGGATTCATGCACAGGCTCATGAAATCACCGGCGTGGGCACGGCTGGCGCGGTATTCCGGCAGGTAGCGGCCGGCCTGGCGCATCATCCACACCGGGGTGACGTCAACGGGTTGCTTGAGCAGGGCGCGGAGGAAACGGTCGTTCTTCAGGGCAGTCATGTCGGCATCCGGAAAAAAAGTGCGGGCATTTTCTCAGAGCGCGACGCAAAAGGCACGGATACAGGTCAGCCTTTTGTCTATCGGGTCAATTTATTGCGTTGGAAATGCTCTATTGGCAACACTGAAAAACAACTGTGGGAGCGAGCCTGCTCGCGAAGAGGCCGGTACATCCAACATTGAAGTTGGTTGACAGACCGCTTTCGCGAGCAGGCTCGCTCCCACAGGGTTATTGCATTTGGCTCAGGGCCGGGGTTAGACGCCCAGGTAATCCAGAATCCCTTCGGCGGCATTGCGGCCTTCGAAGATCGCCGTCACCACCAGGTCGGAACCGCGCACCATGTCGCCACCGGCAAAGATTTTCGGATTGCTGGTCTGGTGCTTGTACTGACCTTGCTCAGGCGCAACGACGCGGCCCTGGCTGTCGGTCTGGATTTCGAACTGTTCGAACCACGGCGCCGGGCTCGGGCGGAAACCGAAGGCGATGACCACGGCGTCAGCCGGGATGATCTCTTCGGAACCCGGGATCGGCTCGGGGCTGCGACGGCCACGGGCGTCCGGTTCGCCGAGACGGGTCTCGACCACCTTCACGCCTTCGACCTTGTCCTCACCGACGATAGCGATCGGCTGGCGGTTGTAGAGGAATTTCACGCCTTCTTCCTTGGCGTTCTTCACCTCTTTGCGCGAGCCGGGCATGTTCGCTTCGTCACGACGATAAGCGCAGGTCACCGACTTGGCGCCTTGGCGGATCGACGTGCGGTTGCAGTCCATCGCCGTGTCGCCGCCGCCGAGAACCACGACCTTCTTGCCTTTCATGTCGACGAAATCTTCCGGCGACTTTTCAAAGCCCAGGTTGCGGTTGACGTTGGCGATCAGGAAGTCGAGGGCATCATAAACGCCCGGCAGATCCTCACCGGCAAAACCGCCCTTCATGTAGGTGTAAGTGCCCATGCCCATGAACACGGCATCGTATTCGGCGAGCAGTTGCTCCATGGTCACGTCTTTGCCGACTTCGGTGTTGAGGCGGAACTCGATGCCCATGCCGGTGAAAACTTCGCGACGATTGCTCAGCACGGTCTTCTCAAGCTTGAACTCGGGGATGCCGAAGGTCAGCAGACCACCGATTTCCGGGTTCTTGTCGAACACCACCGGAGTTACGCCGCCACGTACCAGCACGTCGGCACAACCCAGGCCCGCCGGGCCTGCGCCGATGATCGCGACACGCTTGCCAGTCGGTTTGACCTTGGACATGTCCGGGCGCCAGCCCATGGCGAACGCGGTGTCGGTGATGTATTTCTCGACCGAACCGATGGTCACCGCGCCGAAGCCGTCGTTAAGGGTGCACGCCCCCTCGCACAGACGGTCCTGCGGGCACACCCGGCCGCAGACTTCCGGCAAGGTGTTGGTCTGGTGCGACAGCTCGGCGGCCTGAAGGATGTTGCCTTCGGCGACCAATTTGAGCCAATTGGGAATGAAGTTGTGCACCGGGCACTTCCATTCGCAATACGGGTTGCCGCAACCCAGGCAGCGGTGGGCCTGATCGGCCGACTGCTGGGGTTTGAACGGTTCGTAGATTTCGACGAACTCTTTCTTGCGTTGACGCAACAGTTTCTTCTTCGGATCTTTGCGCCCGACATCGATGAACTGGAAGTCGTTATTCAGACGTTCAGCCATTGTTAAAACCTCATCAAACTCTTCAGGCGCATATCACTGCGGGTTGGCACGAGTGCTGGAAAGCAACGATTTCAGGTTGGCAGCCTTAGGCTTGACCAGCCAGAAACGGCGCAGGTAGTCATCGAGGTTTTCGGCGAGTTCACGACCCCACTCGCTGTCGGTTTCCGCGACGTACTCGTTCAGCACGTTTTGCAGGTGGCTGCGATAGGCTTCCATCGCCTCGCCGCTGATCCGCTGGATTTCCACCAGTTCGTGGTTGACCCGGTCAACGAAGGTGTTGTCCTGGTCGAGCACGTAGGCGAAACCACCGGTCATGCCAGAGCCGAAGTTGTAACCGGTCTTGCCCAATACGCAGACGAAACCACCGGTCATGTACTCGCAGCAGTGATCGCCAGTGCCTTCCACAACCGTGTGGGCACCGGAGTTACGCACGGCGAAACGCTCGCCTGCGGTGCCGGCGGCGAACAGCTTGCCGCCCGTGGCGCCATACAGACAGGTGTTGCCGATGATGGCGCTTTCCTGAGTTTTGTAAACGCTGCCCTTCGGCGGCACGATGGTCAGCTTGCCACCGGTCATGCCTTTGCCGACGTAGTCGTTGGCGTCGCCTTCGAGGTACATGTTCAGACCGCCGGCGTTCCACACGCCGAAGCTCTGCCCGGCAGTGCCTTTGAAGCGGAAGGTGATCGGCGCTTTCGCCATGCCCTGGTTGCCGTGCTTGCGGGCGATTTCGCCGGAGATCCGCGCACCGATCGAACGGTCGCAGTTGCAGATGTCCAGGTCGAACTCGGCGCCGCTGAGGTCGTTGATTGCCGACGAGGCCATCTCGACCATCTTCTCGGCCAGCAGGCCTTTGTCGAACGGCGGGTTGCGCTCAACGCCGCAGAACTGAGGCTTGTCCGCCGGGATGTGATCGCTGCCCAGCAGCGGGGTCAGGTCCAGGTGATGTTGCTTGGCGGTCTGGCCTTCGAGGATTTCCAGCAAATCGGTGCGACCGATCAGCTCTTCGAGGGAGCGCACGCCGAGCTTGGCCAGCCACTCACGGGTTTCTTCGGCGACGTAGGTGAAGAAGTTCACCACCATGTCGACGGTACCGATGTAGTGATCCTTGCGCAGCTTCTCGTTCTGCGTCGCAACGCCGGTGGCGCAGTTGTTCAGGTGGCAGATGCGCAGGTATTTGCAGCCCAGCGCGATCATCGGCGCCGTACCGAAGCCGAAGCTTTCGGCGCCGAGGATCGCCGCCTTGATCACGTCGAGGCCGGTTTTCAGGCCGCCGTCGGTCTGCACCCGGACTTTGCCGCGCAGGTCGTTGCCGCGCAGGGTCTGGTGGGTTTCGGCAAGGCCGAGTTCCCACGGTGCGCCCGCGTATTTGATCGAGGTCAGCGGCGAAGCACCGGTACCACCGTCGTAACCGGAGATGGTGATCAAGTCCGCGTAGGCCTTGGCCACACCGGCGGCGATAGTGCCGACGCCTGCTTCAGCAACGAGTTTCACCGAGACCAGCGCCTTCGGGTTGACCTGCTTCAGGTCGAAAATCAGCTGCGACAAGTCTTCGATTGAATAGATGTCGTGGTGCGGCGGTGGCGAAATCAGCGTTACGCCCGGCACTGCATAACGCAGCTTGGCGATCAAACCGTTCACTTTACCGCCCGGCAGTTGCCCGCCCTCGCCCGGCTTGGCGCCTTGCGCGACCTTGATCTGCAGCACTTCGGCATTGACCAGGTATTCCGGAGTAACGCCGAAGCGGCCAGTCGCAACTTGCTTGATTTTCGAGCTCTTGATCGTGCCGTAGCGCGCCGGGTCTTCACCGCCTTCGCCGGAGTTGGAACGCGCACCGAGGCGGTTCATGGCTTCGGCCAGGGCTTCGTGGGCTTCTGGCGACAAGGCGCCCAGCGAGATACCGGCGGAGTCGAAGCGCTTGAGTACCGATTCCAACGGCTCGATTTCACTGATGTCCAGCGGTGTGTCGAGGGTCTTGACCTTGAACAGGTCGCGGATCATCGACACTGGACGGTTGTCCACCAGCGAGGTGTATTCCTTGAACTTGGCGTAGTCGCCCTGCTGCACAGCAGCTTGCAGAGTGTTGACCACGTCCGGGTTGTAGGCGTGATATTCGCCACCGTGGACGAACTTCAGCAGGCCGCCCTGCTGGATCGGCTTGCGCGGACTCCAGGCTTCGGTGGCGAGTGCTTTCTGTTCCGCTTCGATGTCGACGAAACGCGCACCCTTGATGCGGCTCGGCACGCCACGGAAGCTCAGGTCGCAGACTTCCTCGGACAGGCCGATTGCTTCGAACAACTGCGCACCACGGTACGAGGCGATGGTCGAGATGCCCATCTTCGACAGGATCTTCAGCAGACCTTTGGTGATGCCCTTGCGGTAGTTCTTGAACACCTCGTAGAGGTCGCCCAGTACTTCACCGGTACGGATCAGGTCGCCCAGCACTTCGTAGGCCAGGAACGGATACACCGCCGAGGCGCCGAAACCGATCAGCACCGCGAAGTGATGCGGGTCACGGGCGGTCGCGGTTTCAACGAGGATGTTGGAATCGCAACGCAGGCCTTTTTCGGTCAGGCGGTGGTGCACCGCACCGGTTGCCAGCGAGGCGTGAATCGGCAGCTTGCCCGGAGCGATATGGCGGTCGCTCAGGACGATCTGGGTACGACCGGCGCGCACGGCTTCTTCAGCCTGATCGGCAACGTTGCGGATCGCCGCTTCCAGGCCGACGCTTTCGTCGTAGTTGAGGTCGATGATCTGCCGCTCGAAACCCGGGCGGTCGAGGTTCATCAGCGAGCGCCACTTGGCCGGGGAAATGACCGGCGAGCTGAGGATCACGCGCGAAGCGTGTTCCGGCGATTCCTGGAAAATGTTGCGCTCGGCACCGAGGCAGATTTCCAGCGACATCACGATCGCTTCACGCAGCGGGTCAATCGGCGGGTTGGTGACCTGCGCGAACTGCTGACGGAAATAGTCGTACGGCGTGCGCACACGCTGCGACAGCACGGCCATCGGCGTGTCGTCGCCCATCGAGCCAACGGCTTCGTAGCCTTGCTCGCCAAGCGGACGCAGCACCTGATCGCGTTCTTCGAACGTGACCTGATACATCTTCATGTATTGCTTGAGCTGATCGACGTCGTAGAACGCCGAACCGTGGTCGTTGTCTTCCATGGTCGCCTGGATGCGCAGGGCATTCTTGCGCAGCCATTGCTTGTACGGATGACGGGATTTCAGACGGTTGTCGATCGCATCGGTGTCGAGGATCTGCCCGGTTTCGGTGTCCACGGCGAAGATCTGGCCCGGGCCGACTCGGCCTTTGGCAATCACGTCTTCAGGTTTGTAGTCCCACACGCCGATTTCCGAGGCGAGGGTGATGAAACCGTTGGTGGTGGTGACCCAGCGTGCCGGGCGCAGACCGTTACGGTCGAGCAGGCACACCGCGTAGCGACCGTCGGTCATGACCACGCCGGCCGGGCCGTCCCACGGCTCCATGTGCATCGAGTTGTACTCGTAGAACGCACGCAGATCCGGGTCCATGGTTTCGACGTTCTGCCACGCTGGCGGAATGATCATCCGCACGCCACGGAACAGGTCGATGCCGCCGGTGACCATCAGTTCGAGCATGTTGTCCATGCTCGAGGAGTCGGAGCCGACACGGTTGACCAGCGGGCCGAGTTCTTCCAGATCCATCAGATCGTTGGTGAACTTGGTCCGACGGGCCTGGGCCCAGTTGCGGTTACCGGTGATGGTGTTGATCTCGCCGTTGTGGGCGAGGAAGCGGAATGGCTGAGCCAGCGGCCATTTCGGCAAGGTGTTGGTGGAGAAGCGCTGGTGGAACACGCAGATCGCGGTTTGCAGGCGCTCGTCGCTCAAGTCTGGATAAAACGCGGCCAGGTCGGCCGGCATCATCAGGCCTTTATAGATGATGGTCTTGTGCGAAAAGCTGCAGATGTAATGATCGGAGTCGACGGCATTGGCCACCGACGAACGACGACGTGCACTGAACAGCTTCACGGCCATGTCCTGATCGCTCAGGCCTTCGCCGCCGATGTAGACCTGCTCGATTTGCGGCAGGCGCTCAAGGGCCAGGCGGCCGAGGACGCTGGTGTCGATTGGCACTTTACGCCAGCCGATCAGTTGCAGGCCTTCAGCGAGGATCTCGCGGTTCATGTTCTCGCGAGCGGCTTCGGCCTTGGCCGGGTCCTGGTTGAAGAAGACCATGCCCACCGCATATTGCTTGGGCAGCTCGACGCTGAAGGTTTCCTGGGCAATGGCGCGCAGGAACGCATCAGGCTTTTGAATCAGCAGACCGCAACCGTCACCGGTCTTGCCGTCGGCATTAATCCCACCGCGGTGGGTCATGCAGGTCAGGGCCTCAATGGCCGTTTGCAAAAGGGTATGACTGGGCTCGCCCTGCATATGGGCTATCAGGCCGAAACCGCAGTTATCCTTGAATTCATCTGGTTGGTACAGACCTGCTTTCATAGACACTTTCTCACCAGGCTGCCTCTTTTCGAGGCAAATTTCTTTTCAATTCAACCACTTGCATCCCGCGTCGAACGTACGCCGACTTAGCAGGGGCAAAAGGGTGGTCATTGTACACAGCGACACAGAGGCTCACAAATTTGACGACGAAATGTCGCAAATTCATGTCGCATTTGTGAAAGGTTTAAAGCGATCTGCTGTGCTAGTCAAAACTTTTTTAATTTTGACCGCAACGACTCAAAGACTACTGTGACGCAGACACCACAAGGCACGCGGCCCGTAAGGGCGGCGCGCACTCGTAGAAATTTTGAGGTGCTTGGAGAGGCGGCCTGGGTAAGGCCGCCGAATCTTCAGCGAGTTGTTGCCAGTTCCTGTTGGACGCTGGCGACAGTGCGAGGCCAAGGTTTACCAGCCTGAACCTTCGCTGGCAAGGCCTTGATGGCAGAAACGGCTGCATCACGATTGGCGAAGTTGCCGTAGGTGATCACGTAAAGCGGTTTGCCGTTGAGGACTTTCTTGAAATAACGGTACTCGCCGCCCTGCTCCTTGACGAAGTTTTGCGCGGTCGCTTCGGAGCTGGTGCCGAGGATCTGCACCACGTAGTTGCTGGTCGGCTGACCGGCGTACCAGCTGCCACCGGCGGCTTTGGCAACGGTCACCGGCTTCTCGGCCGGTTTGGCAGCGGCGACTGGCTTGGCTGGCGCTGGAGCCGGCTTGGCGACTGGCGCGGCTGGAGCAGGCTTGGCGGTGGCAATTTGCGTCGGCGCCGGGGTTGGCTTGGCGGCTGGCAACGGAACCGGCGTCGGCGCAGGACCGGCCGGAACGCCCGCAGGCGGTGCGGAGGTGGTTACGGTCGGCGGCGTAGCGCTGGAACCTTCGAGTGGCACGCCGTCGTCACCTTCGGTAATGCCACCCGCAGCTTCGGCCAGTGGACCGCGCATGACCGGTTGCGAGTTGCCGACCAGCGGCAACGGCATCGGCTGGGTATTACCGGCGAATTCGACGTTCGGCGCGCCGCCATTGGCTGCGCCCTGGCCCAATGGCAACTGTGCCTGCTCATTGGCCGGTGCACCGGTGGTCGGCGCCTTGTTGCGACCCGGCATCAGCCAGGCGGCAGCGACCGCGACCACAACGACGGCGGAAATGGCCAATACGTGTTTCTTCGGCATGTTGAACCCCATACTTGGACGCTTGACCGCAGAGCGGCTGGCAATCATGACTTCGATCAGAGCATCGCGAGCGACCTGGTTGATGTTGCCCGGCCAACCCTCGGCGCTTTCGTGAATATCAGAGATCTGATCTGCGGTGAAAAGTTCGACACCCCGGCCGGCACCTTCGAGCCGTTGGTCGAGATACTCGCGGGTCTCTTCTTCGGTATACGGCTGCAGTTCGATGACGTGGAAACGCTCTTCCTCGAGGTGCAAAGCCTCCAGTTGAGCGATCAGCGACGACTCACCGAACAGGAACACATGCGGGCGACCTTCCGGTGCGCCGGCGCCCAGCGCCATCAATGCTTCGAGGGCGGACTCGTCGAGTTGCTCGGCGTCGTCCACCAGCAGATAGACTTCCTGGCCGGTCAGTGCGAGTTGCACCACTTGATCCAGGATCGCGCCAACTTCGGCCTGGGCGACGTTCAGCGCCTGCGCCACTTGGCGTAGCACGCCAGCGGCATCACCGGCGCCACGGGCGGAAACCACCACGCTCTGCACCGACTGCTTGTTGGTGCTGGCGACCAGCGCCTGGCGCAGCAGCGTCTTGCCGCTGCCTTGCGGGCCAGTGACCACCAGCAGCAACTGGCTGTAACGCGCCAGATGATGCAATTGACCCAGCACCGGTTTGCGCTGGGCCGGGAAGAACTTGAAGCCCGGTACGCGTGGCGCGAACGGATCGTGACTTAACTGGAAATGGCCGAGGAACGCCTCGTCGGCATGCAAACTAGTCATCGGAATCTTATTAACCTTTAAGCTGAGCCAGGGCGCGGTAATCCGCTCCCAGCGTGGCCTGTAGAACCTCTTTCGGATAATCGTCGGTCACTACCGCTTCGCCCATCCGGCGCAGCAGCACCAGGCGCAGACGACCGTCGATCACTTTTTTGTCGATTGCCATGTGTTGAAGAAAATCGGCCTCGGTCATTTCAGTCGGTGGCACCACCGGCAGACCGGCGCGCTGGAACAGACGAATGCCACGATCACGTTCCGCGTCACTGATCCAGCCCAGACGGGCAGACATGTCCAGCGCCATCACGGTGCCAGCTGCGACCGCTTCCCCATGCAACCAGACACCATAGCCCATGTGGGTCTCGATGGCGTGGCCAAAGGTGTGGCCGAGGTTGAGTGTCGCGCGTACGCCGGTTTCCTTCTCATCGGCGCCGACCACCGCAGCCTTGGCTGCGCAAGAACGCTCAATGGCATAGGTCAGGGCCTTCTGGTCCAGTGAACGCAGGGCATCGACGTTGTCCTCGAGCCAGGTCAGGAACGGTTCGTCGCAGATCAGGCCGTACTTGATAACTTCGGCCAGACCGGCGGACAGTTCGCGCTCTGGCAGGGTTTTCAGGGACGCCGTATCGATCAGCACCACGTTCGGCTGATAAAACGCGCCGACCATGTTCTTGCCCAGCGGATGGTTGATACCGGTCTTGCCACCCACCGACGAATCGACCTGGGACAGCAGGGTGGTAGGAATCTGGATGAAGTCGACGCCGCGCTGGTAACAGGCTGCGGCGAAACCGGCCATGTCGCCGATCACACCGCCGCCCAAGGCGATCACGGTAGTGCGGCGGTCATGACGGGCGGTCAGCAGACCGTCGAAGATCAGTTGCAGGGTTTCCCAGTTCTTGAAGGCCTCGCCGTCCGGCAACACCACCGAGATCACCGAGAACTGCGCGAGGCTGCGGGTCAGACGCTCGAGATAGAGCGGCGCAACGGTCTCGTTGGAGATGATTGCCACCTGCCGCCCATGAATGTGCGGCGCCAGCAACTCAGGCTGATCCAACAAACCTTCGCCAATATGAATCGGGTAGCTGCGCTCGCCTAGATCGACCTTGAGTGTCTGCATGTGTCCCCACAGTGAAGATGGAAGCAGGCGTCCTGCCCTGAATTATTGGTTCTGCGGCCTGTAGCGGGTATGACGCCGCTCGCACGCCATCCGCCACAACCTCGGCGGGCTGTGACAGGACGCCGAGGATAGCGCATTTCGAACGATGCTTTAACGGGGTGGAAGCTGCGCCAGACGATCGAGAATGTCGAGCACCACCATGCGGGGTGGCCGTTCGTCGGTTTCCACCACCAGATCGGCGATTTCCCGATACAGCGGATCGCGGATCGCGAGCAGGTCGCGCAGGGTTTTTTCCGGATTGGCAGTACGCAGCAACGGCCGATTGCGGTCGCGAGACGTACGTCCGACCTGCTGCTCGACGGAGGCATGCAGATACACCACGCGCCCGCCCTCAAACAGGGCCTTGCGATTGGCATCGCGCATGACGGCGCCACCGCCGGTCGCCAACACCACGCCATCGAACGCGCACAGCTCGGCGATCATCGCCTGCTCACGGTCACGAAAGCCGGGTTCGCCTTCCTTGTCGAAGATCCACGGGATATTGGCGCCCGTGCGCAGTTCAATTTCCTTGTCGGAATCTTTGAACGGCAGGCGCAGCTCTTTGGCCAGCAACCGGCCGATGGTGCTTTTGCCAGCACCCATCGGTCCTACAAGAATCAAATTTCGCACAGAATCAACGACTCACAGCAATCGCCTGGTTATTCATGATACGCGGAGTGAGAAATACCAGCAGCTCGGATTTTTTCTCCGAAACCACATCACGCCGGAAAAGGCGGCCAAGATACGGCACATCGCCAAGAAATGGCACCTTATCTACGACCTTGCTTTGAGTATTTGAGAAAACGCCCCCAATCACGATGGTTTCGCCGTCGTTGACCAGCACCTTGGCGTTGACCTCGTTTTTCTTGATCGGCGGCACATCCTGCACTTTGTTCAGGTAATCCGGTTCGTCCTTGGTGACCTTGACCTCCATGATGATGCGGTTGTCCGGGGTGATCTGCGGGGTGACTTCCAGCGACAGCGAGGCCTCCTTGAACGACACCGACGTCGCGCCGCTGGAGCTGGCTTCCTGGTACGGAATCTCGGTGCCCTTGAGAATCTTCGCAGTTTCCTTGTCGGAGGTGACCACCTTCGGCTGCGAGACGATTTCGCCGTTGCCGGTCTTCTCCATCGCGGTCAGCTCGAGATCCAGCAAGACGTTGTCAGTGATGAAGGCGATACCGATCCCCGAAGTGTTGCCCACGGTACCCATGTCGACGAACGGCGAGTTGGTGCTGGTGCTGCCCGGTGTACCAATGGTGGTCGATGAGCCATTGCTGACGCCCGAAGTGTTCCAGTTGCCCTTGTTCTGGATCGACCCGCCCCAGCGTACGCCCAGGCTTTTGTCGTAATCGACGTTGGCCTCGACAATCCGCGCCTCGATCATCACCTGACGCACGGGAATATCCAGCTGCGCCACGATCCGCCGCAGCTCGTCGAGGCGATCCTGGGTCTGGTAGGCAATGATGTTGTTGGTTCGCTCATCGACCGTGATCGAGCCACGTTCGTCGATTTTCGCCTCGGCGCTGGTCACCGACTGAAAGAGCTTGGCGATGTCCGCCGCCTTGGCGTAATTCACTTGCAACAGCTCGCGGCGCAACGGCGCCAGTTCGGCGATCTGTTTCTGCGACTCCAGTTCCTGCCGCTCGCGGGCGGCAATTTCATCGGCCGGCGCAACCAGCAGTACATTGCCGATCTTGCGTTTATCCAGCCCCTTGGTTTTCAAAACCAGATCCAGCGCCTGATCCCACGGCACGTTCTGCAGGCGCAAGGTGATGCCACCCTGCACGGTATCGCTGGCGACCAGGTTGAGGTTGGTGAAGTCGGCGATCAGTTGCAGCACCGAGCGCACGTCGATGTCCTGGAAGTTCAGCGAGAGCTTTTCGCCGACGTAAGCCTGACGATCAGCGTTACGTTTTTGCAGGTCATCGACGGTCATCGGACGGATGCTGATGGTCAGTTTGTTGTCGGTCTGGAAGGTGGAGTACTCATAGGTGCCGCTGGGCTCGACGGTAATAACCGTGCGATCAGCGGTCACTGCGGCATTGACGAACTGCACCGGGGTGGCGAAATCCTTGACGTCGAGGCGCACCCGCAGCTTGTCCGGCAACTGGGTGCGGGCGAAGTTGAGGATGATCTTGCCGTCATGCTCCTGAATATCCGGGGCGATAGTCGGATCGGACAGATCGATGACGACATTGCCTTCCCCCGCCGTACCGCGCTGGAAGTCCACACCGCGAATCGCGCGGTTTTTCGGTACAAACGCCTTGGCGGGCGCAGCGACGCTAGCGGCAGCACGGGGTGCCACGGCGGCAGGACGCGGCGCGGGTGCCGGTGCGCCTTGACCGACCACTACGAAAAGGTTGTTACCCTCGACCCGCGTGCTGTAAGGCGCCAGTTGCGTGAGGCTGACGATCAGCCGCGTCCGATCCTTGGCTTCGACCACGGTGGCCGTACGCGCATTACCGCTACCCAGATCAAGTTGCTTGCTGGCCAATTGACTGGCGACACCGGGCAGATCCAGCGCAATCCGCGCCGGTGATTCAGTGGTGTAACCCTTGGGTTGCGGCGGCGGGCCGTCGAACGACAACTTCAGCTCGACGCGATCACCCGGCAACGCCGCCACGTCCAGCGTCTTCAGATTGGCCGCGAGTACCATCGGCGACATCAGCGCTATCCATAGCGAAAAACCGAGGGTGGAGAAAATCCTGTTCATTGTTCGACTTCCACTATGAGTGCTCTTTCAAAGGAATGGTGCGCGGACGCTCCAGCCAGGCGCCTTCGCCGTCGGGCACGATCTCGACCACATCGACCTGTGTGGCGCTGATGGCGACGATGCGCCCATCGTTGCGCCCCAGATAATCGCCGACCTTCAACCGATGCACGCCGCCAGCCCCGCGCAACAACGCGAAGGAGCCTGATGCATTGGCAATCGTGCCGACCATCTCGAACTGCTCGATGTTGAAACCTTCGAGGTATTGCTTGACCCGGTTGGGGTCGGGTGTGACGTTGCGTGCCCCGTGTTTCTGTCCGGCCAGATCGACCCGCACCTGGCGCGAGAACGGACTGCGCAGATTGGCCGCGCTATAAGTGAATACGGGGTAAGACCGGAATGTCGGGGCGGGTTCAATCTTGCCTGCCGGGCGCAGGCGTACTTCATTCATGTAGGCATCAAGATCGCTGAAGTCATCGCTGCCACCACAACCGTTCAGCGCGAGCAGCGTCATCGACAACGCGATGTAACGAATCGGGGTCATTTCTGCAGCCCCTTGTCGTTATAGCGATAGGTCTTGGCAAGGATGCTCATGCGCAGCTTCGGCCCGCCCTCTTTGTTGGCGGGAGCCAGTTCGAAATCATGCAAGGTGACAATGCGCGGCAGCCCGGCCACGCCACTGACGAAAGTGGCCAGGTCGTGATAGGCGCCGGTGACGGTGATCTGGATAGGTAGCTCGATGTAAAACTGCTGAGTGACCTCCGGCAGCAGTTTGATCTCTTCGAACTCCAGGCCACTGCCCAGACCGGTGCGGGTGATGTCTTCGAGCAGGCCCGGCACTTCAGTGTCACTGGGCAATTGCCGCAGCAACACGCCGAAGGTATTTTCCATCTCCTTCATTTGCTGGGTGTACAGCTCAAGATTGGCTGACAAGCGCGCCTTGCTCGCGAATTGTTCCTTGAGCGTGGCCTCTTCTTCGCGCTTGGCCTCCAACTGGTTTTCCATATCACTGATGAAAAAGTTATAGCCCAGCGCCAATACCAGCACCATCAACAGCGCCCCGGCGATGGCTTTCACTGCCGCCGGCCACGAGCCGATGTTGCTCGTATCGAGGTCGTTGAAATCGATGTCACGCAGACCTTCCAGCCAGTTGGACGGCTTCATTGCTCGTCCTCCAAGGTCTTGGGCTGGGTCTGCCGGACGGTCAGTTCAAAGGTGTTGGCCTGATCCACCTGGCCTGCGGTCGTCGCCTTCACCTCATTGAGGCTCGGTGCGTCGAACCAGTCAGAGGCATCCAGATTGCGCATCAACTCGGAAACCCGGTTATTCGATTCTGCTGCACCGCTGATCGACAGGGTTTTGCCGACCATTTTCACGTCGGTGAAATACACGCCGTCCGGCAATGTACGCGCCAACTGATCGAAGATTCGCCCGCTGATCTGCCGGTTGCCTTGCAAGTCCTGAATGATGCGCATGCGTTCGACCAGTTGCTGACGGCGTGCCTTCAGTTCGCTGATCTGCTTGATGCGTTCGTCGACCACGGCGATCTGCTTGCCGATGTAGTCGTTGCGCGCCACTTGCCGCTCAATGGCCGCGCTGATGATCTGATTGGCAATCAGCACCGCACCGACCGAGCCGACCACCACGCCGATCAAGGCCAGCAGAAAGCGTTTGCGCCGTTCTTCGCGACGCTCTTCGCGCCAGGGCAGGAGGTTGATCCGCGCCATCAGTCGAAACTCCTCAGCGCGAGCCCGCAGGCGATCATCAGCGCTGGCGCATCGCTTGCCAGCGCGCCGGCGTTGACCTTGCTGCTCAAGGCCATATTGGCAAACGGGTTGGCCACTTGTGTCGGCGTGCTCAGGCGCTGCTCGATCAGCCGATCCAGCCCAGGCACTGACGCCGTGCCGCCGGCCAGCAGAATGTGATCGACCGCGTTGTATTGCCCGGAGGCGAAGAAGAATTGCAGCGAGCGTGACACCTGCTGTACCAGCGCCTCACGAAACGGCTGCAGGACTTCGCTGATGTAATCATCGGGCAGGCCACCCTGTTTTTTCGCCAGCCCCGCCTGTTCGAGGGTCAGGCCATAACGCCGCTGGATTTCCTCGGTCAGTTGCCGGCCGCCGAACAATTGCTCGCGGGTGTAGATGATCTTGCCGTTGTGCAGGACGCTGAGGGTGGTCATGGTCGCACCGATGTCGACCACCGCGACGGTCAGGCGCTCCTGCGAGGCGGCCAGTTGCGTCGCGAGCAAGCCGAACGAGCGCTCCAGCGCATAGGCCTCGACATCGACCACGCGCGCGGTCAGCCCGGCCAGAGCCAGTGCTGCTTCGCGGACTTCGACGTTTTCCTTGCGACAGGCGGCCAGCAGCACGTTGACCCGCTCGGGGTTGCGTGGCGATGCACCCTGGACTTCGAAATCGATGGCGACTTCGTCCAGCGGATAGGGAATGTACTGGTCGGCTTCGATTTTCAGCTGGTTTTCCAGCTCGTCGTCGGAAAGACCGGCGTCCATCTCGATGACTTTGGTGATCACGGCGGAACCGGCCACCGCAACCGCCACGCTCTTGAGCCCGGTACGGGCCTTGACCAGCACACGGCTCAGCGCCTGACCGACGCCTTCCAGTTCGGCGATGTTCTTTTCGACCACGGCGTTGACGGGCAATGGCTCTACCGCGTACGCCTCGACCCGGTAGCGATCACCCTGACGGCTCAGTTCCAGCAGCTTCACTGACGTGGAGCTGATGTCGATCCCCAGTAACGTATTGGTTTTTTTATTGAAGAGTCCCAGCACTACCAATTCCCTATGACTTTCCGTGAGTTACGGACTCTGTAATACGCATTGCGTTCCTTCACCCCGTCTTGACAGAAGCGCCAATGACGCCCCCAGCAGAAAAGTGCTTATAATGCCCAGCGTTTTTTTCCGCTTTTTACTGCCCGCGCGGATGGTTCTGTGTGTAGCCGGAACCCCGTCGCCAAATTCATTCTTTGCACTGGATGTCCAAACGCCTTGATTCGTCTGCTGAAATTTTTCGGTTGGTCCATCGTCGCCGTTTTCTGCGGACTGCTTTTAGGTCTCAGCGGCGCGTTTCTTTACCTTAGTCCGGGTTTGCCGTCTGTGGAGGCTCTGCGAAGCATTCAGTTGCAGATTCCGTTGCGGGTCTATTCCAGCGACAACAAGTTGATCGCAGAATTTGGCGAAATGCGCCGGACTCCGATCCGTTTCGCCGACATTCCCCCCAATTTCATTAATGCGTTACTAAGTGCTGAAGACGACAATTTCGCCAACCACTATGGCGTCGATCCGAGCAGCCTGATGCGCGCCGCGACCCAACTGGTCAAAAGCGGGCACATTCAATCCGGCGGCAGCACCATCACCATGCAGGTGGCGAAGAACTTCTTCCTGACCAGCGAACGCAGCTTCTCGCGCAAAACCACCGAAATTCTTCTGGCCCTGCAGATTGAGCGACAGCTGACCAAGGATGAAATCCTTGAGCTGTACGTGAACAAGATCTATCTGGGCAACCGTGCCTATGGCATCGAAGCGGCCGCGCAGGTGTATTACGGCAAGTCGATCCGTGACGTCAGCCTGGCGCAGATGGCGATGATCGCCGGTCTGCCGAAAGCGCCGTCGCGCTTCAATCCGCTGGCCAACCCGGCGCGCAGCAAAGAACGTCGCGACTGGATCCTCGGGCGCATGTACAAGCTCGGCAAGATCAGCGAGGCGGATTACACCGCCGCGATCAACGAGCCGCTGAACGCCAGCTATCACGTGCCGACTCCGGAAGTGAACGCACCGTACATCGCCGAGATGGCCCGCGCCGAAATGGTCGGCCGCTATGGCAGCGACGCTTACACCGAAGGTTTCCGTGTCACCACCACGGTGCCGAGCAACCTGCAGGAAATGGCTAACACCGCGCTGCACGAAGGCCTGATGACCTACGACCAGCGTCACGGCTACCGTGGCCCCGAGTCGCGCCTGCCGGGCAAGACCCGCGAAGCCTGGGCCAGCGAACTGACCAAACAACGCACCATCAGCAGCCTCGAGCCGGCCATCGTCACCCAGGTCGACAAGAACGGCCTGCAAGTGCTGACCCGCACCGGCGAAGAACACGTCGCCTGGGACACAATGAAATGGGCGCGACCATTCCTCAACACCAACAGCATGGGCGCCAATCCGCGCCAGCCGTCGGATGTGGCGCAGGTCGGTGATCTGGTTCGCGTGCAGCGTCAGAAAGACAATTCGCTGAAATTCAGTCAGATCCCGCAGGCGCAAGGTGCGCTGGTGTCGCTGGATCCGCAGAACGGTGCGATTCGCTCGCTGGTCGGCGGTTTCGCCTTCGAGCAGAGCAATTACAACCGCGCCATGCAGGCCAAGCGTCAGCCGGGTTCGAGCTTCAAGCCGTTCGTCTACAGCGCTGCGCTGGACAGCGGCTACACTGCTGCGACGCTGGTCAACGACGCACCGATCGTGTTCGTTGACGAGTACCTGGACAAGGTCTGGCGTCCGAAGAATGACACCAACACTTTCCTCGGCCCGATCCGCTTGCGTGAGGCGCTGTACAAGTCGCGCAACCTCGTATCGATCCGCTTGCTGCAGGCGATGGGCGTGGGCAAGACCATCGACTACATCACCCGTTTCGGCTTCAACAAGCAGGATCTGCCGCCAAACCTTTCGCTGGCGCTGGGTACCGCGACGCTGACGCCGATGGAGATTGCCACCGGTTGGAGTACGTTCGCCAACGGTGGCTACAAGATCACGCCGTACATCATCGACAAGATCGAAAGCCGCAACGGCGACACGCTGTTCGTCGCCAACCCGCCGACGGTGCCTCAGGGTGGTTCGGCGACGGACGGTATCGCCGCGCCGCACACAGATTCGTTTACGGTGAACGCTACACCGGTTGCCGGTGAAGCACCGGGCAACGCGGCAGTGCCGCAAGCGCCAGCCGTGGCTGAGCGGATCGTCGACGGCCGCACCACGTACATCCTCAACAGCATGTTGCAGGACGTGATCAAGCTCGGCACCGGCCGTCGCGCACTGGCCATGGGCCGCAGCGATATCGCCGGTAAAACCGGTACCACCAACGAATCGAAAGATGCCTGGTTCTCCGGTTACAACGCCGATTACGTGACCACGGTCTGGACTGGCTTCGACCAGCCGGAAAGCCTCGGTCGTCGCGAGTTCGGCGGTACGGTGGCGCTGCCGATCTGGATGAACTACATGTCGGCTGCGCTGAAGGACAAGCCGCCGCACGTCCAGCCTGAGCCGGAGGGTTTGCTGAGCTTGCGCGTGGACCCGGTCAGTGGCCGTGCGGCGACCCCGAGCACGCCGGGCGCGTACTTCGAGCTGTTCAAGTCTGAAGACACGCCACCGTCAGTGAATGAACTGGGCAACGGCACTGCGCCGGGCAGCCCGCTGCCGGCGGATGAGCAGGCGCCGATCGATTTGTTCTGATCCGCGGTATTGAAAAGCCCCGCCTTCGTGAGAAGTGCGGGGCTTTTTTATGGCTGAAGATCAAGAGCCCCTCACCCTAACCCTCTCCCGGAGGGAGAGGGGACTGACCGAGTTGTCTGGCGTCCTACACCGACCTGAGAGAGTTGTGTCGATTATGGATTCAAAACAATGCGTTCAGGTCGGCGCAGCTCTCAAGCATCCCCCGATCGGTCCCCTCTCCCTCTGGGAGAGGGCTAGGGTGAGGGGCTCTTGATCTTCAGGCAATAAAAAGCCCCGACTCTCACGAGCCGGGGCTTTCGGTTGAAGCGCTACAACGACTTAGCCGTTGAACACGTCATCCACGCTTTTCAGCGGGTAGTTCTTCGGATACGGCAGGGTGGCCACACCGGTCTCGATCGCGGCCTTGGCCACGGCGTCGGAGATCAGGGTGATCAGGCGCTTGTCCATTGGCTTCGGAATGATGTACTCACGGCCGAATTCCAGCGGAGCGCCACCGTAGGCATCGCACACGTCCTGTGGAACAGGCAGCTTGGCCAGTTCACGCAGGGCGTTGGCGGCAGCCACTTTCATTTCTTCGTTGATGCGCTTGGCGCGAACGTCCAGGGCACCGCGGAAGATGAACGGGAAGCCCAGTACGTTGTTGACCTGGTTCGGGTAGTCCGAACGGCCGGTGGCCATGATCACGTCGCTACGGGTAGCGTGCGCCAGTTCCGGGGAGATTTCCGGATCCGGGTTCGAGCAGGCGAACACGATCGGGTTGGCCGCCATCGACAGCAGGCCTTCAGCGCTCAGCAGGTTCGGGCCAGACAGACCAACGAACACGTCAGCGCCTGCCAGTGCATCAGCCAGGCTGCGCTTGTCGGTCGCGTGAGCGAATACGGCTTTGTACTGGTTCAGGTCGTCACGGCCGGAGTGGATCACGCCGGTACGGTCAACCATGAAGATGTTTTCGATGCGTGCGCCCATGCTCACCAGCAGTTTCATGCAGGAGATGGCGGCAGCGCCGGCACCCAGGCAGACGATCTTGGCGTCTGGCAGGGTTTTGCCAGCGATTTCCAGGGCGTTGATCATGCCCGCAGCGGTGACGATTGCGGTGCCGTGCTGGTCATCGTGGAATACCGGAATGTCGCACTGCTCGATCAGCGCACGTTCGATCTCAAAGCACTCTGGCGCCTTGATGTCTTCCAGGTTGATGCCACCGAAGGTGATGGAGATGCGTTTTACCGTGTCGATGAAAGCTTGCGGGCTTTCGGAGTCAACTTCGATGTCGAAAACGTCGATGCCGGCGAAGCGCTTGAACAGCACGCCTTTACCTTCCATCACTGGCTTGGAAGCCAATGGGCCAAGGTTGCCCAGACCGAGAATCGCGGTGCCATCGGAAATGACTGCAACCAGGTTGCCCTTGCCGGTGTATTTGTAGGCCAGTTCAGGATCGCGAGCGATCTCACGCACTGGTTCAGCTACGCCGGGGCTGTAGGCCAGCGACAAGTCGCGAGCGGTAGCAGTGGCCTTGGTGAGCTCGACACTCAGCTTCCCTGGACGAGGATTGGCATGATATTCGAGAGCGGCAGTTTTCAGATCAGACATTTTGGCATTCCGCTTTTTACTGTTGGACAGACTGGTCAGCGAGGATACGCGCCTCGCAAAGTCCCCACAAGACTGAGCGGTCACCCCTGTCAAGCGCCCTGCCCTACGACTTTGGGCCAAGAGCCACGGCGTACAAGGGCTTGACTGTTCACAATCGACAGAAAAAATGTCTACAATTTTTTCGTCAGCGCAGCCTTTGCAACATTGATGGATCGGTCAGCGGAAGCAGCCAACGCGACTGACCGGATGGCAATCCGCCGCGCCGCGAGCGATCGACGATCCAGCCGCGAGCCTCGATCTGCTTGCCTTGCAGCGCCTGCAACCGGGTTTTGTCAAATTGTCCGACCAGATTGGGTGCAACGCGCAATACAAGCGCGTCCTGCAACTCGATCCAGATTCCCCCGCGATTGCGCTGAACCTTGCTCACACGCCCACTGACCACGGCGAAGCCCGAGCGCTGGATCTGCTCCGCTTTAAGTACAGGAGACTGCCGCCAGAGGCCCAGCCCGGCCTTTCGCGCACTGTGTTCGGCGGCTTGCTGACAGGCGACCAGATCGACATTCGGCGCAACGGCGACCTGGAAACCGAGGCCATCGGCGAGCATCTGCGCTTCGAGGTTGGCACCGCTGGCGCTGTAAATATGCGCAAGCGTACGCCCGTAATGGTCTTTGGCTTGCTTGCCGGCGCGCAAACCGACACGTCCGCCGCTGGCATCGACCAGCACTTGCAGGCGCTTGCGTGCCGCCACCGCGAAGGGTTCATCGCTGCCGCCCTGCTTGCCCAGCTCAGGCGTGTTGAGGCCGATCATCCGCACGCTGCGGCCGTCGCTCAAACGCAAGGTGTCGCCATCGACCACGCGCTGCACCGTGACGCGGGTCAATCCAGTGGGCGCCGGGCAATAGGCTTGCGCGCCAGACAGCCAAATCGCGGACACAAAAAAGGCGCCCGCAAGGGACGCCTTTTTCAGCAATGAGGAAAAGCCCACCGGGCCCTTCAACCTTACTCTGCAGCAGCAGGTTTCTTGCCGAAAGCACCGAAACGGTCTGCGAACTTCTGAACGCGACCACCGGTGTCCAGAGTCTTCTGCTTACCGGTGTAGAACGGGTGGCATTCGTTGCACACGTCGATTGGCAGAGCTTTGCCGAAAGTCGAACGGGTTTCGAACTTGTTGCCACAGCTGCAGGTAACAGCGATGACTGGGTAATTCGGGTGGATATCAGCTTTCATGGTGTCTTTCCTCAGCTAGCGTGCCGCCATCCAACACTATTGTTGAATACCGCACGTAATTAGGCCGCGGATTCTACCAGACCTTTTCAATCACGCAAGCTGTCACCGAGACCGACCGTCTGCTAGGCTCCCGGCCTTGAACGCACTCCACTGTGGGAGCGAGCTTGCTCGCGAATGCGTTGTGCCAGCCAATGTTTTAGCGCCTGACACGCCGCCTTCGCGAGCAAGCTCGCTCCCACAATTGATCTGCACTCGCCCCTTATTTTGCGTTTTATAGAGATCCCCCCGCGTGCCCGACGCCATTCTGCGCCTCGCCCTGCCTTCGCCCTTGCGCCGCCTGTTCGACTACCGAGCCCCGGCCGGCGTGCTGCGTGAGCAATTGCAGCCGGGCATGCGCCTGCGGGTGCCGTTCGGTCGGCGCGAGATGATCGGGATTCTGGTCGAGGTCACGGACACCAGCGAAGTGCCGGTGGAGAAACTCAAACCGGCGCTGGCCCTGCTCGATGCCACAGCGCCGCTACCCCCGGCACTGTTCAAGTTGTGCCTGTGGACGTCGCAGTATTATCAGCACAGCCTCGGCGACACCTTGAGCTGGGCGCTGCCAGTCCTGCTGCGTCAGGGTGAGCTGGCCGAGGCTCGTCAAGAGCGCTTCTGGTCGATCACCCCCGGCGCCAGCCTTGATGACCCGCGCATCGCCCGCGCCCCGCGCCAGCGTGAGGCACTGACGACGCTGGCCCAGCATCCCCACGGCGTCGCCCATCAGTTGCTGAGCAAACTGATGCTGAGCAAGGACAGCCTCGATCTGTTGCTGGCGAAAAATCTGGTGCAAGTGGAAATCCGCCGGCATGCCCCAGGAGCGCGCCACGAACACTGGCTCGCGCAGCCGGAATTGCCGCTCAACGCCGAACAGCGCGCCGCCTATGAGGCCATCCGTGCCGGCTTCGACAGTTATCACGCGTTTCTGCTGGCCGGGGTCACCGGCAGCGGCAAGACCGAAGTCTATTTGCAACTGATCCGTGAAACCCTCGAAGCCGGCAAACAGGCGCTGGTGCTGATCCCGGAGATCAACCTCGGCCCGCAGACCCTGGCGCGCTTTGAGCAGCGCTTCAACGCGCGGATCGCCCTGCTGCACTCGGCAGTCAATGACCGCGAGCGCCTCGACGCCTGGCTCGCCGCCCGGGATGGCGAGGCCGACATTATTATCGGCACCCGCTCGGCGCTGTTTACGCCGATGAAGAATCCCGGGCTGATCATCATCGACGAAGAGCACGACGGCTCTTATAAACAGCAGGAAGGTTTGCGCTACCACGCCCGCGATCTGGCCTTGGTCCGCGCGCGCCAGGAAAACATCCCGATCGTGCTCGGCTCCGCGACACCCTCGCTGGAAAGCCTGCACAACGCCTACACCGGTCGTTATGGCCTGCTGCGCCTGAACGAGCGCGCCGGTGGCGCCAAACAACCTCGTTTCCTGCGCCTGGACGTGAAAAGCCGTCCACTGGACAGTGGGATTTCCGGGCCGATGCAACAAGCCATCGGCCAGACCCTCGCCAACGGCCAACAGGTGCTGGTGTTCCTCAACCGTCGCGGCTTTGCGCCAACGCTGCTCTGCCACGATTGCGGCTGGATGTCCGAGTGTTCACGTTGCGATGCGCGAATGACCGTGCACCAGCGTTACGGCGAACTGCGCTGTCACCATTGCGGTTACGTCGAGCGCACCCCGCGCCAGTGCCCGAAGTGCAACAAGGTTGACTTGCGGCCCGTGGGCGCCGGCACCGAGCGCGCCGAAGAACGCCTGGCGATTCTGTTTCCGGACTATCCGGTGCTGCGCGTTGACCGCGACAGCACGTCGCGCAAAGACGCGATGAATCAGCTGTTCGCGACGATTCAGAAGGGCCAGCCGTGCATCCTCGTCGGCACGCAGATGTTGGCCAAGGGGCATCACTTTCCGCGCGTGACGCTGGTGTCGATCCTCGATGCCGATGGCGGTTTGTTCTCGGGCGACTTCCGCGCCAGCGAGCGCATGGCGCAATTGATCGTGCAGGTAGCCGGGCGCGCCGGGCGGGCGGAAGAGCCGGGCAAGGTGATCATCCAGACACACCTCGCCGACCATCCTTTATTGGTGCAACTCACCGAACAGGGGTATTTCGCCTTCGCCGAACAGGCCTTGAGCGAGCGCCGCGCCGCCGGGTTGCCACCGTTTGCGCACCTGGCGTTGTTGCGTGCCGAAGCGCACAAACCCGGACAGGCGGAAGGTTTTCTCGATGAGGCGTGTAGCGAAGCCGAGCGTTTGCTGGCTGAACAGAATCTGAGCGGGATCGAATTGCTCGGGCCGGTGCCGGCGCCGATGGAGCGCCGCGCCGGCCGTTATCGCGCGCAACTATTGTTGCAGGCGACGGCGCGAGCGCCGCTGCACCGATTGCTGGCGAGTTGGTTGCTGGTGCTGGAGCAGATGCCGAGCGGACGCGCGGTGCGTTGGTCGCTGGATGTCGACCCTGTCGATTTATATTGAAGATCAAAAGATCGCAGCCATCGGCAGGTCCTACAGAAAAACGCGGAATCCTGTGTAGGAACTGCCGCAGGCTGCGATCTTTGGCCTTTAATGTCACCACATATCCATAAGCTGCCTGCTAAGGTTGGCAAGCCCGTCTTCGCAACGGATAATGCCCAGTTTTTCCACCCGCGCATCGATGCGCCCGCCGCGCTTGCGGTCGAAAGAGAAGACCATGAAAGACACCATTCGCCAGCTGATCCAACAAGCCCTCACCCAACTCGTCAACGAAGGTGTGTTGCCTGAAGGCCTGTCGCCGGCGATCCAGGTGGAGAACGCCCGCGACAAGACTCACGGCGACTTCGCCAGCAACATCGCGATGATGTTGGCCAAGCCTGCAGGCATGAAGCCGCGCGATCTGGCGGAAAAAATCATCGCCGCGCTGCCGGCCGACGAGAACGTCACCAAGGCCGAAATCGCCGGCCCGGGCTTCATCAATTTCTTCCAGAACACCCAGGCGCTGGCCTCGCGTCTCGACGCCGCCCTGGCTGATGCCCACGTCGGCGTACGCAAGGCCGGCCCGGCGCAGCGCACCGTGGTCGACCTGTCGGCACCGAACCTGGCCAAAGAGATGCACGTCGGCCACTTGCGTTCAACCATCATTGGCGACGGCGTGGCCCGCGTCCTCGAATTCCTCGGCGACGAAGTGATCCGTCAGAACCACGTCGGCGACTGGGGTACTCAGTTCGGCATGCTGATGGCCTATCTGCAGGAAAACCCGATCACCAGCGACGAGCTGTCCGATCTGGAAAACTTCTACCGCGCCGCCAAACAACGTTTCGACGAATCCGCAGAATTCGCCGACCGCGCCCGTGGCCTGGTGGTCAAGTTGCAGGCCGGTGATGCCGAGTGCCTGGCGCTGTGGACCAAGTTCAAGGACATCTCGCTGTCGCACTGCCAGAAGATCTACGAACTGCTCAACGTCAAGCTGACCATGGCCGACGTAATGGGCGAAAGCGCCTACAACGACGACCTGATCAACGTGGTCAACGACCTGAAAGCCGCCGGCATGCTGGTCGAGAGCAACGGCGCCCAGTGCGTGTTCCTCGACGAGTTCAAGAACGCCGACGGCGATCCGCTGCCGGTGATCATCGTCAAGGCTGACGGCGGCTACCTGTACGCCACCACGGACCTGGCGGCCGTGCGCTACCGCAGCGGCAAGCTGAAAGCCGATCGCGCGCTGTACTTCGTCGACCAGCGTCAGGCCCTGCACTTCCAGCAAGTGTTTGCCGTGGCGCGCAAGGCCGGGTTCGTCACCCATCCAATGGAAATGGAACACATGGGCTTCGGCACCATGAACGGCGCCGACGGCCGTCCGTTCAAGACTCGTGACGGCGGCACCGTGAAGTTGATCGACCTGCTGACCGAAGCCCAGGAACGTGCCTACAGCCTGGTCAAAGAAAAGAACCCGGAGCTGGCTGAAGACGAGCTGCGCAACATCGCCAAAGTCGTCGGCATCGGCGCGGTGAAATACGCCGACCTGTCCAAGCACCGCACCAGCGACTACAGCTTCAACTTCGACCTGATGCTGAATTTCGAAGGCAACACCGCACCGTACCTGCTGTATGCCTACACCCGTGTCGCCGGTGTGTTCCGCAAACTGGGCAAGGACTTCAGCGAAGTCGATGGCCAGATCGTTCTCGAAGCGGCGCACGAGCAAGAGTTGGCAGCGAAACTGGCGCAATTCGGCGAAGTGCTGAATAACGTGTCCGACAAAGGCACGCCGCACATTCTCTGCACCTACCTGTACGACGTTGCCGGTCTGTTCTCCAGCTTCTACGAGAACTGCCCGATCCTCGCCGCCAAGACCCCGGCCCAAATGCAGAGCCGTCTGCGTCTGGCCGCGCTGACCGGTCGCACCCTCAAGCAAGGCCTGGAGCTGTTGGGTCTGGAAACTCTGGAGCGTATGTAAGTTGGCTGCCAAGAAAAAACCTGCACCCAAGCGTGGCGCCAGCCGTTACCAAGCTCCTGCGAAGCAACCGATTCCGGGCTGGCTGTGGATGGCCATCGGCCTGACGGTCGGCGCGTTCATCGTATTTCTGATGAAGCTCGAGCCGGGCAAGGGCAGCGACACGGTCAAGCGCGAGAAAGTCGAACAGGCGCAACAACAGAAAGCGTCGAAGATCGCCGAGGCCAACAAGACCCCGCCGAGCCCGACGCAACCGGTGAAGCCGAAGTACGACTTCTACACCCTGCTGCCGGAATCGGAAGTGATCGTGCCGCCGGACGCCGTGCCGGAGAAGACCTTGCCGACGCCACAAGTGCCGGCCATCCCGACCACGCCGGTGACACCGGCAGAAGCGGCGAAGATCGACACCGCGCGCGCTCAGGCAGCCTTGGCCGGGATTACCCCGCCGCCAGCGCCACCGGTGAGCAAAGCCGCGCCGGTGACCAAGTTCTTCTTGCAGGCCGGCTCGTTCCGCAAGGAAACCGATGCCGACAAGGTCCGCGCGCAGATCATTCTGCTCGGTCAGGCGGTCGCGGTTGAGTCCGGCACAGTGAAGGATGAAACCTGGTACCGCGTGTTGGTCGGCCCGTTCAGCAACCGCGAACAGCTGACCACGGCACAGAAACAACTGGCCGGTGCCGGCTTCAGCAACCTGTTGTTACAACAACGCCAGAGCCGCTGACCCTCGGCCGATCGTTCCCACGCTCTGCGTGGGAATGCCTCAAGGGACGCTCAGCGTCCCAGCGGTTAAGGGACGCGGAGCGTCCCGGGCTGCATTCCCACGCGGAGCGTGGGGACGATCAGGTGCAACACGCCGCTCGTCTCCTCTCCCGCGCTACGGTTGAAATCCTCTCCAGCACCCCCATATGAATGGGCATAAGGCACTTTCGCCCCGCTGTGTGGAGACTCTTCCCTTGACCACCATCGTTTCAGTCCGCCGTCACGGCAAAGTCGTCATGGGCGGCGACGGCCAGGTTTCTCTCGGCAATACCGTGATGAAAGGCAACGCGAAAAAAGTTCGTCGCCTGTACCACGGCCAGGTCATCGCCGGTTTTGCCGGTGCCACCGCCGACGCCTTTACCCTCTTCGAACGTTTCGAAGGCCAGCTTGAAAAACACCAGGGCCACCTGGTACGCGCCGCTGTCGAACTCGCCAAAGAATGGCGCACCGACCGCTCCCTGAGCCGCCTCGAAGCCATGCTCGCGGTTGCCAACAAAGACGCCTCGCTGATCATCACCGGCAACGGTGACGTGGTCGAACCCGAAGATGGCCTGATCGCCATGGGTTCCGGCGGCGCCTATGCGCAGGCTGCGGCCAGCGCCCTGCTGAAAAAGACCGACCTGTCGGCCCGCGAAATCGTCGAAACCGCTCTCGGCATCGCCGGCGACATCTGTGTATTCACCAACCACACTCAGACCATTGAGGAGCAGGATCTCGCCGAATAAGCCTGTCTTGGCCAGCGTGCCACGGCTTGTTTGTGCTTGAGGACCGCCAACTACTATGTCCATGACTCCCCGCGAAATCGTCCACGAACTCAACCGCCACATCATCGGCCAGGACGATGCCAAGCGCGCCGTCGCGATTGCCTTGCGCAACCGCTGGCGCCGCATGCAGCTGCCTGAAGAGCTGCGTGTTGAAGTGACCCCGAAGAACATCCTGATGATCGGCCCGACCGGTGTCGGTAAAACCGAGATCGCCCGTCGCCTGGCGAAACTGGCCAACGCGCCGTTCATCAAGGTCGAAGCGACCAAGTTCACCGAAGTCGGCTACGTCGGTCGTGACGTCGAATCGATCATTCGTGATCTGGCCGACGCTGCGATCAAGATGCTGCGCGAGCAGGAAATGACCCGCGTGCGCCACCGTGCCGAAGACGCTGCCGAGGATCGTATCCTCGACGCACTGCTGCCGCCGGCGCGCATGGGCTTCAGCAATGAAGAAGCGCCTAGCAGCGACTCCAACACCCGTCAGCTGTTCCGCAAGCGCCTGCGCGAAGGTCAGCTGGATGACAAGGAAATCGAGATCGAAGTCGCCGAAGTGGCCGGCATCGAAATCGCCACGCCGCCCGGCATGGAAGAGATGACCAACCAGCTGCAATCGCTGTTTGCCAACATGGGCAAGGGCAAGAAGAAGGCGCGCAAGCTCAAGGTCAAAGAAGCGCTCAAGCTGGTGCGCGACGAAGAAGCCGGGCGTCTGGTCAACGAAGAAGAGCTGAAAGCCAAGGCGCTGGAAGCGGTTGAACAGCACGGTATCGTGTTCATCGACGAGATCGACAAAGTCGCCAAGCGCGGCAACGTCGGCGGCGCCGATGTCTCCCGTGAAGGCGTGCAGCGCGACCTGCTGCCGCTGATCGAAGGCTGCACCGTCAACACCAAACTGGGCATGGTCAAGACTGACCACATCCTGTTCATCGCGTCCGGCGCGTTCCACCTGAGCAAGCCGAGCGACCTGGTGCCTGAGCTGCAAGGTCGTCTGCCGATCCGCGTTGAACTCAAAGCGCTGAGCCCGTCGGACTTCGAACGTATCCTCAGCGAACCGCATGCCTCGCTCACCGAGCAATATTGCGCGCTGCTGAAAACCGAAGGCCTGAACATCCAGTTCCAGCCCGAAGGCATCAAGCGTCTGGCGGAGATCGCCTGGCAGGTCAACGAGAAGACCGAGAACATTGGTGCCCGTCGCCTGCACACGCTGCTCGAGCGTCTGCTTGAAGAGGTGTCGTTCAGCGCCGGTGATCTGGCCAGCACGCACGATGAGAAGCCGATTCTGATCGACGCGGAATACGTCAACGGTCACCTCGGCGAATTGGCGCAGAACGAAGACCTGTCCCGTTATATCCTGTAGGTCACCTTCCCTGTAGGAGCTGCCGCAGGCTGCGATCTTTTGACTTTGATTTTTAAAAGACAAGATCAAAAGATCGCAGCCTTCGGCAGCTCCTACAGGGTGTTCCATCTAGTCGGATGACCTGCAATGACTACTATTCCTACCGACATCAAACTGCACAAAGCCTCGAAAACCCTGACGCTCACTTACGCGTCCGGCGAGGAATTCACCCTGCCCGCCGAATTCCTGCGCGTGCATTCTCCCTCCGCCGAGGTCCAGGGCCACGGCAAACCGATCCTGCAATTCGGCAAGATCAACGTCGGTCTGAGCAAACTGGAACCGGCCGGTCACTACGCACTGAAACTGACCTTCGACGATGGTCACGACAGCGGCCTGTTCACCTGGGACTATCTCTACGAACTGGGGCGACGTCATGACGCACTCTGGGCCGATTATCTGGCCGAGCTCAAAGCCGCCGGAAAAACCCGCGACCCGAACGAGTCGATCGTCAAGCTGATGCTCTAGCCCGAGCCTTGCGCTCATTAGAGGGCATTTTCTAAATTCATCTGTTTGAATGCTCTGCTGTGTGGCCGAGGATCGGCCTGCTTGCGAAAAAAATTAAACTCGGGTAACCAATGGAGCTGGCAAGTTCCCTGCAGTGCTCTACGACTGTAAAGCAGCTATGCAGAATTAACGGTCACCCGAGCAGTAGTACCTGGCATTGGCTGTGGAACTGCACAGCAGAAAACCGGGTACTCGTCTCAGGACAATGGAGCGTCGTAGATGAGTAACAAGAATAACGATGACCTGAAGTACCAAGCCTCGGAAAACACCCTGGGGCTTAATCCCGTCGTTGGGCTACGCGGAAAGGATCTGCTGGCCTCTGCTCGTATGGTGCTGAAACAGGCCATTAAACAACCGATCCATAGCGTCAAGCACGTCACCCATTTCGGCCTCGAACTGAAGAACGTGTTGTTTGGTAAATCCGAACTGCAACCGGCCGGCGATGACCGTCGCTTCGCTGATCCGGCGTGGAGCCAGAACCCGCTCTACAAACGTTATCTGCAAACTTATCTGGCGTGGCGCAAGGAACTCCACGCCTGGATCGATGACAGCAGCCTGTCACCCAAAGACATCGCCCGTGGGCATTTCGTCATCAACCTGATGACCGAAGCCATGGCCCCGACCAACACGGCGGCCAACCCGGCAGCGGTCAAACGCTTCTTCGAAACCGGCGGCAAAAGCCTGCTCGACGGCCTCTCGCATCTGGCCAAGGATCTGGTACACAACGGCGGCATGCCGAGCCAGGTCAACATGGGCGCGTTCGAAGTTGGCAAGAGCCTCGGCGTCACCGAAGGCGCGGTGGTATTCCGCAACGATGTGCTGGAGCTGATCCAGTACAAGCCGATCACCGAGCAGGTCCACGAGCGTCCACTGCTCGTCGTTCCGCCGCAGATCAACAAGTTTTATGTGTTCGACCTCAGTCCGGACAAGAGTCTGGCGCGCTTCTGCCTGCGCAATAACGTGCAGACGTTCATCGTCAGCTGGCGCAACCCGACCAAGGCGCAGCGCGAGTGGGGCCTGTCGACCTACATCGATGCGCTGAAAGAAGCGGTCGACGTGGTCACCGCGATCACCGGCAGCAAAGACATCAACATGCTCGGCGCCTGCTCCGGCGGCATCACCTGCACCGCCCTGCTCGGCCACTACGCGGCGATCGGCGAGAACAAGGTCAATGCCCTCACGCTGTTGGTCAGCGTGCTCGACACGACGCTGGACAGCGACGTCGCGCTATTCGTCGACGAGCAGACCCTGGAGACCGCCAAGCGCCACTCGTACCAGGCCGGCGTGCTCGAAGGCAAAGACATGGCCAAGGTCTTCGCGTGGATGCGCCCCAACGACCTGATCTGGAATTACTGGGTCAATAATTACCTGCTCGGCAACGAGCCGCCGGTATTCGACATCCTGTTCTGGAACAACGACACCACCCGGTTGCCGGCAGCGTTCCACGGCGACCTGATCGAGATGTTCAAAAACAACCCACTGATCCGCCCCAATGCACTAGAAGTGTGCGGCACGCCGATTGATCTCAAGCAAGTCACGGCCGACATCTTCTCGCTGGCCGGCACCAACGACCACATCACACCGTGGAAGTCCTGCTACAAGTCGGCGCAGCTGTTTGGTGGCAAGGTCGAATTCGTGCTGTCGAGCAGCGGGCATATCCAAAGCATTCTGAACCCGCCAGGCAACCCGAAATCGCGTTACATGACCGGCGAAGAAATGGCCGCCAATGCCGATGACTGGCAGGAAAACTCGACCAAGCACACCGATTCCTGGTGGCTGTACTGGCAGGCGTGGCAAGCCGAGCGTTCGGGCAACCTGAAAAAGGCCCCGCTGAAACTGGGCAACAAAGCGTATCCGGCGGGTGAAGCCTCGCCGGGCACTTACGTTCACGAGCGGTAACTGACACCACCCTTCCCCTGTAGGAGCTGCCGCAGGCTGCGATCTTTTGATTCTGTTTTTAAAATCAAGATCAAAAGATCGCAGCCTGCGGCAGCTCCTACACAGGGAATCGGGTGTACTTGAAATCCACAGGGCCTGAAGCATGCCGCAACCGTTCATATTCCGTACCGTCGATCTGGATGGCCAGACCCTCCGCACGGCGGTACGCCCCGGCAAGCCTCACTTGACGCCCTTGCTGATTTTCAACGGCATCGGCGCCAACCTGGAGCTGGTGTTTCCGTTTGTCGCGGCGCTGGACCCGGATCTGGAAGTGATCGCTTTCGACGTGCCCGGTGTCGGCGGCTCCTCCACGCCGAACCGGCCGTATCGCTTTCCCGGGCTGGCCAAGCTGACCGCGCGCATGCTCGATTACCTCGACTATGGGCAAGTCAACGTCATCGGCGTGTCGTGGGGCGGCGCCCTCGCGCAGCAATTCGCCTACGACTACCCCGAGCGCTGCAAGAAACTGGTGCTGGCGGCGACCGCTGCCGGTGCCGTGATGGTGCCGGGCAAGCCGAAAGTGCTGTGGATGATGGCCAGCCCCCGGCGCTACATTCAGCCGTCCCATGTGATCCGCATCGCGCCGCTGATCTATGGCGGCTCGTTTCGTCGCGACCCGACGCTGGCCGCCAGCCACGCGGCGAAAGTGCGTTCGGCGGGCAAGCTCGGTTACTACTGGCAACTGTTTGCAGGCCTCGGCTGGACCAGCATTCACTGGCTGCACAAGATCCATCAGCCGACGCTGGTGCTGGCCGGCGATGACGATCCGCTGATCCCGCTGATCAACATGCGCATGCTCGCCTGGCGCATTCCCAATGCGCAACTGCACATCATCGACGACGGTCATCTGTTCCTGATTACCCGTGCCGAAGCGGTGGCGCCGATCATCATGAAGTTTCTTCAGGAGGAGCGTCAGCGCGCGGTAATGCACCCGCATCCGACACCGCTGGGCGGTTAACCCCGGCGGCAGGCTTTATGCAAGCCCTTGGCAAAGAGTGCGCGGCAGGACGCCGCGCAGGCAGCAACCCGCAACAGCGTCTATGGTGTTCTGGTTCGGTGAGTGTGTTTTTGACCTGAAGACGAAGGAGTGTTGAGTCATGCGCGACAAACCAGCGACGGGCGTAGTGCCCAGCCCCGCCGTGTTCATCAACGCACAAAGTGCGATCACCGGCCTGCGTGGGCGGGATTTGATCTCGACCTTGCGCAGCGTCGCCGCCCATGGCCTGCGCAACCCGATTCACAGCGCGAGGCACGCCTTGAAGCTCGGCGGCCAGTTGGGCCGCGTCCTGCTCGGTGAAACCCTGCACCCGACCAACCCGAACGACAGCCGCTTCGCCGACCCGGCGTGGAGCCTCAATCCGTTTTACCGGCGCAGCCTGCAGGCCTATCTGGCCTGGCAAAAGCAGGTCAAAAGCTGGATCGATGAAAGCAACATGAGCCCGGACGATCGTGCCCGCGCGCACTTCGCCTTCACCCTGCTCAATGACGCCGTGGCGCCGTCGAACACTTTGCTCAACCCGTTGGCGGTGAAGGAGCTGTTCAACTCCGGCGGGCACAGTCTGGTGCGCGGCCTCAGTCATCTGTTCGATGACTTGCTGCACAACGACGGCCTGCCACGCCAGGTGACCCGACAAGCTTTCGAGGTCGGCAAAACCGTTGCTACCACCACCGGCTCGGTAGTGTTTCGCAACGATCTGCTTGAGCTGATCCAGTACAAACCGATGAGTGAAAAGCAGTACGCCAAGCCATTGTTGGTGGTGCCGCCGCAAATCAACAAGTACTACATTTTCGACCTCAGCCCGCACAACAGCTTCGTCCAGTACGCGCTGAAGAATGGCTTGCAGACCTTCATGATCAGTTGGCGCAACCCGGATGTGCGCCATCGCGAATGGGGCCTGTCGACCTACGTCGAAGCGGTGGAAGAAGCGATGAACATCTGCCGGGCGATCACTGGCGCCCGCGAGGTCAACCTGATGGGCGCTTGCGCCGGCGGGCTGACCATCGCCGCTCTGCAAGGGCATTTGCAGGCCAAGCGGCAGCTGCGCCGCGTCTCCAGCGCGACGTATCTGGTCAGCCTGCTCGACAGTGAAATCGAAACCTCAGCCACGCTGTTTGCCGATGAGCAAACCCTCGAAGCCGCCAAGCGCCGCTCGTATCAAAAGGGTGTGCTCGACGGTCGCGACATGGCCAAGGTCTTCGCCTGGATGCGCCCCAACGATCTGATCTGGAGCTACTTCGTCAACAACTACCTGTTGGGTAAAGAGCCGCCGGCCTTCGACATCCTCTACTGGAACAACGACAACACGCGCCTGCCCGCAGCGTTTCACGGCGACTTGCTGGACTTCTTCAAGCACAACCCGCTGACCCATCCGGGTGGACTGGAAGTGTGTGGTACGCCGATCGACCTGCAAAAAGTCACCGTCGACAGCTTCAGCGTCGCTGGCATGAACGACCACATTACGCCGTGGGATGCGGTGTACCGCTCGACCCTGCTGCTGGGTGGCGAGCGACGTTTCGTGCTGTCCAACAGCGGCCATGTGCAGAGCATTCTCAACCCGCCGAGCAACCCGAAAGCCGCGTATGTCGAAAACGGCAAGATGAGCAGTGACCCGCGCGCCTGGTATTACGACGGCAAACACGTCGACGGCAGTTGGTGGCCGCAGTGGCTGGAATGGATTCAACAGCGTTCCGGCGCCCAGCACGAAACCTCGTTCACGCTCGGCAACCCGAACTATCCACCGATGGAGGCCGCGCCCGGTACCTACGTGCGTGTGCGCTGACGCTTAACCGAACTTTTCTAAGAAGACTGGATGAAAACCCGCGACCGGATTCTCGAATGTGCTTTGCAATTGTTCAACGAAAAGGGCGAGCCGAACGTCTCCACCATGGAGGTGGCCAACGAAATGGGCATCAGCCCGGGCAACCTCTACTACCACTTCCACGGCAAGGAACCGCTGATTCTCGGGTTGTTCGACCGTTTTCAGCATGAACTGGCACCGCTGCTCGATCCCCCCTCCGATGTGGAGCTCGCGCCAGAGGATTACTGGCTGTTTCTGCATTTGATCGTCGAGCGGCTGGCGCAGTACCGCTTCCTGTTTCAGGACCTGTCGAACCTGGCCGGACGCTTGCCGAAACTGGCCAAGGGCATTCGCAATCTGCTCAATGCATTGAAGCGCACACTGGCGTCGTTACTGGCGCGGTTGAAGGCGGCGGGGCAATTGGTCAGTGATACCCAGGCGTTGGGGCAGTTGGTGGAGCAGATCACCATGACCTTGCTGTTTTCGCTGGATTATCAGCGGATTCTGGATCGTGAGGGCGAGGTCAGGTTGGTGGTTTATCAGATCATGATGCTGGTGGCGCCGCACTTGCTGCCGCCGGTGAAAGTGGCGACCGAACGGATGGCCCTGCAATACCTCGAAGACCACGATTGAAATCAAGAGCCCCTCACCCTAGCCCTCCCGAAACGTTGGACCGCCCGTAGGGAGAGGGGACTGATTGGGGGATATTCAGGAATTACGCCGATATGGAATTGATCGCTGAATCCATAATCGACTGGTTATTTCAGGTCGATGTATAACGAAAGGCAACTCGGTCGGCCCCCTCTCCCTCTGGGAGAGGGCTGGGGTGAGGGTTTGCTTTTAAAATACACAAAAAAACGCCCGACCTTCACAGGCCGGGCGTTTTGTTTTGCCCTGAAAAATCAGGACTGACTGGTTGGTGTCGACGGCGTCGATGCAACAGTCGGGGTAGCCGCAGGCGTCGGTGCGGCGGCGGAGTTCGACGCGCTTACCGGAGCTGCCGAAGTGGCAGGTTTGGCTGCAGCAGGTGCTGCTGGCTTCGGCGTAGCGGCTTTCGGTGCGGCCGGTTTTTTCGCTGCAGGTTTCTTCGCCGCAGCCGGTTTGGCTGCAGGCTTGGCGGCTGGTTTCGCTGCAGTTTTGGCCGCAGGTTTTGCTGCCGGTTTGGCGGCGGCTTTGGCAGCAACCGGTTTGGCTGCAGCTTTGGCAGCTGGCTTGGCCGCTGCGGTTTTTGCTGCAGGCTTGGCCGCTGCTTTTGCTGCGGGTTTAGCCGCCGCTTTTGCCAGTGGCTTGGCAGCGGATTTTGCCGCTGGTTTGGCCGCCGCAGTTTTCGCTGCCGGTTTTGCTGCTGCGGTTTTCGCCGCCACAGGCTGGGCTTTCAGACCGGTGAGTTTTTCGATCTGTTTGGTCAGCGTATCGACCTTGCTGTTGAGCGCTTTGACTTCATTGCGGCTCGGTACACCGAGGCGCGAAATCGCGCTGTTCAGGCGCTTGTCGAAAGCCCCTTCCAGCTCGTCCCACTTGCCCAGTGCGCGATCTTTCACGCCGCTGATGCGCGACTTGGCCGAAGAAGCAGAGTCCTTGGCGGCATCGACTTTTTTGCCGACTGCGGACTTGGTGAGCTTCTCGGCTTTCTCGCCGTCTTTGACCAATGTATCGAAGAGCTTGCTGCCGTCAGTGTCGATCTTCGAGTACACGCCTAAACCAGCCAGCCAGATTTTGCGGGAGTAGTCTTCGACTTTCCCGATCCACGAGCTGCCTTCTTTATCGGTGTTCTTTTTACCAGCCATCCCGTTCTCCTTAAGATTTACGCGCGACGCGTTCGAGCAATGCCGTCAGCTCATCGAGCTTAGCAGAGAGTGTCTCAACGTCATGTTTAGACGGAATGCCGATACGATTCAAGGCGCTTGCTACACGGGAGTCGAACGCCTTCTCGACCTTGTCGAGCTGAACTTCGACGCGACCTTTGAAAGAACTCACTTCGCTCTTGGCTTCATCGATCTCGGCGTTGGCCGCTTCGAGTTTTTCGGTAACGGCTTTTTTGCCTTTCTTTTCAACAGTTTGACCAGCCTTGATCAACTCTTGAAAGTAGTCGCTGCCCTCTTGGCCGACCTTGGCGTAGGCACCCAGGCCTGCCAGCCAGATCTTGCGGGCATAGGATTTGACGTCGCTCAGAGTAGAAGTCGAAGCGTCGATTTTTTTCTTCAAAATAACTTTGGCCATGGTGCACCTCACGCGCAGAAGGTTTGAGGAACTGCCCGGGAAAGTGTCGGGCTCAGGCACAAAGTAGGCAGAAAAATTAGAAACGGCACCCTAACAACTGACATGAATCGGTGGTGCCTGAATGAAAAGATCGCAGCCTTCGGCAGCTCCTACAGAGGTACACATTCCTGTAGGCGCTGCCGAAGGCTGCGATCTTTGATGTTCAGAGCAAAGCTTTGTCGAGCGCTTTCTCGATCTCGGCTTTGATCATGCCGCTCATGGCCGACATCATGATGCCCAGTTCGACGTCGACCTTGATCGAATCGTCCGCCACATGCACCGCACCTTTCACACCTGAGCGCTTGAGATTCAGGGTATCGCCCGACCATTGCGGCTCCAGGCCATATTGATCGGAGAGTTTCTGCGCCAGCTTGTCGGCCTTCTCGCGGGCGGCTTCCTTACCCAGGCTGTGGGCACGCTCAACAGTGATTTTGGCCATTGCATGACTCCTGATTTAAAAAGATGTGTCGGTAGATCTTGACCGCTGCTGCGGCAAATCGTCCCGAGGGTTGCCCATCTTACCTTTAGCCATTCCAAGACAAAGCATGGCTTGGGGATTAGAATGTCGCGCATTCTCTTTTGGTGACAGCGATATGACTGATCAGCGCAAAGGCAGCGATGCCGAACCCACCACTCACTTCGGCTTCAAAAACGTTCCGGAAAGCCAGAAAGCGGAAAAAGTCGCTGAGGTTTTCCACTCGGTAGCCGCCAAGTACGACCTGATGAACGACCTTCTGTCGGGCGGCATGCATCGTCTGTGGAAGCGATTCGCGATCGAACTGTCCGGCGTGCGCGCTGGTAACCGCGTGCTGGACATCGCCGGCGGCACCGGTGACCTGACCAAGAAATTCTCGCATCTGGTCGGCCCTACCGGTCAGGTTGTGTTGGCCGACATCAACGAATCGATGCTCAAGGTTGGCCGTGACCGCCTGCTCGATCTGGGTGTCGCCGGCAACGTCGAATTCGTTCAGGCGGACGCCGAAAAACTGCCGTTCCCGGACAACCATTTCGACTGCGTGACCATCGCTTTCGGCCTGCGCAACGTGACGCACAAGGAAGACGCCCTGCGTTCGATGCTGCGCGTGCTCAAGCCGGGCGGTCGGCTGCTGGTGCTGGAATTCTCCAAGCCGACCAACGCGCTGATGTCGAAAGCCTACGACGCTTATTCGTTCGCCTTCATGCCACTGATGGGCAAGCTGATCACCAATGACTCGGAAAGCTATCGCTACCTGGCCGAATCGATCCGCATGCACCCGAATCAGGAAACCCTGAAGTCGATGATGGTCGACGCCGGTTTCGACCGCGTGACCTATCACAACATGACCGCAGGCATCGTCGCCCTGCACCGTGGCATCAAGCCCTGATGTTGCTCACCGGGCTGCTCGCCAGCGTTGAACTCGGCCTCAACCGGGTGCTGCGTCTCGACAGCACGGCGCTGCCGCGACTGGCGCATTTGACCGGCAAGGTGATTGCCGTCGACTGCCGCAGCCCGGCGCTGCAACTGTTCATTTTGCCGAGCGACGAAGGCTTGATGCTGGCCTCGCACTGGGAAACTGGCGTCGACTGCACCCTGCGTGCGCCGGCCTCCAGCCTGGTCAAACTGGCCGTGAGCAAAGACAAGACCGCGGTGTTGCACGCCCCGGAAGTCGAACTCGATGGCGACAGCGGTGTGTTGCTGGAGCTGGCCGGTGTGCTGCAAGACCTTGAGCTGGACTGGGAGTACGAACTCTCGCGCTGGCTCGGCCCGGTCGCCACGCAATTGATCGGTGGCCACCTGCGCAGCCGCGCACGCTGGTATCAACAAGGATTTGCCAGCCTCAACCAGAATCTCGCCGAATACCTCGCCGAAGAATCGCGCACCCTCGTCGGGCAGCGCGAAGCCGAAGCGCGGTTCAGCGAACTGGACCGGATCAAACTTGATCTGGAACGTCTCGAGGCGCGTTTCGAGCGCCTTTCCCGATCCCTCGACCCAAGCGATAACGCATGAAGCTGCTTGCCGTCCGCCGTCTGTTGCGCATCCAGCGCGTCGTGATCCGCTACCGCCTCGATGACCTGCTGTTCGATCTGCCGTTGCCGTGGTTCCTCCTGGCGCTGCGTTATGTGCTGCCGTGGCGCTGGTTCCCGCGCAAGCCGCTGGACCTGAGCCGGGGCGCACGTTTGCGCCTGGCGTTGCAGGATCTGGGGCCGATTTTCATCAAGTTCGGGCAAATACTTTCGACCCGCCGCGACCTGTTGCCGGAAGACATCGCCGATGAGCTGATGCACCTGCAAGATCGCGTGCCGCCGTTCGATTCGCAGCTGTCGGTCAAGTTGATCGAAGAACAGCTGGGCAAGAAGATCAGCGATGTATTCAGCCGCTTCGACGTCGAACCGCTGGCCTCGGCTTCGGTGGCGCAGGTGCATGCCGCGCAGCTGAAAACCGGCGAAGAAGTGGTGGTCAAGGTCATTCGCCCGGGCCTGAAGCCGATCATCGCGCAGGATCTGGCGTGGCTGTTCATCCTTGCCCGCGCTGCCGAGAAAGTGTCTGCCGACGCGCGTCTGCTGCACCCGGTCGACGTGGTCCAGGACTACGAAAAAACCATCTACGACGAACTCGACCTGCTGCGCGAGGCGGCCAACGCCAGCCAGTTGAAGCGCAACTTCGAAGGTTCGCCGCTGCTCTACGTGCCGCAGGTTTATTGGGATTGGTGCCGGCCGAAAGTGCTGGTGATGGAGCGCATCTACGGCATTCAGGTCACCGACCTGGCGACCCTCGCCGATCAGCGCACCGACATGAAAATGCTCGCCGAACGTGGCGTGGAGATCTTCTTCACTCAAGTATTCCGCGACAGCTTTTTCCACGCCGACATGCACCCGGGAAACATCTTCGTCAGCACCGTCAACCCGTGGAGCCCGCAGTACATCGCGATCGACTGCGGCATCGTCGGCAGCCTGACCCCGGAAGACCAGGATTATCTGGCACGCAACCTGTTCGCCTTCTTCAAGCGTGACTACCGTCGCGTGGCGCAGTTGCACATCGATTCGGGCTGGGTGCCGGCAGAAACCAAGCTCAACGAATTCGAAGCGGCGATCCGTACAGTGTGCGAGCCGATCTTCGAAAAACCGTTAAAAGATATTTCATTTGGCCAAGTGCTGATGCGCCTGTTCCAGACCGCACGGCGTTTCAACATGGAAGTGCAGCCGCAGCTCGTGCTGCTGCAAAAAACCCTGTTGAACATCGAAGGCCTCGGCCGCCAGTTGTACCCGGACCTCGATCTGTGGAACACCGCGCAGCCGTTCCTCGAACGCTGGATGCGCGAGCGCGTCAGCCCGAAAGCCTTGCTCGGCAACGTGCAGAGCCAGTTCGAACAGCTGCCGCATCTGGCCAACATGGCCCGTGATCTGCTCGAACGCATGTCCCAGCCGCACGCCTATGACCCGCCGCCACCGTGGCACAAACGCAAGGACGACTGGTTCCTGCGCCTGCTCGGTTGCGCGCATCTGGCCGGCGGGGTGATCCTCGCCATCGGTGGCCCGCTGAATGAACTGGGGCATTGGCCGGCCGGAATCATGGTGGCCGTGGGCTTGTATCTGGTCGTTCGCCGATAGCCAGTTTCGTGATCGGCTGGCACACTGTTTCAATGCCTGAACCCGACTATTGAAGTGTGGGGTTCGCTGTCGGAGTCGAAGATGAAAAACTGGCTGGACGAGATCAAGTGGGACGCTGACGGCCTGGTGCCGGCGATTGCCCAGGATCACAAGACCGGACGCGTACTGATGATGGCCTGGATGAACCGCGAAGCGCTCGAACTGGCCGCCGCGGAAAACCGTGCAATCTACTGGTCACGTTCCCGTGGCAAGCTGTGGCGCAAGGGCGAAGAGTCCGGCCATGTGCAGACCTTGCATGAAATGCGTCTGGACTGTGACGCCGACGTGATCATCCTGATGGTTGAACAGATCGGCGACATCGCTTGCCATACCGGCCGTCAAAGCTGCTTTTACCGTGTCTTCGAAAACGGCGACTGGAAGACAGTCGATCCGGTTCTGAAAGATCCGCACGCTATCTATTGCGCAGGACACAAACATGAGTGACACCCTGACTCGTCTGGCCGAAGTGCTCGAAGAGCGCAAAGGCGCAGCGGCCGACAGCTCATATGTAGCTAGTCTGTATCACAAGGGCCTGAACAAGATTCTGGAGAAAGTCGGCGAAGAGTCGGTCGAAACCATTATTGCCGCCAAGGACGCCGCCATCAGTGGCGACTGCAGTGACGTGATCTACGAGACCGCCGACCTGTGGTTCCACAGCATGGTCATGCTCGCCCAACTGGGGCAGCATCCACAGGCTGTGCTGGATGAACTGGATCGCCGCTTCGGCCTGTCCGGACACGTCGAGAAAGCCTCGCGTCCGTCCGCCTGAACAATTTTTAGAGAGGAACAGCAACATGGGCATTTTTGACTGGAAACACTGGATCGTCATTCTGGTAGTCGTGGTGTTGGTGTTCGGCACCAAAAAACTGAAAAACCTCGGCACCGACGTTGGCGAGTCGATCAAGGGCTTCCGCAAAGCCATGAACGACGATGAAAAACCAGCCGCTGATCCAACCGTGACGCCTGCGCAACCGGTGCCACCGGTACAGCCGCAAGCCACCGCTCAGGCCAACCCGCCGCACACCATCGACGTGCAGGCGCAGAAAGTCGAAGAGCCGATCCGCAAAGACGTGTGAGCACAGACTAATGTTTGGTATCAGCTTCTCTGAACTGCTGCTCGTCGGCCTCGTCGCCCTGCTGGTGCTGGGCCCCGAGCGTCTGCCGGGCGCTGCGCGCACCGCTGGCCTGTGGGTCGGACGGCTGAAGCGCAGCTTCAACGCGATCAAACAGGAAGTTGAACGTGAAATCGGTGCCGACGAGATCCGTCGGCAACTGCACAACGAGCACATTCTGTCGCTGGAGCAAGAGGCGCGGAAGATTTTCAATCCGGTTCAGCAAGAGCCGACGCCGGTTGAAGTTGAACATGTCGGACAGCAGACGATTCACGCGCCAGCTGCACCTGCTCCAACACCAGCACCAGCACCTGCTGCCGTTGTAGCGCCGACAGAACCGACGCCCGTTGCCGCAGAAGCTTCGGTTGAACACGTTGCGCCAAACGCCGCGCCGATCACACCTGCGCCTCACGATCCTACACTGCCGCCGCGAGCCCCATGAGCGATCTCCCCGAAAACGACCAGCACATGCCGCTGGTTTCGCACCTCACCGAGCTGCGCACCCGCCTGCTGCGTTGTGTGGCGGCGATCTTCATCATCTTCGCCGGGCTGTTTGCGTTCACCCAGCAGATCTACACCTTCGTCTCGACGCCGCTGCGCCAGTACCTGCCGGTCGGCGCGACGATGATCGCCACCGACGTGTCATCGCCGTTCCTGACGCCGCTGAAGCTGACGATGATGGTCTCGCTGTTTCTCGCAATCCCGGTGATCCTGCATCAGATCTGGGGTTTTATCGCGCCGGGCCTGTACAAGCATGAAAAGCGCATTGCGGTGCCGTTGCTGGTTTCCAGCATCCTGTTGTTCTACACCGGCATGGCGTTCGCCTATTACTTCGTGTTCCCGCTGATCTTCAAATTCTTCGCCGCTGCCACCCCGGCCGGCGTGGAAATGATGACCGACATCGCCAGTTACCTCGATTTCGTCATGACGCTGTTCTTCGCCTTCGGCGTGGCGTTTGAGATCCCGGTGGCCGTGGTGCTGCTGGTGTGGATCGGCGTGGTCGACGTCAAATACCTGAAGAAGATCCGCCCGTACGTGATCATCGGCTGCTTCGTGGTCGGCATGATCCTGACGCCGCCGGACATTTTCTCGCAGACGCTGCTGGCCGTGCCGATGTGGATGTTGTTTGAAATCGGCATCCTGTTCGGTGGCCTGATCAGCAAACGCGAAAGTCCGGACGAAACCGCCGACGATCACAACGACCAGCCGCCAGCGACCCAGGCATGAACCTGCTGTTGCTCGAAGAGGCCGATTTCATTGCGGCCGACCGCGTAGTCCTGCGTGATAGACGCCTGACCCACATGCAGGAGGTTCACCGCTCGGAAGTCGGTGACAGCCTGCGCGTCGGGCGCATCAACGGGTTGATGGGTTCGGCTGAGTTGCTGCGTCTGGAGGCGGGTGAGGCTGAACTGCGCGTCACTCTCGACAAGCCACCGCCGGCAAAATTGCCACTGACGTTGTTGCTGGCCCTGCCGCGCCCGAAGATGCTGCGGCGGGTATTTCAGACCGTGGCGACCATGGGCGTGTCGAAGGTGATTCTGGTCAACAGCTATCGGGTCGAGAAGAGCTTCTGGCAGACGCCGTTTCTGGAGCCTGAGGCGATTCGCGAGAATTTGATCCTCGGCCTCGAACAGGCCCGCGACACCGTGCTGCCGGAAATCATCATCGAGAAGCGCTTCAAGCCGTTTGTTGAAGACCGGCTGCCGGCGATTACCGACGGCACCCTCGGCCTCGTTGGACATCCCGGCAACTATCCGCCCTGCCCCCGCGCATTGAGCGAACCGGTGACCCTGGCCATCGGCCCGGAAGGCGGCTGGATCCCCTACGAAATCGACCTGCTGGCCAAGTCCGGCCTGCAACCGGTGCAACTCGGCGAACGCATCCTGCGCGTCGAAACCGCCGTCACCGCCCTGCTCGCCCGCCTCTTCTAAGTTCAACATAAATCCCCTGTAGGAGCTGCCGCAGGCTCGGGCCGCGATCGGACGATCTTTTGACTTTGCTTCTAAAAAACAACATCAAAAGATCGCAGCCTGCGGCAGCTCCTACATTGATCCGTGCGGGGCCGGCGGATAAATGGTGTTACAGATTGCCATCAACCGGCCGATACAGTCCCCATAAGTCCAATTAGTGGTCCGAGGGGAGTCGTCGCATGTACCGTTGGTTAGCCGAGAATCTTGGGAACGTCAGCGTCAAACGCAAGCTGGGAATCGGTTTCGGCCTGGTGCTGTTGCTGACGCTGTTGATCACCTTCACCGGCTGGACCGGCATGAGCGGCATTATCAGCCGTGGTGACAAGCTCGGTTTTATCTCCAGCCTAAATGAACTGACCAAGGACTTGCGCCTGGCGCGCCTGGACTACGAAGCGCGCCGTGGCGAACAAGGCCCAGGCACCGTCACCGATCTGCTAGGCAAACTCGACAGCGGCCTGCAAACCGCTCGCAGCCTGATTGAACAGCCGTCCGACGCGGCCATGGTCGATCAACAACTGGCCGCCGTCGCCGAATACAAGCGCGCTTTTGCCGACATGACCCAAGCTACCGTGCAGCGTGAAGACGCCCGCAGCAAGCTCGGTGCCAGTGCCGACAATGCCGTGGCGAAAGTCGCGGAAGTGGAAAAATCCATGCTGGCGGGTGACAGCGTCGCGCAATTCAACAGCGTGATCGAGCTGAGCAAACTGCTGCAGCAAGCCCGCTACCAAGTGCGCGGCTACACCTACAGCGGTAAGGCCGAAGCCGAGCAACCGGCGCTCGACGCCATCGACAATGCCCTGAAAAACCTCGACAGCCTGCCGGCAAAACTGCCGGAACAGCACATCGCCAACCTGCAACAGGCAACCGACTCGATCAAGGCCTATCGCGCGGCAGTTGCGCAGTTCCGCGACTCGCAGGTCAACAACGCCAAGGCCGCCGCGCGCATGTCGACTCAGGGCGACATCCTCATTGATGTCAGCAAGAAACTCACTGAATCGCAAACCGTGGTGCGCGACACCGATGCCGCTCACGCCAAGAACATGCTGATCATCGCCACTCTGCTGGCCGTAGCGTTCGGTCTGCTGGCCGCTTGGGCGATCACCCGGCAGATCATCATCCCGCTGAACCAGACCCTGAAAGTCGCCGAGCGCGTGGCTGCTGGCGACCTGACGCACAACCTCGTGTCCCTGCGTCGTGACGAACTCGGCCAACTGCAACGCTCGATGCAAAGCATGACCCAAGGCCTGCGTGAACTGGTGGGCGGGATCAGCGATGGTGTCACCCAGATCGCCAGCGCTGCCGAAGAACTCTCGGCGGTGACCGAGCAGACCAGTGCGGGGGTCAACAATCAGAAAATCGAGACCGATCAGGTCGCCACCGCCATGAACGAAATGGCCGCCACCGTGCAGGAAGTCGCGCGTAACGCCGAGGAAGCTTCCGAAGCCGCCGTTGCCGCTGACCAACAGGCCCGCGAAGGCGACAAAGTGGTGGGCGAAGCGATCGCGCAGATCGAGCGTCTGGCCCTTGAAGTCGGCCACTCCACCGAGGCCATGGGCGAACTGAAGCGTGAAAGCGACAAGATCGGCAGCGTCCTCGACGTGATCAAGTCGGTAGCCCAGCAAACCAACCTGCTGGCCCTCAACGCGGCCATCGAAGCGGCGCGTGCCGGTGAGGCCGGGCGTGGTTTTGCCGTGGTTGCCGATGAGGTGCGCAGCCTCGCGCAGCGTACGCAGAAGTCCACCGAAGAGATCGAAGAGCTGATCGTCGGCCTGCAAAACGGCACCCAGCAAGTGGCAACGATCATGGACAACAGCCGCACCCTGACCGACAGCAGCGTCGAGCTGACCCGTCGTGCCGGCGGTTCGCTGGAAAGCATTACGCGCACCGTGTCGGCGATTCAGGCGATGAACCAGCAGATAGCCGCGGCGGCCGAGCAGCAGAGCGCGGTGGCTGAAGAGATCAACCGTAGCGTGCTGAATGTGCGCGATGTGTCGGATCAGACATCGGCGGCGAGTGAAGAGACCGCGGCGTCCAGCGTTGAGCTGGCGCGGCTGGGCACGCATCTGCAGATGCTGGTCGGCCGGTTCAAGGTCTAAGTAGCAGGATTGATCGTTCCCACGCTCCGCGTGGGAATGCATCTTGCGACGCTCCGCGTCGCGCATGCAAAGGGACGCGGAGCGTCCCGGGCGGCATTCCCAAGCGGAGCGTGGGAACGATCAGGTACTACAACACCTGACGCAGGAAGGCTTGGGCACGCGGATCTTTCGGCGCATCAAAGAACTCTGCCGGCGCCGCATCTTCGAGCAATTTGCCGTGATCGAAGAACAACACCCGATCCGCCACTTCCCGGGCAAAGCCCATCTCATGAGTCACGCAAACCATGGTCATGCCTTCCACGGCCAGGTTTTTCATCACGTCCAGCACCTCACCGACCATCTCCGGGTCAAGCGCCGAGGTGGGCTCATCGAACAACATGACCTTCGGCTCCATCGCCAGCGCCCGGGCAATTGCCACGCGCTGTTGCTGACCGCCGGACAGGCGTGACGGAAACTCATTGGCCTTCTGCGCAATACCGACCTTCTGCAGCAACTCCATCGCCTTCGCCTCGCGCTCTTTCTTGCCGCGCTTGCGCACGACTTTCTGCGCCAGACAGAGGTTTTCCAGCACGGTCATGTGCGGGAACAGGTTGAAGTGCTGAAAGACCATGCCGACTTCGCGGCGGTAGGCGTTTACGTCGGTTTTCGGGTCGGCCAGTTGCAGGCCATCGATGCTCACCGAGCCGGAATCGAATTCTTCCAGGCCATTGAGGCAGCGCAGGAAGGTCGACTTACCGGAACCGGACGGGCCGATGACCACCAGCACTTCGCCCTTGGCGACGGTGGTGCTGACGTTATCCACCGCGCGTACCACCTGGCCACGGGTATCGAAGACTTTTACCAGATCGCGGACTTCAATCACTTTGCGCGAGCCTCCGCTCAAGCCGGCTGGCGATTTTCGACAGCGGCAGGTTGATCAACAGGTACAGGCCGGCAACGCAGAACAGAATTTCGAACGGCGAAAACGAGGTGGTGATGACTTCACGACCGCTTTTGAGCAGCTCGGTAATCGCAATCACCGACACCAGCGAGGTGTCCTTGACCAGACTGATGAACTGCCCGGCCAGCGGCGGCAGCACGCGTTTCAGCGCTTGCGGCAACACCACGTGACGCATCGACTGACCCGCGCTCAAGCCGAGCGAGCGCGCCGCCTCGTTCTGGCCACGGGCAATCGATTGCACGCCGGAACGGATGATCTCGGCCACGTAGGCGCCGGTGAACAGCGACAGTGCGGCGATCCCGGCGAACTCGCGGGACAGGTTCATCACCGTGCCGATGAAGAAGTAGAAAATGAAAATCTGCACCAGCAGCGGCGTGCCGCGTACCAGTTCGACGTAGATCGTCGAGAGATCACGCAGGGTCGGGTTGTTGGAAAGACGACACAGACCGGTGACCAGACCGATCAACAGACCGAGCACACCAGAGACCACTGACAGCCAAAGCGTCGTCCACAGCCCCCACAACAGCGGCCCTGCCGCCCAATGCCGAGTGACGCCCACGACATCGCCTTCGGCCACATCGTCGCCCTGAGCGAATTGCAGGCTGTTTTCGTCGACCGTCAGCTGCTGCTCGTCACCGGCGTCATTGCGCAGGGTGACTTGCGCGCTGCCGCCCTTGCGCACCAGCTCAGTGACGGTGGAAATGTCGGTGGCACGCTGGGTTTCTTCGGCCTGATAGGCGAAGTATTGCGGCACACGGTTCCAGCGCCATTCGTAGGACATCAGCGACGTCGCGTAATACAACGCGCCCGCCAGGCCGACCAGCACCAGCACGGTGAGGACGTGCCAGGGCCATTGGGCTTTTTTCTGTTTCATTGCAGGTTCCGGATTTTGTGTTGCTCTGGAGGGCCCCTTCGCGAGCAAGCTCGCTCCCACATTGGAATGCATTCCTCTGTGGGAGCGAGCTTGCTCGCGAAGGGGCGACTCGGTCTATCTGACCGGGCTTATTCCATGTCCTTGAGCCACTCGGTGCTCTTGAACCACTTGTCATGGATGCGATCGTAGGTGCCGTCTTCGTGGATCTGGTGCAGGAAGTTGTTGATGAAGTTGATGCTGTCGTAATCACCCTTCTTCAGACCAAACGCCAGTGGTTCATAGGTGAACGGCTTGTCGAGGAACACCAGTTTGCCGGCGCCGACCTTGGTCACCGCGACGACGTTGTACGGCGCGTCGTAGATGAAGGCATCAGCCTTGCCGTTGACCACGTCGAGCACCGCTTCCTGCTCGTTGTCGTAGCCGTGGTACTTGGCTTTGGAGATCAGCTTCTTGGCGACCATTTCGCCGGTGGTGCCGAGCTTGGAGGTGATGCGGTAGTCGGCGGTGTTCAGGTCTTTGTAGGACTTGATGGTGCCTTCCAGCTCCTTGCGGATCAGCAGGGTCTGGCCAACCACGATGAACGGTTCGCTGAAGTTCAGGCGCAGGTTGCGCTCCTGAGTCAGGGTCATGCCGCTGCCGATCATGTCGAACTTGTCGGTCATCAGCGCCGGGATGATGCCGTCGTAACCGGTGGAAACCAGTTCCAGCTTGACGCCCATGGCCTTGGACATGGCTTTGAGGATGTCGACTTCGAAACCGATGATTTCGCCACGCTTGTTAGTCATTTCGAACGGCATGTAGGTCGGATCCATGCCGACTTTCAACGTGCCGCGCTTGACCGCGTCATCGATCGCGCCAGCCTGCGCCGCGTTGACCGCAACCAGTGCCGTGACGCCGACCAGCAGCATCGACAGATACTTCTTCATCTTCAAGTCCCCAAAACCATTGCGTGTGCGGCGCGAAAAACCGACAGAAATGGGCAAAAAGCCCGGGCGCGCCAATTCGGGGACGGATGCTAACGCACTCGTTTTTTTGCACAAGGTTTAATGGACGATTTGTTTAACAATCAAGATCGCTCCCCCTCACCCCAGCCCTCTCCCCCAAGGGGGCGAGGGGGAAGGGAGCAGATCGGGGAATGCTCAAAACTCGAGTTCGACTCGATATCTCAGGTCGGCGTAACTCGCACATCCAACTTGGTCAGTCCCCTCTCCCTCTGGGAGAGGGTTAGGGTGAGGGGCTTTTCAGCCGGCAAAAAAAACCCCGCAACATCGCGGGGTTTCTTTATCAGGCCGGCTGAGCCTGCAAAGTCACCGGTTGCAACGGCAGCAACGGCGCATGGGGATCGGCTTTCACCGACGCGCGCCAGGCATCCAGCCACTCGGCGTGACCTTCGGCCCAGACCTGCTCATGCAGACGCGCCAGCGCTACCGGATCGCTCAGCAGTTGCAGGCGATCATGGTTGTTCAGCCCGGCAGGCCCAACCTTGAGCGCATGACGTACACGTTCCTGACGCAACCATTCGATCGGCTCGGCCTGACCGTGACGGGAGGTCGCCAGCGAGCACGCCAAAGCGTTCTGCTGAGGATCAACCACCGCGCGGACGAAGCCGTCGTTCAACGCATGGTAACGATTTTCGTGGGTGTACTGATCGGTCGCCAGCAGCGCCTGCGGCGGATTGTATTCCTCAGGGATGAGGAACAGGCTCTCGTCACGGGACTTCAGGCCCAGACCGACACGGCTGGAGATCACTGACACCGGAATCGACAGCATCAGCGAACCGACGATCGGCACCAGCCACCAGAGGAAACTCGGGTTCAGCCAGATCACCAGCAGCGCCCAGCAGAACCCCAACAGGGTTTGCGGGCCGTGGCGTTTGACCGCTTCGCTCCAGGGCGTCGAGTCGTCGTCACGTTGCGGCGAGTTCCACGTCGCGGCCCAGCCAAGGAACGCGGCCAGTACGAACCGGGTGTGGAAAATCATCCGCACCGGCGCCAGCAGCATGGAGAACAGCATCTCCAGCAGCATCGACAGGGTCACCTTGAACTTGCCGCCGAACTCTTTCGCGCCCTTGGCCCAGATCAGGATGATGCTCAACAGTTTCGGCAGGAACAGCAGCACGATGGTTGTCGAGAACAGCGCGATCGCCTTGTCCGGGTGCCATTGTGGCCACAGCGGATAGAGCTGACGCGGTTCGAGGAAGTACTGCGGCTCCATCAGCGTGTTCACCGCCAGCAGCGCGGTCGACAACACCAGGAAGAAGAACCACAACGGCGCGGACAGGTACGACATCACGCCGGTGAGGAATACCGCACGGTGCACCGGGTGCATGCCCTTGACCAGGAACAGACGGAAGTTCATCAGGTTGCCGTGGCACCAGCGACGGTCACGCTTGAGTTCGTCGAGCAGGTTCGGCGGCAATTCTTCGTAGCTGCCCGGCAGGTCGTAGGCAATCCACACGCCCCAACCGGCACGGCGCATCAGCGCGGCTTCAACGAAGTCGTGAGACAGGATCGCACCGGAGAACGCACCTTTACCCGGCAACGGCGCCAGGGCGCAGTGGTCGATAAAAGGCTTCATGCGGATGATCGCGTTGTGACCCCAGTAGTGGGATTCACCCAACTGCCAGAAGTGCAGGCCGGCGGTAAACAGCGGGCCGTACACGCGGGTCGCAAACTGCTGCATCCGCGCATAAAGGGTGTCCATGCCCGACGCACGCGGCGCGGTCTGGATGATCCCGGCGTCCGGCGTGGCTTCCATCAAGCGCACCAGACTGGTCAGGCACTCGCCGCTCATGACCGAGTCGGCGTCGAGCACGACCATGTACTTGTAGTCACCGCCCCAACGACGGCAGAAGTCGTCGAGGTTGCCGCTCTTGCGCTTCACACGACGGCGACGGCGACGGTAGAAGATCTTGCCGAAACCTTTGGCTTCGCGGCAGACATCCAGCCAGGCCTGTTGCTCGGCGACACAGATATCGGTGTCGTTACTGTCGCTGAGAACGAAGAAATCGAAACGATCCAGATCACCGGTGGCAGCGACCGATTCGAACGTCGCCCGCAGACCGGCGAATACACGCGGTACGTCTTCGTTGCAGATCGGCATCACCAGCGCGGTACGGGCATCTTTGGCAATCGGCTCGTTGCCGGCACTTTTGCCGGAGATACGGTATTTATCGTGACCGGTGAGCAACTCGAGGAAGCCCATCAGCGCCGTCCAGAAACCGGCCGATACCCAGCAGAACAGAATCCCGAACAGAATCAGGATGCTGGTTTGCAGCGCATACGGCAGCACTTGCGTGGCGGTCTGCAGCAGCGGTTGATGCAGGACTTCGTCGAGATCGACGAACGACCAGCCCTGATACGGCATGATGCCTTTCATGTACCAGCCGGCGACAATGGTCTGGCCGAGCATCAGCAGCAACAGAATGTAGCGTCGGATCGAACCGACAGTGCGCCAGCGCGCGGCCGGCAGGACGTTCTCGTCCTTCGGCGGCTGCGGCGGGTTGGTGCGGCCGGTCAGCCGGCGCCAGCCACGCACCAGAATATTGGTGCGCCATGGCTCCGGCACGACTTTGGTCCGACGGATCGGCGGCGTCGCCTTGAGGCTGACGCGACCGCTGGCATCGAGCACCAGCATTTCCGCTTCTTCCAGTTGTTCGGCAGTGCTCAGGATCAGGCGCTTGCCCACCGAGGCCTGGGCGGCCTCGGCAGGTGCGTCAAACGTTGAAGACGACAGGCGTTCATGCAGCTCGCTGAACGACTTGCAGCCCGCGAGTTCCGCGCGCTGCTCGTCGGTCATCGGCAGATGCGCCAGATACTCGGACAGAGTCTCCGGCTGTACTTGAGAGTTACTCATCGGCAGGCAACTGATAGCTCCAGGTCTCGGTCAGGACTTCTTCAGTCGGTGCCGATTCCGGTGTGGCTGGGGCCGCGTCCGCAGCCGCTGGCTGCTTGGCGTCTTTGTTGGCCTTGTCCTTGGCATCTGCGGCTGGCTTGGCGTCGGCCTGTTTGGCCTCGGCGGCCTTGGCTTCCTTGTCGAGTTTCTCTTGTTGCTTGGCGGCAACCTTGTCGGCCTTGGCAACGGACGAGTTGGACGCCGGCACCGATTTCGCCAGATCAGCAGTGACCACAGGCTGAACCAGTGCGGCACGCATCTCGGTCGACTTGCTCGCGTCCTTGATCTTCATCCGCAGGGTCAAGCGCCAGCCTTTGGTTTCCGGGTTGTAACGCACGCTGTTCTCAACCAGCTCGGCGTTGTCGCCGACACTGACCTGACTGCGCACGTCGGCATCCGGCGTCAGCGCGGCCAGCGATGGACCTTCGAAATCGACCAGATAGGCCACGCTGCCGTCCGGCTGACGAATCAGGTTCGATTGCTTGACGTCACCGGTCGAACGCAGGGTCTGCGAAACCCAGGCGCTGTCCGGCGCGTGAATCGCCGCTTCGTCCATGGTCCAGTGCAGGCGGTAGGCGAAGTCCAGCGGCTTGCCTGGTTCCGGCATGGTTTCCGGGCTCCAGAACGCAACGATGTTGTCGTTGGTTTCGTCGGCGGTCGGAATTTCCACCAGATCAACAGTGCCCTTGCCCCACTCGCCCTTCGGCTCGATCCAGGCACTTGGGCGCTTGTCGTAGCGGTCGTCGAGGTCTTCGTAGTGGCTGAAGTCGCGGCCACGTTGCAGCAGACCGAAACCACGCGGGTTTTCGACGCTGAAGTTGCTCACGGCCAGGTGTTTCGGGTTGTTCAGCGGACGCCAGATCCACTCGCCGTTACCAGCATGGATCGACAGACCACTGGAGTCGTGCAGTTCACGACGATAGTTGAGGACTTTCGACGGCTGGTTGGCGCCGAACAGGAACATGCTGGTCAGCGGCGCGATGCCCAGTTTGCCGACCTTGTCACGCAGGAACACCTGCGCCTTGACGTCAACAATGGTGTCGCTGCCCGGACGCAGGATCAGACGGTAGGCACCGGTAGCCCGCGGCGAATCCAGCAGGGCGAAGATCACCAGATGCTTGTCGCCCGGCTTCGGCTGTTGAATCCAGAACTCGCGGAAACGCGGGAATTCTTCGCCCGACGGCAGCGCGGTATCGATCGCCAGACCACGGGCCGACAGGCCGTAGGTGTGGCCCTTGCCGACGACGCGGAAGTAACTCGCGCCGAGCATGGTCATGATTTCGTCTTGCTTGTCAGCCTTGTTGATCGGGTACAGCACACGGAAACCGGCATAACCCAGTTGTTCGGTGGCCTTGGGATCGAATTTCAGATCGCCGAAATCGAAACGGGAAGGATCGTATTTGATCTCTTCGACGGTGTTCGCCGTGATTTCGTTGATTTTCACCGGTGTATCGAAGTGCATACCCTGGTGATAGAAGGACAGCTTGAACGGGGTCTTCTGATCAGCCCACTCAGCCTTTTCGGTGAGGAAGCGGATTTTCTGATAGTCCGCGAACTTCATGTCGCGGAATTCGTTCGGCAGGTTGCTGCGCGGGGCTTCGAATTTCTGCCCGGCCAGCTCTTTGGCCTTGGTCGATACATCGTCAAGATTGAACGCCCAAAGCTGACCGGCGCTGAGCAGGCACAGGAGCGCCGAACCCGCTACCAGGGCACTTCGCATGCGTTTGGCAGACATTTTTGCTGCATTACAGGGACTAACAATCACGAGCAACCCTCGCCGAAAACAGATCAAAAAACCAACGGCCAGCTATCTATATGCCAGGTTGGCGAGCATTGTTCCGACTCCGCCAGGGCAAAATGATTCCCCATGCGGATCCAGACAAGTCTCTACCTAAGTCAATAATGGACCAGCGAACGCTGATCCCCATAGCGCGCGATTATCTAGTAGCCCGCGTGACAACGCATCAGGGGTAACAAAGTATTTATCGCGAAAACACCCTAAAAACAGTCGAAATTTCCTAAAAAGGTGTTTCTGGCGCTTTCAGGTCTGTAACAAAAAGGTAACCGGGCCATCGTTGACCAAATGCACCTGCATATCGGCGCCGAATCTACCTGATGCCACAGTGCCATGCACCTGTTTCGCTTTGCCTAATAGATAGTCGAACAACTCCTCGCCAAGAGCCGGTGGCGCCGCGGTGGAAAAGCTTGGGCGCAACCCGCTCTTGGTGTCGGCGGCCAGGGTGAACTGAGAGACCAGCAGCAACCCACCGCCAACATCGGCGAGGGACAAGTTCATCTTGCCCTCCGCGTCACTGAATACCCGATAGTTAAGCAGCTTATGCAGAAGTTTGTCGGCGCTGGTACGCGAGTCGTCGGGTTCGACCGCTACCAGCACCAACAAACCGTGATCTACCGCGCCGACTACTTCGCCTGCCACTTCAACTCGCGCACCGCGTACGCGCTGTAAAAGCCCCTTCATGCTTCTTCGGGCGGCAGATCGAGCAGGCGCCGGGCCATGTTGCTCGCTGCGCGCACCAGTGCATCGGTGATGCCCGGCTCGGAAGCAGCATGGCCAGCATCGCGAATTACCTGCAGCTCGCTGTTCGGCCAGGCCTGATGCAATTCCCAAGCGTTATCGAGCGGGCAGATCACGTCGTAGCGACCATGAATGATCACGCCCGGCAGATGGGCGATCTTGCCCATGTCGCGAATCAGCTGGTTCGGCTCAAGGAAGGCGTTATTGGTGAAGTAATGGCATTCGATCCGCGCAATCGACAACGCGCGCTGCGGCTCGGAGAAGCGATCGACCACCAGCGGGTTCGGCCGCAGGGTCGCGGTGCGCCCCTCCCAGGTCGACCAGGCTTTGGCGGCGTGCATCTGCGCAATCTGGTCGTTGCCGGTCAGGCGTTTGTGGAACGCACTGAGCAGGTCATCGCGCTCGTCCAGCGGGATCGGTGCGATGTAGTCCTGCCAGTAATCGGGGAACAGACGGCTGGCGCCGGCCTGATAGAACCACTCGATTTCCTGCGGACGGCAGAGAAAGATCCCGCGCAGGATCAGACCGTGAACACGCTCAGGGTGGGTTTGCGCGTAGGCCAGCGCCAGGGTCGAACCCCACGAGCCGCCGAACAGCACCCATTTGTCGATGCCCAGGTGTTTGCGGATGCGCTCAAGGTCGGCGACCAGATCCCAGGTGGTGTTGTTTTCCAGGCTGGCGTGCGGCGTGGAGCGCCCGCAACCGCGCTGGTCGAAGGTGACAATGCGATACAGGTTCGGATCGAAATAGCGACGACTTTGCGCGTCGCAACCGGCGCCGGGGCCGCCATGAATGAACACAACCGGCAAACCCTCCGGTGAACCGCTTTCGTCGACGTACAGCGTATGGGTGTCATCGACAGCCAGATCGTGCCGGGCGTGAGGTTTGATCTGCGGAAACAAAGTCTGCATTGCGCGCTCCGTAAGGGGTCGAGGTCATCCCTGGGGGGACTTCTATTATTCTGCCGTTGGGCATCATAAACCCGATTTACGTCAATGAGCATGCTCCGGGGCCTGATCGTTCCCACGCTCTGCGTGGGAATGCCTCTTGGGACGCTCCGCGTCCAGTGACGCGGAGCGTCACGGGCTGCATTCCCACGTGGAGCGTGGGAACGATCAAGATCGCAGCCTTCGGCAGCTCCTACAGGGGGGATCAGCCGCCGTAGTGTTTTTCACCCCAGGCCAGATAGCCTTGCAGCAATTCTTTGAGCACCACTTGCGTCGGCTCGGCGAGGTCGGCGCGATAGCGGAACGGCTCAAACTCTTCCATGTAGGTGCACTGGCCGAGTTCCAGTTGCACGGCGTGGATGTTCTGGGCCGGGTGGCCGTAATGACGGGTGATATGGCCGCCCTTGAAGCGCCCGTTGAGCACATGGCTGTAATCGCCGTGACGCGCGCAGATCGCTTCGAGTTGCGTGGCCAGTTGTGGATCGCAACTGGCGCCGTTGAAGGTGCCGAGGTTGAAGTCCGGCAACTTGCCGTCGAACAGGTGCGGGATGATCGAGCGGATCGAATGCGCATCGAACAGCAATGCATAGCCGAATTCTGCCTTCAGCCGCGCCAACTCTTCCTGCAAGGTGCGGTGATACGGCGTCCAGATCTGCTCCAGATAAGTTGCGCGCTCATCCTTGGACGGCTCCAGCCCTTCTTTGAACAAAGGGATGCCATCGAACAGCGTTGCCGGGTAGAGCCCGGTGGTGGCGCCGGCGTACAGCGGTTTGTCATCGGACGGCCGATTGAGGTCAATGACGAATCGCGAATACTCGGCGGCCAAGGTGCTGGCGCCCAGCTCTTCAGCGAAGTCGTACAGCTGCGGAATATGCCAGTCAGTGTCCGGCAGGCTTTTCGCGTCCGGGATCAGTCCAGCCTCGACCGCAGGGGTCAACCGCACCCCGGCATGCGGCATGCTGATCAACAACGGCACGCGACCTTGTTTGAAGTTCAGAACCTTATCCACAACCGCCCTCCTACAGATTTGATTCGACGCCGTGACGCACGACGCGTTTGTCCAGATCACCACCCAGCCAATAGGCCAGATCCGCCGGACGATCAATGTGCCAGGCAACGAAATCCGCGACCTTGCCGACTTCCAGCGAACCGTGGGTGGCGGCCATGCCCAGCGCTTGTGCAGCGTGAATGGTCGCGCCGGCCAGAGCTTCTTCCGGGGTCATGCGGAAGCAGGTGCAGGCCATGTTCAGCATCAGGCGCAACGACAGCGCCGGCGAGGTGCCGGGGTTGAGGTCGCTGGCGATGGCGATTTTCACCTTGTGCTTGCGCAGGGCATCCATCGGCGGCAACTGGGTCTCACGCAGGAAGTAGAACGCACCCGGCAGCAGCACCGCGACGGTGTCGGACTCGGCCATGGCGATGGCGTCGGCCTCGTCCATGAATTCCAGGTGGTCGGCGGACAACGCCTTGTAGCGCGCAGCGAGGCTGGAGCCGTGCAGCGACGACAGTTGTTCAGCGTGTAGCTTCACCGGCAGACCGAGTTCTTGCGCGGCGATAAATACGCGCTCGACTTGCTCTGGCGAGAACGCCAGGTATTCGCAGAACGCATCCACGGCGTCGACCAGCCCTTCGGCAGCCAGCGCGGGAAGCATCTCTGTGCAGATCAGATGGATGTAATCGTCGGCGCGATCCTTGTATTCCGGCGGCAACGCATGGGCGGCCAGACAGGTGCTGCGCACGCTGATCGGCAGTTCTTTGGCCAAACGGCGGATGACCCGGAGGATTTTGCGTTCATTGGTCAGATCGAGGCCGTAACCGGACTTCATTTCGACCGTGGTTACGCCGTCGCGCATCAGGCTTTTCAGGCGTTTGGCGGCACTGGCGAACAGCTCGTCTTCAGTGGCCTCGCGAGTGGCACGTACGGTGCTAGCGATGCCGCCACCGGATGCCGCAATCTCTGCATAGCTGACGCCTTGCAGGCGTTTTTCAAACTCGCCACTGCGGTTGCCGCCGAACACCGTGTGGGTGTGGCAATCGATCAGGCCGGGAGTGACCCAGGCGCCTTGCAGGTCATTGACCGCCGGGTATTCGCCGGAGGGCAATTGATTGCGCGGGCCGATCCACTCGATGAGCGCACCGGACGTCACGATGGCCGCGTCTTCGATGATCGAGTAGACGCCCTGCGCCATGGTTGCGACGTGGCAGTGTTGCCAGAGGGTTTTCACTGTTGGCCTCCGTTGGGGTTGGTTTGGTGGGTGGCCCTGAAAAGCCCCTCACCCTAGCCCTCTCCCGGAGGGAGAGGGGACTGACCGTGTTGTTCTGTCGAGGTCCACCGACCTGAAATTCCTGAGCCGAACTCAGGTTCTGAAAAACATGAAGATCGGCTCCCTTCCCCCTCTCCCCCCTTGGGGGAGAGGGCTGGGGTGAGGGGGATCGATTTCAGCAACTACAAACATCCCCCTGAAAACCCACTTACAAACTAGGCAGCAACTTCGCCGAAACCAGCTCAGTCAGGCACCGCGAAGCCAACAGCTCAGTCGCTGCATTGATGTCCGGCGCAAAGAAGCGGTCTTTCTCGTAAAACGGCACTTCCTTACGCAAAATCGCCCGCGCCAGCTCCAGCTTCGCCGAGGTCTTCAGACCGTTGCGCAGATCCAGGCCCTGCACCGCCGCCAGCCATTCCACCGCAAGAATCCCGCGGGTGTTTTCGGCCATTTCCCACAGACGCTTGCCGGCCGCCGGGGCCATCGACACGTGGTCTTCCTGGTTGGCCGAGGTCGGCAGGCTGTCCACCGAATGTGGATGCGACAGCGCTTTGTTTTCGCTAGCCAAAGCAGCAGCGGTCACCTGAGCGATCATGAAACCGGAGTTCACCCCGCCATTGGCGACGAGGAACGGCGGCAGCTGCGACATGTGCTTGTCCATCATCAGCGAGATGCGGCGTTCGCTCAGCGAGCCGATCTCTGCAATGGCCAGCGCCATGTTGTCGGCGGCCATGGCCACCGGTTCGGCATGAAAGTTACCGCCGGAAATCACGTCACCTTCTGCGGCGAAGACCAATGGGTTATCGGAAACTGCGTTGGCTTCGACGGCCAGCACTTCAGCCGCCTGACGAAACTGGGTCAGGCAGGCGCCCATGACTTGCGGCTGGCAGCGCAAGGAGTACGGATCCTGGACCTTTTCGCAGTTCTGATGCGAGTCAGAGACTTCGCTGCGCTCACCGAGCAGATCGCGGTAAGCAGCGGCGGCGTCGATCTGACCTTTCTGACCACGTGCGGCATGAATACGTGCGTCGAATGGCGAACGCGAACCCAATACCGCTTCAACCGTCAGACCGCCCAGCGCCAAGGCACCGGCAAACAGGTCTTCGCCTTCAAACAGGCCACGCAGCGCGAACGCGGTGGACACCTGTGTCCCGTTGAGCAGCGCCAGACCTTCTTTCGCCGCCAGTGTCAGCGGCGTCAGACCGGCGACTTTCAGCGCTTCAGTGGCTTCCATCCACTCGCCCTTGTAACGCGCCTTGCCCTCGCCCAGCAGCACCAGCGACATGTGCGCCAGCGGCGCGAGGTCGCCCGACGCGCCGACCGAACCTTTCAGCGGAATGTGCGGATAAACCTCAGCATTGATCAGTGCAATCAGCGCATCGATGACCACGCGACGAATGCCGGAAAAACCACGGCTGAGGCTGTTGACCTTGAGCACCATGATCAACCGCACCAGCTCATCGCTGATCGGCTGGCCAACACCGGCGGCATGGGACAGCACCAGCGAACGCTGGAGGTTTTCCAGGTCTTCACTGGCGATTCGGGTCGAGGCCAGCAGGCCGAAACCGGTGTTGATGCCGTACGCGGTACGGTTCTCGGCGAGGATCTGCTCAACGCAAGCGACGCTGGCTTCGATCTGTGCCGAGGCGCTGTTGTCGAGAGTCAGCTTGACCGGGTTCTGGTAGACGTCACGCAGTTGGGCCAGGCTCAGTTGGCCGGGAATCAGGTTCAGCGCAGTCATTAATGTGCTCCTTTTGTGAGTTCGTCTCTTGAATAAAGAGAAACTACCAGTCGCTCCGGAGCATTCCGTTATCCGTCGCCTCTCGTCTTTTGGACGATCCGCGCCTTGGCACGCTGGTATGGGTCGTTGTTAGTGCAAATTCGGTAAAACGTTGTGTGGCAGATTCGGCGCTTTCAACACGCTCGCAGCGGCGGCGATATCCGGCGCCAGCCAGCGATCCTGATCGTAGGCCGGGACTTTTTCGCGCAGCAGTCGCCAGGCGACATCGGTGCCCGCGCCGAAGCGCTGCGCCTTGAGAAATTCAAACGCCTGCGCCGCCAGCAGATACTCGATGGCGAGGATCTGCGTGCAGTTTTCCAAAGCGCGATGCAGCTTCAGCGCGGCGTTGGTGCCCATGCTCAGGTGGTCTTCCTGCAGGCCCGAGGTGATGTAGTTGTCGAGCACCGCCGGTTGCGCCAACTGGCGGTTTTCCGCACACAGCGACGCAGCGACGTACTGGACGATCATCATCCCCGAGTTGACCCCGGGATTGGCCACCAGAAACGCCGGCAGACCGCTGACGTGCGGGTTGACCAGACGATCGAGGCGACGCTCGGCAATCGAGCCGATTTCGGCCATGGCAATCGCCAGCAAATCCGCCGCCATCGCCACCGATTGGCCGTGCGGGTTGGCTTGCGACATCACCCGGAAGTGGTCCGGTGTGCCGAGCAGCAGCGGGTTATCGGTGCAACCGTTGAGCTCGGCCTCGACTTGTTTGATCGCATGCTCCAGTTGATCCCGCGCGGCACCGTGCACCTGCGGAATCGAACGGATGCTCAGCGCATCCTGAGTGCGAATGCCTTTGCTCGACGCGATCACTTCACTGCCATCGAGCAGCGCGCGCAAATTGATGCCGACCTGTTGCATGCCGGGGTGCGGTTTCAACGCGATGATTTCAGCGTCGAAGGCATCGATCTGGCCGCGCTGCGCTTCGAAACTCATGGCGCCAATGACATCCGCCCATTGCACCAGTCGCGTGGCATCGGCAATCGCCAGACAGCTGAGACCGGTCATGCACGGCGTGCCGTTGACCAGGCACAAGCCGTCCTTCGCGCCGAGTTGCACCGGTTGCAGACCTTCTTCGGCCAGCGCCTGTTGCGCAGAGGTGATCTGCCCGCGATAGCTGACATTGCCGACACCGAGCAGCGTGATGCCGATGTGCGCCATGTGGGTCAGGTAGCCCACCGAACCCTGCGACGGCACTTGCGGGGTGATGCCGCGATTGAGCAGCGCCAGCAGCGCTTCGACGACCCGGCGATGAATGCCGGATTTGCCGTGGCTGTAGTTGTGGATCGCCGCGCAGATGATCGCGCGGGTCTGCTCGTCGGCAAGCACCGGGCCAACGCCGCAGGCATGGCTGAGCAAGGTGTTGCGCGACAGCTGGCTGAGTTGTTCGTCTTGCAGCGAGACGTTGGACAGACCGCCCAGACCGGTGTTGACGCCATAGGCGCGTTCGCCGCTTTCGACGATGCGCTGGACGATGCCTTGCGCGTTTTCGATGCGCGCCCAGGTGTCGCTGGACAGTTCCAGAGGCGCGCCGTGACGGGCGACAGCGACCACATCCTGCCAACGCAGAGGGGCGCCTGTGATAACGATTTTTTCAGCCTGGGACATCTTCAACCTCATCCGAACATTGATGCAGCTTTACCGCCGCCTTCGCGAGCAGGCTCGCTCCCACATTTGGAATGCGTACCCCCTGTGGGAGCGAGCCTGCTCGCGAAGAGGCCAGCCCAACCAGCACAAATCTACCTAAACCACCGCCGCCCGCCGCTGCACGAAGCGGTCGACATACTCATCGGCCGGCGAATGCAGGATCTCTCTTGGCGTGCCGACCTGAATCAGGCGGCCGTCCTTGAGAATCGCAATGCGGTTACCAATACGCACGGCCTCATCGAGGTCGTGGGTGATGAAGACGATGGTCTTGTGCAGAGTCTTCTGCAGCTCGAGCAACTGGTCCTGCATCTCGGCGCGGATCAGCGGATCGAGGGCGCTGAAGGCTTCATCCATCAGGATGATGTCGGTGTCCGCCGCCAGGGCGCGGGCCAGGCCGACACGCTGGCGCATGCCGCCGGAGAGCTGGTGCGGGTATTTGTTTTCGTAGCCCTTCAGGCCCACGGTGTTGATCCAGTGCAGCGCGCGTTCCGAGCACATTTGCTTGCTCTCGCCACGCACTTTCAGGCCGTAAGCGACGTTGTCGAGCACAGTCTTGTGCGGCAACAGGCCGAAGCTCTGGAACACCATGCTGATCTTGTGCCGGCGAAATTCGCGCAGGGCGTCCATGTCGTACTGCAGGATGTCGACGCCGTCGACCAGGATCGCGCCGCTGGTCGGGTCGATCAGGCGATTGAAGTGACGTACCAGCGTCGATTTGCCCGAGCCGGACAGGCCCATGATCACGAAGATCTCGCCGGTGCCGATGCTCAGCGACAGGTCGTTAACGCCGACCACGCAACCGGTTTCGCTCAGCACCTGATCCTTGGTCTTGCCCTGGCCGACCATGGCCAAGGCATCCTTGGCGCGGTTGCCGAAAATCTTGAAGACGTTTTTGACTTCGATCTTGCTTACGGTTGCGTTGCTCATTTGCTCACCTCATGCCGTGGCCGACCGTACGCCTGAGTAATGCGGTCGATGACCACTGCGAGAATCACGATCGCCAGACCGGCCTCAAGACCGCGTCCGACGTTGAGGGTCTGAATCCCCACCAGCACATCTTCACCCAGGCCCCGGGCACCGATCATCGAGGCGATCACCACCATCGACAGGGCCATCATGGTGGTCTGGTTGATCCCGGCCATGATGCTTGGCAGGGCCAGCGGCAGTTGCACGCCAAACAGTTGCTGCCAGCGGTTGGCGCCGAAAGCGTTGATCGCTTCCATCACTTCGCCGTCGACCTGGCGAATGCCCAGATCGGTCAGGCGAATCAGCGGTGGCGCGGCATAGATAACGGTAGCGAAAATCGCCGGCACCTTGCCCAGACCGAACAGCATCAGCACCGGGATCAGGTACACGAAACTTGGCATGGTTTGCATGATGTCGAGCAGCGGCATCAGCACCGAACGCAGGCGATTGCTGCGCGCCGAGAGAATCCCCAGCGGGATGCCGATCAGCACCGAAATGATCGTCGCGACCATCATCAGCGCCAGGGTTTGCATGAGTTTGTCCCACAGGCCGACAGCGCCAACGAGGAACAGCAGACCGACGATGACCGCCGTGGTCACGACTTTGCGCGTGGCATGCCAGGCGACCACACCGACGATCGCCAGCATCAACCACCACGGCGCCGCACGCAGCAAACCTTCGAGATTGACGATGGCCCAGAGCAGGGTGTCAGAGATGTGGCGGAACACATCACCGTAGTTGGTGACCAGCGAATCGACCCAACCGTTGACCCAGTCGGCGATGGAAAAGGTAAAGCTTTCGGGAAACATAAGAGACTCTCAATCAAGGGGTTGCGATCAAGCGTCCGACTGCTGTTGCCAGCAGTCGGCAAAACTCAACCTACAAGGCCGCGTCGATTTTCCTGGCTGCGTCGTCGCTCACCCATGCGTGCCAGACCTCAGGATGTTCCTTGAGGAAGATTTTCGCCAGTTTTGGCGACTCGATACGTTCCTTGGCCATGCGGCCCAGGTTCTGGTTCAACAGGTCGATCGGCAGGTTGACCTTTTCCAGCACGGCGACCAGTTCCGGGGCCTCGTCGTGGAAGGTCTTGGACAGGCCGACTTTGATGCTCACAGACTTGTCGACGCCCGGTTTTTCTTCGAGTTTGACCAGATCGACCTGCCCCATCAGCGGGGTTGGCGACCAGTAGTAGAACAGGATCGGCTCACCACGCTTGTAGCTCGACAGCACCGCCGCATCCAGCGCCGGGCCTGTGCCCGGACGGAAGTTGGTGTAGCTGCTTTCCAGGCCGTAGCTTTTCAGCATTTCGCTGTTATCGAGCTCGCAGGTCCAGCCGGCCGGGCAGTTGTAGAAACGCCCCTTGGATGGCTCTTCGGCGTCCTTGAACACAGCGGCGTATTTGCCCAGGTCAGCGATGTTTTTCAGGTCTGGCGCTTTCGGCTCGAGCTTGCGCTTGGCGTCGCCTTCGATCACGTAGCGCGGCACGTACCAGCCTTCCACCGCGCCCACCACGGGTGCGCCGACGCCGACGACCTTGCCGGCCTTCTCGGCCTTGTTCCAGACCTCGCTACGGCCGACCCACTCTTCGGCGAACACCTGAATATCGTTGCTGCTCAGGGCGTTTTCCATGGTGATGGAGTTGCCCGGCAGGCTGTCGGTTTTGCAGTCGTAGCCTTTCTCCAGCACCACTTGCAGGACGTCGGTCAGCAGCATGCCGCTTTCCCAGTTCAGCCCGGCAAATTTCACCGGTTTGCCCGATTCGCACCAACCGGCGGCCTGAACGGCACCGGCACTGGCGAGCAGGCCCATGGAAAGCAGTGTGGTCAGCAGGGTCTTGTTCGATTTCATTGTCGTGACGCTCCTAATCATGAATTGGGCTTACGGCAGTCAAGAGGCATCCAGCCCTGTCCACGTCCAATCAGGCCTGCGCCGCTACGCGACTGGCCCCGCTTTTTTCAGGTTGTGCATGGCTGTTCTGCTCGACCGGCAGAATCAGTTGATCGGGTACCGCGCTGTGCCATTTTTTTGCGCACACGTAATAGACGGCAGCCGGCAGCACGAGGCCGATGATCCAGGAGATATCGACATCACCGAGGGCAGCCACCAGCGGGCCGGTATAGAACTTGGTGGAGATGAACGGCAACTGCACCAGCACGCCGAACACATAGACGCTGATGCCGAGCAGGTTCCAGCGACCGTAGCGACCGTTCGGATCGGCCAGCGCCGGCACGTCATAGCGCTCACGGGTGATGCAGTAGTAGTCGACCAGGTTGATCGCGCTCCACGGTGTGAAGAACGCGAGCAGGAACAGGATGAAAGACTTGAACGCACCGAGGAACGAGTGCTGACCGAGCAGTGCGATCAGGGTCGCCGCGCCAACGATGACCAGCACAAACACCAGACGCTGCATGCGGGTGACGGTCAGGTGGCCTTTGAAACCACTGATGATGGTCGCGATGCACATGAAGCTGCCGTAGGAGTTCAGTGTCGAGATGGTCACCTTGCCGAACGCGATGCTGAAGTACAGCAGCGCAGCGGTGGCACCGGCGCCGCCCAGACCGACGATGTAGGCGACTTCGTGACCGGCGAACTGGCCGTTGGAGGAAGCCGCGGCGAACACGCCGAGGATCATCGCCACTTGTGCGCCAACCACAGAGCCGGCACCGGCGGCGAAGAAGGTTTTTACCGCCGAGGTCTTGCTCGGCAGGTAACGGGAATAGTCAGCCACGTAAGGGCCGAAAGCGATCTGCCACGACGCGGCAAGCGATACCGCGAGCAGGAAACTGCTCCAGCTGAAGTGACGGATTTGCAACAGTGCACCAACGTCTACCTGACTGATCAGACGGCTGAACAGATAAACGAAAGCGATCACGCCAATGACGCTGGCGACACGGCCGATCCAGTGGATCACCCGATAACCGAGCACCGTGACCACAACAATGACACTGGCGAACAGCAGGATACCCACGGTATCGCTAACGCCAAACAACTGGCCCAGCGCCTGGCCGGAAAGCACCGTGCCCGTTGCGGTGAAACCCAGGTACATCAGGCACACCAGCACAATCGGAATCGCCGCACCATAAACGCCAAACTGCACGCGACTGGAGATCATCTGCGGCAGACCGAGCTTAGGCCCTTGGGCAGCATGCAGAGCCATTACGCCACCGCCGAGCAATTGACCGATCAACAGGCCGATCAGCGACCAGAACACATCACCGCCCAGCACCACGGCCAAGGCCCCGGTGACAATTGCGGTGATTTGCAGGTTGGCACCCATCCACAGGGTGAACTGGCTAAACAGACGACCGTGTCTTTCCGCTTCCGGGATGTAGTCGATCGAACGCCTTTCGATCAACGGTTTGTTACCTGCACGATCGGTGTTAACAGCCATGATTCAACCTCTGTGGATTGTTATTCGTTGTGAGTTGGTTGGATCTCTGTAGGAGCTTGCGCAGGCTGCGATCTTTTGATCTTAAAAAACCAACATCAAAAGATCGCAGCCTGCGGCAGCTCCTACAGGGTTGTGCGTTTATTTGCCGGTAATCATCGGCAGGTTCAGGCCCTGTTCCTTGGCGCAGTCGATGGCGATCTGGTAACCGGCATCGGCATGACGCATGACGCCGGTCGCCGGGTCGTTGTGCAGCACGCGCGCAATGCGCTCGGCCGCTTCGTCAGTGCCGTCGCAGACAATCACCATGCCCGAGTGCTGCGAGAAGCCCATACCGACGCCGCCGCCGTGGTGCAGGGAAACCCAGGTCGCGCCGCTCGCGGTGTTGAGCAGAGCGTTGAGCAGCGGCCAGTCGGACACAGCGTCGGAACCATCCTGCATCGATTCGGTTTCGCGGTTCGGACTGGCAACCGAGCCGGAGTCGAGGTGATCACGACCGATCACGATCGGCGCCGACAACTCGCCGCTGCGCACCATTTCGTTGAACGCCAGACCGAGCTTGGCGCGCAGGCCCAGGCCAACCCAGCAGATACGCGCCGGCAGCCCCTGGAAGCTGATGCGCTCGCGGGCCATATCCAGCCAGTTGTGCAGGTGCGCGTCGTCCGGGATCAGCTCTTTGACCTTGGCGTCGGTTTTGTAGATGTCTTGCGGATCACCCGACAGCGCCGCCCAACGGAACGGGCCGATGCCACGGCAGAACAGCGGACGGATATAGGCCGGTACGAAACCCGGGAAGTCGAACGCGTTTTCGACACCTTCTTCCTGGGCCATCTGACGGATGTTGTTGCCGTAGTCAAAGGTCGGAATGCCTTGCTTCTGGAACTCCAGCATGGCTTTGACGTGCACAGCCATCGACTGCTTGGCGGCTTTGATCACAGCGGCGGGTTCGGTCTTGGCGCGAGCGCGGTATTCGTCCCAGGTCCAGCCGGCCGGCAGGTAACCGTTAAGCGGGTCGTGGGCGCTGGTCTGGTCGGTGACCATGTCCGGGCGTACGCCGCGCTTGACCAGTTCCGGAAGGATTTCTGCGGCGTTACCCAGCAGCGCGATGGAAATCGCTTTGCCTTCTTTGGTGTATTTGTCGATGCGCGCCAGCGCGTCGTCGAGGTCTTTGGCTTGCTCGTCGACGTAACGGCTTTTCAGGCGGAAATCGATGCTGACTTGTTGGCATTCGATGTTCAGCGAGCACGCGCCAGCCAGCGTTGCCGCCAGAGGTTGTGCGCCGCCCATGCCACCGAGACCGGCGGTCAATACCCACTTGCCGCTGAGGTTGTCGTTGTAGTGCTGGCGACCGGCTTCAACGAAGGTTTCGTAGGTGCCTTGAACGATGCCCTGGCTGCCGATGTAGATCCAGCTGCCGGCGGTCATCTGGCCGTACATGGCCAGGCCTTTGGCGTCGAGTTCGTTGAAGTGCTCCCAGCTCGCCCAGTGCGGCACCAGGTTGGAGTTGGCGATCAGCACACGCGGGGCGTTGGCGTGGGTCTTGAACACGCCGACCGGCTTGCCGGATTGCACCAGCAGGGTCTCGTCGTCGTTCAGGTTGGTCAGGCTCTCGACGATTTTGTCGTAGCACTCCCAGTTACGCGCGGCGCGACCGATACCACCGTAGACCACCAGCTCTTTCGGGTTCTCGGCGACTTCCGGATCGAGGTTGTTCATCAGCATGCGCAAAGGCGCTTCGGTCAGCCAGCTCTTGGCGGTCAGCTTGTTGCCGCGGGCAGCGCGGATCTCAACGTTGCGAAACTTTGTAGGCTTATTGTCAGTCACGAAAAAGACTCCTCAGCGATCAATTCAAACCAACCCTGGCAGTGGGCAAGCAGCCTGTGCGCTTCGATGCGCGACAAGCGAATCAGTGGACGCTGCGGAGAGTCTCAAGCGACTCATACGCATACGTCTTTACTTGTACATACAAGCATATGCAATCAAGCGGCCAACTTGCTGAAGGGGTGTTCAAGAAAAATCGCGGACAGGGTTGGAGAGCGCCTGAATCAAGGGTTCTGGCGTTGATGAAATAATTCGAGGGTATTGATGGAGGGGGTTGGGGGTTGTTACGAAAGCGTGGTTTTGCGCCACGCTGGGGCGTTCGGTAACAAGTTGGTGCGTGGGTTGGGAACATCTCAAAAGCAAAAGATCGCAGCCTTCGGCAACTCCTACAGTGGGATTGATGTACACCCTGTAGGAGCTGCCGAAGGCTGCGATCTTTTAAGATTTTTGAATCAGCGCGCCGTCAGCTCAATGACACAGCAAGCGGCATTGGTGGAAACTTCAACCAGTCCGGCGTTACCGTCCAGTTGCAGACAATCATGGCGACCGAGTTGCGAAACGGCGTCACCGACCTGCACTTGCAGCAGCTCACTGACACTGAACACCAGCACCGTCCCCGCCGAGCTGAAGAACTGCTGTTCACCGTCCAGCCACTGCAACCTTGCGCTGTAACGCTGCGGCGCGTAGATCAGGTTGAAATCGCGAATCGCGCCACCGAGCAGTGTGCAGGACACCTGACTTTCGCCGCTGAAAGCAAACGGGTCGAGCGGTAACAATGGCCGAGTATCGTCACCGTCCACACACAGGGTCATGCCGTCGCCCTGCAACACGGTGATCACCCGCTGGTATCCGGCGAAGGTTGAAAAACCGCCCGACTCGGCGATGTCGGCAATCGACAGACGCCAGCCAAAACCATCCAGACCGGCACCCGCATCACGGGTGATTTCCTCGGTGCTGCCGCCGCCGTTTTTCCACGGCATGCGCGGATAACCTTCAGCGCGTAAAACCTTCACTTCACTGCTCATTTATGAAAGCGTCCTTCCAGACGATGACGAGAACCGGGATGGATCAGACGAGCAGCGGTCACCGGCTGACGCCCCGACCACGTGCGGCGACGAATCAGCAAGCAAGGCTCGCCCTTTTCAATCTGCAGCAACTTGCACTCGGACGATTCGGCGAGGATTGCTTCAACCACGTGCTCGCCTTCAGTCAGCGGCGCGACCTGGTTGAGATAGGCGTAAGGCGTCTGCAGAGTGAAGTCCTGCTTGAGGTATTCCGGGGCGACCAGCGCGTTGACGAAACGGTCTTCTATTTGCACCGGAATGTCGTTTTCGTAATGCACGATCAGCGAGTGGAACACCTTCTGCCCTTCGCGCATGTCCAGCGCCAGCGCACGTTCGGAACCGGCGGCCTCTTCTTCGAGGGTGATCACCTGGCAGGTGTGGCGATGGCCACGGGAGGCAATTTCGTCGGCGATGTTATGCACTTCGAACAGCGCCGATTGGCTCTTCGGTTCGGCGACAAACGTGCCGACACCTTGCATGCGCACCAACAGACCGTCAGCGGTCATCTCGCGCAAGGCGCGGTTGATGGTCATGCGGCTGAAACCGAGTTGGTTGACCAGCTCGCTCTCGGACGGCACGCGGTAGTGCGGCGGCCAGTTTCCGCTGTCGATCTGCTGAGTGATCATCTGTTTGACGCGGGCGTACAAGGGCGCCGGACTGTCGCCCATGTTCGCGGCCAACGGGGAGACTGGAGGCGGAGTCGGCACGGTTGATCCCTGTTCTTTGGATGAAAGTGGCTAGCTTGCCGGAGTTTACCGGGCAGGCAAACGTCTGTATATGTATATACAAATAACACACGATGGGGTGCTGAACCATGTCCGCCTTCTTTGCCGAACGCGCGCTGCTGCCTAACGGATGGGCCAACAATGTACGTCTTGAGGTCAGCGCCGAGGGCGTGCTGACCCGAATCCAGGCCGATTCCATCGCAGATGGCGCTGAACGGCTACGCGGCCCGCTGCTGCCGGGCATGCCCAATTTGCACTCCCATGCCTTCCAGCGAGCGATGGCAGGTCTGGCTGAAGTGGCCGGCAATCCGAACGACAGTTTCTGGACGTGGCGCGATCTGATGTATCGGCTCGTCGGAAAAATCAGCCCGGATCAGCTCGGCGTCATTGCCCGTCAGCTGTACATCGAAATGCTCAAGGCCGGTTACACCTCGGTCGCTGAATTTCACTACGTGCACCACGACAACAATGGTCAGCCCTACGCCGATCCGGCTGAACTGGCGTTGCGCATCAGTCAGGCCGCGAGCGACAGCGGCATCGGTCTGACCCTGCTGCCAGTGCTCTACAGCCACTCCGGTTTTGGCGGCCAGACGCCCAACGATGGCCAGCGTCGCTTTATCAACAGCACCGAAAACTACCTGAATCTGCAGTCACGCTTGCAGCCAATGTTGGCGCAGCAAAAGGCGCAATCACTGGGCCTGTGCTTCCACTCGTTGCGCGCGGTGACCCCGCAGCAGATCAGCGAAGTCTTGGCGGCCAGCGACAAACAATGCCCGATTCACATCCACATCGCCGAACAGCAAAAAGAAGTCGACGACTGCCTGAGCTGGAGCGGTCGGCGGCCGCTGCAATGGCTATACGAAAATGCCGAGGTCGATCAGCGCTGGTGCCTGGTCCACGCCACCCACGCCAACCCGGAAGAAGTCACGTTGATGGCCAAGAGTCGCGCCATCGCCGGCCTGTGCCTGACCACTGAAGCGAACCTTGGCGACGGGATTTTCCCGGCGGTGGATTTCCTCGCACAGGGCGGGCGCATGGGCATCGGTTCCGACAGCCATGTCTCGCTCAGCGTGGTGGAAGAATTGCGTTGGCTGGAATACGGTCAGCGTCTGCGCGATCAGCGACGTAACCGTTTGTATGGCGCGGATCAGCCGATGGTTGGCCGCACGCTGTACGACGCGGCGCTGGACGGTGGCGCTCAGGCGTTGGGGCAGCCGATTGGTGCGCTGGAAGTCGGCAAGCGGGCCGACTGGATTGTGCTCGATGGCAACGATCCGTATCTGGCGACAGCCAGCGGTGACGGGATTTTGAATCGCTGGCTATTTGCCGGTGGCGATCGTCAGGTGCGCGATGTGCTGGTCAATGGCCAGTGGGTGGTGCGCGATGGGCGGCATACGGGAGAAGAAGAAAGCAATCGCGCCTTCACCCAAGTCCTGCGCGAACTTCTGGGCTGACGCATAACCAATGTGGGAGCGAGCCTGCTCGCGAAAGCGGTGTATCAGCCAACATTTTCGTTAACTGACACGCCCTCTTCGCGAGCAGGCTCGCTCCCACATTTCGATTTTGCGGCGATGTTTAATTCGAAGTCTTGGCCATCTGCCGATCCGACGCCCGCCAGATCAATCGCGTGGTGTCATAGCCCTGCTGACGCGCCTTGCTCAGCAGCTCTTCACGCACCACACCGTTAACGGTCGGCGTGCGCGACAGCAACCACATGTACTTGCGACTCGGGTCGCCGACGATGGCGGTCTTGTAGTCATCGCTGACGTACAGCACCCAGTATTCGCCTTTCGCCACACCCGGAATCAGGCGTGAGAACCAGGTATCGAATTCGACCCAAAGCTTATCGGTCTTGCCCGGTACCTGTGGATAAGCCGTGCCCTTGACCTCTTCCCACTGCCACTGCGGTGTCAGGCAGCGATTGAGCACCGCGACATTGCCATCAGGCTTGAGGGTGTAATGGGCTTCGGACTGCGCGCAATTGCGCTGGAAGTACATCGGCAAGCGTGCCAGCTCGTACCAGGTGCCCTGATAACGCTTGAGATTGACGCTGTTGACAGTTTTCGGCGCCAACGGGTCGACGCCGGAAGTGGCGCAGCCGGCCAGTACCAGGCCGGCAAAAAGGATCAGCAATAACCGCTTCATTTTTCTTCTCCGTGGGCGCGAAGCCCCGGTTTACTTCAGGCCTTGGCCGGAAAACATCAGCACTTTGTCACCGGCGTACTGCACGCTGATAAAGCTGTTCTTGTCGCCCCAGGTGCAACTGGACATGCCGAGCGCGCCCGAGCAATCAGTCGGTTTGCCGAGCAGGGTTTCGACTTCGGCCTTGGCCATACCGGCCGAGAGCTTCGAATAGTTTTCCTGATTGACCTTGCTGCATGCGGCCAGCAGCACGCAAAACGTCAGAAGGGCGATAGATCGCAGCGACATGGTGTAACTCCTGGAACGAGGGGGGATGGCATGGTGCCAACCAGAAGCTTAGAAGAGAAAACCCTCATCTGGTTCCGTGGCCGGACGGCTATTTATTAGCCCGCCCGTCCGGCTTTTGTCGATAAATCAGACACTTTGTAGGGCTATTGAGCATTTCGTCGCATTTCACAAAACACGCCTAATCTTTGGCGCGCCGCGGTCGAAATAAGAGCAGCGCAAAGCCCCCGAGTGTGGCAAATTGCCGCCCTTTCTTGACCAGCCCCTTCGCGGTAGCTCATTCGATGACCAGAAACATGAAATTCAGCCACAAGATTTTGTTGGCTGCCGCCCTCGTGGTGGCCGTTGCGTTCGCCTGTTTCATTTTGTTCAACGACTATCGACAGCGCGAAGCCCTGAGCAGCAGCACCGAAGCCTCGATGCAGGAACTGGGCAGCCTGACCACCAGCAACATCCAGACCTGGCTGGAGAGCCGCATTCAATTGCTGCAATCGCTGTCGCAGCAAGTGGCGGTCGACGGCAACGCGCCAGCCAGCCTGAAACGCATCATCGACCTGCCCGCCTACACCGGCAATTTCCAGCTCAGCTACTTCGGTGGCGCCGACGGCGTGATGTTCTCGGTGCCGGCCGGCAACCGCGCACCGGATTACGATCCACGCGCACGCGGCTGGTACAAGGCGGCCAACAGCGCGCAGCAGACCATCGTCACCGAACCGTACATCGCCGCCTCCTCGGGCAAACTGGTGATCACCGTCGCCACCCCGGTGCAGCGTCAGGGCCAGATGCTCGGCGTTGCCGGCGCCGACATCGACCTGACCAGCGTCAGCGCGATCATCAACTCGCTGAACTTCGGCGGCCATGGCCACGCGTTCATCGTCAGTGCCGACGGCAAGATCCTGATCCACCCGGACAGCAAACTGGTACTCAAGACCCTCGCCGAGGCCTACCCGAACGGCGCGCCGAAAGTCAGCCCGGGCCTGAAAGAAGTCGAGTTCAACGGCAAGACGCAGTTGATCTCCTTCACCCACGTCAACGGTGTACCATCGGCCGACTGGTACGTGGCGCTGGTGCTCGATAAAGACACTGCGTTCTCGATGCTCAGCGAATTCCGCACCTCGGCGCTGATCGCCATGATCATTGCCGTGGTGATCATCATCGCCCTGCTCGGCATGCTGATCCGCGTGCTGATGCAACCGTTGCTGACCATGGGCCGCGCGATGCACGACATCGCCGAAGGTGAAGGCGATCTGACCAAACGTCTGGTGATTCACGGCAACGACGAATTCGGCGCGCTGGGCACTTCGTTCAACCGCTTCGTCGAGCGTATCCACACCTCGATCCGTGAAGTGTCTTCGGCCACCGGCCAGGTCAACGAAGTTGCCCTGCGCGTGGTCGCAGCGTCGAATTCGTCGATGTACAACTCGGATCAGCAAGCCACCCGCACCAACAGCGTCGCCGCCGCGATCAACCAGCTCGGCGCCGCCGCGCAGGAAATCGCCCAGAACGCCGCCCTCGCCTCGCAGCATTCGAGCGATGCACGCAGCCTCGCGGTCGACGGTCAGCAGGTGGTGGATAAAACCATCCAGGCCATGCAGCAGCTGTCGGCGAAGATCAGCGATTCGTGCGGCAACATCGAAACCCTGAACAGCAACACGGTGAACATCGGCCAGATTCTCGAAGTGATCACCAGCATTTCCCAGCAGACCAACCTGCTCGCGCTCAACGCCGCGATCGAAGCGGCGCGTGCCGGTGAGGCCGGGCGTGGTTTCGCTGTGGTTGCCGATGAAGTGCGCAACTTGGCGCACCGCACCCAGGATTCGGCGCAGCAAGTGCAGAAAATGATCGAAGAGCTACAAGTCGGCGCACGTCAGGCGGTCAGCATCATGACCGAGAGCCAGCGCGAGAGCGAAAGCAGCGTCGGCATTGCCAACCAGGCCGGTGAGCGTCTGGGCAGCGTGACTCAGCGTATCGGCGAGATCGACGGGATGAACCAGTCGGTGGCCACCGCAACCGAAGAGCAGACCGCTGTGGTCGAGTCGATCAATGTCGATATCAACGAGATCAACACGCTGAATCAGGAAGGTGTGGAGAACTTGCAGGCGACGTTGCGGGCGTGCTCGGATCTGGAGCAGCAGGCGGCGCGGTTGAAGCAGTTGGTGGGTAGTTTCAGGATTTAAAGCGCTCGGTGCCGTCGTCGCCTGATCTAGCGACGACGGCACGCGTTTGTCACCTCGGCCTGACGCAGGACTGAATTAAGACTAAACTCGGTCCTATTCAATTTTTGAAGGTTCGACTAATGAAGCTTTCATCCCAGATCAAGCCCATCAGTTATTTGAAAAGTCACGCAGCCGAAATCGTCAAAACAATCACCGAAAGCCGTGAACCTTTGGTCATCACTCAAAACGGCGAAGCGAAGCTCGTCGTCATGGACGTCAAAAGCTTTGAAGAGCAAGAAGACACCATGGCCCTGCTCAAGCTTCTGGCCATGGGCAATCGAGAGATCGAGGAAGGCAAGTTCCGGGATGCCGAAGACGTTTTCGCAGAGCTGGACAGGATCGACCCTCAATGAGTTTGAAGATCGTCATTCTGCAATCCGCCGAAACAGACCTCAAAGATCTTCGTACCTACCTCATTAAACAGTTCTCATCCCAAACCTGGCATAGCACCTATGCCAGTCTGAAGGTCGCTATTCGTGGCCTGGCATCTCAGCCCTATTCAGGCTCCATTCCGGAAGAAATAGAAAGGCTGAACCTTGGTCAGTATCGACAAATCGTCTCAGGCTTGAATCGCATTATTTATGAAGTTCGAGAGCAGACTGTCTACGTCCATATCATTGCTGACACGCGCAAAAACCTGCCGACTCTGTTGATGAAGCGATTGCTTCAAGGCAACCCGTGAAATAAAAAACCCCGAAACGCTCACGCGCTTCGGGGTTTTGCTTTCACATCTGAAACCCTGACGCGTTCACTAGATCGCCAACGGCTGCCAGGGCGCGGTCATGGTTTATTCCTTGTGGTAGGCCGTAGCGCGTGCGACTTCTTCTTTCGAGCCGAGGAACACCGCTACACGCTGGTGCAGGCCTTCCGGCTGGATGTCGAGGATGCGCTGGTGACCGTCGGTGGACGCGCCGCCCGCTTGTTCCACCAGGAACGACATCGGGTTGGCTTCGTACATCAGACGCAGTTTGCCTGGCTTGGAAGGCTCACGGCTGTCGCGCGGGTACATGAACAGACCGCCACGGGTCAGGATGCGGTGTACATCGGCAACCATCGCCGCAACCCAACGCATGTTGTAGTTTTTCTTCAACGGACCTTCTTCACCGGCCAGCAGCTCGCCGACGTAGCGTTGTACCGGGGCTTCCCAGTGACGCTGGTTGGACATGTTGATGGCGAATTCCTGGGTCGATTCAGGAATGGTGATGTCTTCGTGGGTCAGCACGAAGCTGCCCATTTCGCGGTCCAGGGTGAAACCTTTGACGCCGTCGCCCAAGGTCAGTACCAGCATGGTTTGCGGGCCGTAGATCGCGTAACCGGCGGCAACCTGCTGGGTGCCTGGCTGCAGGAACGCTTTCTCGTTCAGCGGCTCGTTCTGGCTCAGGTATTCGTTCGGGCAACGCAGTACCGAGAAGATGGTGCCGACCGGGGCGTTGATGTCGATGTTCGACGAACCGTCCAGTGGGTCGAATACCAGCAGGTACGCGCCTTTCGGGTATTTGCCCGGGATCTGGTAGGCATTGTCCATTTCTTCGGACGCCATGCCGGCCAGGTGACCGCCCCATTCGTTGGCTTCGAGCAGGATCTCGTTGGAGATCACGTCGAGCTTCTTCTGCACTTCGCCCTGGACGTTTTCAGTGCCCATGCTGCCCAGCACACCACCCAGGGCGCCTTTGGAAACGGCGTGGCTGATTTCTTTGCAGGCACGCGCGACCACTTCGATCAGGAAACGCAGATCGGCAGGAGTGTTATTGCTGCGGGTCTGCTCAATCAAATAGCGACTCAGGGTAACGCGGGACATGGACGGCTCCGGTGGAATGGGGGGCTAAAAACCCGCGCAGTTTACAGGGAGTCTGAAAACGTAGCGAGCGAAGACGCCCGGTAACGTGCGTTGGGGTGTAATTGCCTGCATGAGACGTGATTGTCGGGGGAGAGTTCAGGTAGCGGGTTTAGCGTAGTCCGAAATCGGACGGGTGTGGCTGGGGGTTAATTGATCAGTTCGGAATATGTATTGGCTGACACGCCGCTTTCGCGAGCAGGCTCGCTCCCACAGGGAATCGGGGTGACCGCTGAATTGGCGTCCATTGAAGATCCACTGTGGGAGCGAGCCTGCTCGCGAATGGCGCGCAGCGCCAGCCATGCTCAGGAATTGGTCGGTGGCTTGCGCAGCAGACTCGCCGCCATCGCCCCAAGGAAAACCACACTCAGCAACAACACTGCCCACAAGCCAATCTTCTTCCAGTTGGTTTCGGCCACCGCCGCCGTAGTAGCCGTAGAAGTCTGCGTAACAACCGCCTCACCCTGAACCGACGCCTTGCCCAGCGCCGCCAGTTTCTGCGCTTTGAAATCCGGAATCAGCGTCGTCAACGGCAGATTCGCCGTTTTCACATTTGGATTGCCCAGCGCCAGACTGTACGGCCCCTCCCCGCGTGCGAGGAAGATCACCTGCGTCGCCCGCACCGCATATTTCAGACTCGGCGCCTGTTCACCCAACCCACCGCCGCGCTCATCCACGCTCAGTTTCAACTGCTGCACAGTCTGTCCGTAGAGCTGCAATTCGTTCTGCACAACATCCTGACCATTCTGGGTCAGGCGATAGAGCAAGCCGCTGCTCAGGGTCTGCCACGGCAAACTGCTTTCACGACGACCGGCCAGCGTCACCGGCGCGAGGCTGTTCGGCTGCTTCAGATCAACCTGCACCCGCTCAACATTCAGCCCCATCGGCAATTGCCAGGTGTATTCTCCGGCCTTGCTGCTATTGCCGGTTAATGCCTGCGACCAGACCAACGGCAGCGGCACGTTGCGCGGATCGCTGCTTTTCAGTTGCGCCGAGGTCAGGGTCGGTGCCGAATTCGGCGACTCCCACAACAACCGCACATAACGCGCCGATTGCCCCGGCAACGTCACCTCGTGCTGTTCGATACGCTCATCGGAAAAAGTCAGTCGTGCGACCTGACCTTCGCCCCACGGCTGCCAGTGCTGCAAGTCATCGCTGGCCTCAATGCTGAAACGCTGGAAGCCGTCGCGCTCACTGGTCCAGTCGAGGATCAACTGCTGCAACGGCGCCTTGATCGCGCTGGCATCCAGCAGCCAGCCACGCAGCACTTCTTCACCCGCCTCCAACTGGCTGGACGGTTGCACTTCGACCAGCGTGCCGTTGGTGGTCGCTTGCACGCGCACGTTCGGCGCGCGTTCGCTGGCGTCGGCGGCGTTGTACAGCGGGAACCACTTCACCTCGTGCAACTGACCGTCGTCGCGGGTCTGTGCCGATTCGCGTGCCAAGGCGTAAGCCTGCGGTTCGCCGGCGGCATTGAACACACGCAGATCACTGAGATCGGTCTGGCGCGCCTGCAATTGCACGTTCAACGGCAATTCGAGGCGGTACCACGGGCCGTTGCCGCTGACCGACAGCGGCACCTGCGTGGCGAAGTCAGCCGGTTTTTCCTGAGCGCCGGCCGCCATCACCACGCCCAACGCCAACCAACTCAGATTCAGCATGCGGCTCAAGATGCAACTCCTTCGGTGTCCGGGGCCGGTTTGTCCGCCGCCGGCTCAGCTTCGACGCGTTTGGGCGGTAGCGGTGCGAAATAACCAACCACCAGCAGCAACACGCCAACGCCGATAAACGAGACGATCCGGGCGAGGCCGCCACGGTTGCTCAGTTCGACAAAAATCAGTTTGGCCACCACCAGCGCAATCAGCGCCGCGCCGATCAACCACACTTCGCGACGATGGCGAAGATGCCCGCCGATCATCAATCCGAGCGCCATCAGCGTCCAGACGATCGACAAACCGGCTTGCACCAGCATCGAGGCGAGCAGTTGATCGAGCTCGAACGGAATCCCGGCCCAATGGTGCGCGGCGCGGGTCACCAGCGCGGTGCAGAAGGCGAACAGCGATACCCCGGCGATCAGTTGCGTGGCGTATTCGGCATAATCCTGACGAATCGACAGCTGCGAAACCGCACTGCGCGACCACACGTAAACACCAAACAAAGCCAACAACAGACCCAGTTCCAGCGGGTTAAGCAGCGGCACATACGGCAACGGTTCGGCGTTGCCATCGCTGACGCCATTGGCCAGCCAGAACCACGCGAGCATCAGCACCGCCAGCGGTGCAGCGGCGTACAAACGGTATTCGCGGGCAAACGCTGCGACCGGCCACGGCCAGGAGCGCGGGGCCGCTGCCAGCAGCAGATAAACGCTCGGCAGAATCGCCCAACCCAGCCAACGCCAGGCGTTGTATTGCTCGGACAACAGCAGCAGCCCGTAACGCAATTCCAGCGCCAACACGCCAATCAGCAACCAACAGCCGAGCACATGCACCGTGCTCAAGGCGCGCGCAGGCAACATCGGCGCCAGGCGCCGCAGGCTGAAGAAGTGCACGGCGAACACCGCCGCCCACGCCAGCCAGCCGAAATCCGCCGCCGGGTGATAACGCGAATGCCAGGCGCCGAGCAGCACAAGAGCGGACGCCGGAATCAACAACGTACAGAGCAGGCCCAACGCCGGCCATTTCAAGCGCAGCGACAACAGCGTCCACAGCGCCACGCTCACAGCGGCAACCAGCAGCAACAAGGTGCCCTGCAGGTGAATCGGCGCAAACCGCAGCACTTCACTCACCCACGCCAGCGCCCACCAACCCGCGCCCCACACCAGCAATACCTCGGACAAGCGCTGCAAACTCAACGCATCGAATGCCGCGGCATGATTACCCAGTTGCAGACGCCAGGCACCGATCATCGCCGCCAGCCCCAGCACCAGCGGCGTCCAGAATCCGCCATGGGCCAACGGTTTCAAACCTTCGCTGGACAGCGGCCCGAGCAACTCCGGACCGGCCAGCAAAAACGCCGCGCCACCGATCACCTGCAACAACAAACCGAAAACAAAACTCACGCGCTGCTTGAGGTACAGGCTCAACCAGATAATCAGCAAACCGCTGGCCGCCCACACCGCGCTCGCGGTCTGCCATGGCAGGACAAACAACACCGCCAGATTGATCAGCACCAGACCGGCCAACAGCACCACCGACAAACCGCGCAGCAGACGTACATCACCGCGCACCATTTCATCGCGGGCCGCCAACAGCATGCCGCCGATCAAGGCAAGACCGATCAGCGAAGCACTGAGCAAGCCACTCCAACCGGCGTTGAACACCGCCGCCGAATCCTCGCCGGCACCTCGCAGACGCAACAGGAACAACGCGCCGCCGAGCAACTGCACGGCAAACGCGCTGAACAGGAACGTGCGCGACTGAATCCGCAGACCGACAAACAATGTCACCAGCCCGGCCAGCGCCCAACTGATTGCCGTGGTCTGGACGAAGAAGAACAACGGCGCCAGCAGATAGAGGAAGGTCAGGCCCAGAGACGCCAACACCGGCAAACCTTGTCGCTCCCAAGGCGAGGCCTGATCCGGTGCGGCCCTGCGCAATTGATAGAAGCTGAACAGCAGGGCAACGCCAAGCATCAGCGCGCCCAGTGGAGCACCGTCGAGCAGAGTGCTTTCGCCAACCTGCAACTGACTGAGGAACGCCAAAGCGGAGCCGAGTTGTAGCAACAAGGCAAACGCCCGGGCGAACGGCCGCTGCTGACGCAAACCGAGCCAGAAAATCCCCGCCCCTTCCACCGCCCATGCCGCCGAGGTCCAGCGCGCATCCAGCCCCAGCGGAATGGCCAGACTGGCGAAAATCACTCCGAGCGCCAGACAGGTTTCACCCAGCAGCACCGCGCGGCCGCCCATCAATACCTTGGCCAGCGCCATATAGATCATGCCTAGTGCCAGCGCACTGAACGCTGCGGCAAATTCCAGATGCTGTACCAGCGCGAACTGCAAACCGAAGCCAATAATCGGCGGACCGAACAGCATCGTGCCGTCGACGTAATCGCCCTTGCGCGCAGACCAGTGCAGTAACGCATCACGGTCACCCTCTGCCGGCGCATCTGGCATGTCGAGCAACTTGCGCCGAGCGAACAACAGACCGATGGCGAGGTACATCAGAAAGAACAGAATCAGGAATGGCTCGGTGCTCCACAACAGCTCCGGCGCATAAGAGCGCAGGCCCCAGGCGAAACCGATACCGAAGGTGCCGACGAAGCCGATCAGGTTCAGCAGACGCCAGGCCTTGAACCAGGCGATGGCGAGAATGCCGGCGTTGAGCAGTGCGAAATAACTGAACAGCGCGACGTGGTTGCCGGCGCCGGTCGAGGTCAGGATCGGCGCGGCGAAACCGCCCAATGCCGCCGCAGCCGCCAGCCCCAAAGCATCCTGAGTGATCGCCAGAATCGCCGAGAACACCGTCACCGCGACCAGCAATCCCAACGCGGCGGACGGATCGAGCAACGGGTGCAGACGCATCGCCGCAAACACCGTCAGGTACAGCACCGCGATCCCGGTGCCTTGCAGCATCAACGCGTAATTGCTGTTGCGCCGCCGCAGCCACCAGCCCAGCGCGAGCAAGGCCAACGCGGCCGCCGCGACACCGGCGTAACGCAACTCAATCGGCACGACCATGCCTTCGGTGGCGTAGCGCAGCAGGAACGCCAGACCGAAGAACAACAACACCACGCCAACGCGCAGCACGGTGTTGCCGCCGAACAGCCAGTTACGCGCAGCACTGATGCCGCGTTCGATCAGGTTCGGGCCACGGGGCTCGGCAGGTTTTGCTGGTTCGGGCGTGACGGCGTCGAGGCGCCACACATCAGCGGGCAGCGGTTGACTGGTTTCGCTGGCGGCAGTGGAAATCGGTTCGAGTTCGGCTGGCAGCTCCCAGACCAACTCTGGTGCGGGGGCTTCTTCGACGGTTTTGACGGGTTCTGCGACTGGCTCGGCAACAGGCGCTGCACTCGGTGGCGGCGCGGCACGAACGGGCGCGCCTTCCAGCAGAAACAGCCGCTGCTCGACACCCTGCAAAGCGACCTTCGCCTGCTCAAGTTGCTGCTGTTGCTCTGCCGCTTGCGAGCCAAGCCGCGCAATGCGCAGCGTCTGCCCGATCACCAGCCCCAGCAACGCGCCCAACAGCGCATCACTGAACGACTCGTCGAGCAGCCAGCCGAGCACCAGCCCGATCAACATGAACATCCATTGCATGGTCGATATCCCTAAGCGCAAAGGCCAATCCGGGAAGATTAGCGCAGCCTGACCCAAAAAGATCGCAGCCTGCGGCAGCGCCTACAGGGTTATGCGAACACCTGTGCAGGAGCTGCCGAAGGCTGCGATCTTTTCCGGCGCGCGATTATATCGAGCCGAACTGAAAGTTACTCCAGTGCTTTCCAGATATCCGTGGCGTACTCGCGAATCGTCCGGTCTGAGGAGAACCAGCCCATCCGCGCCGTATTGAGCACCGCTGAACGCCACCAGCTATTGGCGTCGTGCCAATGCGCTTCAACGCGTTTCTGCGCTTCCCAGTACGAATCGAAGTCGGCACAGACCAGGAAGCGGTCGTAATCCACCAGCGAGTCGATCAACCCGGTATAGCGCGAAGTATCGTCCGGCGAGAACACCCCGCTGCGGATCGCTTGCAGCACATCGTTCAAGCGATGCGACGCGGCAATGTCCGGCAACGCGCTGAACTCGTGGTTCTGTTTGCGCGCCTCCACCTGCTGCGCGCTGAGGCCGAAAATAAACATGTGCTCGGCGCCGATGCGCTCGCACATTTCCACGTTGGCGCCGTCCAGCGTGCCAATGGTCAGCGCGCCGTTGAGGCCGAACTTCATGTTACTGGTGCCTGACGCCTCGAAGCCTGCAGTGGAAATCTGCTCGGACAAGTCCGCCGCCGGAATGATGCTCTCTGCCAGGCTGACGTTGTAGTTGGGCAGAAACACCACTTTCAGCAGGCCGCGCACGGTCGGGTCGTTGTTCACAACGCGGGCGATGTCGTTGGTCAGCTTGATGATCAGCTTGGCCTGGTGATAACTCGCCGCCGCTTTACCGGCGAAGATCTTCACTCGCGGTACCCAATCGACTTCAGGCTCGGCGCGAATCGCTTGATACAGCGCCACGGTGTGCATCAGGTTGAGCAACTGGCGTTTGTATTCGTGGATGCGTTTGACCTGCACGTCGAACATCGCCGCCGGGTTGACCGCAATGCCCAAGCGTTCGTGAATCAGATAGGCCAGCGCTTTTTTGCTATGCAGACGTTGCTCGGCGAAGGCTTTGCGGAACGCGTTTTTTTCCGCGAACGGTTCGAGATCGAGCAGTCGCTCTTCAGGGTTATCCAGCAAATCCGGCCCCAGCGCATCGACCAGCATCGAGGTCAGTTCGGAGTTGGCCTGATACAACCAGCGGCGAAAGGTGATGCCGTTGGTTTTATTGTTGATCCGCTCCGGGTAGAGCTTGTGCAGTTCGGCGAACACGGTTTTGCGCATCAACTGCGTATGCAGTCCGGACACGCCGTTGACGCTGTGCGAACCGAGGAACGCGAGGTTGCCCATGCGTACCCGACGACCGTTGTCTTCTTCGATCAGCGACACCGCACGCAGCACGTCGAAATCGTGAATGCCTTTGGCGCGCAGCGAATCGATGTGCTGGGCATTGATCAGGTAAATGATCTGCATGTGCCGTGGCAGCATGCGTTCCATCAGACCCACCGGCCAGGTCTCCAGCGCTTCCGGCAACAGCGTGTGGTTGGTGTACGACAGCGTGTCGACAGTCACTTGCCACGCGGCATCCCACGCGACGTCGTAGACGTCGACGAGTTGACGCATCAGCTCGGCGACGGCAATCGAAGGGTGCGTATCGTTGAGCTGGATCGCCGCGTGATCGCCCAAGGTCAGCACCGAGGTGTGCATGTTGCGGTGACGACGCAGCAGATCCTGCAAGGAGGCCGCGACGAAGAAGTACTCCTGACGCAGGCGCAGCTCTTGCCCTGCTTCAGTGCTGTCCGCCGGGTAGAGCACGCGGGAGATGCTCTCCGCACGGGCCACTTCGGCGACGGCACCGAGGTGGTCACCGGCGTTGAAACGCTCAAGGTGCAAATCTTCCATGGCCCGTGCACGCCACAGCCGCAAGGTGTTGACGCTCGCTCCGCGCCAGCCGACCACCGGCGTGTCGTAAGCAATCGCGCGGACGGTTTCGGCCGGCGACCAGACTTGCTTGGACTTGCCGGAGACGTCGGTGACGGTTTCAACGCTGCCGCCGAAGCCGATGGAGTAGACGACTTCTGGCCGTTCGAATTCCCATGGGTTGCCGAAATCCAGCCAGTGTTCGGTCTGCTCCTGCTGCCAGCCATCGACGATGGCCTGGCGGAACAACCCGTGCTCGTAACGAATGCCATAACCGTGGCCAGCGATGCCGAGGGTCGACATGCTTTCCATGAAGCACGCGGCCAGACGACCGAGGCCGCCGTTGCCAAGCGCCGCGTCGGGTTCCAGCAAACGGATGCGTTCCAGGTCGACACCGAGCTCAGTCAACGCTTCACGGGCAACGTCGAGCAGGCCAAGGTTGCTCAGGCTGTCGTAGAGCAAGCGGCCGATAAGAAATTCCAGCGAGAGGTAATACACCCGCTTCTGGCCTTTGCGATAGATCTGCCGGGTGTGGTCCATCCAGTGTTCGACCATGTGATCACGCGCTGCCAGGGCGATGGCTTCGAACCAGTCATGGTCGAACGCGTGATCGGGGTCTTTGCCCACTGCATAGGTGAGCTTGGTCAGGACGGCATCGCGGAATGCGGCCACCTCTGCTTCGCGAACTAGTGGTTCTTGAGTCATCGATAGGACCTCGAGCGAGCGGGGAATTGTCTGAGCCTAGACGGTCTGACCGACGGTAGCGGCTCTGGTTCGGCAGTTTTTCCCGAGACTGTGAGATAGCCCGGCATTACCTTGTCGAGTGAGCTAATGAATGCAGGGGCCGTGCCGAATTGTCCGGCAATGTGCCTGCACGCAGAAAAAATCTGGCGAAAGGTTGTTCAAAAATCCACCAGTCCCGGTATGATCGCGCGCCCTGATGCATACACACCTGGTAACTCCCGATGATGAAGCCCAACCTGATTGCCGCCGCCGAGATCGATCGTCTCGATACATGGGCGAAATATTCAGCCCCGATGTGCGGTTCCTGCGTGTCCAGCTGCTGCACGCTGCCGGTTGAGGTGAAGATCAAGGATCTGGTACGCATCGGGGTGGTCGACGAATTCGAGCTGGGCGATCCGCCGAAGAACATCGCCAAGCGCCTGCAAAAGGAAGGCCTGGTTGAGCGCTTCAATCAGAAGTCGGGGATCTTCACCCTCCAGCGCATGAGCAACAACGATTGCTACTACCTGGATCGTAAGAGCCGCCTGTGCACCATTTATGACAAGCGCCCGGATACCTGCCGCAATCACCCGAAGATCGGCCCGCGGCCGGGGTATTGCGCCTACAAGCCGAAGGAAGTCGTGCGCGAGCAGAATTTCCGCGCGATTGAGCGCTTCTGAACGACGCTGAGTTCTTCGGTAGCCGTTAAATCCCAGCCCCTCACCCCAGCCCTCTCCCGAGGGAGAGGGAGCCGATCTCTGTCGCTTCCAAACCTGAGGTCGACTCGATTACTCAGGTCGATGCAAAGCCAAAGAACAACTCGATCAGTCCCCTCTCCCTCCGGGAGAGGGCTAGGGTGAGGGGCTCTTGATCCTCAAGACTCAACCTGCTTTCCCCCAGACAAACAAAAACGCCCCCGGTCTCGCGACCGGGGGCGTTTTTTCAAGCTCGGGCTAAATTACGCCTTGGCTTTCTTGGCAGCGCGGGTACGCTCGCTTTCGTCCAGGATCTTCTTGCGAAGACGGATGGACTTAGGAGTAACTTCGCACAGCTCGTCTTCCTGGATGTATTCCAGAGCCTGTTCCAGAGTGAAGCGAACAGGTGGTACCAGAGCGATGGTTTCGTCTTTACCCGAAGCACGCATGTTGTCGAGCTTCTTGCCTTTGGTTGGGTTTACACCCAGGTCGTTGTCGCGGCTGTTCTGACCAACGATTTGACCGTTGTAGATCTCCTGGCCGTGTTCTACGAACAGCTTGCCACGAGCCTGCAGGGTTTCCAGCGAGTAAGTCAGTGCCTTGCCGGTTTCAACCGAAACCAGAACGCCGTTCTGACGGCCGGACATGTGGCCCGACTTCACTGGAGCGTAACGGTCGAAGATCGAGGTCAGGATGCCAGCACCGTTGGTCAGGGTCAGGAACTGGTTACGGAAACCGATCAGACCGCGAGCAGGGATGTTGTATTCCAGACGAACACGGCCCTTGCCATCCGGCACCATGTTGCTCAGGTCGCCCTTACGCAGACCCATCTCTTCCATGACCTTGCCCTGCGATTCTTCAGGGATGTCGATGGTGACGTTTTCGAACGGTTCCTGCTTCACGCCGTCAACTTCACGGATGATCACTTCAGGACGGCCCAGGGCCAGCTCGAAGCCTTCGCGACGCATGGTTTCGATCAGTACCGAGAGGTGCAGCTCACCACGGCCGGATACCTTGAACTTGTCAGCCGAGTCGCCTTCTTCAACGCGCAGTGCAACGTTGTACAGCAGCTCTTTGTCCAGACGATCCTTGATGTTACGCGAGGTCACGAACTTGCCTTCTTTACCGCAGAATGGCGAGTCGTTTACCTGGAAGGTCATGGAAACGGTTGGCTCGTCAACGGTCAGCGGCTTCATCGCCTCGACGGTGTTGATATCGCACAGAGTGTCGGAGATGAACAGCTCGTCGAAGCCGCTGATGCAGACGATGTCGCCGGCCGCTGCTTCTTCAACGTCAATGCGGTGCAGACCGTGGTGACCCATCAGCTTCAGGATACGACCGTTGCGGCGCTTGCCGTCGGCGCTGATAGCGACAACCGGGGTGTTCGGCTTGACGCGACCACGAGCGATACGGCCAACACCGATAACACCCAGGAAGCTGTTGTAGTCCAGAGCGGAGATCTGCATCTGGAACGGACCGTCACGGTCAACGGCCGGAGGCGGAACGTGGTCGACTACCGCTTGGTACAGCGGGGTCATGTCTTCAGCCATGTCGGTGTGATCCAGACCGGCAATGCCGTTCAGGGCCGAGGCGTAAACAACCTGGAAGTCCAGTTGTTCTTCGGTCGCACCGAGGTTGTCGAACAGGTCGAAGATCTGGTCCAGAACCCAGTCCGGACGCGCGCCTGGACGGTCAACCTTGTTGATCACCACGATTGGACGCAGGCCGGCTTCGAAAGCCTTCTTGGTCACGAAACGGGTTTGCGGCATAGGGCCGTCTTGAGCGTCAACCAGCAGCAGAACGGAGTCAACCATCGACATTACGCGTTCAACTTCGCCGCCGAAGTCGGCGTGGCCCGGGGTGTCCACGATGTTGATGTGGTAGCCGTTCCAGTTGATGGCGGTGTTTTTCGCCAGAATGGTAATACCGCGCTCTTTTTCCTGGTCGTTGGAGTCCATCACGCGCTCGTCGTTGAGCTCGTTGCGCTCCAGAGTGCCGGATTGACGCAGGAGTTTGTCTACCAGGGTGGTTTTACCATGGTCAACGTGGGCGATGATGGCGATGTTGCGTAGATTTTCGATCACTTGTGTATCTCGATCAGAGGATTCGGTTTGCTGACAAGTCTTGGCAGCGATTAGCAGTAGTGTCCGGCATGGCCGTTACAGCTTGACGGCGGTGTCGGGGGGCCGGTGACGCAGGCCACAGGCAAACAGCCCCGGGCACTTAGCTCGGTCGATAAACGCGCACATTGGCATGCCCCTCACTGAGCAAATGGTGAGCATGCAGGCGACTCATCACGCCTTTGTCGCAATACAGCAGGTACTGGCGAGTCGGATCCAGCTCCTTGAAACGAGCGTTCACTGCGTAGAACGGCATCGTCTGTACTTCTACGCCAGCGAGTTCCAGCGGCTCATCCTCGGCGGCATCCGGGTGACGGATGTCGATCACGATCTGGCCGGCCAGTGCTTCGCTGACTTCTTCAATCTGTACGTCCTGGCCCAATTCGTCGATCACCCGATCGATCGGCACCAGTTTGGCGTTTTCGAGCGCACGCTCGAGGACTGCCATGTCGAATTCTTTCTCTTCGTGTTCAACGCGACCGCGTTTGGCGGCGGTTTTCGGATTGACCGAGATAACGCCGCAGTATTCCGGCATGTGCCGGGCGAAATCGGCAGTGCCGATCTCGTTGGCCGTGTCGATGATGTCCTGCTTGTGCGCCACGATCAGCGGACGCAGGACCAGTTTGTCGGTCACACAGTCGATCACCGACAGGTTCGGCAGCGTCTGGCTCGACACCTGGGAGATCGCCTCGCCAGTGACCAGCGCCTCGATCTGCAGGCGGTCGGCGATGTTGGAGGCCGCGCGCAACATCATACGCTTCAATACGACGCCCATATGACTGTTATCGACTTTGCCGAGAATTTCGCCCAGCACTTCTTCGAACGGAACACTGACAAATAGCACGCGTTGCGAGCTGCCGTACTTCTTCCAGATGAAATGCGCGACTTCCATCACGCCCAATTCATGGGCACGACCGCCCAGATTGAAGAAGCAGAAGTGCGTCATCAGGCCGCGACGAATGATCTGGTAGGCCGCAACGGTCGAGTCAAAGCCGCCGGACATCAATACCAGCGTCTGCTCGAGGGCGCCGAGCGGGTAGCCGCCGATGCCGTTGTGCTGGCTGTGGATAACAAACAACCGTTTGTCGCGAACTTCGATGCGAACTTCGATTTCCGGCGCTTTCAGGTCGATACCGGCAGCACCGCACTCACGGCGCAGCTTGCTGCCGACGTATTTTTCGACGTCCATCGAGCTGAAGGTGTGCTTGCCGGCGCGCTTGCAACGTACCGAGAAAATCTTTCCGGCCAGCGCATCGCCGTAGTGCTGTTTGCACTTCTCGGTGATGTCGTCAAAGTCGCCCAGCGGGTACTCGTCGATCTGCAGAAAGTGCGCGATGCCCGGCATGCAGGTCAGGCGCTCACCCATCTCTTTCAAGGCTTTGGGGTCGGTAACGCGGGTTTCCAGCTCGAGATTGTCCCACACGCCGTTCACCACCACGGCCGGGTCCAGGTCGCGGAGCACGGTGCGGATGTTCTTGGCCAACTGGCGGATGAACTTCGTCCGGACAGGTCGGCTTTTGATGGTGATCTCGGGGAAGACTTTTACGATTAGTTTCATGAAAACAGCGCGCGAACGGCCAGCCGAAAAAGGGGGGCGCGGATTATAGCGGAAATTGCTCAAGGTTTAACCAGTTAATGTGCAGAAGGTTTTGTGCGCACCAAAACGGGTCATTTTTGATTCAAGGCGCTACATTAGAGGGCGAGATTTTCCGCATTCAGGCGCTTTACACCTTAATAAGCGTGAAATTGGGGCAAAAAACCCATGCTGGGGCACTGGCATGCAATTTGCTGCCTTGTGAGGCAGGTTGCCTTGGCAGAGTATTCGCGCCGGCATCACCCAAATTCTAAGGGCATCCATTACTAAGCCCGAAGCCACCCGGAGGACATATGTCGAAGACGGTTCAACTCATCAAAGATCATGACGTCAAGTGGATTGATCTGCGCTTCACGGACACCAAAGGCACTCAGCACCACGTGACCATGCCGGCTCGCGATGCGCTGGATGAAGACTTCTTCGAAGTCGGCAAAATGTTCGACGGTTCCTCCATCGCTGGCTGGAAAGGCATCGAAGCCTCCGACATGATCCTGATGCCGGTTGACGAAACTGCCGTTCTCGACCCGTTCACCGAAGACGCCACCCTGATCCTGGTGTGCGACATCATTGAACCTTCGAGCATGCAAGGCTACGACCGCGACCCACGTGCGATCGCCAAGCGTGCCGAAGAACACCTGAAAGCCACCGGTATCGGTGACACCGTGTTCGCCGGTCCAGAGCCTGAGTTCTTCATCTTTGACTCGGTGAAATTCAAGTCGGACATCTCCGGCTCGATGTTCAAAATCTACTCCGAGCAAGGTTCGTGGATGTCCGACCAGGACATCGAAGGCGGCAACAAAGGTCACCGTCCAGGCGTCAAAGGCGGCTACTTCCCGGTTCCACCGTTCGACCACGACCACGAAATCCGTACCTCCATGTGCAACGCACTGGAAGAAATGGGCCTGACCGTCGAAGTTCACCACCACGAAGTGGCAACTGCCGGCCAGAACGAAATCGGCGTCAAGTTCAACACCCTGGTGAAGAAAGCCGACGAAACCCAAACCCTGAAGTACGTTGTCCACAACGTTGCTGACGCTTACGGCCGCACCGCGACCTTCATGCCGAAGCCACTGTACGGCGACAACGGTTCGGGCATGCACGTACACATGTCGATCTGGAAAGACGGCAAGAACACCTTCGCAGGTGAAGGCTATGCCGGCCTGTCCGATACCGCTCTGTACTTTATCGGCGGCATCATCAAACACGGTAAGGCCCTGAACGGCTTCACCAACCCGGCGACCAACTCCTACAAGCGTCTGGTACCAGGCTTCGAAGCGCCGGTGATGCTGGCCTACTCGGCTCGCAACCGTTCCGCTTCGATCCGTATTCCTTACGTGTCGAGCCCGAAAGCCCGCCGTATCGAAGCACGCTTCCCGGATCCGGCTGCCAACCCGTACCTGGCCTTCGCAGCACTGCTGATGGCCGGCCTGGACGGTATCCAGAACAAGATCCACCCAGGCGACGCGGCTGACAAAAACCTGTATGACCTGCCGCCTGAAGAGGCGAAAGAGATCCCGCAAGTTTGCGGCAGCCTGAAAGAAGCCCTGGAAGAGCTGGACAAGGGCCGCGCGTTCCTGACCAAGGGCGGCGTATTCTCCGACGACTTCATCGACGCTTACATCGCGCTGAAATCGGAAGAAGAAATCAAGGTTCGCACCTTCGTACACCCACTGGAATATGAGCTGTACTACAGCTGCTGATCCGGTAGCGCTGCGCTATGCGGCGTGAGTGAAAGAGGCCTCCTTCGGGAGGCCTTTTTTATTGCAGATCAAAAGCCCCTCACCCTAGCCCTCTCCCAGAGGGAGAGGGGACTGATCTCCATGCTTTTCAGAACCTGAGTTCACATGGCAATTTCAGGTCGATAAAATTTGTCAGAGCAACCCGGTCAATCCCCTCTCCCTCTGGGAGAGGGTTAGGGTGATGGCGTTACCAGATGTTTACCGGGTTGGGCCAACCGCCGCGTCTGGCCTATGCTGCACCCCATCGCTTTCAATCCCGGTCGATTTTCATGAGTCGCACCCTTCTCTACATCCTGTTGTTGATCGCCCTGCCCGCCGCCGCGCAGATCTACAAGTACACCGATGGCAACGGCAATACGGTCTACAGCGATCATTCGCCCGATGGCGTGCAGGCGCAGCCGCTGGAGTTGCCGCCGCTTAACAGGGTCGAGCCGCAAACACCCAGCGCACCGCCAACACCTGAAGCCGACAACCGTGAGCCTGCGCGCAACGCCTATGACATTCTGGAACTCGCCGGCCTGCCCACCGAAGAAGCCCTGCGCGCCAACAACGGCACCTTCACCGTCAATGTGCTGATCAAGCCGCGCTTGCAGCCGCCGCATCAATTGAGGCTGGTCCTGGATGACGAACCCTACGGCCAACCGAGCAACGTGCCGATCCTGCAGTTGGTGAATATTGATCGCGGCGAACATCGTCTCGCCGTCCAGGTGATCGACGGCCAGACCATCATCCAGCAGAGCCCGCCCGTGGCGTTCACCGTGCAACGAGTGCACAAGCCATGATCCGCACGTGGCTGATCGCTGCGTTGGCACTGACAACGCTGCAAGCCTCTGCCGAGGTTTTCACGTACATCGATGCCCAAGGCAACCGCGTCTACACCGACCAACCGCGCAGCAATGCCAAGCGGGTGCCGATTGCCACCAGCAATCGCATGTCCGCCAACCCCACCGTCGCAGCTCCGGTCAGCACGGCAAAAAAATCCCCGGAGCAGCCGCTGTTCCACTACGACATGCTGCGCATTCTGGTGCCTGAACCCGATGCGACGATTCGCAGCAGCGCCGGCGAAATCATCGTCAGCGTCACCAGCGAACCGGGCCTGCAACAGGGTCATCGCTATCGGCTGTTGCTCGATGGTCAGGCCACAGGAGAACCCGGCCTGACACCGGTCTTCCCACTGAGCAACATCGACCGTGGCAGCCACAACCTGTCCGTGGAAATCCTCGATGCCGAAGGACGAACTGTCGAACGCACTGCCAATCAGCCGTTCCACATGCTGCGTATCTCCCTCGCGCAAAAGCGCCAGGTCAAACCCTGCACCAAGGACGATTACGGCGTCCGTCCGGAATGCCCTCTGAAAGACAAACCACCTGAGCCGAAAAACCCCTTCTTGCGTTTCTTCTAACGCCGTTCAGCTTTGCGCACTATATTGGTGCAACAGACTGCACCGTACTCATATTCCAACCCATTTTGGTTCGAAAGTACCCGCAAGCTCTGGCAGTCTGCTGCGCAACCGGGCGTCAAACGCCCGTTTCAGGGGATGAACGCTTCTTTTCGGAGCCTTGGTTTGGTTTTTGCATTTTCCGTTTAACGACGCCTGCTTCTTGCGCACGCTCCGCCCCCAAAAGAGGCTCTGATGACTATAAGTGACGCAATTCATCGTTTGCTGCTCGACAACCTGACCACCGCCACCATCCTGCTTGATGCCGAATTGCGCCTTGAGTACATGAACCCGGCGGCGGAGATGCTGCTCGCCATCAGCGGGCAGCGCAGCCATGGGCAGTTCATCAGCGAGCTGTTCACCGAATCCACCGAGGCGCTGAATTCCCTGCGCCAGGCGGTGGAACAGGCGCATCCGTTTACCAAACGCGAAGCAATGCTCACCGCCCTCACCGGCCAGACGTTGACCGTGGATTACGCGGTGACGCCGATTCTCAGCAACGGCGCGACCATGCTCCTGCTCGAGGTTCATCCACGTGACCGCTTGCTGCGGATCACCAAGGAAGAAGCTCAACTGTCCAAGCAGGAAACCAGCAAGATGCTGGTGCGCGGTCTCGCCCACGAGATCAAGAATCCGCTCGGCGGCATCCGGGGCGCAGCGCAATTGCTGGCCCGCGAACTGCCGGAAGACAGCCTGCGCGATTACACCAACGTGATCATTGAAGAGGCCGATCGCCTGCGCAATCTGGTCGACCGCATGCTCGGCTCGAACAAGCTGCCGTCGCTGGCGATGTGCAACGTCCACGAAGTGCTCGAGCGCGTCTGCCAACTGGTCGAAGCAGAAAGCCAGGGCTGCATCACCTTGGTGCGCGATTACGACCCGAGCATTCCCGATGTGTTGATCGACCGCGAGCAAATGATTCAGGCGGTGTTGAACATCGTGCGCAACGCGATGCAGGCAATCAGCAGCCAGAACGAGCTGCGCCTGGGCCGCATCAGCCTGCGCACCCGCGCCATGCGCCAGTTCACCATCGGCCACATCCGCCATCGTCTGGTGACCAAGATCGAGATCATCGACAACGGCCCGGGCATCCCTGCGGAACTGCAGGAAACCATTTTCTTTCCCATGGTCAGCGGTCGTCCGGACGGTACTGGACTCGGCCTGGCCATCACCCAGAACATCATCAGCCAGCACCAGGGCCTGATCGAGTGTGACAGCCATCCAGGCCACACCACCTTTTCGATCTTTCTGCCACTGGAACAAGGAGCCACATCGACATGAGCCGTAGTGAAACCGTGTGGATCGTCGATGACGACCGTTCTATCCGTTGGGTTCTGGAAAAAGCCTTGCAGCAGGAAGGCATGACCACCCAGAGTTTCGACAGCGCCGATGGTGTGATGAGTCGCCTGGCCCGTCAGCAGCCGGACGTGATCATTTCCGACATTCGCATGCCCGGTGCCAGCGGTCTGGATTTGTTGGCACGGATTCGCGAGCAGCACCCACGGTTGCCGGTCATTATCATGACCGCTCACTCCGATCTGGACAGCGCTGTCGCCTCGTATCAGGGCGGCGCGTTCGAGTATTTGCCGAAGCCGTTCGACGTTGATGAAGCCGTGTCGCTGGTCAAGCGCGCCAATCAACACGCGCAAGAACAGCAAGGCCTGGAGGTCGTTCCGGCGTTGACCCGCACCCCGGAAATCATCGGCGAAGCGCCGGCGATGCAGGAAGTGTTTCGCGCCATCGGCCGCTTGAGCCACTCCAACATTACCGTGCTGATCAACGGCGAATCCGGCACCGGTAAAGAACTGGTCGCCCACGCCCTGCACCGCCACAGCCCGCGCGCGGCTTCGCCGTTCATTGCGCTGAACATGGCGGCGATCCCCAAGGATCTGATGGAGTCCGAGCTGTTCGGCCATGAGAAAGGCGCCTTCACCGGCGCCGCCAATCTGCGTCGCGGCCGCTTTGAGCAGGCTGATGGCGGCACACTGTTCCTCGATGAAATCGGTGACATGCCGGCGGACACGCAAACCCGTTTGTTGCGGGTTCTGGCCGATGGCGAGTTCTATCGCGTCGGCGGGCATGTGCCGGTCAAAGTCGATGTGCGCATCATCGCGGCGACGCACCAGAATCTGGAAACCCTGGTGCACGCCGGCAAATTCCGTGAGGACTTGTTCCATCGCCTCAACGTGATCCGCATCCATATTCCGCGCCTGTCGGATCGTCGCGAAGACATCCCGACCCTGGCCAAGCACTTCCTCAGCCGCGCCGCGCAGGAGCTGGCGGTCGAGCCGAAACTGCTGAAGAGCGAGACCGAGGAATACCTGAAGAACCTGCCGTGGGGCGGCAACGTGCGTCAGTTGGAGAATACGTGCCGCTGGATCACGGTCATGGCGTCCGGGCGCGAAGTGCACATCAGCGACCTGCCGCCAGAACTGCTGAACCTGCCGCAAGACTCGGCGCCGGTGACCAACTGGGAACAAGCGCTGCGTCAGTGGGCGGATCAGGCGTTGGCGCGTGGCCAGTCGAGCCTGCTCGACAGTGCGGTGCCGGCATTCGAGCGGATCATGATCGAGACGGCGCTGAAGCACACGGCCGGACGTCGGCGTGATGCGGCGGTTTTGCTGGGTTGGGGGCGTAATACCCTGACGCGCAAGATCAAGGAATTGGGGATGAAGGTCGATGGTGGGGATGATGATGAGGGGGATGAGGGTTAACGGTTTGTTCGCTTTAGGGTTGTTGTGTACTCAGGATCCATCCCCCTCACCCCAGCCCTCTCCCCCAAGGGGAGAGTGGGAAAGGGAGCCGATTTGTGTGATTTTCAAGACCTGAGTTCGGCGGGATATTTCAGGTCGATGTCATTTGACCGGGCAACTCGGTCAGTCCCCTCTCCCTATGGGAGAGGGTTAGGGTGAGGGGCCAGCGTGCACCGCATCAATGCACAATGACCCGTGATCGCGCACAGCCATATCGCCTCTCTCCCCTCTGAAAACGCTGAAAAACCGACGATACAAAAACACGAAAGCCCCGAATTCCGGGGCTTTCGTGTTTCTGATCAGCTTTTTTGTTTCAACAAATGAAAACCTGGCACGCCCCCTGCAATAACCTTTACAGGTGATGCGACTCACCACCCGTTTCGGGGACCTTGGTACAGGCAGGCCGGGGATTCCCCTCTTTACACCGGGCGCACAGCACAACGCGATGCGCCCACCCTTTTGGGATCCTTGGTACAGGCAGGCCGGGGGTTCCCTCTTTACACCGGACCGACGCGTCACGCGAAGTCCACCCCGTTTTGGGAACCCTGATACAGGCAGGTCAGGGATTCCCGCTTTTACATCCCCGCCATTTCAGCGTTATTCCAGCCGCGGTCGCTTGGGCAAATGATGCGGAGGCTGGTTTTGCTGCCCCAGGTCCTGCCCCTGTATAAGTGCTTCCAGCCTGTCGAGCATTTTTCCGGGACTCGGCTCATCTCTGACAATCGCTCTCAGCCGACTCCGCTCATGACTGTCTGCCTCGCCGTATTGACTGAGAAACCGCCAGACACGCCCCTGCACAAGTGGATACTCGACATGAAATTCGGGCGTACGCGTCAGTTTCCGCATCCCGTCCAATATGTCGTTGTCAGCAACGCTTAAGCCATCCCACAGCTCCCTTCTCGTAGTGACTTCCTTTGCCGACACATTTGACGGCAGATTTCGCAGCCACAGGTCTACCGAGTGGTCAGTACTTTCTGCTCCCAGCCAAATGTCGTTGCCTGTCCACACGCGCGCATGTATCAGACGCCGCAGGGAAGCCGGGTCGGTGATGGGATTGCCGCTGAGATTGAAGCCCGTTCTAAGTTCGATGGATTCCGGGATCGAGGTAATTCGATTGTTCGCCAGATTCAACACTTTCCCGGGAATCTCATTGGTGATGCCCTCCGGAAATCTTTCTAACCCCGTGTTGGAAAGATCCAGCTCCTGCAACGCAGTCATTGCTTTAAGTGAAGATCCAACAGAAAGCGCGTTGTCGCCAAGTCTCAATACCTCCAGCCTCGACGGCCCGTTGCCGGCATTAAGCCCGAAAGGGATTCGGTGTAATCCGGCTCCTGTCAGGTCCAACACGCGCAACTCGGTCATCCCGGAGATGTCAGGATAAGTTAGCCACTCAACGCTCTGGTGTTGAAGAGACAACCGAGCGCGCAACTCGTCGGGATAAATATTCAGCCTTGCCGCGTATACTTTACCAAGCCTCAACACCTGCAGTCCGGTCATGTCCCTCAGCGAAAAATCATCATGTAAGTCACAATCCTGCAGGTTCAGTTCGCGTAAACGGGGGAGCTTGGCTAATTGCTCGACAAAGCGCGAACCCATATCGAATCTTGAGTAAACCCGCTCATATTGAAAGGCCCCGGTGGATCTTCTGGTGACGACCTGGCTTGTTACCGTCAGACTTTCAATGTCGGGAAATTGCGCAAAAAACACCTCTGGGTTCAGCGGTGCATTACCTCTCAGAGTAAGAGAAACGACTGACTTGAATTTTAAAGTCAGCAACCTATCAACTGGCCACTGCGTGAGATTGATATCCAGCTTGAAACCCACTAGTCGCCCATTGTTATAGACCCGCTGATCAGGTTGGCTGTGCCACTGATAAAATTGGCTTAGCGTGCGCCATGTGGCAAACGCGCTTTCTCTCTGACCGTCATGTGAGATGTTTTGATGGTACGGAGTGCTGAAGCGAGCGGAGTCCAGTTGAGGAAGTCCAAGCTGAATCTGCTTGAGCTCCATATCTGCCACATCCTTGTCATCGAACCGGGTGATAAACGCATCTGCGTCCTCATCGGTCGCTTGCGGAAGGTACTTTTTGACCTGCGCTCTGGTGGTTGGCTCAACGATCTCGCGCTCGTACCAAAGGCCGCTGTCGGGATTGCGCAGCAGCACCGGGCCTTCAGCCTCCAACAGGCTTGGCCGTCGCGCCCGATATAATCCCGTTGGATCCCTTGCAACAAGCACAAGCTCAGCTCCGCCTTCCGAAAGATCAGCGTATGGACGCCCGTTGATCATCCGCAAACCTTCACTGTTGACGGCAGGAAGTAACCTTTGGGGGGAAGTTATATAGTCGTTCAGCGATTGCGTGGGTACGAAAGGCTGGATTTCGACGGAAATCGCTCGAACGACGAGGGCCGGAGCTGGAGCAGGATGAACAGCATCAATGTCTGTAGTACCGGAAACCCCGGCTCGCGACTGCAGATTATCGGAAAAAATACTTGAACCGGCACCTCTGCGGCCCGATGAACCGGGAAGCGAAATGTCCACGTCTGCCGGTCGGGTCGGACTGGTGGAAGCGTCCACTTTCACACGGGAACTGCCACCGGTAGGTGGTTTTACTGGCATGTTTTTCCATCCTTGAGAAAGTCGCCCCAAGGCAGTTGCGCGGGGGACGACAGGCGTCGGCATCCTGCCGACTTTGAGGGACGGAATTTAGCGTGCTGAGGAGGGGGGGAACAGCGGAAAGGCGGACCGTTGCAGTAGGAAACAACGCCAAAAAATGTGGGACGGCGTAGTGGAAAAAAGAGCTTCCAATCAGTTCATCTGCAAGCGGATCTCCAGCCGCCAGCGGTCATCGACCTCGCTGCCGGCCCAGTCACCCTGCAAGGGCCGCGCTGCCAATACCGTCAGCAACAAACCACCATCGCTCACTCGCGTGCGCCAGTTCACGTCCTTGCCGTTGAGCTTGAGCTGGCCTTTCTGTGACTTGCCCTCAGCCTGAAACAACAGCGCCACCGCACCGTCGACCACCTCGCCGTGCAGCTTTGGTTCGTTGTTGAACCAGACCACCAGACCGCCGTCAGTCAATTCGACTTGCTGCAGCACACTCGGATCCGGCGTGGTCAGGCGGCCGATCATCAAGCCAACCATCACGCCGACAATCGCCAGCGAACCGATCACCCGCGGGAATAGTTTCGAACGGTTGTCCACAGGCGGCGTAGAATGCCGCTCATCTTTACCTTCGGAGCCGTGCATGTTTCACGTCATCCTTTTTCAACCAGAAATTCCGCCGAATACCGGCAACGTTATCAGGCTGTGCGCCAACAGCGGCTGCCACCTGCATTTGATCGAACCGCTGGGCTTCGAGATGGACGACAAGCGCCTGCGCCGCGCCGGTCTCGACTACCACGAATATGCCACGCTACAGCGACACGCGGACCTCGCCAGTTGCCTGGAAAGCCTGGGCAACCCACGCTTGTTCGCGTTCACCACCAAAGGCTCGCGGCCGTTTCATGATGCCGCGTTCGTGCCCGGTGACGCGTTCATTTTCGGCCCGGAAAGCCGTGGCCTGCCGGCAGAGGTGCTCGACGCCCTGCCGCCGGAACAACGCCTGCGCCTGCCAATGCGTGAAGGCTGCCGCAGCCTGAACCTGTCCAACACCGTCGCGGTCGCCGTGTACGAAGCCTGGCGACAGAACGACTTTAAATAACTACGCACCTGATCGTTCCCACGCTCCGTGTGGGAATGCCTCTGGGGACGCTCCGCGTCCAGCGACGCGGAGCGTCACGGGCTGCATTCCCACGCAGAGCGTGGGAACGATCAGCCAAGAAAAAAGCGCCTTTACGGCGCTTTTTTCGTTGTAGCTCAGACCGTTTACTGAACGGTTGGCGTCTCGCCGCTTTCCTGCATGCGCTGCAGCTCTTGCGCGTACAGGGCGTCGAAGTTCACCGGAGCCAGCATCAGTGCCGGGAACGAACCACGGGTCACCAGGCTGTCAAGGGTTTCGCGCGCGTACGGGAACAGGATGTTCGGGCAGAACGCACCCAGGGTGTGGCTCATCGAAGCCGCATCCAGGTTTTTGATCAGGAAGATACCGGCCTGTTGCACTTCAGCGATGAAGGCGACTTCTTCACCGTTTTTCACGGTGACGGACAGGGTCAGCACGACTTCGTAGAAATCACCTTCCAGCGCTTTCTGACGAGTGTTCAGGTCCAGAGCGACCGCCGGATCCCACTGCTGGCGGAAGATCGCCGGGCTTTTCGGGGCTTCGAAGGACAGGTCGCGTACGTAGATGCGCTGCAAGGAGAATTGCGGTGCGGTTTCTTCTTCGCTGGCTGCAGTGTTCTGTTGGTCAGTCATCTCAGATCCTTTCTGATCTTGGTTCTTTAGGGAGTGCTGTACGTGGGTGCAGCCGTTCAGGCCTTGAGCAGCGCGTCGAGCTTGCCGGCGCGCTCCAGGGCATACAAATCGTCACAACCGCCGATGTGCTTGCTGCCTATCCAGATCTGCGGCACGGACGTGCGCCCCGCTTTCTGGGCCATTTCGGCGCGCACCTGCGGCTTGCCATCGACCTTGATCTCTTTGAAGGCCACGCCTTTGTTCTCGAGCAGGTACTTGGCGCGCGAGCAGTAAGGGCAGTAATCGCTGGAGTAGACGATGACTTCGCTCATATCACTTCACCAGCGGCAGGTTGTCGCCTTTCCAGCTGGAAATCCCGCCGGACAGCTTGGCGGCGGTGAAGCCGGATTTCATCAGTTCGCGGGCGTGGGTACCGGCGGTCTGGCCCAGGGCGTCGACCAGAATGATGGTCTTGGCCTTGTGTTTTTCCAGCTCGGCGATACGCGCAGCCAGTTTGTCCTGGGGAATGTTGATCGCGCCAACGATGTGGCCGGCTGCGAAATCCTTGGCCGGACGGATGTCCACCACCACGCCTGCATCTTTATTGACCAGCGCGGTCAGCTCGCCGGTGCTCAGGCTTTTACCGCCGCCCTGCATCGTGTGCGCCAGCAGCAGAGCCAGCAGTACGACGAAGATACCGACAAGAATGTAGTGGTTAGTGGCAAATTCAATCAGGTGAGCAACCATCGAAGGAGGTTCCAGGGCGTTAAAATGTCGGCCAGTATACACAGCCACTATGGTCGGCCAAACCCCGTCCGGCGGTGACGCGGTCGGAACTTAGCTTTAAACTCCAACTCCCTTTTCCATCGCCCTCTTCTTTATTAGCCACGAGTGGATTCCATGACGACTACGCCTAAACCTTTGGTCCTGATGATTCTCGACGGCTTCGGTCACAGCGACAGCCCTGAATCCAATGCCGTTTTTGCGGCGAAGAAGCCTGTCCTTGATCGCCTGTGGGCCACCGTGCCCAACGGCTTGATCTCTGGCAGTGGCATGGATGTCGGCCTGCCGGACGGCCAGATGGGCAACTCCGAAGTCGGCCACATGAACCTTGGCGCCGGCCGCGTGGTGTATCAGGACTTCACGCGTGTGACCAAATCGATCCGCGACGGCGAGTTCTTCGAGAACCCGACCATCTGCGCCGCTGTGGATAAAGCCGTGGCCGCTGGCAAAGCCGTGCACTTCATGGGTCTGCTCTCCGATGGCGGCGTGCATAGCCACCAGGATCACCTGATCGCCATGGCCGAACTGGCCTTCAAGCGCGGCGCCGAAAAAATCTACCTGCACGCTTTCCTTGACGGCCGCGACACCCCGCCAAAAAGCGCGGCATCGTCGATCGAACTGCTCGACGCGACGTTCCAGGCACTCGGCAAGGGCCGCATCGCCAGCATCATCGGCCGCTACTTCGCCATGGACCGTGACAACCGCTGGGACCGCGTGGCTCAGGCGTACAACCTGATCGTCGATGGCAGCAGCGAATTTAACGCCGCAACGGCGCAGGAAGGCCTTGAAGCCGCTTATGCCCGTGGCGAGAGCGACGAATTCGTCAAAGCCACGTCCATCGGTGAGCCGGTGAAAGTCGAAGACGGTGATGCGGTGGTGTTCATGAACTTCCGCGCCGACCGCGCCCGCGAGCTGACTCGCGTGTTCGTCGAGGACGACTTCAAGGACTTCGAGCGCGCACGCCAGCCGCAACTGGCCGGTTTTGTCATGTTGACCCAATACGCCGCCAGTATTCCTGCGCCATCGGCGTTCGCTCCGGGCAGCCTGGAAAACGTCCTCGGCGATTACCTGGCGAAGAACGGCAAAACCCAGCTGCGCATCGCTGAAACCGAGAAATACGCGCACGTGACCTTTTTCTTCTCCGGCGGTCGTGAAGAACCGTTCCCGGGCGAAGAGCGCATCCTGATCCCGTCGCCGAAAGTCGCCACTTACGACTTGCAGCCGGAAATGAGCGCGCCAGAGGTGACCGATCGCATCGTCGAGGCTATCGAGAACCAGCGTTACGACGTGATCGTGGTCAACTACGCCAACGGCGACATGGTCGGCCACAGCGGCGTGTTCGACGCGGCCGTGAAGGCAGTGGAATGCCTCGATACCTGCGTCGGTCGCATTGTCGATGCACTGGAGAAGGTTGGTGGCGAAGCGCTGATCACCGCTGACCACGGCAACGTCGAGCAAATGGCCGATGAATCCACTGGCCAGGCACATACCGCGCACACCACTGAACCGGTGCCGTTCATTTATGTCGGCAAGCGTGACCTGAAAGTGCGTGAAGGCGGGGTGCTGGCGGATGTGGCGCCGACCATGTTGAAGCTGCTGGGTCTGGAAAAACCGGCGGAAATGACCGGTACTTCGATTCTGGTCTGACCCGAATCGCCAGAACACCGCAATACCCTGTAGAAGTAAGCCTGCTCGCGATAGCCATCTGACAGTCAACTACCCTGTTGAATGTCAGTAAGCCATCGCGAGCAGGCTCACTCCTACAATGGTTTGCGGTGTTTTTCAGGCCAGTTATCACACAGCCCCAATTGGGCGTTTTTTTTGCAGCCTCGGGCGGGCATACTAGGCCGTCCCTTACCCTGGTGCCGCCCGCCTCTATGCTCCGCGTCCTGATCGCCCTCGCTCTGACCTGCCTGCTCCAACCGGCCTTCGCTGACGAGCGCGCGCAAACCCAACAGCAGTTGGACGCCACGCGTCAGGACATTGCCGAGCTGAAGAAGCTGCTGAGCAAAGTCCAGGAAGAAAAGTCCGGCGTACAGAAAGAGCTCAAGGGCACTGAAACCGAGCTGGGCAAGCTGCAGAAGCAGGTCGACGCGCTGCAGAAAGAACTGCAGAAAAGCGAATCCGAGCTACAGCGACTCGATGCAGAGAAAAAAAAACTTCAGAGCGCGCGCACTGAACAGCAGCGACTGATCGCCATTCAGGCCCGTGCGGCCTATCAGAACGGTCGACAGGAATACCTCAAGCTGCTGCTCAACCAGCAGAATCCCGAGAAATTCGCCCGCACCCTCACCTATTACGATTACCTGAGCCAGGCCCGCCTGGAACAGCTGAAAAACTTCAACGAAACCCTGCGCCAGCTGGCCAATGTCGAAAAGGACATTGCCGCCCAGCAGGCCCAATTGCTGGTACAGAAAAGCAGCCTCGATACCCAGCGCGACGAACTGGAAAATGTTCGCAAGGAACGCCAGCAAGTCCTCGCCAAGCTCAACGACGACGTGAAGGCCCGCGATCAGAAACTCGCCGCGCGTGAGCAGGATCAGGCAGACCTGTCTAAAGTCCTTAAAACCATTGAAGAAACCCTGGCCCGCCAGGCCCGTGAGGCAGAAGAAGCGCGGCAGAAAGCGCTGATCGCCCAGCAGGAAGCGGAAAAAAAGCGCTTGCGTGAGGCGCAGGCTGAAAACAGCGACGCCCCACGAAAACCCGCCAGATCCACTCCCGGCGCGCTGGTCTCCAGCAGCGGTGAGACCTTTGGTGGTCCTTTTGCTGCAACCCGGGGAAAACTTCCTTGGCCGGTTGATGGTCGACTATTGGCACGCTTCGGCGAAACCCGTGGCGACGACGCCCGCACCAAGTGGGACGGTGTGATGATCAGCGCCTCCGCCGGTAGCCAGGTGCATGCCGTACACGGTGGTCGCGTGGTGTTCGCCGACTGGCTGCGCGGCGCCGGGCTGCTGGTGATCCTCGATCACGGCAACGGTTTTCTGAGTCTTTACGGTCACAACCAGACACTGCTCAAGTCGGCCGGTGACGTGGTTAAAGCCGGTGAGTCCATCTCCACTGTCGGTAACAGTGGCGGCCAGGACACACCAGCGCTGTATTTCGCAATTCGTCAGCAGGGTCACCCGAGTGATCCAGCACAATGGTGCCGTGCGCAAGGATAAGCGCCCCGCCTTATTAAGGAGTTCGTTCGACATGCTGCATTTGTCCCGCCTTACCTCGCTGGCCCTGACGATCGCCCTGGTGATCGGCGCGCCTTTGGCGTTCGCCGCTCAACCGGCCCCGGCCGTCGCTCCGGCAGGCACTGCCGCGACCTCCAAGGCGCCACTGCCGCTGGAAGAGTTGCGCACCTTTGCCGAGGTCATGGACCGGATCAAAGCCGCTTACGTCGAGCCGGTGGACGACAAGACCCTGCTCGAAAACGCAATCAAGGGCATGCTCAGCAACCTTGATCCGCACTCGGCCTACCTCGGCCCGGAAGATTTCACCGAGCTGCAGGAAAGCACCAGCGGTGAATTCGGCGGTCTGGGCATCGAAGTCGGCGCCGAAGACGGTTTCATCAAAGTCGTCTCGCCAATCGACGACACTCCGGCGTCGAAGGCCGGCATCCAGGCCGGCGACTTCATCGTCAAGATCAACGGCCAGCCAACGCGCGGCCAGACCATGACCGAAGCTGTCGACAAAATGCGCGGCAAGATCGGCCAGAAAATCACGCTGACGCTGGTACGCGATGGTGGCACGCCGTTCGACGTGACCCTCGCCCGCGCGGTGATTCAGGTGAAAAGCGTCAAGGCGCAATTGCTGGAAACCGGCTATGCGTATATCCGCATCACCCAGTTCCAGGTCAAGACCGGCGAAGAGGTCTCCAAGGCCCTGGCCAAGCTGCGCAAGGACAACGGCAAGAAACTCAACGGCATCATTCTCGACCTGCGCAACAACCCGGGCGGCGTATTGCAGGCGGCGGTGGAAGTGGTCGACCACTTCATCACCAAAGGCCTGATCGTCTACACCAAAGGCCGGATCGCCAACTCCGAACTGCGCTTCTCGGCCACCGGCAAAGACGAAAGCGAAGCGGTGCCGATGGTCGTGCTGATCAACGGTGGCAGCGCCTCGGCGTCGGAAATCGTCGCCGGCGCCCTGCAGGATCAGAAACGCGCCGTGGTCATGGGCACCACCAGTTTCGGCAAAGGCTCGGTACAAACCGTGCTGCCGCTGAACAACGACCGCGCGCTGAAAATCACCACGGCACTGTACTTCACGCCGAATGGCCGTTCGATTCAGGCGCAAGGCATTGTTCCGGACATCGAAGTGCGCAAGGCCAAGATCACCAACGAGGCCGATGGCGACTACTTCAAGGAAGCCGACCTGCAAGGTCACCTGGGCAATGGCAACGGCGGCGCCGACAAACCGACCGGTTCCGGCGCGAAGGCCAAAGCGATGCCGCAGGATGACGATTACCAACTGGCCCAGGCCCTGAGCCTGCTCAAAGGGCTGAGCATCACGTCCGGCCGTTGAGGATGTCGCTGCGTTTCGTCTTCGTTCTGTTGTGCTGTCTGGCGGGTGCTGCTCATGCAGAGCCTGCCAGCTCAACGCCGCACAAAGCCTACCTGACACTGATCATCGACGACCTGGGGCAAAACCTGCCCCGGGATCGCCGCGTGCTGGCCCTGCCTGGCCCGGTGACCACAGCAATCATGCCGGATACCCCGCACGCCACCGAGTTTGCCCGCGAAGCCCATCGCGCCGGCAAAATCGTCATTCTGCACATGCCGATGGACCCGGCCACAGGGCCTTACGCCTGGCACCCCGAACTGCCCATCGAAGAGCTGGAAAAACGCCTGAACGCGGCGTTCCAAAAGGTGCCTTATACCGCCGGCATCAACAACCACATGGGCAGCCGCATGACCGCGCAACCGCTGGCGATGGCGTGGTTGATGGCTGAGCTGCAACGCCGGCACAAGTTCTTCGTCGACAGCCGCACCAGCGCGCAAACCGTCGCCGCGCAGCAGGCGCAGAAGATCGATCTGGCCAGTGTGTCGCGGGATGTATTTCTCGATGACGAGCGTACCGAGGCAGCCATCTTCACTCAGTTGCAGACCGCGATCAGCCTGGCCCGCAAGCAAGGTTCGGCGGTGATGATCGGCCACCCCTACCCGCAGACGCTGGCGGTGCTGGAGCGCGAATTGCCCAAACTCAAGGCCCAAGGCATCGACTGGATCGATATCAAGCAAATGATCAGCGTGCGCAGCAATCGCGCCATGGCTGGCCATGGCAAGGACGGCGTTTACCGGTAACACCCTGCTACGACTGTAAATACATAGTTACCGCCAGACGCCTGAGTCCTATCCGGATAGTGAGACCTGCAACAGGTCGCGACTCACCGAGCCGCTTTCAACTATCAGGAAACACAATGACTACTCATGAAGACACAACACTGCCAATCGGGCAATTGGCGCCCATCCGGCGCGACAACCTGCTGATCAACTTCACGACGGAGTTTCTGCGCATCTGGGATACCCTCGGTTCGCGCGCAAAACCGGCTGCCTTCTGGCGCCCCACTCCCACAGCCGACGTGCTGCCGGGTTATTTTCCATTGGGCGATGTGGTCAATGATGACTACGACGAAATCACCGGCCGCCATGTAGTGGCCGTGGTTTGCGAGGCTGAAGGTCCCAGTGCCGATCCCGCCAAAGGCAAAGCATTGCGTCGCCCAGACGACTACGAGTTGATCTGGAAGGATTCCGGATCGAGATCGAAGAAAGATGGAGCGATCTGGCGTCCCATTCCTCCTGAAGGCTACGTGGCATTGGGATCGGTCTGCTCCAACGGCCATGAAAAGCCCTCATCCAACGCTGTTCGCTGTGTCCGCGCCGATCTTGTCATCGCCTCTGGCCTCAGTGTTCCGGTGTGGAGCGACAGGGGCAGCGGCGCGCGACAAAGCGTCAGCACCTGGAGCGCCGTTCCGCCCTCGGCGCAGTCGGATGAAATCAATCTGGCTCCCGGCACTTTTGTGGGTATTGGAGGCTACTCCAGGCCCAGCGATTTTCTCGTCTATTCCCTGCGTACCCAGATACCGCTCGAAGGCAAGTCTCGTCCCTCCGCGCCAGTGTTAGACGGGGTCACTCCACCGTTTGAGCAAATGTGCGAGAGAGTCACTCAGACCGTCCAGTTGCCTTGGTTCGCGGTGAAAGACCCAAGCCTGTCCCCGCGAGAACAACCGCGCAATTCACCTTTCTATCGTCTGCAACGAACGGACTACTACCAACTTGTCGGCCATTGTCATAACAGCAGTGCCGACAAGAAGACATTTCGCTGGACCGCGCCCCGGGCGCAAACCCCAGAACGCCTGCGCTCGTTCACCGCGCTTACGTCGGTCGAGTTCGGTGCTCAATGGCAAAGCAACGTAGCCCGCCCTTTCCTGTTTTCGGCGCGTTTGAATAGTGATTTCACACAAAGCGACGTCCACTCCAACGAGTGGCTAAATACGGCGCCCATTGAAATCGCAGCCGTGACCGCGGCAGAAAGCTGGATGGCGGTGTATCTGATGCAGAGTGAATTCGCCCTGCTACGCGCTGACGGCTCGCCCGTAACCGACAGCGTCAGTTACACGGATGCCAACACCCTGCACTTCAGTGAATACACGGCACCGACGCCCAGTGCGGCAATCCTCCCCACAGAGGAGACAGCCCCACCAGCGCAAAGCCCGATAGATATCACGACAGCCAATACGGCACAGGTACAGACAGAACCACCAAGCGCTACAGATACCGCGCCATGATGTCGTCAACCACACCTTCTTTGCGCAGTTGATCGAGCGCGGCCTGAAGCCTGGCGACGACTTCGTCGGAGACGTCCTTGTTCAGGGCCAGATACAGTTCTGCGCTGTTGAAGCGCAGCACAGTCTTGAGGCCGGTAACACCATCCTGCCGTGCCAGATAACGGCCGGCAGGGTCACCAGTTGCCCACAGGTCGATCTGACCGCTGACCAGTTTCTTCGCGTTGTCCTGATCACGCAGCACGACCACTGGCTTCAGGCCCTGCTTGGCCAGTGTCTCGGCAATCGCATCGCCCTTGTACGCACCGATCTTGTACTTGCGCGCGTCCTCAAGGGTTTCGAGGGTGATCTTGCTGTCAGCCTTGGCCAACAGGATCCAGTCGTCAGGGCCGATCGGGCCGACCCACTTGAAGAGCTTTTCGCGATCCGGCAAACGCGCCATCACGAACGCGCCGTAACCGGGATTTTCCAGCGCCAGTTTGTACACCCGCTCCCAAGGGAAACGCAGAGTCAGGCTGTAAGTGATGCCAGCACGCTGGAACATTTCACGGACGATGTCAGTGGCGATACCGTTGATGTTCTCGCCTTGGGCGAAGTTTTTGCCATTCTTCGCCATGTTGTACGGCGGGAAGTTTTCGGTGAGCAGCACCAGATCGGTATCAGGACCGGTTTCGGCCCGGGCAGTGTTGAGCAGCAACACAGAGGCACTGGCGAGAACAAGAAGCAGGCGTTTGATCATGTCGGGCTACCGGAATCCATGGCGTGCCCAAGAGTGCCTTGGGGACGCCATGCTGTCCACTGGCCTGTACCGTTTAGCGCATCACAATCCCGCGATGAGCCATATACGCCTTGGCTTCCTGCACGGTGTATTCACCGAAGTGAAAAATACTCGCCGCCAGCACTGCGCTGGCGTGGCCCTCGAGGATGCCGTCGGCCAAGTGCTGCAGGTTGCCGACACCGCCGGATGCGATTACCGGAATGCCCAGCGCATCGCTGATCGCGCGGGTCACGCCAAGGTCGAAACCGTTTTTCATGCCGTCCTGATCCATGCTGGTCAGCAGGATCTCGCCAGCGCCGAGGCCTTCCATTTTCTTCGCCCACTCGACCGCGTCGAGGCCGGTCGGCTTGCGCCCGCCGTGGGTGAAGATTTCCCAACGTGGGGTTTCGCCCGGGCCGGAAACTTTCTTCGCGTCGATGGCGACAACGATGCACTGCGAGCCGAAATGCTGCGCGGCTTCGCCGACAAACTCCGGGTTGAACACCGCTGCGGTGTTGATCGAGACCTTGTCCGCGCCGGCATTCAGCAAATTGCGAATGTCCTGCACGGTGCGCACGCCACCGCCGACGGTCAGCGGGATGAACACCTGACTGGCCATGCGCTCGACGGTATGCAGCGTGGTGTCGCGGCCATCGACGCTGGCGGTGATGTCGAGAAAGGTAATCTCGTCGGCACCCTGCTCGTCATAACGACGGGCAATTTCCACCGGGTCGCCGGCATCGCGGATGTTTTCGAACTTCACACCTTTGACGACCCGGCCGTTGTCCACGTCCAGGCAAGGGATGATGCGTTTGGCCAGCGCCATGGTCAGTCCTCAGCCTTGGTACGAATCGCAGAAAGCTTGCGCTTCGGCGACGTCGAGGGTGCCTTCGTAAATCGCCCGGCCAGTGATGGCGCCGATGATGCCCGGTGCCTTGGCGTCGAGCAGCGACTTGATGTCACCCAGATTGTGGATACCACCGGAAGCGATCACCGGAATCTTCGTCGCAGCGGCCAGCGCAGCGGTGAACGGTACGTTGCAGCCCTGCATCATGCCGTCTTTGGCGATGTCGGTATAAACGATCGAAGACACACCATCGGCTTCGAATTGCCTGGCCAGATCAATCACCTGCACAGTGCTGATTTCAGCCCAGCCATCGGTGGCGACGAAACCGTCCTTGGCGTCGAGGCCAACGATGATTTTGCCCGGGAACGCACGGCACGCTTCAGCGACGAATGCAGGATCTTTAACGGCTTTGGTGCCGATGATCACGTAGCTCACGCCAGCTTTGACGTAGTGCTCGATGGTTTCCAGCGAACGAATGCCGCCGCCGATCTGGATCGGCAGGGTCGGGTAACGCTTGGCGATGGCAGTCACCACTTCGCCATTGACCGGTTGGCCTTCGAAAGCGCCGTTCAGGTCGACCAGATGCAGACGGCGGCAGCCGCCCTCCACCCACTTGGCAGCCATGCTCACCGGGTCATCGGAGAACACTGTGGAATCTTCCATGCGGCCCTGGCGCAGACGTACGCAGGCACCGTCTTTAAGATCGATAGCGGGAATAATCAGCATGCTTTTTCCTTCGTCAAAAGAGCGGCAAGCTGCAAGCGACAAGCTGCGAGCATGCGGTGTACCAATTCTTGCAGCTTGAAGCTTGCGGCTTGCAGCTGCTCCTAATTTTTTTCGAGCGCCCACAGGTCGCTTTCGATGCTTTCAAACCGCTCTTTGAGGTGGGTCTGCACATCGAAAATCGCCCTGTTGTAATAGTGCGGAGCAATTTCGCGAGTAAACAGCTCAAGAATTTCCGCCGCTTCGAACGAACCCAGGTCCAGTTCGAAACGGTCTTCCATGAACCGCTGAATCTTGCGATTGGCCTCGTTCTCCTGTTCAGGAGTGAGGGTCAGGATCGGCGGTCTGGATTTCTTGGCAGCCATTTACCAGCGACCGTCCCACGCGGCGAAGTTCTGCAGCAATTGCAGGCCATGGGTATGGCTTTTCTCCGGGTGGAACTGCACGGCGAAACGCGAGCCATCAGCTAGCGCTGCAGCGAAATCGACACCGTAGTGACCGCCGCCCACCACCTGCCGCGCGTTGGCGGCGGCAATGTAGTAGCTGTGCACGAAGTAGAAACGCGCCATGTCCGGAATGTCATGCCACAGCGGGTGGCTGACCTTCTGCTTCACCTCGTTCCAGCCCATGTGCGGGACTTTCAGGTGCTCGCCGTCTTCATGCAAATCTTTGCCGAAAAACTTCACCGCGCCCGGGAACAGGCCGATGCAGTCGACGCCGTCGTTCTCTTCGCTGGTGTCGAGCAAGGCTTGCATGCCGACACAGATACCGAGAAACGGACGATCCTGGCTGACTTCACGTACCAGCGAATCGAAGCCGAGGCGACGGATTTCCGCCATGCAATCGCGAATCGCGCCAACACCGGGGAACACCACGCGGTCAGCTTCGCGAATCACCGCAGCATCGCTGGTGATCAGCACTTTACCGGCGCCGACGTGCTCCAGAGCCTTGGCTACCGAGTGCAGGTTGCCCATGCCGTAATCGATTACTGCAACCGTCTGCATTACAGAACGCCTTTGGTCGATGGCATTTGCCCGGCCATGCGCTCGTCCAGCTCGACGGCCATGCGCAGTGCGCGGCCGAAAGCCTTGAACACGGTTTCGATCTGGTGGTGCGTGTTGGTGCCACGCAGGTTGTCGATGTGCAGGCTGACCAGCGCGTGGTTGACGAAGCCCTGGAAGAATTCCTGGAACAGGTCAACGTCGAAACCGCCGACGGTGGCGCGGGTGTACGGCACGTGCATCTGCAGGCCTGGGCGACCGGAGAAGTCGATGACGACGCGCGACAGCGCTTCATCGAGCGGCACGTAGGCGTGGCCGTAGCGACGGATGCCTTTTTTATCGCCGATGGCTTTGGCAAACGCCTGGCCGAGGGTGATACCGACGTCTTCCACCGTATGGTGGTCGTCGATATGCAGATCGCCCTTGCATTCAATATCCAGGTCGATCAACCCGTGACGGGCGATCTGATCCAGCATGTGCTCAAGAAAAGGAACACCGATATCGAATCGGGCCTTTCCGGTGCCATCAAGGTTGATCGAGGCTTTGATCTGGGTTTCCAGAGTGTCGCGCTCGACAGACGCCTTACGTTCGGCCATCACCAGCTCCGCAAAATCATTGGGCGAAAAAGGCAGCCATTATAGGCACGCAGGAAGCAAACAGAAACACGAGAGGTGAGATGACTGACGGATAGAATGCCCGGCTGTCGCGGGTAGACATGTCCATACAAGCCATTACAGGCCCCCAAAACAGCTGTAGGAGTGAGCCTGCTCGCGATGAGGGCCTCACAGTCAACATTTCTGTGACTGTCAGACCGCTATCGCGAGCAGGCTCACTCCTACAGGGGTACTACGTTTTACTTAGTGAAACAGTACCGCCGTCTTCTGCAGGGTCACCCACACACCCCACGCCAACGGAATGCCCACCGCCAACCACGCGGCGATTGCCAGCGGCTTGCTGCCCGGCGCGGCTTTCCACTCCAGAACGGTGCTGGCGTCAGCACCTTTGTCGTGGCCCAGCGCCTGTTCGGCAGCCAGTTCAGCGTCGGACATGAAGTACTTGTCGGCCACCGGACGCACCATCAGATTGCACAGGAAACCCAGCACCAGCAGGCCGGCGAGGATGTACAAGGTGATGTCGTAAGCGGCAGCGCGTTCAACGCCGATGCTCAGCTGGTATTCACGCAGGTAGTTCACCAGCACCGGGCCGAGCACGCCAGCGGCAGCCCAGGCGGTCAACAGACGACCATGGATCGCGCCGACCATTTGCGTACCGAACAGGTCAGCCAGATAAGCCGGAACAGTCGCAAAACCACCGCCGTACATCGACAGGATGATGCAGAACGCAGCTACGAACAGCGCAACGTTGCCCAGATGACCCATGTTCGGGATCAGCGCGTACAGCGCGAAACCCAGGGCGAAGAACACGAAGTAGGTGTTTTTGCGACCCAGGTAGTCCGAGAACGAAGCCCAGAAGAAGCGACCACCGATGTTGAACAGGCTCAGCAGACCGGTGAAGCCGGCAGCGATCGCGGCGATCGAAGCCAGTTGCCCGGCGTCGAGCTGACCGAACGGCACATCAACACCCAGCAGTTTGCCGCCGAACACTTCCTGCAGCAGTGGCGAAGCCATGCCGAGGATGCCGATACCGGCGGAGACGTTCAGGCACAGCACCAGCCAGACCAGACGGAATTGCGGGGTTTTCCACGCCACATTCACGTGCACATGACGGTGGGTGATCATCGCGTTCGCGGCTTTCTTCGCCGGAGCGGTCCAGCCTTCAGGCTTCCAGCCGGTTGGCGGCACGCGGTAGGCCAGAGCGCCACCGATCATGAACACGAAGTAGATCGCGGCCATGGCGACAAAGCTCTGCCAGACGCCAACACCGGTCGGCGAAGCGAAGTGGCTCATCAGCGCAGTCGCCAAGGGTGCACCGACCATCGCGCCGCCACCGAAGCCCATGATTGCCATGCCGGTGGCCATGCCGCGCTTGTCCGGGAACCACTTGATCAGGGTCGAGACCGGCGAGATATAACCCAGGCCGAGACCGATACCACCGATCACGCCGGAGCCGATCCACATCAGCCAGATCTGGTGGGTATAAATACCCAGCGCCGAGATCAGCAGACCGCCGCACCAGCACAGTGCCGATACCACACCGGCCTTGCGTGGTCCGGCGTGTTCCAGCCAGCCACCCCAGATCGCTGCCGAGCAGCCGAGGAAGATGAAGAACAGCGTGTAGATCCAGCCGAGCATCGAGATCGGCCAGTCACATTGCGACGAAAACACTTGTGCGATGAAGCTCATGTCCGGTGCGCAAGCCACCGGAGCGGTAACGCCCAGCGCCTTGGACAGCGGCAACCAGAACACCGAGAAGCCGTAGGCCATGCCGATGCACAGGTGGATGGCCAGAGCGGCCGGTGGTACCAGCCAGCGGTTGAAACCGGGCTTGGCGATGATGCGTTCCTTGGACAGGAACGCGGCCTGATCGGCTTTGAGACCGTCCGCCGTGATGCTCGTGCTCATTGTGTATCCCCCAATTATTAGTATGGTTCGCCAGCCACTGTTCACCCTCGGCCTTATGCACGCAGGCATGACCGTTTTTTAAGGTGAAGCTCCTTGAAGGCGCGACGTTAAGTCGCAGAAGGACGGACGAACGGGCGAAGGTTACCATTTGCACGTGACAGAAAAACCAAACTGATATCACCTTTTTTATGTCATCCGTTCTCGTATCACTCAGGAAAGCGCCATGCCGATCATTGTCCAAGCCCTGAAAGACGCCAGTTATCATGATCAGCAGGATTTGCAGAAGATCTATCGCGATGCGCCAGAATGGCTGTTCGCGCCATTTTCCGGGGAGGCCGAACTGATCGAACGCGCCCTCGCGGACGGGACTTTGATTGCCGGACGCTTCAACGATCGCCTGCTCGGGGCCGCACTTGTGCAAAGGCACCACGACATTTGGTACTTGTCCCATTTATGCGTACGAAAAGTTACCCGTCGCCGTGGAGTAGCCGAACGGCTGGTGAACCAAGCGCAGAAAATGGCGTCGCAAGCGGGGGCCGAACTGCGTCTGCTGGCCCCTGCGGAGCATCTTGAGGCTCAGGCACTGGCCACCAGGTTGCAGGTACCGCTGGAGGTCCTGGCAACATGACGCCACAGCGAACCGGGTAGTTGCAGCGCTATACTCCCCGGCTAAATTACGAATTCGACTAATTACAAGGACTCGCCCATGAAAGCGTTCGGCAAAATCCTGGGTCTGGTACTTCTCGGGTTGTTGCTGATCATTGTGGCGGCAGGTTTTGCCCTGACCCACCTCTTCGATCCCAACGACTACAAAGACGAGATCCGCCAGATAGCCCGCGACAAGGCCCACATCGAGCTGACGCTCAATGGCGATATCGGCTGGAGCCTGTTCCCGTGGCTTGGCCTGGAATTGCACGAAGCCAGCGTCGCCACCCTGGTCAAACCTGCCGAACCGTTTGCCGACTTGCAGATGCTCGGTCTGTCCGTGCGCGTGCTGCCGCTGCTGCGCCGTGAAGTGCAAATGAGCGATGTGCGCGTCGAAGGCCTGAACCTGCGCCTGAACCGCGACAAGGACGGCCACGGCAACTGGGAAGACATCGGCAAGGTGCCCGCCCCGGCCGGAGCGACGCCGCCAGCAGCTACTGCAGGCCAACCGGCCAGCGAAACCACTGCCGCCGTGGAAAAACCACCGCAGCCGATCCGCCTCGACATCGATAGCCTGACCGTCAACAACGCCCGCGTTGAGTACAACGACGAGAAGACCGGCAAGCAGTTCAGTGCCGAGAGTATCCAGCTGAGCACAGGTCCCGTTCACGACTCGACCAATATCCCGGTGAAAGCCACTGCCTTCCTCGGCACCAACCAGCCGGTTCTGCGCGTGCGCACCGAACTCACTGGCGAGTTGCGCATCGAGCGCGCCCTGCAACGCTACAAGTTCGAGGATATGAAGCTCTCCGGCGAACTGGCTGGCGATCCGCTGCAAGGCAAGACCTTGACCTTCGCTGCACAAGGTCAATTGTTGCTGGATAAAGCCGCGAACGTCGCCGAATGGACCGGCATCAAGATCTCCGCCAATCAGCTGCGCGCTTTGGGTGAACTGAAAGCCAACGACCTCGACAAAACTCCGCAGATCACTGGCGGCCTCTCCATCGCCCAGTTCGATCTGGCGAAGTTTGTCGACAGCATCGGCCATAAACTCCCGGCCATGGCCGAAGGCAGCCTGAGCAAAGTCGAGTTGGTCAGCCGCGTGGAGGCCACGCCAACCAGCATCGCCTTCGACAACATAAATCTGAAACTCGACGACAGCAGCTTCAGTGGCCGCATCGCCGTCGAAGACTTCGCCAAGCAATCGTTGCGGGCGATCCTCAAGGCCGACACCTTCAACGTCGACCGCTACCTGCCACCGAAATCGGCGCAAGCCAACAGCGCCACGCAAGTGCGGCAGGCCGAAGTCGCCAGCACCGAAGCCGATGCCATGGCCGGTGCCGGTTCCACGCCGCTGCCGGACAAACCCAGCAAAACCGCCTGGAGTACCGAGCGTCTGTTGCCGGTTGAACGCCTGGCCAAACTCGACGTCGATGCCGACCTGACTTTCGGCCAGTTGACCCTCGACAAACTGCCGATCCAGAACGCTGCACTGAAAGCCACCGGCCAGGGCGGCCTGCTGACCCTGACCAACCTGAGCGGCGAGTTGTACAACGGCGGCTTCGCTGCCAACGGCACCCTCGATGTACGCCCAAGCGCGCCTGTGCTGAACCTGCAGACCAGGCTCAATCGCGTGCCTGTAGAAAAAATCCTCGAAAGCCAAGGCAAGAACCCGCCCGTCAAAGGCCTGGTGACCCTCACCAGTAACGTGACCGGCAGCGGCAACAGCCAGCAGGCGCTGATCGACACGCTCAACGGCAACGCCAGTTTTGTGATCAACAACGGCGTGCTGCTCAACGCCAACCTTGAGCAGCAACTGTGCAAAGGCATCGCCACGCTCAACCGCAAAACCCTCAGCGGCGAGCCACGCGGCAAGGACACGCCATTCCAGGAACTCAAGGGCAACCTGACCTTGCGCAACGGCGTCGCCAGCAATCCGGACCTGAAAGTGCGCATCCCCGGCATGACCGTCAACGGTAACGGCGATATCGACCTGCGTGTGCTCGGCATGGACTATCGCGTCGGCATCATCGTCGAAGGCGACACCAGCGCCATGCCGGATCCGGCCTGCCAGGTCGGCGAAAAATTCGTCGGCATCGAGTGGCCGCTGCGCTGCCGTGGCCCACTGGAATTGGGCGCCAAGGCTTGCCGCGTCGACAATGATCGCCTCGGTCAGGTCGCGACCAAACTGGCCGGCGACAAGCTCAGCGAAAAGATCGACGAAAAACTGGGTGACAAAGTCAGCCCGGAACTGAAAAACGCATTGAAGGGGCTGTTCAAGCGATGAGAGCGGAGCAGTTTTCCACGGCGGTGCTGGATTGGTTCGACCGCCACGGCCGCCACGATTTACCTTGGCAGCAGGACATCAACCCGTATCGGGTGTGGGTGTCAGAGATCATGTTGCAGCAGACCCAGGTCAGCACCGTGCTCAATTACTTCGACCGTTTCATGGCCGCGCTGCCAACCGTCGAAGCGCTGGCCGAAGCGCCGGAAGACGAAGTGCTGCACCTGTGGACGGGCCTCGGTTACTACACCCGTGCGCGCAATTTGCAGAAAACCGCGAAGATCGTCGTCAGCCAGTACGGCGGCGAGTTTCCGCGTGACGTCGAAAAGCTTACGGACTTGCCGGGCATTGGCCTGTCCACCGCCGGCGCCATTGCCAGCATCAGCATGGGCCTGCGCGCGCCGATCCTCGACGGCAACGTCAAACGCGTGCTGGCGCGCTTTACTGCGCAAGAGGGTTACCCCGGCGAGCCGAAAGTCGCCAAACAGCTCTGGGCCAACGCCGAGCGCTTTACGCCGCACGATCGGGTCAACGCCTACACCCAGGCGATGATGGATCTCGGCGCTACACTCTGCACGCGCAGCAAGCCGAGTTGCCTGCTGTGCCCGCTGGAGCGTGGTTGCGAAGCGCACATGCTCGGCCTCGAAACCCGCTACCCGATTCCCAAGCCGCGCAAAGCCATCCCGCAGAAGCGCACGCTGATGCCGATGCTCGCCAACGGCGAAGGCGCGATTCTGCTTTACCGTCGCCCCTCGAGCGGTTTGTGGGGCGGCCTGTGGAGCCTGCCAGAGCTCGATGACCTCGACGACCTGCAACATCTCGCCGCTCAGCACTCGCTGACCATGGGCGAGCAGCAGGCGCTGCCGAGCCTTGTCCACACGTTCAGCCATTTCCAGCTGTCCATCGAACCCTGGCTGGTTCAGGTACAGGAGGCCGCCCATCACGTGGCCGAGGCCGACTGGCTCTGGTATAACCTCGCCACCCCGCCGCGCCTGGGCCTCGCCGCCCCGGTCAAAACCTTGCTCGAACGCGCGGCCGCCGTCTTGAATGCAGGAGAGTCGCCATGACCCGCACCGTAATGTGCCGCAAGTACAAAGAAGAACTGCCTGGCCTTGAGCGCCCACCGTACCCGGGCGCCAAAGGGCAGGATATTTTCGACCACGTCTCCGCCAAGGCCTGGGCCGACTGGCAGAAACACCAGACGCTGCTGATCAACGAAAAGCGTCTGAACATGATGAACGCCGAAGATCGCAAATTTCTTCAGGGCGAAATGGACAAGTACTTCTCCGGCGAGGAATACGCCCAGGCCGAAGGCTACGTTCCGCCTGCAGAGTAAACCCCGCAAAATCGGGGGTCGGATCGTAAGCGACGGAATTAATTTAAGAAATTTTAAAAAAGTCGTTGACGTAAATCCGAAAAACCCTTTTAATGCGCCCCGTTGCCCAGATAGCTCAGTCGGTAGAGCAGGGGATTGAAAATCCCCGTGTCGGCGGTTCGATTCCGTCTCTGGGCACCAAATACCGAAAACCCTGAATCGCAAGATTCAGGGTTTTTTTATGCCTGCGATTTGATAAGCCACCCCCACCTCCTCTTCCAGTGCTTTTGTTAGCCATTATTTTGATGTTAGGCTCCGTCAGCTTTTTCGGCAGGTTGTTGCTGACTGCCGAAAATAATCGCCGAGTACTTCAGTCCTGATGACCGGCATTTAACGCATTACCCAAATAACGCACTCCGCGCCCTGGAACCCTCGAGACTACCGAGGTTATTGCTGGCAGCAGGAGAGTTGCGTCTGCGAGCAGGATCGCTCGCAGAACCAAGCCCCCTCATAAAGTTGTCATGGAGGACAAGACCTCAGCGCAGGTCATCTGCTGTTGTTTCAACTGTCAGGCAAGCGACAGCAAACACGGACCCGGCATTCAACATTTGTTTGAACTGTCGCGTCACAGCGCCCTGTGCCCTCCCGAAAAAACCAGACCTGTATCAACTCGCCCACGTCCGGATCTGTGCGTGCGCTCGGCACGCATTGCATCATCGAAACAGCCAACAGCTCCCACAAAAAAATACAAAGGGAGCCGATACGACAGGGATGTAAACAATGACCGAAGCCTTACAACACACTTATAAAACCGTTGAGTCTTTAGTTGAACAGGAAGTCAGAACTTTCAGTTTTGATACGCAACAAGCGAAGCTGCTGCACACCTTCTCTGAAGAACTGGCAGCCATGGGCGGGCCACAAGCCGCAGGCGCAAAGTCCAAAGCCTCGCTGGCAGCGACCGAGTTGAAGTTTTCGTTTTCCAAGGATCAATGCGAACTGCTCGGTGCTTACTCCGACGGCCTGGTTTCCCTGCTGATTTTTGAGGGCATGCAAAAAGTCAGCGCCACCAGCCCTCCGGATGAACTGCCGGACCTGAACGCTCTGGAGCATCGTCACGACGTACTTTGTCTGGCAGCACGTAATCAGATTCTGTTGAAGCTGGTGGATAACAGCGCCTTTGCCTACGACATGGACAACGAAGGCAAACTGGTCCGGCTCGTCGCCAACTTCAAGGGCGGCGGCCTGACCAAAATCAATGATGAACCGGAAATCAAAGAGCTCAGCTCCCACTCCGGTCTCGCGCTCGGCCCGCACACCGAAGCGCCGTACTGGTGCGCTGTGAACGCGCAAGACGGGCATTCGCCGTCGCCATCGTCGTTGATCCTGTCGGCGCTGTGGAATCCAGGCCTGGAACCGACCTCGGTCATTCCGTTGCCACCTCTGCTGGACGAAATCGGCGTCACTGGCTGCCTCGCACTGACGACAGGCAGCTTCCAGTTCACCCGCAGCGACTCCTTCGTCAGTGGCAAGGGCGAGGATGGCCGTAATGTTTCGATTCTGGAGTTCGATGACAACGTCGGATTCGCCGCGCGATTCAACTCGTACCGTTTTTCGGTCAACGACAACGCCTCGGACTTTGTCAAAGAGGCTTACTCCGCGCTTTGTCAAAGCGTGGGTAAAGCAACACCGGTTCAATACACACTGACGCAAGAATCGGCCATGGTGATCAATAACGTCCGGGCCCTGCACTGTCGTGATGTCATCAAAGACAATCGACGTGTATTGGTGCGCATCTTCGGCCTGTCGAAGTTCTCGTCCCCGATTGTCATTTCAGACGATCCACTATTGATACAGGGCTGATGTTCGCTGCACGCAAAGCTGTTGAATGGCCAGTCATGTAAATGGCTGGCCAATAACTATAAAAGGGAAAATGTAATGGCTTGGGATGTAATTGGCATGTTGGCGCTCGTGGCTTTTTGCGCCGGTTTTTTTGATGCGATTGCCGGAGGTGGCGGTTTGATTACTTTGCCGGCCTTGTTTCTGGCCGGTGTCGACCCGATCAGTGCGATTGCCACAAACAAGTTTCAGGCCGCGTCGGCCACTATTTCGGCCACGGTCACTTTTGCCCGCAAGGGCATGATTGAATGGCGCGAGGGGCGCTTCCTGGTTATCTGCGCATTCCTGGGTGGCGCCAGCGGGGCACTGTTGGTCAGCTCTATTGATAAGCGCTATCTGGAAGTGTGCGTGCCCGTCATGCTTATTCTGGTGGCGATCTACTTTGCGCTCTCGCCGAAACTGGCCAATGAAGATCGTCGCAAGAGAATCGGCATTCTGCTCTTCTCGTTCACCGTGGCGCCAATCCTGGGCTTTTACGACGGTATCTTCGGTCCGGGTGTAGGTTCATTCTTTATCGTCGGTTTCGTGCTGCTTTGCGGGCTTGGAATGATGCGGGCCATGAGCTTCACCAAACTGGCCAACGCGTCGTGCAATCTGGGTTCGTTGTCAGTTTTCATCACCAAAGGCGTGATCATCTGGCCGATTGCGATTGCCATGGCACTGGCAGCCTTCCTCGGCGCACAACTGGGCGCTAGAGCGGCTGTCCGGGTCGGCCCACGCTTGATCAAACCGATGTTGATCGTGGTCTGCTGCGCCTTGGCGATCAAGCTGTTGAGCGTAGAGACCAATCCATTGCGGGTTGCAGTCCTCCACACCCTGGCAGCCTTGTGATCAATCGGTTGGCGCTGACCGGCGCGTCTCGACTTCAGTCTCGGTTGCAGTTCGATGAGGCGCCAACCGGCCCTGAGTTTTTCTTTGCGCAAACCTTCGTCGGCTACCAACTGGAAGGTCGCGTATTAACCGGTTCCGCCGCAGAAACTTCAACGCCGCAGGTGCTGGCCATTCACGGCGCCCGCTCTGACTATTCGCGACTCAGCGCCATTCTGCACCCGTTGCAGGCGCTGGGCATTGCCAGCCTCAGTTTCAATCTTTCCGGCCACAGTCCCGGCGCTGATGTTGCCCTTGAAGACACTTCACTGGCACAGAACCTTCAGGAGGCCTTACAGTTTGCCGATCATCTTGGCGCCGAACTCAGCACAGTGATCGGTCATAGCCTCGGGGGCGCACTGGCGCTCAAGGTAGCGCAAGCGCATCGCGCTTCAGTCAGGCACATCGTGCTGTTCTGTCCTGCCCTGTATGCGGAAGCGGCCTGGCAGCAACCGTTTGGGTCACCCTTCAAGAGCGCGATTTCGGTGCCTAACGGTTTTCTCGATTCGCCATCGCTGGATTTCCTGCGCACGTTCGACGGGAAGGTCTTGCTGGTGATCGGCGAATATGATGGCCTTCGATCAACCGCGTTTGGCGGGATTCCCGGTACCTCTGCCGGAACGCAGCAAATGGGCGAGCGCTTGATCAATAGCGCCATTCCCTATGAGGTCATCGAGGCCATTGAAAAGAGTCTGGCCCCCAATCAATTCAGAAAAATCGTGCTGCCGGGGTGCGACCACGCGGTATCAACGTGGCTCCGGGAAAACCCGCCGCGCGCAGTGCAATTGGCGAGGGAGATAGCGCAGTTCATCAATGCCGGAAACAGGTCCCAAGCGTCATGAATCAAAGGAAAACCCGCGTCCCTCTGCCCCATCCGCCGCCCTATCGGCCAAGTCGGGTGACTTACTGGCTGACTGTTCTCGTTGCCGTGCTGATTGCCTTCGCCATCGGCGCATCGATCTGGATGCTGATCGACAGCTGGATCAGCGGCTCGATCACCACCAACAATCGTGGCCCGCGCAGCACTTACACCCTGGCCCTGCAACCTCGGCGGTTTTGGTTCGAGTTTGTCTGGCAGAGCGTCGGCACAGTGTTTCTACTGGCGGCAGGCGTGTTCGGGCTGTGGATTTATCGCAAGGTACAAGAGCCCTTGAGCACACCGAAGCGCAAACGCCGCGCAAAGAAAACCTAAAGCGTATTGATGTAATCGACAGGCAGCAGAACCGTGTCCAGAGCGGCGTCCACTGGCAGGGATACGACGGTGATGAGCGGGCAGACAATCATCATGTAACAGACGATCGCCGCCGGCATGCCATCGCTGCCGCCCCCTCGCACACCCAACAGATGAAGGTTGCCATCAACCCCTCGGTAATACTGAGCATCGGACAAACCGTCATTCAAACGCCCGATAAACGTTCCGCAGCCGCTCAACTGCAAGACCAGGCCGATGACCCAAACAGCACGCAAAATCCCTTTCAAACCCGCGTTTCCTTACATCACACAATATGAGGCGCGGGATTGTACCCGCGCCTCGGCCTTGCAATCACATCCATCGCTATCCCGCGTCATTCCAGTGGAACACCAGATTGCGCGCCGTGCCACTGCCGACATCTGTCACGTCGTGCCGTGTTTCGCCGTTGCGAGTAGCCACCACCGTGTACTTGCCAGGTGGAAGTTGTACGTACACCAGTGGACCGGTTTTATTAAGCGTCAGTACGGTTTGCCCTGGCGACTTTTGAATCATCACGTCGACGTCAGCGGTGTACTCGTCTTGCGCGCCTACAGCGAACGTCATGTGCAGGTTGTAACCGCTGCTTTGTTGAATAGCCTTGGCCTCATCCTCACCGATCCCGCCGGCCAGATAAGCGACGCCGTTCTGTTGTTGCTGCTGAACTTGCACGCCCGCACTGTCGATGGGCTCAAGACTGGCTGCCTGCAACATCACCGGAAACAACAATGCGACGACTGCGGCGATGGGCAGCATGAATGAAATAACGCGTTTCATGATCACGACTCCCGGGTTCGTGTAGAACCCAACCATTACTCTTTATTGGATTTGGCAAAGGAGGGTCGCGTTTTAGAATGATTTGAACTTGACGTGGGTGCGAAAGAGACTGCGTCGTGATTTATCCAATTCGTGACGCAGTGCGTCACGAATATTGAAATGGCCCTCACTAAGTGATTCGGAACGCACTACGTTCCAAATGATTGCGTTGGCCCCTCTCTGGAGTTCATTCTCGACCCGTCCTCGCTCGCCAAGGCCAAGTCACATGAACTCATGCAGCACCGCGTTTTCGCCAGACATAGCCATCGGCAGCGCTCCCTTCAAAGAGTCAGCCGCCGACGGCTTTGTACTGGGCGGTTTTACTTGGCGCCATTCCCTGCCCGAAGCCAAGCGCCCAGTCGTCATCATCAATGCTGCTACATCTGTTCGCTGCCGCCACTACTCGCGCTTCGCTGCTTACCTGTTCGCCAACGATTTCGACGTGATGACTTACGATTACCGCGGCATCGGCGAATCGCGTTCCGTGTCGATCAAAGGTTTGGATGCTTCGTGGACAGATTGGGGCGCATTGGATTTCGAAGCGATGCTCAAACGCGCGCAACGTGAGTTTCCTCGCCAGCCGATCGACGTGGTCGGCCACAGTTTTGGCGGTTGCGCGGCGGGGCTGGGCGAGTCCGGGCGGGTTATCCGACGGCTGGTCACCGTGGGCGCGCAGTTCGCCTACTGGCGCGATTATGCAACCGAGCACCGCTGGCGCATGTTCGGCAAATGGCATGTGGTGATGCCGTCGCTGACGCTGTTCTGCGGCTTCTTCCCCGGCAAGCGACTCGGTTGGCTGGAGGATACGCCGAAAGGCGTTGTGCGTGACTGGAGCACGCCTACCGCGCGTTACGAACAGCGCCCCAGCGGTCGCGCGCTGATGAAAAATAAGGGCGCCCTGCCCTTCGCCGATGTTCGCGCGCAGACCTTGGCCATCAGCATCAGCGACGACCCTTACGGCACAATTGCGGCGATCGAACGCCTGCTCGCCTACTTCGACAACGCTAAAAAAACCCACCTGCGCATCGAGCCGCGGGACATCGGCGAACAACAAGTCGGACATTTCGCCTTTTTTCGCAGCGCATACCAAGCCACACTATGGCCCATCGCTCTGACCTGGCTGCAAACCGGCGCACTGGCCCCCGACACACCCGGGCGGCAAGTCCCGCGCAGCTGAGCCCCTCTCAACGCACGACGGAACACATCATGGCCTCCGCCAACAAGCAGCAAAAACGCGCCACCCGGGCCAAAGCCAAGGCCAAGCAGAACCGCACCAAACGCGCTGAAGCGCCGGTCGAGCTGGACCCCAACGATGACCGCATCGACTTCGAATCGGTGGACCTGACCGAGCTGTTCAAAAAAATGATCGACGCCGAGAAGATCAGCCAGCAAGCCCTGTGTACCGCGTTCCTCGAAGACCCGTTGCTGGAACTGGTCTATGAGCAGGAAGGCGAAGAAGGCGCGATGGATTTCATCCTCGCCGCGCTGATCGAGTATCGCCAGTGGTCACAGGAAACCGACGAGGCCGGCGCGCTGGCGTGGATCGAATCCCCGGCCTTCCAGGCTGACTATGTAGCGGCGTCCGACGCGATCGCCGCACAAACCCAACAGAAGAACTGAGTTCCCATGGCATCCCTGAACAAGCAACAGAAACGCGCCAAACGCGCCAAGGCCAAAGCCAAGCAAATCCGCATGGTCGGCCGCAAGCCGCTGGACCAGGACGAAGACCTCGGCCACCTCGCCGAGCCGATCCCGGACTACACCTTGGCGATGTTCAGCAAAATGCGCGACGCCGAAGCCATCAGCCGCAACGACATGCTGCTGACCCTGCTGCGCGAACTGGCGTTCATCATCGTTGATCATCCAGATCTGCTGGACATGGAAAATGCCGACAACGAAGGCATGGCCGCCACTCACCTGGCCGCCGACATGCTGATCGACTACCGCATGTGGGCCGATGGCGTAACGATCGAAGAAGCCCAGGCCTGGCTGAGCGAGCCGCAGTTCATCACCGATTTCGGGATTGCGCTGGATACTTACGGCAAGTCGGTGAATACCGAAGAAGAAAAGAGCGAATAAACCCGCTCACCAACAAAAACGGCCGCTAGTCATCACTGACAGCGGCCGTTTTGCATTACGCGTTACGGATCAGTTCAACACCACCGCGCCACGTTTTTCCAGCTTGCGACGGCGCGCCACCAACAGACCGGCAGCCACTACCATCAGGCTCAGCAGGCCCGTCGCGAGGATTTCCACGCGATGCGCTTCCTGGAACAGCATGATGGTCAGGGCTGCGACGATGAAGATGATCACCGCGTAGGTCAGGCCCGGGAACAGCCACATGCTGAAGACGATTTTCTCGCCGCGTGCCATGCGTTGTTTACGCATACGCAGTTGCGAAAACGCGATCACCAGATACACCAACAGTGCGATCGCACCGGAGCTGGCCAGCAGGAATTCGAACACTGCAGCCGGGGCCACGTAGTTGGCGAAGGTGCAGAGGAATGCCGCGCCAGTGGACAGCATCACCGCCCAGTAAGGCGTGCCGCTTTTGTTGGTGCGGGTCGACATGGCCGGTGCGTCACCGCGCTTGCCGAGGGAGAAGAGCATGCGCGACGAGGTGTACAGCGCCGAGTTCAGGCAACTGGTCACCGCGACCAGAACCACAATGTCGACGATCATCTTGGCGTTCGGGATGCCCATACGCTCAAGCACAGTCTGGTAGGAACCGAGGTTGGCCAGCGTAGGATCGTTCCATGGCACAAGTGCCACAACGATGAAGATCGACACGAGGTAGAACAAACCGATCCGCCAGATCACCGAGTTGGTGGCCTTGGAGATTTGTTTGCCCGGGTTCTTCGATTCCGCGGCCGCGATGGTCACAATCTCGGTACCCATGAAGGAGAACATGGTGGTCAGGATCGCGCCAAGTACCGCGCCCATGCCGTTTGGCAGGAAGCCGCCGCTGTCGAACAGATGCGACACACCGCTGACCTGGCTGTTCGGCAGGAAGCCGAAGATCGCTGCCAGACCGAGGATGATGAAGCCGATGATCGCCAGCACTTTGATCAGGGCAAACCAGAATTCGAACTCGCCGTAATTCTTCACACTGAACAGGTTGGTCACGGTCAGCAGCATGGTGATGATCAGCGCGAACGCCCAGATGCCGACACCCGGGAACCATGCGTGGAGGATGGTGGCGGCGGCGTTGGCTTCCAGTGGAATCACCAACACCCAGAACCACCAGTACAGCCAGCCGATGGTGAAACCGGCCCAGTGCCCGATGGCACGGTCGGCGTAAGTCGAGAACGAACCGGTATCCGGCGAGGCAACAGCCATTTCGCCGAGCATGCGCATCACCAATACCACCAGGGTACCGGCGGCAGCATAAGCCAGCAGCACGGCAGGGCCGGCAGCAGCGATGGCGTGGCCGGAGCCAACGAACAGACCGGCGCCGATAACACCGGCGATCGACAACATGGTCACATGACGCGGTTTGAGCCCCTGTTCGAGGCCATTGGAGCTTGGGGTACTGCTCATCGAAACTACCTTTGCAAGGAAAGCGATTGCGTCCGGCCCGTCTGGTTTTCCTTCTCGTAAAAAGAAACCAACGGGGCGTTCCGGATTCTGCACGCAATAAATGCGCCAAAATGTTTCAAAGTCTTCTGGGCTGCGGTTTTCCGCGCGACCGGACAGTCATCGCAAGTCATTGAGATTAATGGCTATTCGCCAGAGCGTTACCCTGCGACTCACTTTCAAGACGAGTTCACGCACCAGAAACACACTGAAAAAGTGTGGGATGCACAATAAAAGGGCGATTCAGGAACGTTCGGCCGGATAGCGCTTCCAACACCCCGCCAAAGCTGGCAACATCGCGCCTTTTTTTACGCGACACCCACGGGTTTGCACGATCAGACACCCGTTCGGTTGTTGATGGGGCGACAGTCTGCTGTGCCGATGCGACAACCTGCCACATGCCACCCGTTAACCGCTCGTAGCGCTGTTGGCTGCCATTGAAACGCTATGCTAGCTTGGCCGCCTCGCCAGGACGGCCATCCAACAGCTGGAGCGCAACATATATGAGGAACGCACATGGCTGAGGCCACGCCCGCGCTTGAAATCCGCAACTTGCACAAACGCTACGGACAGCTTGAGGTGCTCAAAGGCATCTCGCTGACCGCCCGCGACGGCGATGTGATCTCGATCCTCGGTTCCTCCGGTTCCGGCAAGTCCACGTTCCTGCGTTGCATCAACCTGCTGGAAAACCCGCACCAGGGCCAGATCCTGGTGGCCGGTGAAGAACTCAAGCTCAAGGCCGCCAAAAATGGCGAACTGATTGCCGCCGACGGCAAACAGATCAACCGCCTGCGCTCCGAGATTGGTTTTGTGTTTCAAAACTTTAATCTGTGGCCGCACATGAGCATCCTCGACAACATCATCGAGGCGCCGCGTCGCGTGCTCGGCCAGAGCAAGGCCGAAGCCATCGAAGTCGCCGAAGCGTTGCTGGCCAAGGTCGGCATCGCCGACAAGCGCCACGCGTACCCGGCGCAATTGTCCGGCGGTCAGCAACAGCGCGCGGCGATTGCCCGCACGCTGGCGATGCAACCGAAGGTGATCCTGTTCGACGAGCCCACCTCGGCGCTTGACCCGGAAATGGTTCAGGAAGTACTTAGTGTCATCCGCGCACTGGCCGAAGAAGGCCGCACCATGCTGCTCGTGACCCACGAAATGGGTTTCGCCCGTCAGGTCTCCAGCGAAGTGGTGTTCCTTCATCAGGGCCTTATAGAAGAGCAAGGATCGCCTCAGCAGGTGTTCGAAAACCCGCTTTCGGCGCGCTGCAAACAATTCATGTCCAGCAACCGCTAACGGAGCAACATGCATGCAGAATTTTAAAAAGGTCTTCCTGGCCGCCGCCGTCACCCTCGCGTTCAGCGCCGGTGCCATGGCCGAGACCCTGAAGATGGGCATCGAAGCCGCTTACCCGCCGTTCAACAATAAAGACGCCAGCGGCAACGTGGTCGGCTTCGACAAAGACATCGGCGACGCCCTGTGCGCGAAGATGAAAGTCGAATGCACCGTGGTCACTTCCGACTGGGACGGCATCATTCCGGCCCTGAACGCGAAGAAGTTCGACTTCCTGATCTCCTCGCTGTCGATCACCGACGAGCGCAAAGGCGCGGTCGACTTCACCGACCCTTACTACTCGAACAAGCTGCAGTTCATCGCACCGAAAAACGTCGACTTCAAAACGGACAAGGACTCGCTGAAAGGCAAGACCATCGGGACACAGCGTGCGACCCTGGCCGGTACCTGGCTGGATGACACCTACGGCAGCGATCTCAACGTCAAACTCTATGACACTCAGGAAAACGCCTACCTCGACCTGACCTCCGGTCGTGTCGACGCGATCCTCGCCGACAAATACGCCAACTATGACTGGCTGAAAACCGACGCCGGCAAGAACTACGAGTTCAAAGGTGACCCGGTCGTGGAAAGCGACAAGATCGGCATCGCTGTGCGTAAAGGTGACCCACTGCGTGAGAAGTTGAACGCTGCTCTGAAGGAAATCGTCGCCGACGGTACCTACAAGAAGATCAACGACAAGTACTTCCCGTTCAGCATCTACTGATCCTGACCTGTGGGACTGGCGCCGTGATTCGACGGCGCCGGCTCCCGACTTTGCCTGCCGCAATTTGAACAGAACTCCATGATTATCGACCTCTACGGATTCGGCCCGGCCCTCGCTGCCGGCGCGCTGATGACCGTCCAACTGGCGCTCACCGCCCTGTGCCTGGGACTGGTGCTCGGCCTGCTCGGCGCCTTGGCCAAGACTTCCCCGTACAAGCCGCTGCAATGGCTTGGCGAAACCTACTCGACCATCGTACGTGGTGTGCCGGAACTGCTTTGGGTTCTGCTGATCTACCTCGGCACCGTCAAGACGATGAATGCCATTGGCGAATACTTTGGCAATCCAGACCTGGCGCTAAGCCCCTTTGTGGCCGGCGTAACCGCCCTCGGACTGTGCTTTGGCGCCTATGCCACGGAAGTCTTTCGTGGCGCCATCCTGGCCATTCCGAAAGGTCACCGTGAGGCCGGCCAGGCCCTGGGCCTGTCGAAATGGCGGATCTTCACCCGCTTGATCATGCCGCAGATGTGGCGTATCGCCCTGCCAGGCCTTGGCAACCTGTTCATGATCCTGATGAAAGACACCGCGCTGGTGTCGGTGATCGGCCTGGAAGAAATCATGCGAAATGCGCAGAACGCGGTGACCTTCGCCAAACATCCATTCACCTTCTATCTGGTCGCAGCCGTCATGTATCTGGGCCTGACCATACTGGCGATGGCTACCATGCACTTCCTGGAAAAACGCGCCGCTCGTGGCTTCGTGAGGACGACGTAATGGAATGGGAAGTCATCTATAAGTGGCTGCCGAAGTTCTTTCAGGGCGCCGTCCTGACACTCGAACTGGTAGGCATCGCCGTTATTCTCGGTTTGTTGCTGGCGATCCCTCTGGGTATCGCGCGCTCCTCCAAGCTCTGGTTTGTTCGCGCATTTCCTTACGCTTACATCTTTTTCTTTCGGGGCACTCCGCTGCTCGTGCAACTGTTCCTGGTCTACTACGGCCTGGCTCAGTTCGACGCCGTACGCGACAGTTTCATGTGGCAGTACTTGCGAGATCCATTCTGGTGCGCCGTCGCCACGATGACCCTGCATACCGCCGCTTATATCGCCGAGATCCTGCGTGGCGCCATTCAAGCCATCCCGCCGGGCGAGATCGAAGCCGCACGCGCACTGGGCATGTCCAAGGCCAAGGCATTGTTCTATATCATCCTGCCGCGCGCCGCACGCATCGCTCTGCCGGCCTACAGCAACGAAGTCATTCTGATGCTCAAGGCCAGCTCTCTGGCGAGCACGGTGACCTTGCTCGAACTCACCGGCATTACCCGTACGATCATTGCCCGCAACTACCTGACAGTGGATATGTTCTTCACCGCAGGCGTCATTTACCTGCTGATGTCGTTTGTTCTCGTGCAGGCATTCAAACAGCTGGAGCGATGGTTGCGCGTCGATGCCTGCCAAGGGCGTTGATATTTCCTGCGTGCTGACGGGCGAGGACTTACTCGCCCGCTTCACCGCGCTGGATACTTTTCTGACAACGCATCAGGCGTTGTGGAAGCCCCGACCGTTCACTCATCTGCAGCTTCCCTGGGAAGCGTCCTACCCGGAATTGGCCTTATGGCTACGCGGGCGGTCGCTGGAAGAGGCGGAAAACGCTCATAACCAACCTGCTGATCTTGCTGGTGCGCCGGAGCCGTTTGCTTCATTGGCGGCGCTGTCGGCTGAGCTGAGCGCGGTTGGCGAGTTGCCGGGGCATACGCTGCAAGCTGCGGAGCATCGATTGAATGTCGATGTACCGGGACGCAAGTGGCAGCAGATCGAGGCATTTGCCAGTCGCTTGGCCTTTGCCACTCAGCCGACGCATTGGCTGGATTGGTGTTCGGGCAAAGGGCACTTGGGTCGGCGCTTGCTGGGCTCGGGGCAGCAACTGACTTGCGTTGAATACGACCCTCTCTTGGTCGCCAGCGGTGAGGCGTTGAGTCAGCGTCATCACTTGCGCGCTGTACACGTGGAACAGGATGTACTGGCAGAGAACGCCTCTGCCGTGTTGAGCGCGACACAAACGCCCGTCGCCCTTCACGCCTGTGGCGATCTGCATGTGCGCTTGATGCAACTGGCCAGCGCTGCCGGATGCCAGCAAATGGCGATCGCGCCTTGCTGCTACAACCGCATCAGTCGCAATGAATATCAGCCATTGTCCTCGGCCGGAACGAGATCACTCCTACAGCTCTCGCTGGACGATCTGGCACTGCCGATGAGCGAAACCGTCACCGCTGGTGCACGCGTCCGACGCCAGCGCGACACCTCGATGGCCCGTCGCCTGGCTTTTGACCTGCTGCAACGGCAAGTGCGCGGCGTCGACGAATACTTGCCAACGCCCTCCCTGCCCAGCGCCTGGCTGGAAAAACCCTTCGCTGAATACTGTTGCGATCTGGCTGCGCTGAAAGAGTTATCCACAATCGGCTCACCAGATTGGTCTGCACTCGAAGCAGCCGGTTGGCAACGGTTGGCCGAAGTTCGCAACCTGGAATTGCTTCGCGGATTGTTCCGCCGACCACTGGAGCTTTGGCTGAATCTGGATCGGGCACTTTTCCTCGTCGAACAGGGCTACGTCGTACGCCTCGGCACCTTCTGCGACACTCCGCTTACACCGCGTAATTTACTGTTGCTCGCCGAACGCGCTTAAAACCTTACAGCCTGTGGATAACTCTGTTGATGGATTTGCCGTGGATCCAATATCTGCGCCTGTTTCGTCGCCTTAACGACACTGGTCATTTTTTGTTTATATAAATAAAAAACCTGTAAAACAGATATTTGCGAACAAAATGAGAATGGGTTCACAAAACCTCGCCTAAGCCACTCCTCGCGCCTCTCAGTTGTGCATAAGCTGCCAATCAAAACGACATAACCGCCGAATAATGGGCACTCCGAGCGAATAATTGCGGCCTCGCGGAACCCAAAACTCTACGGCACGTCGTGCACAAATTCGCTATTGCGCGTGAGGTATATGGGCTGCCTATCGCATTGCGCCGGGACTAATTTGCCGCGATGCAAAAATAGTCTGAATTCAGGGGTTTACAGGATCTTCCCAATCGCTATAATCGTCGCCCACACGCCGGTATAGCTCAGTTGGTAGAGCAACTGACTTGTAATCAGTAGGTCCCGGGTTCGACTCCTGGTGCCGGCACCATACAAAACGAAGCCCCTGCAGAAATGTAGGGGCTTTGTTGTTTCTAGCGTTTGGAGCTCCCTAGGAGCTTCCGCAATGCTGCGACAAAACCAACAACGCCTTCTCAATCAGCAGACCATACTCTGCCCGCGCGCCTCGACTCGTTACAAATTCACATCAGCCCAACATTGACGGGCTCTTACACCTACCTATAATGCACCCCAACACACCCGCCAAGCCTAGGTTGACCCAGTCAGCAAGCTCAAATCGTGCGGGTTTTTTTTGCCCGGAGAAAACTACATGAGGCCATTCGACAAGCCGGCTCTCAGCGTAGAACAGCAATTGGAACTGCTAAAGCAACGAGGCCTGCAAGTCGCAAACGACGACCGCGCCATGCGCTTCCTAGAAGTGGTCACGCTGTTTCGCCTGAGCCCCTACATGCGCCCTTTCCAGGAAACAAACCCTGAACACACCTTCAAGCCTGGTAGCACTCTAAAAGCAGTCGTCGACATCTATCGTTTCGACTGTTCGTTGCGACGCATTACCATGGATGCTATCGAACGTGTCGAAGTCGCCATACGAGCGACTATCAGCAATCACATGTGCCCTAAGTACGGGCCTGACTGGATAGCTGAGGCGTCAATCTTCTCCTCGTCATATTCACATTCTGATTTATTGCGGCCCCTGCGCGATCAACTGAGCAAGGAGCGCAACAAACTTGGACGTGAGATTGACCGTATAAAAAAGAGCAGCAGAGCAGATCAGGTCCAGCAGCAGCGAATTGAAAATCGCATGCGCGATAACTATTTTCGATTCTACGGATCAACCTATTCCCATCCCGAGTTGCCGCCCGCGTGGGCCGTTCTGGAAGAACTTAGCCTTGGAACGGTGTCCACCCTGTTCAATGCCATAGGCAAAAGCGTCGACAAGAAAGCGATCGCGAGCAGATTCAATCTCCCCTTCGAAGTACTGGCCTCTTGGCTCCACACTCTGACCTTCATTCGAAACTGCTGCGCTCACCACTCACGACTATGGAACCGAGAGCTCTCGATTCGACCATCCTTACCTAAAGAATGGGTCATCCGGAATGCGCCTGATGACCGGCCTCAGCCCAAGCAGCGGCTATATATAGTTCTGACGATGCTGGCGTATCTAACCGATTTGATCAGTCCAGATAGCCATTGGAAATTTCAATTGGCTGAAATGATGGACCAGAGGGAGCCGGGTGATTTGAAACTCATGGGATTTCCAGATGACTGGAAACGGCAATCGCAATGGTGTTTGGAGTAAGGGAAGCCAGAAGTCTTGTTTTTTTGCCATTGCACCCGGGGAAATGTCAGGAGCAAACGCTTGCCTAAGCCAAAATATGGTGCGTAAACCACAGATTGCCAACGGTGGATAATTTCAGACAAAACCGCAGAACTCTGAATGTCTCGAGCCTTAACGCACTTTGAGAAACGCCCACTTTGGCACGTGCTTCCGCTGCCATAGAGAGCGGCACCTGTCTTAAGCGCGCGGCCTTTCCGGCCTTCATCTGACATACAGATTCCAGCAAGTCCTGCTGGAATTGCTCCAGTTCATCGACCATCGCTGATTTCTTCTTTCAATTTATTAAGAAAGGTTACAGGCAAGCTATCGAGCCTTGCCTTGATGTAAGCAATGTACAACCGAATCGAGCCTTCAAAAAGCGCACCATACGGCTACGCCGTATAAAAAAACCATAAACGCTTATGGGTAAAGATCGACGGTATGCATGGCGTTAAGCGCTGTGAAATCTGTTGTAACGAGAAGCTACCATTAGCCACCGTTGCTCATTCGCCCCTCGCAAAGCTACCGTTCAGCTCGTCGCTGCCAATTCAGCGACCGGGCCTGAGAACCCGCGTAAGATGCAGGCGCACCAGCGCCCCACCCCACGAATGCCGGCGCCTTTTTGTGCCCGCATTCACGTGTAATGGCGGCTGTGCGTGGGAGACCTTCGGGTCTGCCGGGTTCCTGTATCTCCGGTTTCTCAGCCTGCGCATAGCTGCCACCCTTTCGCCTGAGAACGAAAATGGCGGCTCTCATTTGATACAGGGAGTTCGCAAATGAATGCCAATGATCCATCCGTAATCCGCCTCGCAGTGGCACCAGTCACCTCACTCCACTTCCTTAACCACGGCAGGTGAAGCGAAATGACCCACTACCTCGATTTGAAAACCCCAGGCCTCACGCACTTTTCCTTCCAGGCCAATCAAGCGCTGTTCCGCACCAATCGTGGTGTTCCAGTGATCGCCGCCCTCTCGCACGCCTCACACTTGCTTCACATCTCGAAGCTACTGACTGCAGATTCCACAGTCTCTCGCGATCCTGACCTTCACGCTTACGCCTCCCAGTATCTGCAGGAGTTAAGCAAGGCGTTGATCGATGATGTCGTGAAAGTGATGGATGCGCCGCCGGACAAGCCGTAGATGTAATCACCCACATGAAGCCCTCGTTGATGCGAGGGCTTTTTGCGATTCACACCTGACTAATCTCAAACACATACGAAATCCTGCACTGGCTCGCACTCCACACATAGCGCAGATGCTTGCCCTGCTTCGGAATTGACACCGCTGGCGGGCGAAACGCGGCAACGCATTCATGGCCCGGCAGGCGGACGCTGTTGTAAAGCAGGCCCCAGGACTCAGACTCGCGCAGTTGTCGGGCAAACACCTGGGACGGGCCATAGGCATCTGGATCGGGTTGATGCAAATCCGGAAAGTCGTGACGAACATCGTGCAGCGGCCTAACCACGCGATTGACGTAGGTACGCATGGTCAACTCAAGATCCCCTTCATTGGTGGCGGCGAGGAAACGTTCCTGGTGATAGCAGGTTTCGGCGATGGCGGCGGCCTGGCTGCTGGCGGCGTAGTAGACGCCGAAGGTGCCATCGGTGAAGCGGCTGCTTTTGCCAATGTGGGTGAACGCCGCCATCACCGGGGTGGAACCGGGGCCGGAGAGTCGATCTTCGGGACGCACCCGGGCGAGGACGCCGGCCTGTTCGATCAGGCGATCATTGGTCAGCGCTTCCAGCGCGTAGGCGACTTCCAAGTCTTCGGGGTCAAGCACATCCTCGAACAGCGCAATCGGCGGGAAGCTGCTGTTGACGATCCGGTAGGCCTTGGGCCATTGCGGCTCGGCCAGCGGCGGAGCTTTCAACCGCGCACCCCGTCGAGGTAGCGGCGCACGTCGGCGATGTCGACCACCCTCCCCGCCAGCATGTAATCCAGCGCCGTTCGGCCATTGAATGGCGCAGCGGTGTTTGGACTGCTGACCCACGTGTAGGCGCGCTCGCGACTGTTGCTGAAGATGATGCTCAACGCCTTGTGAATGCCCATCAGGTACGAGATACGCTCCAGCGTGTCGTGTGGCAGACGAATGTTCGGCGGCAGGTGTTTGTACTTGTAGAACGTGGTGTTGCCGACGCCACCCAGCAAAGTGCGCTGCTGCTCGGCGTTGCAGCCCCAGCGTTCCATGAGGTTGAAGAAGAACTTCAACGCAACGCGCCCGGCTTCGGGGACGTCGAGTTGCTCACGCGGGGTGAGGGCTGGGGATGAGGTAGGCATGGCCGCCTCCATTGCTGAGTGACATGCTTGCAAGCCTAGTACAGATACGGATATTTGTTTTCTGTTAATCCGCTAGCGAACAGGATCGTTCCCCAGACAAGAATGTTAAAAACGCCGAAAATTGTTATTTCCCGTGCGTATTTTTTGACCCCCATCACCCCCAAGTCACCAAAAACCCCGATCCTGTGTCAGCCTCCAGCCATCGGCGGGGACATCAATTCGCTACTAAACCCGCGACAACTATGCTCAGGTACAGGAATATAGCCAGCATATGGCGCCTGACCGGCAGTCTCGTAAACAACAATACCCAGCCCACTTCAGAGGGCATTACCCATGGATAGCAGAACCTTACGCAACCTCATGCGCATCGTGCAGACCGGCTCGTTGTCGGCCGCAGCCGAGCATTCGTGCCTGACTGTGCAGGCCTTGGCCGCGCAGTTGAACAAGGTCGAAGAGCAGTTCGGTTTCCGCTTGTTTCGTCGTTCCAACAAGGGTCTGACGCTGACGCCGCAAGGCACCGAGCTGACGCCCTACATGGACAAAGTGCTGATTGCCACGCGACAGATGGAAGAAAAGGTCGAGGCGCTCAAGGTGCCGGGCCAGCGCACATTGAAGGTCGCGTTGAACAACACGTTGTCGTCTGACTTCAACCGGCGAATGATCGGACGCCTGATCGAGGTGTTTCCCGATTATCAGATGGAATTCAGCTACGCCGAGTCGATGGAAAACCTCAGCAAGCTGAAGAATGAGGACTTTGACCTCGCGGTGCTGATCGGGCCACAGCGTCCCGGTTTGCCGAGTATTGTCCTGCCGGAGGTGCAGGTGCAGGTGGTCGGTGCTCATTGCGGGCAGGAAAACGATCCACTGACGTTACTGGGCAACAAGTTTCAGGTGCGCCCTGCGGAAGATTGTCCGTATTCCCACAGCTTCCTGCGTTTTCTCGATGCCGGGCTGGGTAATCACGAGAACGGTCAGCGCATGGTCTACTCCTGCAGCGAAACCCTGACGCTGTCGCTGATCACACAGATGGACGCGGTCGGTATGGTCTCTCGCGAGGCCGCGCAGAAGAACGGCCTGACGATTTTCCCCGGTTTCGAGGATTTCCTCGAAGTGCGTCTGGCGGTGAACAACCCGAACCTGTCGGGCCAGGCCCTCAACGACGTGGTTGATCTGCCACTACATGAACGAGCCGAGCGCAATGTACGCAGCCGTCCCAACCGCCACACTGAGAAAGAGGTTTTTGCTGAAATACGCACATAATAACGTCGGAATCGCGGCATAAAATTCCGGGCGATCGAGCTGTATGTGCTGATCCTTGATCAACAAGGGTGTCAGGCTGATCGCAGCGACGATCGCCACCGGCAGGTACTCTAGCGCCCGCGCAATAAACGGCGGCCAGTGCTCGGTGTTGACTTGCAGTGGCAGCGCGCGTGGCAGGAAGGTCACGGCCATCATCAGCGCCACCGCCAGGATCAGGAACGTTTGGTCAGGCATACACCCACTCCGCAGCCCACAAACGTGGCGATGAATACATTGAACGGCGAGCTGCCGACCAGGCTCAGCGCGCCCATGCACAGCACGGCAGCGGCGGCCGCGATGAGTTTGTTGCGGGTGTTGCACAGCGACACCAGCACGTAGAGCATCATCGCCGTCAGTGCGTAGTCGAGCTGATATTTGATCAGGTGCGCGGCATATTGCGCGCAGACCGCGCCGAGCAAACCGCCGAGCACCCACGAGGTGTGACAGAACAGGTTGAAGCCGATCAGATAGCGCACGTTGACCGGCGCGCCGGTACCGAGTTTCACACTGTGGAAAGCGAAGGATTCGTCAGTCAGGCCACCGGCGTAAGCCCAGCGCTCCATGCGACTCAAACCGAGCGCACGCAGGGCCTTGGCCATGTACACCGACATCAGCATGTGCCGCGCGTTGATCAGGAACGTGGTCAGCACAATGGTGGTCAGCGACGCGCCGCTGGAGATCAGCGCCAGCGCGGCGAATTGCGAAGCACCCGCATACACAAACAAGCACATCGCCACCGGCAGCCACATCGGTAGCCCGGCGTTGACCGCCATCAGCCCGAACACGAATGACACCGTGAAGTAGCCGGCGACGACCGGGCTGGCTTCGGCAAACGTGCGCGATGGCTGATGGGCAGCCATCAGCGGCGCACTGCCGGACGTTTCATTCATAGATCCCTCTCAAATGTCCGTTCGCCATGAGGTTCGCAAAAACCCTGGGCAGCCCAAAAACGCTTGCCCGCGAGGTTAGCATCGTCGACGAACAGAAACATCCGCAACACACCGACCCGTTTCATATCGGAAGACGCCGCTTCAACCAGCCGTTGACCGACGCCCTGGCTGCGATAGCGCGGGCTGACGGCCAGATGATTGATGGTGCCGCGACTGCCGAGCATGCCGCCCAACACCGCGCCGACGATTTCGCCGGCGATGTCGAAGGCGAGATAGGCCGTGGTGGTTTTCTGGATCAGCACGCCGCGCAGGCACTTGGCGTCCTGCCATTCGCAGAAGGACACTTCGTCGAACTGCCGGAAGAAGCGCTCCATGCGCTGCGCATCCTTGGCCGTGGCGCGTCGCAGCACCACCGGCGTCGAGCACTCGACGCCGTCGATTGGGGTGATCTGATTAGCGAACAATGTCGAAAGCGGTCCCGGGCCGCGAGAAGGAAATCGCCAGAATCTGCCGGTACGCCATGGCATGGGTGTGCGTGTTGCGCGCAGGCGTCACGTAGTGGCGCATGTCACGGTCGAGGAAGTAAGTAGTGTCGAGAATCTCCTGGTAAGTGGTCGACGCCAGTTGATGCTCGTGGATGTCGTACAGACGACTCTCCGCCCCCTCAACGTTGTTGCGGCCCCAGAAGTGCACGCCGCTGAACGGATAGCCATCGCAGTGAATGCCTTCCGGAGTAATTTCCAGTTGTTTGCCGGGTTTGATCTCGATGCGGATCTGATGGATCTGGCACTGCCAGATTTCATCGTGCAGCTCTTCCGGCAGCACGCTTTTGTACACTTCGAAATCGGTGTCGATCAGGCTGCGCATCACCGGCGAAGTAATCACTTCATCGGAGAAGTCCTGGAAGTGCCGTACCAGGCCGCCGACATAGGCGTTGTTCTCTTTCGACTGCACGTAGGCGCGATGCTCGAGTTGCTTCAGTTCGCGAGTCTTGGGGTTGTACTCGAAGTCGCTGTAACGACGGTAACGCATGCCGGCTTCGGCCTGACCGTAGTAACTGTCAGGCTCCATGTTTTCCCAACTTTTGGTCAGTCTGACGAAGTCGGCAAAATGACCGTAGAGATTGAAGTCACCACCCTGGACGTTGACATATTTGTCGCGCCGTAGCGATTCGCCCACTTCTCTGTTCAAAACGATCATTACCAAATTCTCCGCTGCGTTGAGCGGCCTAATCTATTAGGTGGAGAATTTGCGTCCATGAGAAAGAATTTCAGGCATTTAAAGCCCTGTTTGAAACGGCATTTGCAGCGACCTGAAAACAACTTTTACATGACAGAAACACGGGTTTTTTCCGGTTTTCATCGAAAAACCGTCGAAAAAAAACCCCGAACCAGTCGGGGTTTTTCTCATGTTTCTTACACTTGATCAGGCATCAGAAGATGTTGATCGGGTAATCCACGAACACACGCAGTTCGTTACCGCTGACGTTGTACTCGCTGGATTTCTGCGAAACACGCAGGATCGAGCTGCGCAATTTCACGCTCAGATCTTTGGCCGGGCCAGACTGCACGACGTATTTGAACTGGTTGAAGATCTCGCGCTCGGTGCCGCCTTCGCTGGTGGAGGTGGTGATGTTGTCGCCACGCACGTAAGCGAAGTTGTAGCTCAGACCCGGTACACCGAAGGCGCCGAAATCCAGGCCGTAGCCCAGCTGCCAGCTGCGTTCGTCTTCGGCGTTGAAGTCGGACCAGTAGGAGTTGGCCAGGTAGATGGTGTTGCCACCGTCGCCGACACGACCCTGTTCTTTCTGGTAGCCACCGTAGGCATAGCCCAGGTTGCTGTCGCCAGTGGAACGCTGATGCGCCACGGTAAACGAGTGCGGGCCAGTGGCGAACGTCGCTGCCAGGCTCCAGATCTTGTTGTCGTCACCGGTAGCACCGCTTTCGCGGACATAAGAGTTGTCCAGCTTGGTGCGGTAGCCGTTGAAGTCCAGGGTCAGCGACTGATCCTTGTTGAACGGCAACACATAGTTGGCGTTCACGTATTGCTTCTTCAGCACGTCTTCAACGTCGGATGCGTACAGCGCGCCCTTGAAGTGTTCGGTGAACTGGTAGCTACCGCCCAGTACATTGATCGACTTCAGACCACCACTGTCACGGCCTTCAGCGCTCTTGCGCGATTCCGCGGTGAAACGACCGGCGTTCAGTTCCAGGCCTTTGATCTCTTTGGAAGTGATCAAAGTACCGGTGTAGCTTTCTGGCAGCAGGCGCGAGTTATCGTAGTTCAGCACCGGCAGGGCCGGCATCTGATCACCGTAGGTCAGCGTGGTGCTCGACAGGCGGAATTTGACTGCCGCGCCACCCTTGGACAGGTCGTTGGCTGGCTTATTGCTGTCACCACGCTTGAAGAAGTCGATGCCGCCGGCACCGCTGCGATCTTCGCTGCGCTCCAGGTTCAGTGCGTACAGACCGAACGCGTCAACACCGACACCGATGGTGCCTTGGGTGAAACCGGACGAGAACGTACCGATGGCTGCTTGGCCCCACTCGGATTTGTCGTCGTTACCGTTTTTGTAATCACGATTGATGTAGGCATTGCGCAGCAGCACTTTGAGGCTGCTGTCTTCTACAAAACCCTTGGACTCGGCTTGGTCGTTAGCCATGGCCTGAGTAGCACTCAACATCCCCAGTGCGATCAGACTGATTCGCTTGTTCAACATTTTGTTTTCCTTATTACGGGTTGAAACGCGCTGTGTCGAACGGCGGAAACGGCGCTTTTGCACTCTATTATTCACCCCGAAACAAAAAGGCCCGCCCACGACAATGTCATGGCGGGCCTGCTCCTTATTTTGAGTCATGGCGGTTGGCCACAGGCGTTGGGCCGAATCGTAGCCGCGCCCTGAACAATGTGTCAATTTCAAGAATCGTCTTTAAATAGGTAAAAATCGTCTAAGAAACGTAAATTTTGCGCTGGCTGCTTGCTGGGAAATGCACGCAGCCAGTGAATCCCGTGCGTATCACGCACAGCCGTCGATCGCACACAGTGCAGAGACTTCGCCTGGCTCATCGCGGACGATTGCCTGTTTCAACCAATCGGCAAATGCCTGCGGCTTGCCCAGCGAGGGACTGATGTCGATCAACTGGAATTTGCCGTTCTGCTCCAGAGCCATTGTTGGAAAGCCCTGACCGGCCAATCGAGCCAGAAACTGGCGGCTGGCCTTTATGTGCCCCTCGCAATCAACGGACTCCAGCGCAACGTGGAAATCCTCCTGCGCATAGCCCATCTGCATCGCCAGTTCCAACAGCACGGCTGAATCGGCAATGCGCCGCCCTTCCACATAGTGCGCCGTCTGCAACCGCCCCAGCATGCGCAAACCGCCTCGGTCGATGGCTTCGGCCGCCATGACCGCAGCAATCGGTGGCGTTGAATCGAACACCGCCGAGTGATCACGCAGCAACCCTTCGAAGTAGGCCTCGCCAAAAGGCTGACCGGTGTACTCGGCAATGCGGCGATCGTGGGGCATAACGTAATCGCGCAGTTGCGGCGAAACAGGTTGGCGGTTGGCGCCACTCATCATGCCCCCAGCATGGGCGATCACCGGCAGCACCTGTTGTGCGGCTTCAACCAGCGGCTTGGCGCCATAACACCAGCCACACAAAGGGTCGTAGATGTAATGAAGAATCATGGGGGAAAACTCCGGCAGAAAATCAGGAAAATCGATGGCGGCAGATTAGTCCTCGACCCCTTGCGGAAAAACGCCGGATTGGCATTCAGTCTGTTTCGTGAATCGGTCGAATGGATCGATCGGTCAGATTGTGTCGATACGGACACAAATTGAAACAATCAGACAAGGGAACTTATAAGGAATAATTAACGGAAGTAAATGCAAAGCATTACCATTCGCGCGATCGAATTCTTCCACCCTTTCGGATGCGCTGTTCAATGCCTGCCCCGTTCCGTCTTACGCCCGTCACCCTTGGGCTATCTGCTTTTCTGTCCAGCGGTTTTGCCTACTCAGCGACCGAATTACCTGCCACCGCGATCAGCGCCGAAGCGCAAGCCGATGACCCACGGGTAAAGCTCAGCAGCACCGCGACCCGCACCTCAACGCCCGTGCGTTATGTGCCGCAGGCCATTGATTCGATCAAAACGTCGAACGTCGCCAACTACGGCACCAACGATATCGGCGACACCTTGAGCGGCATGCCCAACGTCAGCAGCAGCGCCGACACTCGCTTCGACAGCCTGCGCATTCGCGGCTTCGATGCCAGTAACGATTTCTATCTCGACGGCATCCGCGACGACAGCCAATACAAGCGCGACCTGCACAACATCGAACGCGTCGAAGTGCTCAAAGGCCCGGCCGCTGTGCTGTACGGTCGCGGCAGTCAGGGCGGGATCGTCAACCGCGTGAGCAAACTGCCAGAGTTCGGCCGTCGCTCGACCATTGAAGCCCAGGGTGGCAGCGAAGATTTGCGTAGTCTTTACGCCGACCTCAGCACTGACCCGAGCGAAAACATCAGCCTGCGCCTGAACATGGGCAACATGGATGAAAACAGCTTCCGTGATGGCGTCAGCGGCAATCGCCAGTTGTTCGCACCGTCGATGAGCTGGCAACTGACGCCGGACCTGAACTGGTTGGTGCAATACGAATACAGCCGCTACAACCGCACCCCGGATCGCGGCATCCCCGGCGTCAACGGGCGTCCGGCGGATGTCGGCCGGGACACGACCTACGGCAACGATCACGACTTCATCGATGACAAGTCGCAATCGCTGCGCTCGAAACTCACTTACGAAATCAATGACAACTGGCAACTGCGCCAGACCCTCGGCGTGTTCAAGCTCGACAGCGATTTCGACAACACCTACCTCACCGGTTACACGCCGGCGACCAACAAGGTCACGCGCCAGCACTGGCAGCAGGATCTGACCACTCGCAACGTCTATAACAACGTTGAACTGGAAGGCGGATTCGATACCTTCGGCCTTGAACATCGTCTGCTGACCGGCATCGAGATCGGCAGTCAGCGCCGCGATCCGACGCTGTACAACGCCGCCACGGGCAGAACCCCGGGGGCACAGCCGGTGCCGTCGCTCGACCTGTACAACCCCAATCGCGATCTGCGCCACACCGGCAGCATGCAGGTCTCGAGCAGCAGCCACACCGAAGTCGAAAGCCGCGCGGTGTACGTACAGGATCAACTGCGCCTGAACGAGCAATGGCAAGTGCTGGCCGGTCTGCGTTACGACACCTTCGATATCGAGTCGACCAACAAGCTGCGCAACCTCTCCGAAGACCGTGACAGCCACAGCACCAGCCCGCGCGTGGGCCTGGTCTGGACGCCGCTGCAGAACCATTCGTTCTACGCTTCATGGTCCAAAACGTTTTCGCCAGTGGGCGGCGGCTTGATCGGCATCACTCCAGGCGCAGCCGGCAACACCAACGACCTCAGTCCCGAGCTGACCAAGCAAAAAGAGATCGGCGTGAAGAGCGACTGGTTCGACGATCGCCTCAGCACCACGCTGGCGATCTATGACCTGGAACTCTACAACCGCCGTACCACCGATCCAAACGACCCGACCCTGACCGTGATGTCCGGCCTGCAACGTTCGCGCGGGATCGAGTTGACGGCCACTGGCAACATTGTCGGCAACTGGTACATGCGTGGTGGCATCGGTATGCAGGACGCGAAAATCGAGAAGGACAACAACGGCCTGGAAGGCAAACGCATCAACAACGTCGCCAGGCATAACGGCAGCCTGTTTCTGACCTGGAAACCGGAAATGGGCTGGTACGGTGAAACCGGGCTGACCCTGGTGGGGCAGCGCTACGCCGATAACGCCAACACTACGGTGTTGCCAGGTTATGGCCGTTGGGATGCGCTGGTCGGTTACCGTTTCAAGGATTGGGATTTGCGCACGGCGCTGAACAACATCACCGATCGCGAGTACTACGCGTCGGCGACCAGCCAGTATCAAATTCAACCGGGTGCGCCACGTAGCGTCGTGATGACCGGCACCTATTCCTTCTAACGGCAAGATCAAAAGATCGCAGCCTGCGGCAGCTCCTACATTGGAATGTGTGATTCCCTGTAGGAGCTGCCGCAGGCTGCGATCTTTTCTTTCGTGCATAAAAAAGCGCCGCCATCCCGGCAGCGCTTTGAACCAATCCTTGTTGTTCTTCTTATCCTTCCATCACAGCCCACAACGCGTCCAGTTCGGCCTCGCTGAACAGGTCAGCGGGGTAACGCTCGATCATCATCCGGCGCGGATCAGGTTCCCTGATCTGACGCGTTCCATTGGACTTCAACCAGTGCGCGACAATCTGGAGCGATTCGCCGTTAACGGCCATGGGATGCAACGTCCGCTCGCTGACTACGTTCACTTCGGCGTTCATTTCAGCGCTCTCTCCCCGTTCGTGAGCGGCTACGTTATCCAAGGTTTATGACAGAACTGTTGAAGTTCTCCCCCCTCCCTAGTGCACGGGTGATGAATACAAGAGCTATGCCAATGTTTCTGAGTTGTCGACAAGTGGATACAAAGAAGCCCGCAATCCAACCGGGCTGCGGGCTTCTGTGCATGCGTAGCGAGCTAATCATTGCCCGGCTGATTTATTAATCAACTCAAGCTGTTACGACTCAACTCACTCTTTGTGCGGTGCGGGTTGCTGTTGGGTAAGGCAGTGGATATTGCCGCCCCCCAGTAACAGTTCGCGGCCCGGCACCATCACCACTTCGTGCTGCGGGAACAGCTTCTGCAGAATCTCTTTTGCCGGCGCGTCCATCGGATCGTCGAAGCTCGGCGCGATGATGCCGCCATTGACGATGAGGAAGTTCACGTAGGAACCGGCCAGACGCACGGACGGATTACGCTCCTGCGTACCGTCCACCGGATCAACACCGGCGCACTCTTCTTCGGTGGCGAACAGCGGCCCCGGAATCGGCATCTTGTGCACCGTGAATGGGCGGCCCTTTGCGTCAGTGCTGCTTTGCAGCACGTTCATCGCGGCCTGGCAGCGCGGGTAGTTCGGATCCTGCGGGTCATCAGTCCACGCCAGCAACACTTCGCCCGGACGCACGTAGCAGCAGAAGTTATCCACATGGCCGTCGGTTTCGTCGTTGAACAAACCGTCCGGCAGCCAGATGATCTTATCCACAGACAGATTGGCGCTGAGCACCGCTTCGATTTCTTCGCGGCCCAAGTGCGGGTTGCGATTGCGATTGAGCAGGCATTCTTCGGTGGTGATCAACGTACCTTCGCCGTCGACGTGAATCGAACCACCCTCCAGCACAAAACCTTCAGTGCGATAGCGCGGACTGCGCTCGATTTCGAGGATCTTGCCGCCGACTTGCGAATCGCGATTCCACGGCGAATAGAGACCGCCGTCGAAGCCGCCCCAGGCATTGAAATCCCAGTTCACACCGCGCACTTCGCCGCTGTTGTTGATGACGAAAGTCGGGCCGCTGTCGCGCACCCAGGCGTCATCGCTGGACATCTCGACCACGCGGATATTCGGCACGTCGAGACGCGCGCGGGCGTTTTCGTATTGGCCGGCGGACACGGCCACGGTCACCGGCTCGAAACGTGCGATGGCCTTGGCCACTGCTGCGTGTGCGGCTTGCGCCGGTTTGCCGCCAAGACGCCAGTTGTCCGGGCGCTCTGGCCAGATCATCCAGGTCTGAGTTTGGGGAGCCCACTCGGCCGGCATGTAGAAGCCGTCGGCGCGCGGGGTACTTTTCAAGGTGGTCATCGGGATCAGGACTCCAGGGAACCGTCGAGGGTTTTCAACGCGCCGTACAGGTTCGGACGGCGGTCACGGAATGAACCCCACGCGCTGCGAATGTGTTCGAGCTCGTCGAGGTTGAAAGTGTGCACAAGAATACCTTCTTCGGTTTTATTCAGCTCCTGCACTTTTTCGCCGAACTGGTTGGCGATGAAGGAAGAGCCGTAGAACGTGATGTCGTAGCCGTCCTGTTCTTCGTTGCCGATGCGGTTGCTGGCGATCAGCGGCATCAGGTTGGCGCCGGCATGGCCCTGCTGCACACGCTGCCAGTGATCGCGCGACGAAATGGTCTTGTCGTGCGGCTCGCTGCCGATCGCGGTTGGGTAAAACAGAATTTCCGCACCCTGCAGCGCCATGCTGCGCGCGGCTTCCGGGAACCACTGATCCCAGCAGATGCCCACGCCGATTTTTGCGTAGCGGGTGTTCCACACCTTGAAACCGGTGTCGCCCGGGTTGAAGTAATACTTCTCGTGGTAGCCCGGGCCATCCGGGATGTGGCTTTTACGATAAATCCCGAGGTTGCTGCCGTCGGCGTCGATGATCGCGATGCTGTTGAAGCGTGCGCGGCCGGCCAGTTCGTAGAAGCTGATGGGCAGCACGACTTGCAGCTCTTTGGCGATTTTCTGGAAATGCTTGATGGCGACGTTTTCTTCCACGGTCGTCGCCAGTTGCAGGTAGTCCGGGTTCGGCTTCTGGCAGAAGTACGGCGCCTCGAACAGCTCCTGGATCAGGATGATCTGCGCGCCTTTGGCGGCGGCTTCGCGCACCAGCCTTTCAGCGATTTCGAGGTTGGCTTCCAGATCCCACGAACAGGCCATCTGAGTGGCGGCGACGGTAACGATACGGCTCATGAATCATCTCCGGGCAGTTGCTTTGACGGCCGGAAATTCGGCCGAAAAGAAAAACGCGCGCACCGGACATGAGATCGCCATGCCGGAGCAATGGCGACTTTATAGCCGATAAATATCGGCTTTAGAAGTTACAAATTAACCTTCCATCTAAAAGTTACTGAAAAATAACCGATATAAATCTGCTTTATGTAGGAGCTGCCGAAGGCTGCGATCTTTTGATTTTGCGCTTGAAAAGCCAGATCAAAAGATCGCAGCCTTCGGCAGCTCCTACACGGGATCAGTGTCAGAGGCCCTCGGTGAGCACCCGATCGAGCATGTCGACAAAGAAATCCACACTCTGGCGCGACGTCACCATCGGCGGTTTGATCTTGAGAATGTTCAGGTCATCCCCGGTCGGCTGCATGAAAATCCCCAACTCGCGCAAGCGATCGCACAGTAAAGTGGTCTCCTCGGTCGCCGGCTCCAGCGTTTCGCGATTGCGGATCAACTCAAGCCCCAGATAAAACCCGGAACCGTGCACCGCGCCCACCAGCGGATGTTTATCGATCAGCGCTTCGAGCCGCGCCTTGAAGTGGCCACCGACCACTTGCGCGTTCTCCCAGAGCTTTTCTTCTTCCATCACATCGAGCACCGCCATGCCGATCTGGCAGCTCACCGGACTGCCGCCCGCCGACGAGAAGAAGTAGCCCTCGGCCTCCAGCGCCTCGGCAATTTCCCGGCGAGTGATCACCGCCCCCAGCGGCTGGCCGTTACCCATGCCCTTGGCCATGCAAATGATGTCCGGCACCACGCCCTGCTCTTCAAAACCCCAGAAGAAGTGGCCCATGCGCCCGTAACCGACCTGCACTTCGTCGGCGATGCACACCCCGCCCTGCGCGCGCACCCGCTTATACACCTGCTGCAGATACCCCGGCGGCAGCGAGATGCCGCCGGCATTGCCATACACCGGCTCGCAGATAAACCCGGCCAGTTGGCGCTTCTGCTCGGCGAGCTTCGCCAGGTGATGCTCAACGCTGCGCACGTAATCCGGCGCCGAATCGAGGCCACGGAATTCACCGCGATAAGTGTTTGGCGCAGGCACCGGATGCACCCAGTCCGGGCGGCTTTCCAGGGCTTTCGGGTTGTCGGCGATCGAGGTCGATACCGCATCGGCGCCGACCGTCCAGCCGTGATACGCCTCAAGCACACTGATCATGTCGCGGCCGCCGCTGTAGGCCCACGCCAGACGGATCGCCAGGTCGTTGGCCTCGCTGCCGCTGTTGACCAGAAACACCCGATCCATGCCTTCCGGCGCCAGTTTCAGCAAGCGCTCGGAAAACTCCGCCACCGCCGCATAGTTGAAGCGCGAGTTGGTGTTGAGCAGCGACCACTGACGCGCCGCGACCGCCGCCATGCGCGGGTGACCATGACCGAGCACCGCAACGTTGTTGAGCATGTCCAGATAGGAGCGGCCCTGCATGTCGATCAAGTGATTACGCCAGCCGCGTTCGATGCGTGGCGGATCGACGTAGTAGTGTTTCTGGGTGCGGGCGAAACTGGCGTCGCGGCGTTCGAGCAACGTTTTCGCGTCCAGCTCAGGCTCGGCATTGCAGGCCAGCCCTAACAATGCGGCCGGCGATGGGCACAGCGCCTGCCAAGCCGCTGCATGCGCCGGGGTGCAAAACAACGGCGCATTGAGCTGCGCGCCCCGACACAACTGCACCCGCAACGGGCCACTGACCGCGCCCAGCACCTGCCCCTTGACCAGCGCCGCACCGCTGTGCAGCGAAGGTGTCACGCCCCACAGCCGCACGCTGAGTTGCGGGCCATCCAGTTGCAGCACACCGTCTGCCGCCTGATGCACGACACCAGCGAACGGCGCCTCCACGGCGGTGCCATCGGGCACGCGCAATTCCACGTGCAGCGGGAAGGTGTCCGGTTCAGCGGCACTGTCGGGACGAGTGCGCGACAAACGGTACTGACCATAACGGCTCGCCGCCAAACCATGCGCCGCAGCCGCTTCAGTCAGCAGTCGCTGATCGATACCCTCCTGCTCCCAATTGCCAGCGTCGAAATGCGGACTGAGCACGCCAAGATCGATCAGCGCAAATTCGCGTCCGACCAGACCGGGCAACAATGGCGCAAAACCTTCACTCTCAATCGCCGGCAAAGCCTGTCCCACCGCCGCCAGAATCGCCGCCTCCATCAACGCCTGAGGCACCGATGTCGCCACGCGGAATATTTCCCACTCATGGCTAAGGTTGTCACGGCTGTAAGTATTCGCCGGGTCGATGCTGACCTGCTGCTCGCCACTGAGCACCAGCACCGCCGCGCGCGCGACAATCAATGGCCACAGCGCTTGCAACTCTTCGTGTTGCAACGGGTTGACCGCGTGGTAAGCCTGAACCGCCGGCAAGATGACAAACGGATCACCATCAGCGTGATGCAGCAACGCCGCACACGTCACCGACAGATCGGTGATGCGCCACGTACGCACCAGATCGCCAAAGTCGATCACGCCCTGCAACTGCCAGTGACGCCGGGCATCGCGCGCCCAGACAGCGTTGTCATCGGTGATGTCCATGTGAATCGCCTGCACGGGCAGCCTGGCCAGCAACGGCTGCAAGCGGCGCTCGGCCTGAGCGGCGGCATCGGCGATCAATGTGCGTTGCCGCTCGTCCTTGATCACCGGCAGCAGATGGCTGATCAGTGCGCTGGCGTGGCGAGCATCCCACTGCAACGTGCGCTCAAGGCCAGGATGGTCGAACCCGGCCAGCGCCAAGTCCATCTCACCGCAGAGCCGGCCAAACCCCGCCACCACATCGCGCCCCAAATGATCGAGATGCGTGAGCGGCTGGCCCTCGATGTAATCCAGCAGGCGTACATGGACGGCTTCGCCGCCGACCTCCAGTGACAGCAGATCTTCGCCACTATTGGCCGCTATCACCCGCGGCACCGTCACCGCCGAGTGCTCGGCCAGAAACTTGAGGCCGGCGTGCTGAGCCTGCAGTTCCACCAGGGCGTAATCGCCTCGGCAGATTTTCAACACGAACCGCCCGCGCGGACTGTCGACGCGAAAATTCAGATCCTGCTGACTGCCAAGGGCCTGCAACGTGCCGCTGAGGCCGTAATGCTCCGCCAGCCATTGCCGGGCCTGCTCGGCAGACACCTGCGGGCTGGGCAAACTGGCGCGATGAATCAACGTGGCGAGCGGCATGAAACGACCCCTGAAATTTTATTAGGCGCCTATATCGCCATTGCTTGGCTGGATCCGCAACCCCCTCCGCGTAAAGGCGTCCGGGCTATTTGTCTTCCGGCACTCGCGCCCTTCGGCCGTTTGCGCAAGAATGTCGGCCATTAACACTGGCCTATGGAAATCCCCATGAATGTAATCACCACCGACCTGCCCGGTGTCCTGATCATCGAACCGAAGGTGTTTGGTGACGAGCGCGGTTTTTTCTACGAGAGCTTCAATGCCAAAGCGTTTCAGGACGCTACCGGTCTGGACACGCAATTCGTTCAGGACAACCACTCGCGCTCGCAAAAAGGCGTGTTACGCGGTCTGCATTACCAACTGGAAAATACCCAAGGCAAACTGGTCCGCGTGACCGTCGGTGAAGTACTTGATGTGGCCGTGGACATCCGCCGCAGCTCGCCGCACTTCGGTAAATCGGTGGCGGTGCGTCTGTCGGCCGAAAATCATCGTCAACTGTGGGTGCCGGAAGGTTTTGCCCATGGCTTCGTGGTGCTGAGCGAGTTCGCTGAATTCCTCTACAAGACCACCAACTACTACGATCCATCGTCCGAGCGCAGCATTCGCTGGGATGACCCCGCTCTGGGCATCGACTGGCAACTGGACGAAGCGCCGAAGCTATCCGCCAAGGATCAGGCTGCCGCGCTGCTCAAGGACGCTGACGTCTTCGCCTGAGGCCGGGCATAATGCGCCTGTCCCTACAGGCGCATCCGGCTCATGAAACCAACCCTTCCCCGCAGACCCCGCTGGCGCAGCCTCGCCCTGCTGGCCCTGTGTCTGGCGCCGCTGCTGTGGCCGCTGGAGCATCTCGCCGAGCGCTATTACCGCAGCGAACTGGCCGGGCAGAACCGCCAGACCCTCGACCTCTACGTCGCCAACCTGCTAGGCACGCTGCACCGCTACGAAGTGTTGCCGCAAATCCTCGGCGACCTGCCAGCGCTGCGTGCGGTACTCGGCGCGCCGGACGACGGCGTCACCCAAGGCAATGCCAATCGCCTGCTGAAGAACATTGCCGCGCAGACCGGCGCCGAAGTCATGTACCTGATGGACACCAGCGGCCAGACCCTGGCAGCGTCGAACTGGGACAAGCACGACAGTTTTGTCGGCCGCAATTTCTCGTTCCGGCCGTATTTCAGCGAAGCCATGGCCGGACGCCTCGGACGCTTCTTCGGCCTCGGCACGACGTCTGCCAAGCGCGGTTACTTCTTCGCGGCCGCCGTGCGCGACGGCGAAAAAATCATCGGCGTGCTGGTGATCAAGGTCGACCTCGACCACACCGAAAGCCTGTGGGGCAAAACCCCGGAACAACTGCTGGTGACCGACCACAATGGCGTGGTCATCCTCACCTCGCGCCCGGAATGGCGCTTTCGTTCGACCCGCGATTTGAACGACAGTGAACGCTCAGCGATCACCGCCATCCAGCCCTACCCGACCCGTGAACCGCGGCCATTGAACCTCAGCCCCAGCGCGTGGCTGATCCAGACCCACGACATCGCCGAAACCGGCTGGAGCGTGAGTATCCTTGCCCCGCGTACGCTGATTGATCGCCCGGTGCGTACCGTCGTCGCCATCGGCGGCGCCACGCTGCTGGTGGTCATGCTGTTGCTCGGCCTGCTGATGCAGCGTCGCCGGCATTATCTGGAGCGCATCGCGTTCGAGGCCAAGGCACGCCGCGAACTGGAGGGCCGCGTGGCGGAACGCACCAGCGACCTCGAAGGCCTCAACCGGCGTTTGAAGGAAGAAGTGCTGGAGCGTGAACAGGCCCAACAGGAACTGGTGCGTGCCCAGGATGACCTGGTCCAGGCCGGCAAACTGTCGGCGCTGGGGACGATGTCAGCGAGCATCAGCCACGAACTCAATCAGCCGTTGGCAGCGATCCGCAGCTACGCGGAAAACGCCGAAGTGCTGCTCGATCATCAGCGCACCGACGACGCTCGCGGCAACCTCAAACTGATCAGCGAACTGACCGGGCGCATGGCCTCGATCATTGCCCACCTGCGCGCTTTTGCCCGCCGCGATCGCCACGCGCCGGAAAGCGTTGCCCTGCAACCGGCGCTCGACGATGCGCTGGCCTTGCTCGCCAAACGGCGCCGCAGCATGGAGGTTGAGCTGATTCGCGATCTGCCGGCCGCCACCCTGTGGGTCGAGGCCGGGGAAACGCGCCTGCGCCAGGTGCTCGGCAATCTGCTGGCCAACGCCCTCGACGCGCTCACCGAAAAAGGCCCGCCGCGCAAACTGTGGCTGAGTGCCGAATCCACCACCGAGGGCGTCAATCTGTACATTCGCGACAACGGCCCGGGGTTCTGCATGGAAGCCCTCGGCCGCGCCAGCGAGCCCTTTTACACCACCAAGACCCGCACTCAGGGTCTGGGGCTGGGGCTAGCCATTTGTGAAACGCTGATGCGCGCCTTCGGGGGTGAACTGTCGTTCGCCAACCACAAGCAAGGTGGCGCCTTGATTACCCTGCGGCTGCGCGCCGGTGCACCCGGGGTCAGCCTGCAACCGTCCGAGGATCGAAGTGCATGACCATCGACAATCGCATTCAGGTGGTGTTGATCGACGACGATCCACACCTGCGTCAGGCCCTCGGCCAGACACTGGATCTGGCCGGTCTGAAAATCTTGTCGCTGTCCGAAGCCAAGGGGCTGGCGGCACAGCTGGAACGTGACTGGCCGGGCGTGGTGGTGAGCGACATTCGCATGCCGGGTATGGACGGTCTGGAATTGCTCAGCGAATTGCACGCGCAGGATCCGGAACTGCCGGTGCTGCTGATCACCGGCCATGGCGACGTACCGCTGGCGGTGCAGGCCATGCGTGCCGGCGCTTATGACTTTCTCGAAAAACCTTTCGCCAGCGATGCGCTGCTCGACAGCGTGCGTCGCGCCCTCGCCCTGCGTCGCCTGGTGCTGGACAACCGCAGTCTGCGCCTGGCCCTCAGCGACCGAAATGAACTGAGCGCGCGACTGGTTGGCCATTCGACGCCGATGCTGCGTCTGCGCGAACAGATCGGCGCGCTTGCAGCGACCAAGGCTGACGTGCTGATCCTCGGCGAAACCGGCGCTGGCAAGGAAGTCGTCGCCCGCGCGCTGCACGATTTGTCGAGCCGCCGTAACGGTCCGTTCGTGGCGATCAACGCCGGCGCGCTGGCCGAGTCGGTGGTGGAAAGCGAACTGTTCGGCCATGAACCCGGCGCATTCACCGGCGCGCAGAAGCGCCGGATCGGCAAGTTCGAATTCGCCAATGGCGGCACGCTGTTTCTCGATGAAATCGAAAGCATGAGCATGGACGTGCAGGTCAAGTTGTTGCGCATGCTGCAGGAGCGCGTGGTGGAGCGCCTGGGCGGCAATCAATTGATCCCGCTGGACATCCGCGTTATCGCCGCAACCAAGGAAGACCTGCGTCAGGCCGCCGATCAAGGCCGCTTCCGTGCCGACTTGTATTACCGCCTCAATGTCGCACCACTGCGCATTCCGCCACTGCGTGAACGTGGCGAAGATGCGTTGGTGCTGTTCCAGCATTACGCCGATGAAGCCAGCGCCCGCCATGGTTTGCCGCCGCATGAATTGCAACCGGCACAACGTGCCTTGCTGCTGCGCCACACCTGGCCGGGCAACGTGCGCGAACTGCAGAATGCCGCCGAACGTTTCGCCCTCGGCCTGGAACTGGCGCTGGATAACGCTGGGGCCGAAGGCAGCGGCAACACCACGGTCGAGGTCATCAATGGTGGTCTCAGCGAGCAAGTGGAAAACTTTGAAAAGTCGTTGATCGCGGCCGAACTGACGCGCTCCCACAGTTCGGTGCGCAGCCTCGCCGAAGCCTTGGGTATTCCGCGCAAGACCTTGCATGACAAGTTGCGCAAGCATGGTCTCAATTTTGGCGACAGCAGCCATGGGGACGAGAACGAATGATCAGCCACAGCGCCTATCTTGAGTCGGTTTTGCATCACGACATCCCGCTGACCCGAGACATGGGCCTAAAGGTGCTCGACTGGCATGAACAGCAACTGAGTCTGCATCTGCCACTCGAGCCGAACGTCAATCACAAGAGCACCATGTTCGGCGGCAGCCTTTACTGTGGCGCGGTGCTGGCCGGGTGGGGCTGGCTGCATTTGCGCTTGAAGGAAGAAGGCATCACCGACGGGCACATTGTGATTCAGGAGGGGCAGATCAGTTACCCGCTTCCCGTCACCGGAGATGCCGTGGCGATTTGCCCGGCGCCGGATGCGGCGGTGTGGAAGAAGTTTCTGGCGATGTATCGGCGTTACGGGCGGGCGCGGTTGGCTTTGAATACGCAGATCGTCAATCAGGGCAGCGAAGAAGACGCCGTGACATTTACCGGGCAGTACGTTTTGCACCGTTGAAGATCAAGAGCCCCTCATCGGAACGCCGCCCGCCTAACCCTCTCCCAGAGGGAGAGGGGACTGATCGAGGTGTCTTGCGTTGTACATCGACCTGAAAGATCGCAGCGATTATGGATTCAGCAAAGCTCGACCAGGTCGGCGCTACTCTCCAACCTCCCACGATCGGCTCCCTCTCCTGGGGTAGAGGGCTGGGGTGAGGGCGATTGCCGATCAGCCCACTTAACCCCGGGCCAACTCCAACAATCTGGAACGCCAGGCCGCCTTCGCCGGCAACGCCAAAAAGAACTCGTTCAGTAGCGACTCCCGCGCCGGATAGCAGAACGCTTCACCGCGTAAATCCAGCACCTCACCGCCCGCCCCTTCCAGCACGCCCTGCGCCGCCGCCGTGTCCCACTGCGAAGTCGGCGCCAGTCGCGGATAGCAATCCGCCGCGCCTTCAGCCAGCAGGCAGAATTTCAGCGAGCTGCCAATATTGGCCAATTGCAACTCGCCCAGACTCGCACTCAACCCGGCGAGCAAACGTTCCTGCTCGGGACTCGAATGACGACGGCTGGCCACCACGGTAAACGCCTCGCCCGGCCCCGGTACATTGCGCACCTGAATCGCAACCGGCGTGCCGCGCTTGTCGCAACGCCAAGCGCCAAGCCCGGCACCGCCAACGTAATAACGACCGTTGGTCGGCATCGATACCACGCCAAACACCACCCGACCGTTTTCGATGAGCGCGATATTGACAGTAAATTCTTCACTGCCGCTGATGAACTCTTTGGTGCCGTCCAGCGGATCCACCAGCCACCAGCGCTGCCAGCCGGCGCGCACGCTTTGGGGGATGTTGGCGTCCTCTTCGGATAACACCGGAATGTCCGGATCCAGTGCCGTCAGCCCGGCAAGGATCAGATGGTGCGCGGCCAGATCCGCAGCCGTCACAGGCGAGTCATCGGACTTGGCGGTGACTTCAACGCCAACGCGCCAGAACGGCAAAATCGCCTCGCCGGCCTGCAATGCCAGCTCTACGACCGGCGCCATCAACGGGTGGGCAAACTTCATCGATCTCTCACTCATGCTGGAAAGAACCCGCGCTGGGTCAGCAAGTCACGGGTCAGGTACAGCGCTGCCAATGCGCGGCCCTCGGAAAACTGCGGATTGAGCGCCAGCGACGACAATTCGCGCAGGTTCACCTTATCGACGCGCATCGGCTCGGGCTCGTCGCCCTCCAGCCGTTCTTCGTACAAATCGGTAGCCAGAACGACCTGAATCTTCTGGCTCATGTAACCGGGCGACAGCGACAGCTCGGTCAGATGCTCCAGTTGTCGCGCGCCAAATCCGGCTTCTTCCTTGAGTTCACGCTCGGCTGCCGCCAATACGTCTTCGCCCGGTTCGATCAAACCTTTAGGCAAGGACAGTTCGTACTCATCGGTACCGCCGCAATATTCCTCGACCAGCACTGCGTGTTCAGCATCCAGCATCGCCACGATCATCACCGCGCCGTAGCCCGCACCTTTGCCGACCAGACGCTCGTAAGTGCGTTCCACGCCGTTGGAAAAGCGCAGCTTGAGTTCTTCGACGCAAAACAGACGGCTGGTGGCGACGATCTCGCGGGCAAGTACGGTGGGTTTCTGGCGCATGCAAAGCTCCTTGGCGTGAACGCGCTACTATAACGTGGCTTTCCCGATTGTTTATGTCGGATATCTTTCTACCGTTCGAGACGTTGCCATGCCTTCATTACCGTGGTCCGACATCGATACCGTTCTGCTGGACATGGACGGCACGCTGCTGGATCTGCACTTCGACAATCACTTCTGGCTGGAACACCTGCCCCAGCGTTACGCCGAACTGCACGGGGTCAGCCGCGCCATGGCCGAGATGGAATTGCAGCCGCTGTTCGAGCGCCACGCCGGCCAGTTGCAGTGGTATTGCCTGGACTTCTGGAGTGCCGAGCTGAAGTTATCGGTGCGTGAATTGAAGCAGGAAACTGCGCATCTGATTGCCTTGCGGCCGGATGCCGATACCTTTCTGGAAGCGATCAAACGCGCCGGCAAGCGGGTGATCATGATCACCAACGCGCACCGCGACTCACTGTCGCTGAAGCTCGAACGCGTCGAACTGGCGCCCTATTTCGAGCGGCTGATCAGCTCGCATGATTACGGTTATCCCAAGGAAAATCCGCAGTTCTGGGATGCCTTGCAGGCGGACATCGGCTTTGATCCGGCGCGCAGTCTGTTTATCGACGATACCTTGCCGATTCTGCGCAGTGCGCGGGATTTTGGTGTGGCGCATTTGCTGGCGGTGAAAGAGCCGGACAGCCGCAAGGGGCCGAAGGACACAGCTGAGTTTGCCGCCGTCGAGGATTACCGCAATCTGATCGCCAACCTCTGATCCCCTGTAGGAGCTGCCGCAGGCTGCGATCTTTTGATCTTGCAGTTTAAAGATCAAAAGATCGCAGCCTGCGGCAGCCCCTACAGGGCTTGCGGGTTATTCAGGGATACGCAGTGTCTGGCCTGGATAGATTTTGTTCACATCCTTGAGCATCGGCTTGTTGGCGTCGAAAATTTTCTGATACTTGTTGGCATCGCCGTACACACGCAGTGAAATCGCGCTGAGGGTGTCACCCGACTTGACCACGACAAATTGCGCGGCAGTGACAACTGGCCCGCTCACGGTGATTTGATCATCCACGCTGCCAACGCCGGCAATGTTGCCCACTGCCAACAGAATCTTCTCTTTCTCTTCCTGACTCGCGACTTCACCGGTGACGGTCACTTTGTCGCCATCCACCGTCGCCTGCACATTCGGATTGCCCAGACCGACCTTGCTGATGTGTTCCTTCAACTGCTCACTGGCATTGGCATTGCCCGGGGTCAGCAGATCGAGCAGCTTTTCACCGGCTTCTTTCACAAAACTTAAAAGGCTCATCGTGTTCTCTCCATGGAATAAAGGTTCAGTCGTCCAAGCCTAGACCACCCCGGACAAACCCGGTTCCAAGCCGACCAATGACCCTGTCTCTGCCCAAGCGGTAGAATCGCCCACCCCGCCAACAAAGCTTCGGAGCGAAGATGGACATCAAGCAACTGAAATTCCTCATCGCCCTCGACGAAACCCGCCACTTCGGCCAGGCCGCCGCGCGCTGCCACATCACCCAGCCCACCCTGTCGATGCGTCTGCGCAGCCTCGAAGAAGAACTCGACCTGCCACTGGTCAACCGAGGGCAGCGCTTCGAAGGCTTCACCGCACCGGGCGAGCGCGTGCTGGCCTGGGCACGTTCGGTGATGGCGGCCTATGACGGTTTGCACGCGGAAGCGGCAGCGTGTCGTGGCAACCTGATCGGCACGCTGCGACTGGGCGTGGTGCCGTTGTCGAGTTTCGATCCGCTGCCGTTGATGCAACGCCTGCATGCCGCACACCCGGATCTGCGTTTCGAAATGTCGGCGCTGAGTTCCGAACAGATCCTCGAACACCTGGCAAACAACCGCATAGACCTCGGCGTGTCCTATCTTGATCGTCTGGACCACGAACGCTTCGAATCACTGACCTTCAACGAAACCCGCATGGGCCTGCTCTACGACCAGCGCACCTTCACCTTCGGCGAGGCCCCATTGAGCTGGCAATCGCTGATCGAACTGCCGTTGGGCATGCTCACCAGCGGCATGCATTTTCGCCAGTCCATCGACCATAACTTCCACAGCCGTGGCCTGACCCCGCAAGCGTTGCTGCAAACCGACGCCGTGCATCAATTGTTACAAGCTGTGCACGGCGGTTTTTGCTGCGCGATCATGCCGCTGGACGGTGGCCTGGAAAAACTCACCGATCACCTGCGCCTGCAACCAATCGAGGACGCCCGGACCGTTGCCCCGCTGGGCCTGATCATGCGTCGCGGCGCCCCACGCTCCGCGCTGGCGGAAGCCTGTTTCTCACTGTATCGAGAATCACCAACAGCCTCTTGATCGACGGCATCTATCAATAGATCGACAGTAGCGATTAGACGCGACAACTTGCCGCGCCTAGTCTTAACGTTGATCAATCCGTCGGTGATGCCATGAACGCCAAGCGCCCGGCCTGCGCGGCGCCTGCACTCGAAACGCCCGCGCCAGCCGCCAGCCAGACCTACAGTTACAGCGATTTACCCCGTAAGGAATCGGCCAGCACCGCGCTGGCCGAGGAAGTCGCGTTGGCGATCGCCTATAACGGCATCAGCCAAGCGGTGATGCTGGTGACACCGACCGACCTTGAAGATTTCATCGTCGGCTTCAGCCTCGGCAGCGGCATCATCATCGATGCCACCGACATCTATGACCTGCAACTGACAGGCGCCGGGTCTGCGCAATACGCGCAAGTGACCATCGCCAATCGCGCGTTCTGGAACCTCAAGCAGCAGCGCCGGCAAATGGCCGGCACCAGCGGTTGCGGATTGTGCGGGGTTGAAGCGGTGGAGCAGGCGTTACCTGATCTGCAAGTCCTGCCCGGTGCGCCGTTGCCGCCGATTGAATGGCTCGACGGTCTGCGTCAGCGCATCAGTGCATTTCAACCTTTGGGCCAGTACTGCGGTGCGGTGCACGCGGCGGTGTTCATGAACGCCAGCGGCGAATTGCTGCTCGGTCGCGAAGACATCGGCCGGCACAACGCCCTCGACAAGCTGATCGGCGGACTGATCCGGCAAAAGATATCCACAGAAGGCGGCCTGGCGATTGTCACCAGCCGTTGCAGCCTCGAACTGATCCAGAAAGTCTTGCGCGCCGGTATCCAGACTTTGGTCAGCCTGTCCGCACCCACGGGCCTTGCCGTGCAATGGGCCCGTCGACACAACCTCAATCTCATCCACCTGCCGCAGAAAAGTGCGCCGCGGGTGTACAGCCCCGCGATGGAGAATCAAGCGTGAGCCAACATCATCAAGCCGACCAGAAACCTGTCCCGCGCTACAAGCCTTACAAAGGTGCCGCCGGCGGCTGGGGTGCCCTGATCAGTGTGGCCCAGGCCTGGTTGACCAGCGACAACGCACTGAAAAACCTGCGCATGATGCTCAAGACCAACCAGAACGGCGGCTTCGACTGCCCGGGTTGTGCGTGGGGCGACTCGCCGGAAAGCGGCATGGTCAAGTTCTGCGAGAACGGCGCCAAAGCGGTGAACTGGGAAGCAACCAAGCGCCGTGTCGATGCCAGGTTCTTCGCCAAGCACAGCGTCACTTCGCTGCTGGAGCAGAGCGATTACTGGCTGGAGTATCAGGGCCGTCTGACCGAGCCGATGGCTTACGACGCCGAAACCGATCGTTACAAGCCGATCAGTTGGGACGACGCCTACACCCTGATCGCCAAGCACCTGCAAAGCCTGCCGAGCCCGGATCTGGCCGAGTTCTACACCTCGGGTCGCGCCAGCAACGAGGCGGCCTATCTGTATCAGCTGTTCGTGCGCGCCTACGGCACCAATAACTTCCCTGACTGCTCGAACATGTGCCACGAGGCCAGCGGCGTAGCGTTGGCGCAAAGTGTCGGCGTCGGCAAAGGCACCGTGACCTTTGACGACTTCGAGCACGCCGATGCGATTTTCGTCTGGGGCCAGAACCCGGGCACCAACCACCCACGCATGCTCGAACCCCTGCGTGAAGCGGTGAAACGCGGCGCTCAGGTGGTGTGCATCAACCCGTTGAAGGAACGTGGTCTGGAGCGTTTCCAGCATCCGCAGCACCCGATCGAAATGCTCACCAACGGCGACAAGCCGACCAACACCGCGTATTTCCGCCCGGCACTCGGCGGTGACATGGCGCTGCTGCGCGGCATGGCCAAGTTCCTTCTGCAGTGGGAGCGCGATGCGCAGAAGGCGGGCGAACCTGCCGTGTTCGATCACGACTTCCTCAACGCCCACAGCGCCAACGTGCTGGAGTACCTCGGGGTCGTCGACGACACGCCGTGGGAACAGATCGTCGAGCAATCCGGCCTGACCCTCGTCGAAATCGAGCAAGCCGCGCGCATGTACGCCAAAGGCAAGAACGTGATCATGTGCTGGGCGATGGGCATCACCCAGCATCGCCATTCGGTGCCGACCATCCAGGAAATCGCCAACCTGATGCTGCTGCGCGGCAACATCGGCAAGCCGGGCGCGGGCCTGTGCCCGGTGCGCGGCCACAGTAATGTGCAGGGCGACCGCACGATGGGTATCAACGAGCGTCCGCCGGTGGCGTTCCTTGACTCGCTGGAGCGACGCTTCCAGTTCAAAGTGCCGCGTCACAACGGCCACAACGTGGTCGAGGCGATCCATGCGATGGCCGAGGGTCGCGCCAAAGTCTTTATCGGTCTGGGCGGTAACTTCGCCCAGGCGACACCGGACAGCCCACGCACCTTCGAAGCCCTGAGCAATTGCGACCTGACCGTGCAGATCAGCACCAAACTCAACCGCAGCCACCTGGCGCACGGTAAAGATGCGCTGATCCTGCCGTGCCTCGGTCGGACCGACATCGACATCCAGACCGAAGGCCCGCAGGCGGTCACCGTGGAAGACTCCTTCAGCATGGTCCACGCCTCCAACGGGCAGTTGCAGCCGCTGTCGAACCAGATGCGTTCGGAGCCATCGATCATCGCCGGCATCGCCGCCGCCACACTGGGCAGCAAACCGGTGGACTGGAACTGGCTGGTGGCCGATTACGGGCGCATCCGCGAACTGATCGCCGACACCATCCCGAACTTCAAGGAGTTCAACGAGAAGATCAAGAACCCGGGCGGCTTCTACCTCGGCAACAGCGCTGGCGCGCGCAAGTGGAACACGCCGTCGGGCCGCGCCAATTTCCGCGCGAACATGCTGCCCAAAGATTTGGTGCACGAACGCACCCGCGCCACCGGGCAACTGCCGGACCTGATCCTGCAATCGATGCGCTCCCATGATCAGTACAACACCACGATTTATGGTCTCGACGACCGTTATCGCGGGGTCAAAGGCCAGCGTGATGTGCTGTTCGCCAACGAGGCCGACATCATTCGCCTGGGCTTCCGTCCGGGGCAGAAGGCAGACATTGTTTCGATATGGGACGATGGTCGCGAGCGTCGCGTTAAAGGCTTCACGCTGCTGGCGTTTGATATTCCGGCGGGACAAGCGGCAGCTTATTACCCGGAAGTGAATCCGCTGGTGCCGCTGGAAAGCACCGGGGATGGCAGCCATACGCCGACGTCGAAGTTCATTGCGATTCGGTTGGAGGCGGCGAGTGAGACTGGGTTGATCATGGCCAAGTCTGCTTGATGCGGTGACTGGACTATTGCTATCGCGAGCAGGCTCACTCCTACAATTGACCGTGTCCTATCTGTAGAAACGCGGTCGCTGTGGGAGTGAGCCTGCTCGCGATAGCGGTAGACGACTCAGCGGATTTCTCTGCACTCAACACTTTTCAAACGCCCACAAAAAAGGCCGCTTTTTCACAAAAGCGGCCTGTCCGAAGTAGCTAAAGACCGGCAAAAAACGGTTAAGTTCCGCTGAAAAAACAGCAACTTGCACAATTGTATACAAGTCGTGTTATTCGTCGGATTTCGATTGTCACGCTTGTTACACAGCCTCAGGATCGGCGCCGTCATCCCTTTGAGGCTCCTCTATGAAGTTCTCCTCGATTCTCTTGTTGTCCCTTGGCCTGGTCAGTGGCTTTGCGTCTGCTGGCGGCACCACCGAAGCAGGTGTGGGCGGCGCATTGGGCGGGGTTCTTGGCTCGGTCGTCGGTCAGTCTTTAGGCGGCAATACAGGTTCCACCATCGGCGCGGCCCTGGGCGGCGCGGGTGGTAGTGCGGTCGGCGCCGACAAACGCAGCCGTGGCGAAGCCGCCATCGGTGGTGCGCTGGGCGCAGCCGGCGGTAACGTAGTCGGCCGCAGCATGGGCGGCACCACCGGCAGCCTGATCGGCTCCGCAGCAGGCGGCGGCGCTGGTGGCGCGCTGGGTAACTACATGGGCAACAAGAGCGATGACGACGATCGTCGTTACGACCGTCGTCGTTACGACCGTCGTCATGATGATCGGCGCTACTACCGCGACGACCACCGTGGTCGCGGTCATGCCTATGGCCACCGCAAGCACCACAAGTACTATCGCCATCGTTGAGGCGAAGGCTTGAACAAAAATCGCAGCCCGAGGGCTGCGATTTTTTTTGCCGTTTACACCACCAGGTATTCCAGTGCCTGCCGCAGTTCGGCAGGAATCGGCACTGGCTGATTACTCGCCCTATCGACGAATACGTGAACGAAGCGCCCGGCCGCACAGGCCTCGCTTTCACCCACCTTGAACACCGCCAATTCGTACTGCACCGAACTGTTGCCCAACTTGCCGACCCGCAGACCGATCTCGATCAGATCCGGAAAGGCGATCGAGGCGAAGTAATCACACGCCGAACTGACCACAAACCCCACCACCTCGCCGTCATGGATATCCAGACCACCGACCTGAATCAGGTAGGTGTTCACCGCCGTGTCGAAGAAGCTGTAGTAGGTGACGTTGTTGACGTGACCGTAGGCGTCGTTGTCGTGCCAGCGTGTGGTGATGGGCTGGAAGTGAGGGTAGTCGGTGCGTTGAGGGGTGGACATGGTTGGGCTGATTCTCCTGTTTTTCAGTGAGGCCGCTTGCCCTCACCCTAGTCCTCTCCCGGAGGGAGAGGGAACTGACCGAGGTGTGTTGCGTTATACATCGACCTGAAAGATCGGCAGCGATTATGGATTCAGTAAAATTCGTACAAGTCGATGTACTTCTCCAATATCCCCCAATCGGCCCCCTCTCCTGTGGGAGAGGGCTGGGGTGAGGGGACATCGATTTTCGCTGTAACCTCAAACCGGAGCAAACCCCTTCTCCTGCGCCGCCAACTCACCAATTAACCGAGCCGGTTTCCACTGATCGCCTTGCCGCGTCTCCAGCGCCATCAAGCGCTGATGAATATCCGCCAGCCCCTGCTGATCCGCCCAGGCCATCGGCCCACCCTTGTCCGCCGGGAAGCCGTAGCCATTCAGATAGACCAGATCGATGTCATGCGCAGACTCGGCAATACCCTCCTGCAAAATCTTCGCGCCTTCGTTAACCAGTGCCAGCAGACAGCGCTCCAGAATCTCCTCCGGACCAATCTCGCGGCGCTGGAAGCCCAACCCTTCGCTGACCTGCAATACCAGCGTATCCACCTCAGGATCGTGCTCAGCCTGACGACTGCCCGGCTCGTAATGGTAATAACCGTTGCCGGACTTCTGGCCAAACCGGCCCATCTCGCACAAGCGGTTGTCCACCTGAACCTCGGGCGCATCCTGACCCTCGCCAGCCAATTCGCGCGCACGCCACTCCAGATCGATGCCGACCACGTCGTACATGCGGAACGGCCCCATGGCAAAACCGAAACCTTGCAGCGCCGCGTCGACCTGCTGTGGATAAGCGCCTTCAAGCAACATCTTGCGCGCCTCCAGTACATACGGATGCAACATGCGATTGCCGATAAAGCCGTGGCAGTTGCCCGACACCACACTGACCTTGCCCATGCGTTTGCCCAGCGCCAGCGCCGCTTCCAGCACCACCGCGGAAGTCTGCGCACCGCGAACGATTTCCAGCAATTTCATGATGTGCGCCGGGCTGAAAAAATGCAGACCCAGCACTTGCTCCGGACGCCTCGTCGCCGCAGCAATCGCATCAATGTCCAGCGCTGACGTATTACTCGCCAACAATGCCTCAGGCTTGAGCAAGCCATCCAGCTCACGGAAGATCTTTTGCTTCAGCTCAAGATTTTCGTACACCGCTTCGATCACCAGATCGACGTTGCGAATCGCCGCGTAATCCGCCGCCGCACTGACCCGGGCGATACGTGCATCCGCCTCGGCCTGATCAATCCGGCCTTGCCGCACGTTGTGAGCATAAGTCTCGGCCACGGTGGCGAGGGCCTGTTCAAGCATCTGTGGATTGTTATCCACCCACTGCACGTTCACGCCGGCATTCGCCAGACACATGACAATGCCCCGGCCCATGGTGCCCGCACCGATAACCGCAGCCTGCTGAATATCGAAGGATGTCTGGCTCATGTTGTTCTCTTGTTGGCGATCCAAAGACAGACCTCAACCATAGTCAGCCCGCTACGGTTTTTGAAGTTTATTACCGTGATGATCGACATTCAGCGGATGGATTTAACCCTCGTAATGAATACCGCAACTGTAGGAGCTGCCGCAGGCTGAGATCTTTTGATCTTGCTTTGGATCTTGAAAAACCAGGGTCACAAGGTCGCAGCCTGCGCCAGCTCCTACAGGGTTCAGAGGTGTTCTTGAATCCAGCTGCGGACTTCGGCGTAGGGATATTCTTCCAATGCCGCAAACCCGGGAATCGCTCGCGCCTTGAGCTTGGTGAACAACGGCACGCTGATCCCGCACAAAAACCGCGTCAGCCGCTCCGCCGTTGGAATCATCCCGGTGTGCTGCTCATGCCTGTGGATAAAATCGCCGCACAACGCCGCAAAATTTTTATCCACAAGCACTGGCAATTCCGGCGGTGCCGGCAACCGCGCAACCTGGCCATGACACACCGAGCAATGCCCGCACTGCTCAGGCGCATTGTGATCACCGAAATACTCGGCCAGGCGATAGCCCAGGCAGCGCTCGCTGGCGAACACTTCAAGCATCGCGTGGATGCGCGCCACTTCGGCCTGCTCATGCCGGGTGAAATACTCATGCAGCTCAGCGCTCAGGGCATCGCTGTCAAAGTCGCTATCCAGCAGGCTGTAGACCTCGGTCATCTGCTTGCTTTCCAGTTCGACCCAGCCCTTTTCCTGAAAGTAATCCAGCGCCTTCACCACTCGATTGCGCTCGGCCGAATACTGCGAGTACATCGCCTCGAAATTCACCGTGGCCCAGGTGCGCGCGCGCGCGGAGGTCTGAATGATCGCAGCGACGAAATCCCTGCGTTCACCTTCGAAGCGCTCAAGCAGCGCTTCGGGTTCCAGCAGGTATTTGAATCGGTATTCGGCGTAGTAGGCGTAGCGCGGCGCGATCAAGCCGCGCAGTTCCAGTTGCACCAGCAATGTCTTCAGCGGCAGTGCGCGAATGTTGCTCTGATCCGCCAGCGGCCCGAGCAGAAACTCCCACTGCCCTTCCGGTGCCGAGGCCTTCAGTTCATCGAGTACATAGCGAATGCCGTCGCGCTCCGGCGTATCACCGTAGACGAAGTTTTCCAGCACGTTGAGGCTGTCACGATTGGCCAGAACCAGACAGTCCGAGGGCTGCCCGTCACGCCCTGCGCGACCGATTTCCTGGCTGTAGTTTTCGATGGATTTTGGCAGGTCGAAGTGCACCACATTGCGGATGTCGCTCTTGTCGATGCCCATGCCGAAAGCGATCGTCGCGACGATGCAATTGGACTGCCCGGCCATGAAGCGTTTCTGAATCGCCTCGCGTTTGTCGTGGGCCAGGCCAGCGTGATAAGCCTCGGCCTGAATGCCATTGCGCTCAAGGTGTTCGGCGATGTGCTCGGCGGTTTTCTGCAGCGTCACGTAGACGATGCTCGGCTGCCCCGGCCGCGCGGCCATCCATTCCACCAGACGCCGCCGCTTGTCCTGACCGCGTACCGGTTCCACCAGCAGATTGAGGTTGGGCCGATAGAAACCGGTGGTCACCACATCGGCGGCGGCGATAGCAAATTTTGCCTGCATGTCGGCGATGACTTTCAGCGTTGCCGTCGCCGTCAGCAGCAAGGTCTGCGGGATATTGAACTGGCGCTGGTAGTCCGGCAGCTTGAGATAATCGGGACGGAAGTTATGGCCCCACTCCGAAATGCAGTGCGCCTCGTCGACCACTAGTAACGAGATCGGTACCTGCTGCAAAAAGTTGCGAAAACGCTCGTTTTTCAAGCGCTCCACCGAGATCATCAGAATCTTCAATTCACCCGAACGGGCGCGAGCCATCACGTCATTGGCATCATCGCGGCTCTGCGCCGAATCGATGCTGCCCGCCGAGATACCGTGACGTTGCAGAAAGGCCAGTTGATCCTGCATCAACGCCAGCAACGGCGAGACCACCAACGTCAGGTGCGGCAGCATCAGCGCCGGCAATTGATAACAAATCGACTTGCCGGAACCGGTGGGAAAAATCGCCGCCGCCGAGCGCCCGGCCAGCACCGCGATGATCGCGGTTTCTTGCCCGGGTCGAAACTGTGGAAAACCAAAAACCTGTTCCAGGGTGTTGTGCATTCGCTGTCACTCCATTGACTGCTGCCATGCCAACAGCCTAGCGGGCGATCGCAGCGAGTCGAGAAAAGGTCGGGGCCAAATCGATTCGGAATGATACAGCGGATGCCACAAACACCGGGGGACTCTGTGGGAGCGAGCCTGCTCGCGAAGAGGCCAGCCGCCACACCACCAAGCTTAAAAAATCAGGGGCGCAACACCGCCACCCGCAGTTGCTCATTCAGCATCTGCTCATGGATGTTTTGGCTTTTGCTCGCCCACAGCGCATGGGCGGGGCTGATGTCGCCGGTGAACGCCGCCGCCAACTGACGCAGGTCAGCGACGCTGCGCACACGCGGGCAGAACAGCTGTTCATCACAGTTCTGACTGGCGTTGCGATAGGTGCTCAACAACCCCTCCCAGAGCCCGTCACGAACGTGGCGAATCGACTTCAGTTGCACGTGGGGCACACCAAGTCGCTGCTCAAGCCCTTCCTCATCCAGCGCTTCGCTGGCCAACAGGGCTTTGGCGAACATCAAGACTTCACCGCGCGACGCCGTGTCCATGCTCGCCTGGCTGATGATCGCCTCCGGCCAATCAGTGCGATCAAGACGATCCAGCACCCATGCATTGCCAACGTCAGTGGCCATCGTTAAACGGCAGGTGCTCAGCCCTAGCAATAAAATCGCGGCCATTCGTAGCCAGTGCATTCCTAATTCCCTTTAAGCGCGTGTCAGACGTTTGGAAACGCCCTACAGATTCTGGCGCGCACGATACAGCGGTTTACCGCGAATCGCCTGACAATCACGTAGGAATTATTACGCCTAAGGGTTTTGGCCTGAAAAAGCTGCGAAAACACGTAGGGCATTTCCTCAAAACACGGAAAAACCCCTACAAATGCTGTCCATTACGGCTGTCTTGTCCCACAGAGAAACGCCCTTCTATAGTGGCCGGCGCGGCTGCAAACACTGCGCCGGCACGCCCCAGCGCCTTCGAACAGGACACGCCTCACCATGATCAACCGCTATCGCCCCCCTACAGCGAAAACCCGGTACTGCTTATCGACAGCCACTCCAGCCAGACTGACCTGATCAATGCCGCCGATCAGCGTTTACGCGCAGCCGGGGATTTGCTGGAAACGCTCTACTGCTTATGTTTCAAACAGGCTGATGTGAAAGACATTCCCAACATCGTTAACGCGCTTTATTTACTGGTTCAGGATGGTTGCGACTTGCTTGAAGTGGCCAAGCAGAGGCCAGCGCAATCGGCGTACAACTGAGCCCGATTAGATGCCTGCAAACAGCAGAGCGCTTTACGCAACAGCGCTGACGACGAGGCAGCTGAATTTTTTAACGCATAAACAGATACGTTTAAAAGCGATGAAAAAATGGTGGGAATGTCTGATGAAATCTTCGTCCCGATCCTACGCATCCAGACTCTTTGTCGCCTATCGCGACTTGAGGGCGCGAACCTATAGTCGTGGCTGTCGCTGCCAATTCAGCGGCTCGGGCTTGGTCACCCGATTGGATCGTGTATACGCATGCGCTGTATGCTGCCGGCACTCATTTGCCTGCAGTTTATGGTGACTGTGTTTGGGACACCTTCGGGTGTGCCGGGTATGTGCACGATCCTCACCGGTTGACCAACCCGAACACAGTCGCCTCCTGTCGCTTGGTCACGATGTGGTGGCTTCACCTGAAGCATATGAGGATCAAAAAATGAAGACATGGAACCAATTCACTACCGAGCGCTACCGCCCACTCGAATCCAACCTCACCGACACCAAGCCTCTGCTCATCGACACCGAGGCCAACCCGCAAGACATCCTCGAATGCGCCGTCCAGCGCCTGCGCGCTTCAAGCGACCTGCTACGTACCCTCTACTGCCTCAACTTCAAACAAGCCGACGTCGAAGACATCCCCCACATCACCCACGCCCTCTATCTGCTGACGCAGGATGGCTGTGACCTGCTGCAGGTTGCGCAACAGCGAATGCTCAATTGGAAAGCTCCGGCCTGAAGCCAAGGGATCGAATCGCTCTCAAGCATTCCCTGAGAGCGATTGAATAAAACGAAAGGCAAAAACATCGGAAGAGCCGTGAGCAGTAGATCCGGAAGGGAATTCCTCTTGCAGTGGCCTAGCCAACGTACACATCTGAGCAGCACATTTGAGCACGGACACGTTACGACCCAAGATTTCTGAAGTGAAGGGGCAACCCACATGGGTAGAAAGCAAATTACCAGACCTGCGCACCCTCGCACGCGAACTGCGTACTCAGGCAATAGAGGAGGTCATCGCTGCGACATCCCATGAAGACGCCATTGAAGTTACCGCCCAGCACCTTGGATTTAATCACCCTTCAATCCTGTCCCTGTCAGTAGGGACACCTTTGGGCGAAGTATCGATCCTGCGCAGCAGTATTTATCACATCGTTGAAAAGCGTACGGATGCCCGGGAACGTTATGTGAGGCTTGCCCTGGATACGCTCACAGGCCCGCTGGAAATATGGAAAGTCGCCTTTACCGACGGTACTGACCGATTGGCTTTCATCGGCGCGTATGAGTCAAAAAGGCAAATGTTAGTGAGTGTTGTGATCGTCCATGGCCAAGTACTCTGGAACTACATGCACACAGACGCTAAATCGCTCAACAAGCATCGCCATGGCGATTTGTTGTACAAGCGCTACTCACTTTTTGAAGGCAAAGAAAAAGGGCTACTGGTGACAGTAGCCCTCGAACTTGAAGCTTGATATTCATATACACACCCTCAAGCAGGGGTGTGGAGGTCTCACCCTACGCTGATGTCCCAACCATCGACGGGGTTCCTACGCCAGTTATTGCCGCTGGGAGGCAACTGGTTTCGCGCTCGGAAACAAGGCTATTCGTCTTTGCTCACATCGTCAATGCAGAATGATGAATGAACTGACTTTACAAGGAGCTCATGCTCTTGAATGCTGAGGCATCGGGAGTACCATTGCGGAAATACACCGCGCATAAGTGGAAGTATTCTGGCAGTTTATGTCCTTTTCTGCGGGAATAATGGCAGTCAACCCTTTGCCTCAGGATAAGTTATGTCTAGTCCTGAAATAGGTTTACACCTGTTTCACCCCAACGCCCGATGCACCGCATCGGGCGTTTTGTATTTTAAGGACAGGTGCGGGCGTTCCTGGTTGTAGATCAGGATCGCTTGTCGCACCATTTGCTCCGCTTGCGCCAAGTCTGTCGGCCGGTGGAGTAATAGTTCTGTTTTCAAGATGCCGTTGACCCGCTCTGCCAAGGCGTTTTGGTAGCAGTCGTAGCCATCCGTCATCGAACACGTGATGCCATGCTTGGCGTGGAGCTTTTGATACAGCGCCGAGCAGTACTGGACTCCTCGATCCGAGTGATGGACCAGTTTCTGACGTGTTCGACGTGCCTTTAACGCCATGCGTAAGGCTTGGGCCACCGAGTCGGCATGCAGGCTGCCATGCACGTGATAACCGACAATTTTTCTTGAGAAGGCATCTGTGACCAGGCTCAGGTAGACCGGATCGTCACGCTGGGTGGACAGGTAAGTAATATCGGCCACCCAGACCTGTTCCGGACCGGTTGCAACGACTTGCTGCGGACCTGGCTTTAGCAGATTGGGATGGCAGCGAAAGTGATGATGGCTGTCGGTCGTCTTGTGATAGGCCCGTTTCCTGCGAACCAACTGCCGGTGCTCGCGCAGCACTTCAAACAAGCGATCCCGGCCAACATGCAACTCAGGTTTCTCACGCTCCGCGTGCATCAATGACTGGAGCTTGCGTGCGCCAATGCAGGGTTGGCGCACTCGGATTGCCTGCACAAACTTGATGAGTTTCTGATCTTGATCGACTCGCGCCCGATAGACGCGATCACGCTTGTAAAAGGCTTGGCGACTGATCCCCATAAACTGGCAAGCCCTGCTGACACTCAGGGTTTGGGTTTGCGCAACGACTTGCCGGGCCGCTTTTTTACAATGGATACGCCGTAGTCATTCTTCAAGACATCAACCACATCTTCAAAGAATTTGGCTTTCTGATTTGCTAGTGCCAGTTGCTCCTCAAGCTCTTTGATTCTCTGCTCGGGGGTCAAAGGCAAAGTTGGCTCGTCCATCGGTCGAGTCCTCTGCGTACGAATGGAGGCGCCTTGGCTCCAATCTTGTCGACCATGCTTGCGTAACCAGACCAACACCGTCGATCGACCCTGAATCCCATAACGCCGTTGAGCCTCTTTATAACTCAACTCGCCTTTTTCTACTTGGTCGACAACCGACAATTTAAAAGTCAGCGTGTAATCGCGCTGACTACGTTTTGCGCCCGTATCCATTGCACCTTCCTGATAAAAAGCCAGAAGGTGTAAACCTTATCCAGGACGAGACATTACCCACAAAAAAGCCGCCCCTAGGGGCGGCTTTTTCATTCACAACAAACCAATCTTACAACTTAGGCCCCGCAGCCTTGATCGCGTCGCTCACTTCGAACTTCTTGAAGTTCTCGATGAACAGACCGGCCAGTGCTTTCGCAGCCTCGTCGTACGCAGCCTTGTCAGCCCAGGTGTTGCGTGGGTTGAGCAGGTTGGTTTCAACGCCCGGTACGGCCAGTGGCACGTCGAGGTTGATGGTGTCGAGGTGCTCGGTGGCCGCACCGATCAGTGCGCCGCTCTGGATCGCGGCGATCACTGCGCGGGTGGTCGGGATGTTGAAGCGTTTGCCGACGCCGTAGCCGCCGCCGGTCCAGCCGGTGTTGACCAGGTAAACCTTGGAGCCGAAGCCGCGGATGCGCTTGATCAGCAGTTCTGCGTATTCGCCCGCCGGACGCGGGAAGAACGGTGCGCCGAAGCAGGTGGAGAAGGTCGACTTGATGCCGCTGCCCGAACCCATTTCAGTCGAGCCCACCAGTGCGGTGTAGCCGGACAGGAAGTGGTAGGCCGCTTGTTCTTCGTTGAGGATCGACACGGGCGGCAGTACGCCGGTCAGGTCGCAGGTCAGGAAGATCACCGCGTTTGGCTCGCCACCGAGGTTCTTCTCGGAACGTTTGGCAACGTGCTCCAGCGGGTACGCGGCGCGGCTGTTCTGGGTCAGGCTGACATCGGCGTAGTCGGCGTGCTTGGCGTCGTCGATCACGACGTTTTCCAGCACCGCGCCGTGCTTGATGGCTTTCCAGATGACCGGCTCGTTCTTCTCGGACAAGTCGATGCACTTGGCGTAGCAGCCGCCTTCGATGTTGAAGACAACGCCTTCGCCCCAGCCGTGTTCGTCGTCACCGATCAGGTAACGGCTTTCGTCGGCCGACAGGGTGGTTTTACCGGTGCCCGACAGACCGAAGAACAGGGTCACGTCGCCTTCTTCGCCGATGTTGGCAGCGCAGTGCATTGGCAGCACGTCAGCGGCCGGCAGCAGGAAGTTCTGCACGGAGAACATGGCTTTCTTCATTTCACCGGCGTAACGCATGCCGGCGATCAGCACTTTCTTCTGCGCGAAGTTGAGGATCACGCAACCGTCGGAGTTGGTGCCGTCACGCTCAGGCACGCACTCGAAGTTGGCCACGTTAAGTACTTGCCACTCTTCACGACCGGCCGGGTTGTACTGGGCCGGGTTGATGAACAGGCAACGACCGAACAGATTCTGCCAGGCAGTCTGGGTGGTCATTTTCACGGCCAGGTAGTGATCTTCCGCCGCGCCTACATGCACGTGGGACACAAAGTGCTCTTGCGCGTTGTTGAAGGCTTCTACGCGAGCCCACAGCGCATCGAACTTGTCGGCCGGGAACTTGCGGTTGATCGGGCCCCAGGCGATAGCGGCCTGGGTGGAAGGCTCTTCAACGATGAAACGGTCAACAGGCGAACGACCGGTGCGGTGACCAGTGCGAACAACCAGAGCGCCGGTATCGGCAAGCTCGCCCTCACCGCGGTTCAGGGCTTCTTTTACCAGATCATCAACACTCAGATCGGTGTACACGGCGTTATTGGCTTGCGTCATGAGGTTCCCCGTCGGCCAGTGGCCGAGTGTGCTCCAAACGTTTTGTAGTAGAAAGTCGTGCACTACTACCGCGAAAAAAGTGGGCCGGATTATGCCAGAAAAGCCCAAAAAGAGTAGGGTCCTCCCGTCGTAACGGCGATATTCCGTCGTTACGCAGTGAATTTACCTGCGCTGAACCGTTTTAGTGCCGGGTATCTGACGGCGTGTCGACGCCTGCGCCAGCGAACAATTGAGCAACATCCGTGGCATCGAACAGGTAGCGCTCGTTACAGAACTGGCAATCGACCTCGATGTTGCCACCGTGCTCGACCACCAATTGCTGCGCATCTTCCAGACCGAGACTGACCAACGCATTGCCGGAGCGTTCCCGCGAGCAGCTGCAACGGAAGCGCAGTTTCTGCACATCGAACAGACGAACCTGCTCTTCGTGGTAGAGGCGATGCAGTACGGTTTCGTTGTCCAGGCTGAGCAATTCATCGGCGGTCAGGGTAGTGGCCAGCGCGGTGATGTGCTGCCAGCTGGCGGCGCGATCTTCTTCGTCTTTCAGACGGTCTGCCGGTAGTTGCTGCAGCAGCAGGCCACGAGCGCGACGACCGTCGGCAAACAGCTTGAAGCGGGTGCCGACCTGTTGCGACATGACGAAATAGTTGGTGAAGCAATCGGACAGGGTTTCTCCGTCGAGATCGACGATGCCCTGATAGCGCTGGCCGACAGTCGGGTCGACGGTCAACGCCAGCACGCCATTGGGCATCAGATCGGCGAGGGTAGCGTCCGCGGCAATCTGGTCAGCGTGATAACGCGCCAGACCACGGATTTCGCGCTCGCTGGAGCACTCGATCATCAGCATCGGGATCGGACCTTCGGAACGCGCCTGCAGAATCAGCAAGCCGTCGAACTTCAAGGTGCCCACCAGCAACGACGCGGCCGCCATCAGTTCGCCCAGCAATTGCGCAACCGGTTCCGGGTACGGGTGCTTGGCGAGGACTTCGGCGTAGCTGCGCTCAAGAGCAACCAGTTCGCCGCGTGTGTCGCTGTCATCAAAGATGAAACGTTGGGTGAAATCGGTATCCGGTAGGTCGGTCATAATTTTGGGTATCTGAATGTGGTGACAAAATGGTTACAAGACGTGAAAATTTGCGCTTCTTGGCACTCTTTTTGGTGCCGACTGCTCTGCCATGGGAGGCATTTTATGAACAATCCGGGTTTGTTCCAATCAAGGTGGAGCCTCGGCCGGCTGGTTCTATGCAACATAGTGCCATTAGCGCTACTGGCTTTCTGGTTATGGCCTACGGGCAACTCGCTGTGTGTGATTTTCGACGAGTGGCTGTTTCGCTCACTCAATGCACCGCTGGCCAGCAACCCGATATGGCTCCACATCTGGGCAATTGCAAGTATGCGTCCGTTCGACATCGTCGTTGGCTTGATCCTGCTGACGCTGCTGATCAAGGGCGACTGGGTGTTCAAGGCGATTGACGTGCGCCGGGCTTTTTTCGGTTTTCTTTCGATCCTGCTGTTGATGGTGGTGATTCGCGCGCTGTTTTCCAAGTTCGCCGACCATATGGATTGGCAGCACAGCAGCCCGTCGATGATGCTTGAGGGTGCCGTGCACATCAGCGATTACTTCCCGAATCTGGAAAAAACCTGGGAAGTGAAGGATCGCTCGAGCCAGAGCTTTCCCGGTGACCACGCTTCAGTGTTGTTGATCTGGGCGCTGTTCATGGGCGTGTTCAGCCGTACGGCCGGCCAGTTTGTGACGATCTGGGGCCTGGCGCTGTTGTTCATGCTGCCGCGCCTGGTCGCCGGTGCGCATTGGGGTCAGGACGATTACATCGGTGGCGTATTGCTGGCGGTATGGGCGTTGGGCTGGGGTTACTACACGCCGTTTGCGTATCACGCCTCGAACTTCTGGCTGAAGGTGACGGCGCCGATCTTCGCGTTGCTGGGCAAGTTGCCACTGGTTTCGCGGATGAGTGTGGTGCGTAGCGCCTGATACCGAACTGTCTTCGGCGAGGGCTGCGCCCTCGATTCGCGAGCAGGCTCGCTTCCACATTGGAATGCAATCTCCTGTGGGAGCGAGCCTGCTCGCGAAGAGGCCTGCATCAACAACGCGCTTACTCGTCGTTGCTGCTGCCGCGAAACTTGAACAAATCCCGCCGCTGCTTCTTGCTCGGTTTGCCATCGGTGCTCACGCCCAACGCCCCCGCCTTGCGCATCACCGCAGCCGCTTCACGTTTGGCAATACTCGCCTCGGTCTCCGCATACAACGTCTGCGCTTCGGGTGCGCCGCGTCGCACAATCGACAATGCTTCGACCTTCACCGTACGCACCTCAAACCCGGTACGAATCTCGAACTCATCGCCGATGCGTGGCTCTTTGCCAGGCTTGCAGCGCTCGCCGCGACAATGCACCTTGCCACTTTCGATCGCCGCTTTGGCCAGCGCGCGGGTTTTGTAGAACCGCGCGGCCCACAGCCACTTGTCGAGACGGACCTTGTCGTCCTCTTCGCTTTTTTGTGCCATGGCATTTCCTCATTCTGAAATATTGATGAACTGTACTACCGTTTCACTCATGTCATGAATGACCGCGTCCCGGATTACAATGCGCGCGTTTCGGCGCCTGCTTCAGGGGCCGGAAATCCGGGCTGTAGAAATCTGTCGCCTTTTAACCCTTATTCTGCGTGAATACCGCGAATCCGGCCTCGTGCGGGCCGAAGCGGTTGTCACGGTTGAGCATTTTTTTGAAGACATTTGACCATTTGACCGTTGTCGGTCTGCGCGAGTGGGTGGCGCTCCCGGATTTGGGAGTTGCGGGCCTGCGAGCAAAAATCGACACCGGCGCCAGCACCTCCAGCCTGCATGCCACCGACATCGAGCCGTTCGAACGCGACGGCGAGAAGTGGGTGCGATTCACTGCGCACCTGGGCACGGTGGTGCAGTTGCGCCACCGCCGCTGCGAAGCCCCCCTGGTAACACGCAAAACCATCAAAAGCTCCAACGGCCATGCGCAGGTGCGCTACGTCATCAGCACCACCCTGGCCCTCGGTGATCGGGTCTGGCCGGTCGAGTTCACGCTCGCCTGCCGCAAGTCCATGCGCTATCGCCTGTTGCTCGGATCCAAAGCCCTGATCGATGGCCAGTTGGTGGTCAATCCGGGCATCAAGTACGTACAAGACAAGCCGGTGTTCCCGGTATCTACCTCCTCCACAGGTGTTGCATGAAGATCGCTGTGCTGTCGCGGAACCCGCGTCTGTATTCCACCCGCCGTCTGGTCGAAGCCGGAACCGAGCGCGGGCATGAAATGGTAGTGATCGACACCCTGCGCGCCTACATGAACATCGCCAGCCACAAGCCGCAGATCCACTATCGCGGCAAACCGCTGGAAGGCTTCGATGCGGTGATCCCGCGGATCGGTGCATCGGTGACGTTCTACGGCTGCGCGGTGTTGCGCCAGTTCGAAATGATGGGGGTATTTCCGCTCAACGAGTCGGTGGCCATCGCCCGTTCGCGCGACAAGCTGCGTTCGCTGCAACTGCTGTCACGTCGCGGTATCGGCTTGCCGGTCACCGGATTTGCCCACTCGCCGGACGATATTCCTGACCTGATCGACATGGTCAACGGCGCCCCGCTGGTGATCAAAGTTCTGGAGGGCACCCAAGGCATCGGGGTGGTGCTGTGCGAAACCGCCACGGCGGCAGAGTCGGTGATCGAAGCCTTCATGGGCCTGAAGCAGAACATCATGGTCCAGGAATACATCAAGGAAGCCGGCGGTGCGGATATTCGTTGCTTCGTGGTCGGCGACAAAGTGATCGCGGCGATGAAGCGTCAGGCCAAGCCGGGCGAATTCCGCTCCAATCTGCATCGCGGCGGCAGCGCCAGCCTGATCAAGATCACCCCGGAAGAACGCATGACCGCGTTGCGTGCAGCGAAGGTCATGGGCCTAGCGGTGGCGGGTGTGGATATCCTGCGCTCCAATCACGGGCCGCTGGTGATGGAAGTAAACTCGTCGCCGGGGCTGGAAGGTATCGAGACCACCACCGGCAAGAACGTGGCGGGGATCATCATCGAGCATCTTGAGAAGAACGGCGGGCCGAACATGACCCGGACCAAGGGGAAAGGCTAAAGCGAAGAGCAAGAGCCCCTCACCCTAACCCTCTCCCAAAGGGAGAGGGGACTGATTGGGGGATATTGAAGAAGTACACCGACTTGAACGAGCATCGCTGAATCCATAATCGACCTGATTTTGCAGGTCGATGTCTAACGCCAGACACCTCGGTCTGCCCCCTCTTCCTCCGGGCGGTCCGACGTTTCGGGAGGGCTGGGGCGAGGATGTCTTTGATCTACACCGCATCCCGAGGAAGCATCAGCCCCAGCGGCAACCTGACACGCGCTTCCAGGCCTCCACCGGACCGGTTGCGCAGCTCAACATTGCCGCCATGCATCGAAGCAATCCGCTTCACAATCGCCAACCCCAACCCGGTGCCCTTCCCGCCCCGGGCACGATCCCCCCGGGTAAACGGGTTGAAGATCGCCTCCAGTTCCGAAGGATCAATCCCCGCGCCCCGGTCCATCACGCTCAGCACCACATACGGCGCACTGACGTCACCGGACACGTAAGCTGCGACTTCAACGTGACCGCCGGCATGGTTCAAGGCGTTACCGATCAGGTTGTTCAGCAAGCGCTTCATCGACACCCGACGCAGCGGAAACGGCTGGATCGGCTCCAGACGCAAACGCACTTTCTCTTCATTCTGGTTGTACGGGGCCGCAACCTCGCGCACCAGATCGGTCAAATCCACTTCTTCCACCGACTCGTCACGACCGTCGCGGATGAACGCGAGGAACTGGTCGAGAATCGCGTCCATGTCTTCGATGTCGCGCACCATGTCATCGGTCAGGTCATTGCGATCGCCCATCAACTCCAGCGACAGCCGCAGCCGGGTCAGCGGCGTGCGCAAATCATGGGACACACCGGCCAGCATCAACTCGCGCTCGCGCCCGGCCTGTTCGACGTCTTCGGCCATCTGGTTGAAGGCGCGATACACCTCGGTCATCTCGCTCGGCGTATCGCTGATCGGCAGACGTACGCTGCGACCCTGACCAAGCTGCCGGGCGGCATAGACCAGACGCTTCAAGGGTTGATTGAGCTGGCTGACGAAAATCCATGCAGACGCCGTCGACAACAAACCAATCGCCAGGAACCAGCCAAGCACGTTCCATATTTTCTGGCCGCGCAGCGGGTGCGGATACAACGGCACCTTCAACCAGCCGTCACCCAGGCTCGGTGCGCGCACCCACAACGCTGGCGGTGAATGCATGCGCAAGCGCACTTCGGTGTCGGCACCCAGCTCCGCCTGCATCTGCCGCTGGTAGATTTCGCTGTACGGCCAGTGCTGTTCGCCTTCCGGCACACCGGCGCCCACGACCCGAATCAGGGTGGCGGCATCAGCGATCTTCGCGCGGTTTTCTTCATCGGCAGCCCAATAGGCTCGCAGCGTCAGGGCGACGCCGTGGCTGTATTGGCGATCCACCAGCACGTCCTCGTTCATCAACAGATAAACCAGGGTCAGCGCCTTGGAAAACAGCACGACGATGAGCACCAGCCAGAGGGTGCGGGAGAAAAAACTTTGGGGGAACCAGACAGGGGTTTTCATCTATAACCGCTACACACTTGCAGGAGCGAGCAATGCTCGCATATTGCGGATTGCGAGTCTGCGGGCATGGCCGTTCGACCAAAACCTGCAGACCCGCTCCTACAAATCGCCGATCACTTGGTGGCGGCGCCATCCGGTACAAACACGTAGCCCACGCCCCAGACGGTCTGGATGTAGCGCGGCTTCGACGGATCCGGCTCGATCATGCGGCGCAGACGGGAAATCTGCACATCGATGGAACGCTCAAGGGCATCCCACTCGCGACCACGGGCCAGGTTCATCAATTTGTCGCGAGTCAGCGGCTGACGCGCGTTCATCACCAGAGCCTTGAGTACCGCAAACTCACCGGTGGTGAGCATGTGCACTTCGTCGCCGCGTTTCAGTTCGCGAGTGGCCAGCGACAATACGTAATCACCGAACGTGACGTTTTCGTCTTCACTGCCCGGTGCGCCTGGTACCGGTGTGGCCTGGCGACGCAATACGGCTTTGACGCGGGCCATCAGCTCATCCGGGTTGAACGGCTTGGCCAGATAATCGTCGGCGCCCAGTTCCAGGCCCTTGATGCGGCTCAACTCATCGCCCTTGGCGGTGAGCATGATGATCGGAATCTGGTTGTTCGCGCCACGCAGGCGGCGGCAAGCGGTCAGACCGTCTTCGCCGGGCAGCATCAGGTCGAGGACGACCAGATTGAAGACTTCACGCGACAGCAGACGATCCATCTGCTCGGTGTTCGGTACGGTACGGGCACGGTAGCCCTTGCTGACGAAAAAACGTTCCAGCAGGCTGCTCAGCCCTGGATCGTCGTCAACGATGAGAATTTTTTCGCCTTCAGCAGTTTGTGCAGTGCTGCTCATTGGATGCTCCTTTTAGCTCGGCGCGCATTATGGCGTAGCTGCCGTTATACGCACCGTGTGCATTGTTAGCAGATTTTTCCTTCACTGCCAGAAAACCGGGGTTTATGCCTACAGACTGCAACGCCCCCGAATGACAGAACGCTGGTTATAATGCGCGGCGTTTTGTGCCAGGCAACGTCTGAATCGTTACCGCAGGTGGCAGGCTTTTTTTCCTGCCCGGCGCAGTAATTGTTCGATTTCACGGGTCAACGGGCTGCCTTTTGACCCAGGCAGCGGCAATTTTCTAGCCGCTCAACCAGACTCCGGGCCTTTGTTTCCGTGCCTGCGAGCCTGCTTTCACAATATGTCAGGTGGTTTTATGGACAGCATCAACAGCCGCATTGCCGAGGAACTCGGTGTACGCCCACAACAGGTCGAAGCGGCCGTCGCGCTACTCGATGAAGGCTCTACCGTTCCCTTCATCGCCCGTTACCGGAAAGAAGTCACCGGCAGCCTTGATGACACCCAGTTGCGTCATCTGGAAGAACGTCTGCGCTACCTGCGAGAACTCGACGAACGGCGCATCAGCATCCTCGCCAGCATCGAAGAGCAAGGCAAACTCACCCCTGCACTCGAACGCGACATCAAACTCGCCGACACCAAAACCCGCCTCGAAGACTTGTACCTGCCGTACAAGCAAAAGCGCCGCACCAAGGGCCAGATCGCCCTGGAAGCCGGCCTCGGCGACCTGGCGGACGGTCTGTTCAACGACCCGAATCTGACCCCGGAATCCGAAGCTGCACGTTTCGTCGATGCCGAAAAAGGCGTGGCCGATGTGAAGGCAGCGCTGGAAGGCGCCAAGTACATCCTGATGGAACGCTTCGCCGAAGACGCCAGCCTGCTGGAAAAACTGCGTAACTATCTCAAGCAGGAAGCGACCCTCAGTGCCCGCGTCATCGCTGGCAAGGAAGAAGAAGGCGCCAAATTCCGCGACTACTTCGAACACGACGAACCACTGAAAAGCATGCCGTCGCACCGCGCACTGGCGATTTTCCGTGGCCGCAACGAAGGCATCCTCAGCTCTGCGCTGAAAGTCGGCGACGAGCTGCCGGGCACCATGCACCCGTGCGAAGGCATGATCGGCCAGCAATTCAACATCCAGAACCAGAACCGCCCGGCCGACAAATGGCTCGGCGAGGTGGTGCGCTGGACGTGGAAGGTCAAGCTCTACACGCATCTGGAAACCGACCTGCTCGGCGAACTGCGTGACGGCGCCGAAACCGAAGCGATCAACGTTTTTGCGCACAACCTGCACGACCTGCTATTGGCCGCCCCGGCCGGCCCGCGCGCGACTCTGGGTCTCGACCCGGGCCTGCGTACCGGTTGCAAAGTGGCCGTGGTCGACTCGACTGGCAAACTGCTGGATCACGCCACGGTTTACCCACACGTGCCGCACAACAAATGGGATCAGACCATCGCCATTCTGGCGGCCCTGTGCGCCAAGCACTCGGTTGACCTGATCGCTATCGGCAACGGCACCGCCAGCCGTGAGACCGACAAACTGGCAATCGAGCTGATCAAAAAATACCCAGCGATGAAGATGACCAAGGTCATGGTTTCCGAAGCGGGTGCATCGGTGTACTCGGCGTCGGAACTGGCGGCCAAGGAGTTCCCGGATCTGGACGTGTCGATCCGTGGCGCCGTGTCCATCGCCCGTCGCCTGCAGGATCCACTGGCTGAGCTGGTGAAAATCGATCCGAAATCCATCGGTGTCGGCCAATACCAACACGACGTGTCGCAGTTGAAACTGGCGCGTGGTCTGGATGCTGTGGTCGAGGATTGCGTGAACGCCGTCGGCGTTGACGTGAACACCGCTTCGGTAGCGCTGCTGGCCCGGATCTCCGGCCTCAACGCCACGCTGGCGCAAAATATCGTCGCTCACCGCGACGAGCACGGCGCGTTCAAAACCCGTGCAGCACTGAAGAAGGTCGCGCGTCTGGGCGAAAAAACCTTCGAACAGGCGGCCGGTTTCTTGCGCGTCATGAACGGCGACAACCCGCTGGATTCCTCGGCAGTTCACCCGGAAGCCTATCCGCTGGTACAGCGCATTGCCGCTGAAACCGACCGCGATATTCGTTCGCTGATCGGTGATGCGAGTTTCCTCAAGCGTCTGGATCCGAAGAAATTCACCGACGAGACTTTCGGTCTGCCAACCGTCACTGACATTCTGCAAGAGCTGGAAAAACCGGGCCGCGACCCGCGTCCGGAGTTCAAGACTGCCGAGTTCCAGGAAGGCGTCGAAGACCTCAAGGATCTGCAACTGGGGATGATTCTCGAAGGCGTGGTGACCAACGTGACCGCGTTCGGTGCCTTCGTCGACATCGGCGTGCATCAGGACGGTCTGGTGCACATTTCGGCACTGTCGGAGAAGTTCATCAAGGATCCGCGCGAAGCGGTGAAGGCCGGCGACGTGGTGAAAGTGAAGGTCATGGAAGTCGACATCCCGCGTAAACGCGTTGGTCTGTCGATGCGCATGGGCGACACCCCGGGCGAGAAAATCGACGGTGCCCGTGGCTCGCGTCCGGGCTCGGCGCAACGCCAGCCGTCGAACAACGCGCCACGCAAGGAAACCGCCACCGCTGCGCCGGTGAACAATGCGATGGCCTCGCTGTTCGCCAACGCCAAGCAATTGAAGAAACGCTGATGGAGATTCCGGCCGGGCTCGTCGAGAGCGCGTTTTTCAAGCTGTTGGGCTGCCGCCTGCACAGCCTGGAAACCGGGGTGGCGCAAGTCGCCCTGGTGCTGGAACCCGAACTGCGCAATCGCGGCGGCAAATTGCACGGTGGCGCGCTGTTCAGTCTGGTCGACATCGCCATGGGGCTGGCCTGTTCCAGCACTCATGGCTTCGATCAGCAGAGCGCGACCATCGAGTGCAAGATCAACTATATCCGCGCCGTTTCCGATGGCGAGGTGATGTGCACGGCGCGGGTCATCCACCCGGGCCGCCGCACTCTGGTGGTCGAAGCCGACGTGATGCAGGGCGACAAACTGGTCGCAAAAGCGCAAGGCACGTTCGCTGTCCTGTAGCTTGTGGTCATCAATTTGAGTTAATTTCGGCGCAACGAACCTTGTGGGAGCGAGCTTGCTCGCGAAGGCGGTGTGTCAGGCAACCGAAATGTTGGCTGATAAACCCTCTTCGCGAGCAAGCTCGCTCCCACAGGGATTGTGCAGTTTCTGACTGACCGGCAAATGGCCTGCCGCTACAAAACCAGGCGAAAACGCCAGTTTCAACTTCACCCTTGTAGACCGTCCTGCCCACCCCCATATTGGGGCGACTGACGCGTGAAGGAATCCAAATTGAGCGAACTTCTCAACCGCCGCCTGGCTCTGCTCGGCGAGCGCGCTAACCTCTCTCTGCTCGAGCAGTGCCTGCACGGTATCGAACGTGAATGCCTGCGCGTGACCAGCGAAGGTCGCCTGGCGCAAACGCCGCACCCCGAAGCCTTGGGTTCCGCGCTGACCAACGAACAAATCACCACCGACTACTCCGAGTCGCTGCTGGAATTCATCACGCCTGCCCTGCCGGATCCTGCCGACACACTGGCGAGCCTGGACAAGATTCACCGTTTTGCCTACAGCAAACTCGGCAGCGAGTACCTGTGGAGTCCATCGATGCCGTGCCCGTTGCCGGCCGAGGAAGACATTCCGATCGCCTATTACGGCACCTCCAACATCGGTCAGCTCAAGTACGTCTATCGCAAGGGCCTGGCCCTGCGGTACGGCAAGACCATGCAGTGCATTGCCGGGATTCACTACAACTTCTCGCTGCCGGAAAAGCTCTGGCCGCTGCTGCGCCAGACTGAAGGTTTTGTTGGCACGGATCGCGATTTCCAGTCGGTCTCCTACATCGCGCTGATCCGTAATTTCCGTCGCTACAGCTGGCTGCTGATGTACCTGTTCGGGGCGTCACCTGCGCTGGACGCCGGTTTCCTCCGTGGTCGTTCGCATCAGCTGGAACAACTCGATCCGGACACCTTGTATTTGCCGTACGCGACCAGCCTGCGCATGAGCGACCTCGGTTACCAGAGCAACGCCCAGGCCGGCCTGACGCCGTGCTACAACGATCTGTCGAGCTACACCGACAGCCTGCGCAAAGCCGTGGCCACGCCGTACGCGCCGTACGTTGAAGTCGGCACGCACCAGGATGGTGAGTGGGTGCAACTCAACACCAACATCCTGCAGATCGAAAACGAGTACTACTCCAACATCCGCCCGAAACGTGTGACCTACACTGGCGAGCGGCCGATTCAGGCGCTGGTGGCGCGGGGTATTCAGTACGTTGAAGTGCGTTGCCTGGACATCAACCCGTTCCTGCCGATGGGCATCGACCTGACCGAGTCGCGTTTCCTCGACGCGTTCCTGCTGTATTGCGCGCTGAACGACAGTCCGTTGCTGACCAACACATCGTGCGGCAATGCCACATCGAACTTCCTCAGCGTGGTTAAAGAAGGTCGTCGTCCGGGCCTGCAATTGCAGCGTGACGGTCAACCGGTCGAGATGAAGACTTGGGCAGCAGAACTGCTGGAGCAAATCTCCCCGCTGGCGGCGTTGCTGGATCAAAGCCATGGCGGCGACGCGCACAGCAAGGCGCTGGATGCTCAGTTGGCAAAGGTTAGAGACCCATCGCTGACGCCTTCGGCGCAGGTGCTGGCGGCGATGGCTGAGCACAAGGAAAGCTTTGCGCAGTTCTCGCTGCGTCAGAGCCAGGCGCATGCCGAGTTTTTCCGTAGTGAGCCGTTGGCGGCGGATGAGCAGGCGAAGTTTGAAGAGTTGGCGCGTACTTCTCTGGCAGCGCAGGCTGAGCTGGAGCAGAACGAAGTCGGTGATTTCGACGTGTTTGTCGGGTCGTATCAGGCGAGTATTCTGGCGATCAGTAACTAAAAGCCCCTCACCCTAGCCCTCTCCCAGAGGGAGAGGGGACTGACCGAGTTGTTGATGCGAAATACGCCGACCTGAAATACCGCGCCGAACTCTGGCCTTGAACAGCACAGAGATCGGCCCCCTTTCCCCTCGCCCCCCTGGGGGAGAGGCGACTGACCGAGTTGTTGCTGCGAAATACGCCGACCTGAAATACCGCGCCGAACTCAGGCCTTGAAAAGCACAGAGATCGGCCCCCTTTCCCCTCGCCCCCCTGGGGGAGAGGCGACTGACCGAGTTGTTGCTGCGAAATACGCCGACCTGAAATACCGCGCCGAACTCAGGCCTTGAAAAGCACAGAGATCGGCCCCCTTTCCCCCCTCGCCCCCTTGGGGGAGAGGGCTGGGGTGAGGGGGCAAGGATCTAATGTCGAACGCAAGATCCGAAATATCCACAATTCTGATCGTTCCCACGCTCCGCGTGGTAACGCCTCAAGGGACGCTCCGCGTCCAGGTGACGCGGAGCGTCACCGGCTGCATTCCCACGCAGAGTGTAGGAACGATCTGACCCCCTCCTTAGATTTTTCCGCTCATAAGCTCATTCGAAAAAGTTATTTATTTACTGATTCTTAGATCATTTAGTCTCCTTTCACGCCGACGTTCGGTCGCCTGATATGGAGCTGTTCAATGAAACTGAATTTCCCGCTTCGCCTGCTGGCCGTGGCCTCGTTGGCCGCTGCAAGCTTCCTGGCGCAGGCCGCCGACCTCACCGTCGCCTACCAAACCACCGTTGACCCGGCGAAAGTCGCCCAGGCCGACGGCGCTTACGAAAAAGCCACCAAAGCCGATATCGCCTGGCGCAAGTTCGACAACGGCGCCGACATCATCGCCGCCATCGCGTCCGGTGACGTGCAGATTGGCTACCTCGGTTCGAGCCCGCTGACCGCTGCGATCACCCGCAAAGTTCCGGTCGAAACCTTCCTCATCGCGACCCAGATCGGCGCTGCCGAAGCCCTGGTCGCCCGCGACGGTTCCGGCATCAAGTCCCCGCAGGATCTGATCGGCAAGAAAGTCGCCGTGCCGTTTGTGTCCACCGGTCACTACAGCCTGCTGGCCGCGTTGAAGCACTGGAACATCGACCCGTCAAAAGTCACCGTGCTCAACCTTGCGCCGCCAGCGATCATCGCCGCGTGGAAACGCGGTGATATCGACGCCACGTACGTTTGGGATCCGGCACTCGGTGTGGCCAAGGAAAACGGCAAAGTGCTGATCACTTCCGGCGAGCTGGCCAAGTTCGGCGCACCAACCTTCGATGCGTGGATCGTGCGCAAAGACTTCGCCGAGAAGCACCCGGAAATCGTCACCGCGTTCGCCAAGGTCACGCTCGACGCCTACGCCGATTACCGCAAAGACCCGAAAGCCTGGCTCGCCGACCAATCCAACGTCGACAAACTGGTGAAACTCTCCGGCGCCAAGGCCAGCGATATTCCGCTGCTGCTGCAAGGCAACGTCTACCCGCTGGCCGCTGATCAGGTCGTCACCCTCGGCGCGCCGACCACCAAAGCCATCACCGACACCGCCGCGTTCCTCAAGGAGCAAGGCAAGGTCGAAGCCGTTCTGCCGGACTACGCGCCGTACGTCAGCGCCAAGTACATCACCAACTGATCGGGAGTTAACCGCGATGGCCTTGCTACAACTGGAGCGCATCAGCGCACAGTACCCGGGCAGCCCGACACCGGTGCTGGCGGATATTTCTCTGACCCTGGGGCCTCAGCAATTGCTGGTCGCCCTCGGCCCGTCCGGCAGTGGCAAGACTTCGCTGTTGAACCTGATTGCCGGTTTCGTCGAACCGAGCGCCGGGCGCATCACCCTCGACGGCGTGCCCGTCAAAGGCCCGAGCGCCGAACGTGGCGTGGTGTTCCAGGACGACGCGTTGCTGCCTTGGCAGGACGTGCTGGCCAACGTTGCATTCGGTCTGGAGCTGGCCGGTGTCGCCAGGGACAAACGCGAAAAGATCGCCCGTGAAATGCTCGCGCTGGTCGATCTTTCCGGGTTCGAAAGCCGCCGCATCTGGCAACTGTCCGGTGGCCAGAAACAGCGCGTCGGCCTCGCCCGCGCCCTCGCCGCTGACCCGCGTGTGTTGCTGATGGACGAACCCTTCGGCGCCCTCGACGCCTTCACTCGCGAACAGATGCAGGAGCTGTTGCTGCAAGTCTGGCAGCGCACCGCCAAGCCGGTTTTCCTGATTACCCACGACATTGAAGAGGCGGTGTTCCTCGCCACTGACCTGATTCTGCTCGCGCCGAATCCGGGGCAGATCGTTGAGCGTCTGCATCTGGATTTCGGTCAGCGTTACGCCGCTGGCGAATCCGCCCGTGCGATCAAATCCGATCCGGGTTTTATCGAAACCCGCGAACACGTGCTGAGCAAAGTGTTCTCGCAACGCAGCGCCGGGCAACGGCAGGAGCGCGCATGAGCAGTTACGACGTTTCTTCGGCGGCCGTAAAACCGGTCAGCGCTTCGGTGGCGATTCCGCTGCGTCGCAGCCTCAGTACGCGCTGGATCAGCCTGCTGACGCTGTTTGCTTTGTTGGCCATCTGGTGGGCCGTAACGGCCACTGGATTGATTGAACCGCTGTTCCTGCCGCCACCGTCCGCCGTGCTGCAAAAGGGCTGGTTGCTGGCGACCACCGGCTACATGGATTCGACGTTGTGGCAGCACCTCGGCGCAAGCCTGAGCCGCATCGGTCTGGGCCTCGGTTGTGCAATTTTGACCGCTGTGCCAGTGGGCATTGCTATCGGTGCCAACCGCATCGCCCGTGGTGTGCTCGATCCGCTGATCGAGTTCTATCGGCCGATTCCTCCGCTGGCCTATCTGCCGCTGATCGTGATCTGGTGCGGCATCGGCGAGTTGTCGAAAGTGCTGCTGATTTATCTGGCGATTTTTGCGCCGATTGCCATCGCTACCGCCACCGGCGTGCGCACCGTTGATCCGGCGAAATTGCGTGCGGCGCAGTCGTTGGGTGCGACGCGTTTGCAGCTGATTCGTCATGTGATTTTGCCGAGCGCCCTGCCGGACATTTTGACTGGCGTGCGCATTGGTCTGGGGGTCGGTTGGTCGACGCTGGTCGCGGCTGAATTGATCGCCGCCACCAGTGGCTTGGGTTTCATGGTGCAGTCGGCCGCGCAGTTCCTGGTCACCGATGTGGTGGTGCTGGGGATTCTGGTCATCGCCCTGATCGCCTTCGCCATGGAAATGGGCTTGCGCGCCCTGCAGCGCAAACTGGTGCCATGGCACGGCCAGGCCCACTAAAACTTTTTGAATCCCCCTGTAGGAGCTGCCGAAGGCTCGGGCCGCGATCGGACGATCTTTTGATCTTGATCTTCTTAAAAACAAGATCAAAAGATCGTCCGATCGCGGCCCGAGCCTTCGGCAGCTCCTACAGTGAGGTGGTTATCCGGAATTGAAGAGAAAGACCATGAGCAGCCTCAACATCACCCCATTAAGCTCGGCCCTCGGCGCACAGATCAGCGGCGTCGACATCAGCCAGCCACTGAGCCTGGAACACCGCGACGCCATCGAGCAGGCGCTGCTCAAATATCAGGTGTTGTTCTTCCGTAACCAGCCGATCGAACCACCGCAACAGGCGCGTTTTGCTGCGTACTTTGGTGACCTGCACATTCACCCGATCTACCCGAACGTGCCCGAACAACCAGAAGTGCTGATCCTCGACACCGCCGTCACCGACGTGCGTGACAATGCGATCTGGCACACCGACGTGACCTTCCTGCCGACCCCGGCGATGGGCGCCGTACTCAGTGCAAAGCTGTTGCCGGAATTTGGTGGCGACACCTTGTGGGCCAGCGGCATTGCTGCGTACGAAGCGCTGTCGGCGCCGATGAAAGGTTTGCTCGAAGGATTGACCGCCACCCACGATTTCACTCGCTCGTTTCCGCTGGAACGCTACGGCAATACGCCTGAAGCCCTGGCGCAGTGGGAAGAGGCGCGGCGCAAGAATCCACCGCTGTCGCACCCGGTGATTCGTACCCATCCGGTGAGCGGGCGGCGTTCATTGTTCGTCAACGAAGGCTTCACGTCGAAGATCAATGAGCTGTCGGAAACCGAGAGCGAGGCGATTCTGAAGTTTCTGTTTGCTCATGCAACGCGGCCGGAATTCACCATTCGCTGGCGTTGGCAGCAGGACGATATTGCGTTCTGGGATAACCGCGTGACCCAGCATTACGCGGTGGATGATTACCGGCCTGCGCGGCGGGTGATGCAGCGGGCTACGGTGTTGGGGGATGTGCCGTTCTTCCGCTAGTCCTTTTAAAAGCAAAAGCCCCTCACCCTAACCCTCTCCCAGAGGGAGAGGGGACTGACCGAGGTGTTTGTACCAACTACATCGACCTGAAATATCTGGTTGAACTTAAGTTTTGAAAAGCGTGAAGATCGGCTCCCTTTCCCCTCGCCCCCTTGGGGGAGAGGGCTGGGGTGAGGGGGTTGGATCTTGCTGACCCAACCCAATCTTCATCACTCCGCCGTCGAAGGCTTCTCCCAAAGATTGATCCCGCCCTCTTGGGCAAACCGGTCAATCTCCGCCAACTCTTCAGCACTGAAACTCAGATTCTTCAACGCCCCGACGTTTTCGATAATCTGCTCCGGCCGGCTCGCACCAATCAGCGCAGAAGTCACCCGTGGATCGCGCAGCGTCCACGCCAGCGCCAATTGCGCAAGACTCTGACCTCGACGTTTGGCGATCTCGTTCAATGCGCGCACGTGAGCGATGTTGGCGTCGGACAGGTGCGAAGCCTGCAGCGAACCACCGCCCGGACGATTGACCCGTGCATCCGCCGGCACACCGTTGAGGTATTTGTCAGTGAGCAGGCCTTGCGCCAGCGGCGTGAAGGCAATTACGCCAGTACCCAGTTCATCGGTGGTATCCAGCAGATCTTTTTCCACCCAGCGATTGAGCAGGTTGTACGCCGGCTGATGAATCAGCAGCGGCACTTTCCACTCTTTCAACAGCGCCGCGATCTCGCGGGTTTTCCCCCCCGAGTACGACGAGATACCGATGTACAACGCCTTGCCCTGCTGCACGGCTGTGGCGAGGGCGCTGGCGGTTTCTTCCAGTGGGGTGTCCGGGTCGAAGCGGTGCGAATAGAAGATATCCACATAGTCCAGACCGAGGCGTTGCAGGCTCTGGTCTAGGCTGGCCAGCACGTATTTGCGCGAACCACCGCCCTGGCCGTATGGGCCGGGCCACATATCCCAGCCGGCCTTGCTGGAGATGATCAGTTCGTCACGGTACTGCTTGAAGTCTTCACGCAGCAGGCGGCCGAAATTGATCTCGGCGCTGCCGTACGGCGGGCCATAGTTGTTGGCCAGGTCGAAGTGATTGATTCCCAGATCGAACGCGGTGCGCAGCAAGGCGCGCTGGGTGTCGATCGGCGTGCTGTCGCCAAAGTTGTGCCACAGGCCCAGCGACAGCGCCGGCAGCACCAGACCGCTGTGGCCGACGCGGCGGTAAGGGATGGAGTCGTAGCGGTTTTCGGCAGCGGTGTAAGTCATCGAATCCTCTCTTGTCTGTCTTGAATGGGTGTCGAGCGTGTTACACAAATCGGTTGTCGGGTCGGGCGAGACCCAGGTTCTGGCGCAATGTCCGGCCTTCGTATTCAGTTCTGAACAACCCACGCCGTTGCAGTTCCGGGACCACGCCATTAGCGAAATCCTCGAGCCCGCCCGGCAAGTGCGGCACCAGCACGTTGAAGCCATCCGCCGCGCCCTGTTCGAACCATTCCTGCAAGCGATCAGCGATCTGCTCGGGCGTACCGACCAGGCTGTAATGCCCACGTCCGCCAGCAATCTTGCGTCCGAGTCCGGCGAGGCTCAGGTTCTCCCGCCCTGCCAGCTCAGTGAGCAATTTTTGCCGGCTCTGCTGACCGCTTTCGGTCAGCGGCAACTCCGGTAACGGCCCGTCCAGCGGGTACTTCGACAAATCGAAGTTGCCCAGCATACGCCCAAGCAAGGCCACGCCAACCTCGGGTTCGACTAATTGCTGAAACGTTTCATATTTTTCCTGCGCCTGGGCTTCTGTATCGCCGACAACCACGAAAACGCCGGGCATGATTTTCAGAGAATCAGCGCTGCGTGCGAACTTGGGCAAGCGTCCTTTCAGGTCAGCGTAAAACGCTTGGGCGCTGGCCAATGAAGTTTGCGCGGTGAACACCACTTCAGCCGTTTGCGCCGCCAGTTCGCGACCGGTTTCGGAAGATCCGGCCTGGACAATCACCGGTTGCCCCTGCGGCGAACGCGCAACGTTCAGCGGACCTTTGACCCTGAAGTGTTCACCGACGTGATCCAGCACATGCAGTTTCGAAGGGTCGTAATACGCCCCACTGGCCTTGTCGCGCGCAAACGCATCGTCCTCCCAACTGTCCCAAAGCCCGGTGACTACCTGATGAAATTCGCGCGCTCGGCTGTAGCGTTCGGCATGGCCGATATGTTCGTCACGACCGAAATTAAGCGCCTCGGCAGCATTGTCCGAGGTCACCAGATTCCACCCCGCGCGCCCACCCGACAGATGATCGAGCGAAGCGAATTTACGCGCCACGTGATACGGCTCGTTGTAACTGGTGGTCGCCGTGGCAATCAGACCGATGTGCTCGGTCACTGCACTCAGCGCCGAGAGCAACGTCAGCGGTTCAAAGTGATCGGAGCGCGCCATGCGACTGGCGATGTTCTGGGTCGGCGCAGCGACACTGTCAGCGACAAACAGCGCGTCGAATTTCGCCGCTTCGGCAATCTGCGCCAACCGCTTGTAATGAGCGAAATCCAGACCCGCATTGGCCGGCACATCAGGATGACGCCACGCTGCCACATGGTGCCCGGTGGCCATGAGAAACGCGCCGAGTTTCAACTGTCTGCCCATCGTCAGAAATCCTTGCGCAGTTGCACGCCGAAGTAGCGCTCGTCATCCCGTGGCACGGCGCGGTAGATGTAGTTGCCGCCGCTGGCGAGCAATGGCGAATAGGACTTGTCGGTGAGGTTCTTGCCCAGCAGCGCGACGCGCCAGCCATTGTTGTAATCAGCCAAAGCCACGCTGGCGTTCCAGATGCCGTACGCGCCCTGTTTGGTGTCGACGTTCTGGCTGATGTCGTACTGCACTTCGCTTTGCCAGCTGTAGTCGGTGCCGAGTTCGATATCCAGGCCGTTATCCAGCGGGATGGTGTAGTCGGCGCGCACGTAGCTTTTCCAGTCCGGACTGAACGGCAGCGGTTTGCCGTTGACGTTGCACGACGCCGCCGCGCCCGCCGGGCAGGCGAATTCGTCGATGCGGGCGCGGGTGTAGGCCAGTGCGCCGGACAGCTTCAATTGTTGGGTCGCCTGCAAGGCGTAGTCGAGTTCGACGCCTTCGGTGCTGACGCTGCCGGCGTTGATCAGGCGCGTTACGACCTGACCGGCGACGGTGTCAAAGAAGTTCGCCTGATAGTTGTCGTAATCGCTGTGAAACACCGCGAGATTAGTGGTCAGGCGATTGTTCCAGCTCGTCGCTTTGATCCCCGCTTCCCAAGTGTTGGAGGTTTCCGGTTTCAGCGCTTCGGTATCACGCGGCTGCATGTTGAAGAACACGTTGTAGGCCGGGCCTTTGTAGCCGCGCGAGTAGGTCAGATACGTAGTGACGGCATCGCTCAAGTCGTACTGCACACCGAGGCGGCCGGACCAGCCGTCTTCGTCGACAGAACCTGAGCTGCTGGTGGCCGGCTGAATGCCGCTGACGGTGGTCGCCGAAGTCGAAACGCGGCGGTGATCGTATTCCAGATCATCGTGGGTGTAGCGCAGGCCGGCGATACCGCGAAAGTCCGAGGTGAAATTCAGCGTGCTTTCGCCAAACACTGCGTAACTGTTGCTGGTGGTGCTGTAATTGGCGACGCCACGGTCGGTGCGCGTGGTCGTGGTCAATGTGCGCTGATAGGTTTCGTCGTCCTTGCCGTGCATGTAGAACAGGCCGCTGACGTATTCAAGGAATTCACCCTTTGGAGACGCCAGGCGCAGCTCTTGCGAATATTGATCGAAGGCCAGATCACCTTTATCCGCCGTGCCGGGGAACGCTGCTGTCACCGTGCCGAGACGGTCGCCGTCCTGATACTGAGTGTTGTCCCAGCCGCGCCATGCGGTGATCGACGTCAGGGTGTAATCGCCCAATTGCCAGTCGAGCTGGCCGGACAGGCCTTTGTTGGTGTCCTCGACGTGGCTGCGGGTGTCGGTGTTGATGTCGCGGTTGTGGCTGCTCGCATCGACCGGGCTCAGCGCGTTGGCAAAGGCCGGGGTCAACGACTTGCTGACCACGCCGTTGGGGCCGTCGTCGTGGGACTGCATGTAATCGGCGATCAGGGTGAAGGTGACGTCGTCATTCGGGGTGAATTCGAGTTTGCCGCGTACACCGCGGTGGTTGTAGCCGTTGACCTCCTGACCGTTGTGTTTGTTGTCGACGTTGCCGTCGTAGGTGCCGAACAGCGTGCTGATCGAGCCTTTGAGCGTGTCCGGAATCAGGCTGCCGCCAATGCCGAAACGGCTGCGGCTTTCGTTGCCGCTGTAGTACGACTGATCGATGTAGCCATGGGTCTCGGCGGTGGGTGCCTTGCTGGTGATGTTGAGCACGCCGGCCGAGGCGTTCTTGCCGAACAGCGTGCCCTGCGGGCCGCGTAAAACCTCGACGCGCTCCAGATCCAGCAAGTCGAGAGTGGATTGGCCGGGGCGCGCGTAGACCACGCCATCGATCACCGTCGCCACGGTCGGCTCGACGCCCGGCGAGGTGGAAATCGTACCGACGCCGCGCACGAACAACGAGGTGTCCTTGTTCGAAGCGCCAGTGCGGAAGTTCAGCGATGGCACCTGCTGGACGATGCTCGCCACGCCGTTGCGGTTATCGCGCTCAAGCTGTTCGCCGTCGATCACCGAGACCGCCACCGGCACTTTTTGCAGCGACTCTTCGCGGCGCGTGGCAGTGACGGTCACGGATTTGAGAGTCGGCTCCTGATCACTGCTCTCGGCAGCGAATGCGTTGGGCAACGGCAACGCCGCCAACCCCGTGAATAACCAGCCGGCGGCGCGAATCGACTGCGCCAGTGTTTGTCTCGCCCCAGGAATGTTGTGCATGTTTGCCCGCTCGAAATTGGCCCTTAACCGCTGCCGTTCTGCGACGACAGCGCCTGAATCGGTGTCTTGGGCATTCGCTCGAGCGAGTAGCAGACAGCGCGCTTTGTTAGCGCTACCATCGACAGTATTGGCAAGCCACCCATAGAGCGTCCAATACTGAAAAATTACTTTTATATGCGATTTGGTTTTTAACAGGGATCAAACCATGACCGAAGAAAAACCCCGCAAACGCCGTGGCGCCGGACGCGTGACCCTGAATGCCGTGGCACGTGAGGCCGGGGTTTCGGCGATTACCGTGTCGCGCTACTTCAATCAACCCGAGCAGGTTTCGCCCGAGCGCCGCGAGCGGATTGCGACGGTGGTGGCGGAGTTGGGTTACGTGCCGAATCTGGTGGCCGGCGGACTGGCTTCGTCTCGGGGGAAAATCGTCGGCATGGTGATCCCGAACATCTCCGGGCCGATCTTCGCCAACACGATTCAAGGCTTCAGCGACACGCTCAGCCGCCATGGCTATCAGCTGTTGCTGGCGTCGAGCTACTTCAGTACCGAGCAGGAAGAAAACGCCGTGCGCGCGTTTCTTGGCTGGTCGCCAGCGGCGCTGGTGCTGACCAGTCACTTCCACAGTACGGGCACGGAAAAGATGATTGCCGAGGCGGATGTGCCGGTGATCGAGACGTGGGATTACCAGCCGGAGCGGGAGCCGATGCAGATTGGTTTTTCGCATTTTGAAGTGGGTGTAACAGCCGCCAGATATCTACTCGAAAAGGGCTACCAACGTATCGCCTTCGTGCAGAACAGTGCCCCGGGTGACCTCAGCGCACTGGAGCGGCGCGACGGTTACACGGCGACTCTGCGCGAATCTGGATTAGAACCCTGGGTGTTCGCACCCGACGCCGATCGCGCGCCATTCGAGGCCGGAAAACAGGCGATGGACGCCCTGATGCACGCCTCACCGCGCCCCGACGCGATCATCTTCGCCAACGACAACCTCGCCGCCGGCGGCCTGCTCGCCGGGCAACGCGCCGGTTTGAAAATCCCCGAAGACTGCGCCGTGCTTGGCTTCGGCGACTACCCGTTCGCCGAGATGCTCCTGCCGAGCCTGAGCACGATCAAACCACCGGCGCTGGAGATCGGTGTACTGGCCGCGACACGGGTGCTGGAAAGCCTTGGCGTGCTGCCGACCGTCGATGTACAGCGCTTGAATCTGCTGCAGTGCAAAGTCATCGAGCGCGAGAGCACCTGACGTCGCTATACCGACAATTCGCGCAAGGCAGCCGCCGCGAGAAAACCGGAGCGGGATCGATAGCGCTGGTCACGTCGGACTGTCTGGTCAATACGCTCAAGCAACTGTTCAGGCAGCGTGGCGTTAAAACGCACTGACTTGCCGAAATAAGGGGTGATATCAAAATCGACCACACCCCAGATTCCTCCGGCGTAATCCGGGTTATCAAGATGCGCATCAATGTCCCGTACTTGAGGCAACGGCGCCCCGTCGGCGACCAACCCCTCATAGTGAAGCGCCAACGCTTCCTGAGTGTTTTCAAAAGCATCTGCGACGGTAGCACCTGCGGAGAAGCAGCCCGGGACATCCGGGATAATCACTCCGTAGTCTGAGTCGGCATCCTTGTGCAGAACGACCGGGAATTTCATATGAAATCCTTTCATCAAGGCATTTAGTGTTGGCAACTATAGGTGTAACTCTCAGCCAATAATTCAAACGACACATCTTGAAATTGATCGTAATCGAGAGTGAGCCCTGCTATACGCCTCGCTGTCACACGCCAGCCATAAGGTAATCAACGGTCAGCTACAGAGCAGTTGGCTGGATTGGCTATGCTTTAAATGACACCGAGTTGGCCGTATCGCGAGCAGGCTCGCTCCCACAGGGATTTCCTGTGTACATAAAATTTATGTCCAGCCGAGATCCATTGTGGGAGCGAGCCTGCTCGCGAAAGCGATCCTTCAGGCAATCCTTCACCAGGCAGAACCCGCCATGCACACCGCCATCATCATTTTCTTCGGCCTGGTCCTGCTCGCCCTGATGCTCTACATCGGCGAGCGCATCGGCTTCAGCCGCCAGACCATGGCCTACGGCTTCGCCGCCCTGTGGCTGGCATTGACGGTCATTAATGGCGCGGTGGGTGTGGTGCATGCCGGCCAACCGCTGGGTTCGGAAATAGCGATTGGCAGTGCCGTGTTCGGCGTGCCGATGGCGGCGATGGTGTTGTTTATGGTGCTGAGCGCCGAGTCGTAATACGTCCCGGCGCTCAACTGCCAATCAACGCACCAGATGCAGGAACTGCATATGCCGTTCGTACTGGTCGAGGATGTCGTTGATGATCTGCTCTTTGGTGTAGCCGACCAGATCGTAGTCCTGACTGCCCTCGCTCAAATGCACTTCGGCGCGGTAGTAGCGACGATTGTTGAGCTGCTTCGAGCCCATCCCGCCACGCGCAAACGACGGCGTGAAGTAGCCGCGCATCTGCACTTGATAGATGAACGGATGCTGCTCGCCATGGCCGATTTCCAGGCTGACGTTGTCATGGGACGGATCCGGCTGAGTCACCACGTTCAGGCCTTTTTCGACGAACACCGCCGTCACTTCTTCGATCGCCGGGCGCACGGTGGTGTCCATGAAGCGGTACACCTCGTCTCGCGACGGGAAGTGCACGGCCTGGCTCAGGCGCTGACGCCAGCCACCCGTGCCACGTCGCGCTCCGGACACCGGCGCCAGCGAATGCAGTTGCGCGATCTGCTTCTGCGACTCCAGATAGAACGCCTTGTGCAGGCCCCACATCATCAGCAACAGAATCAGCGAGAACGGTAACGAGGTCAGTACCACCGCCGATTTCAGTGCATCGATGCTGCCGGAGAACAACAGCGCGCTGGTGATCAGCGCCGTCATCGCGCCCCAGAACACCCGCAACCATTTCGGCCCGTCTTCGTCCGGGCTACCGCCCTTGGCCGACAGGGTCGAGAGCACCACTGTGCCGGAATCGGCAGAGGTGACGAAGAACACGAAGCTGATAAACACCGTCACGGCGATGACGGTTTTGCTCCATGGGTAGGTTTCCAGCAGCAGGTAAATACTCATCGACGGGTTGTCGAGGGCCGACATGCCCAGCGCGCTCATGCCGTGGTTGAGCACCTGATCGATTGCGCTGTTGCCGAAGATCGACATCCACGCGAGGGTGAAACCGAGCGGAATCAGCAGCACGCCGAAGACGAATTCACGGATGGTCCGGCCACGGGAAATCCGCGCGATGAACAGGCCCACGAACGGCGACCATGCGATCCACCAGGCCCAGTAAAACACCGTCCAGCCGCCGAGCCAGTCGCTCGGTTTGTCGTAGGCGTAAAGGTCGAAACTCTTCATCGGCAAGGCGCCGAGGTAGTCGCCAAGGTTCTGGATCAAGGTGTTGAGCAGGTGCTGGGTGGGCCCGGCGAACAACACGAACAACAGCAACGCACAGGCCAGCAGCATGTTGATGTCGGACATCACGCGCACGCCTTTATCCACACCGGAGACGGCAACGATGATCGCCGCGCCCATCATCAGCGTGATCAGGCCGACCTGAATCCACTGGGTGTGCGCGATGCCGAACAGGTAATCGAGACCCGAGTTGAGGTGAAGCACCCCAAAACCCATGTCGGCCCCCAGACCGAACACGGTGGCGATGATGCCGAAGCCGTCCACCGCGTAACCGATGGGGCCGTTGATGCGCTTGCCGATCAGCGGGTACAGCGCCGAGCGCAGGGCCAGCGGCAGGTTGTGGCGGTAAGCGAAATAGGCCAGCGCCATACCGACGAAGGCGAACACGCCCCAACCATGCAGGCCCCAGTGCAGAAACAGAATCTGCATGGCCTGACGCGCCGCATCCGCAGTGCCCGCCTCGCCTTGCGGCGGCTGGAGCATATGGGTCAGCGGTTCAGAAACGCAGAAGAAGAACAGCGTAATGCTGATCCCGGCGGCGAATAGCATGCCGGCCCAGGACAGGTAACTGAATTCGGGCTCGTCGTGGTCGGCACCGAGTTTTATCTTGCCGTAGCCGGATAAGGCGGTGACCACCACGAAGACCAGATACAGAGTCATCGCGAGCATGTAGTACCAGCCGACCGTGTTGGCCGCCCAGTTTTGCGCTTCCAGCAACCAGGCGCCGGCCTGTTCTGGCATGGCGATGACAACGAGACCAAACAGCAGAATGACCGTCGCGGCGAAGTAGAACACCGGCGGATTCATGCGTACCAGACCGCTGGCGGGGGTGGACGATGCACTCATGAAACGTGCACCTCAAGGGGTTGAATCGTGGCTGAAATGATCGGACTCAGCAAAGGCAAGCCTCCTGTTGTGAGCGGGCAGCGAACCACCGGTTTAACTTGAATGAACGTTCAAGTTAAACATGGATGGGGTCGCAAGGACTAATCGTACGGCCAGGCGGTAGTTTTCCTACGCTAGCTCAAGGAGGGGTATGACGCGGGTTTGAGGGTATTCGTTCAATAGCCCTCACCCTAGCCCTCTCCCAAAGGGAGAGGGGACTGATTGGGGGATATTGGGGAGATACGCCGACGTGATCCTGCTGTACCGAATCCATAATCGACTTGGTGTTTCAGGTCGATGTTTGACTCAAGACACCTTCATCGGCCCCCTCTCCCTCTGGGAGAGGGCTGGGCGGGCGGCGTTCCGATGAGGGTCAAGCTTCTAAAGCTCTATTTCTGCGTGCCGTCATCATGCTGCAAATTCGCCTGAGTCAAATTGCACCCGGCCGGCACGCTGCGCGTCAGCCAGACATTGCCGCCAATGGTCGAGCCTTTGCCAATGGTGATACGCCCGAGAATCGTCGCCCCGGCGTAAATCACCACATCATCCTCAACAATCGGATGACGCGGATGACCTTTCTGCAACTGCCCGTCCTCATCTGCCGGGAAGCGTTTGGCGCCCAACGTCACTGCCTGATAAATCCGCACGCGCTCACCAATGATCGCGGTCTCGCCGATCACCACACCCGTGCCGTGATCGATAAAGAAGCTACGACCGATCTGCGCCCCCGGATGGATATCGATGCCGGTCGCCGAGTGGGCGATTTCCGCGCTGATCCGCGCCAGCAGCGGCAGCCCGGCACGATACAAATGGTGCGCCAGACGATGGTGAATCACCGCCAGAATCCCCGGATAGCACAGCAGCACTTCATCGACGCTGCGCGCCGCCGGATCACCGTGATAGGCCGCCAGCACATCGGTGTCGAGCAGCGCGCGCAGGCCCGGTAAAGCCAAGGCAAAATCCTGCACGATCTGAATGGCGCGGGCCTCGACTTCAGTGTCGGCCTGCGCGCTGTGTCGGGCAACGTAACGCAGTTCCAGTCGGGTCTGCGCCAACAGCGCATTCAACGCCACATCGAGGGTGTGGCCGACGTAGAAATCTTCACTCTCTTCACGCAGATCCACCGGCCCCAGCCGCATCGGGAACAACGCCCCACACAGTGCTTCGAGAATCTCCGCCATCGCCGCCCGCGATGGCAACTCGCGCCCACCCTGCTCGCCGGACGCCCGGCCGTTCTGTGCCCGCCACTGATCCCGCGCGCTGCGCAGTTGACTGACGATGGTCTGCAATTGCCAATGGCTGGAACGCTCGCTCACGGTAAAGACTCCTCACGGGCGGCCGGACTGTCTGGCCGCGTCAACGGCGACTACTTTACGGCATGCTCGCGAAGGCGAATTAAGAACCGATAGTGCTGGGCTCAGGTCATTTGGCTATAAGCGATTCGCGGTTGCCCCTGCAAAAGCGCGTGCCTATAGTCGCTTCATCTTCTTCCGCCAGTACGGACTCATGATCAAACAACAGCTGGATCGCTTTAACCGCCTCGACCTGCTCGGCCACCCGACGCCGCTGGAAAAACTCGAACGCCTCTGCGCCTGGCTCGGCCGCGAGGTGTACATCAAGCGCGATGACCTGACGCCACTGGCCATGGGCGGCAACAAGCTGCGCAAGCTCGAATACCTCGCTGCCGACGCTCTCGCGCAAGGCGCCGACACACTGATCACCGCAGGCGCCTTGCAATCGAACCACGTTCGCCAGACCGCTGCACTGGCCGCCAAACTCGGTCTCGGCTGTGTGGCGTTGCTGGAAAACCCACTGGGCACCGACGACAGCAATTACACCGGCAACGGCAACCGTTTGCTGCTGGATCTGTTCGACACCAAGGTCGAACTCGTCGCCAACCTCGACAACGCTGACGAACAACTGGCGGCCCTCGCCGTGCGTCTGCGCAGCAATGGCAAGAAGCCGTATCTGGTGCCGATCGGAGGCTCAAATGCGCTCGGTGCGTTGGGTTACGTGCGCGCAGGGCTGGAACTGGCCGAGCAGATCAAGGACACCGGGCTGGATTTCGCCGCCGTGGTGTTGGCCTCGGGCAGCGCCGGGACGCACAGTGGCCTGGCATTGGCGTTGAGCGAAGTGTTGCCGCAATTGCCGGTGATTGGCGTGACCGTTTCGCGCAGTGAAGAAGATCAGCGGCCGAAGGTTCAGGGCCTCGCCGAACGCACGGCGCAGCTGCTCGGCGTCGAGCTGCCAGCGAGTTTCAAGGTTGAGTTGTGGGACGAATATTTCGGCCCGCGTTATGGCGAGCCGAACGCCGGAACGTTGGCGGCGGTGAAGTTGCTGGCGAGTCAGGAAGCGCTGTTGCTCGATCCGGTATACACCGGCAAGGCGATGGCGGGGTTGCTCGATGGCATTGGTCGTCAGCGCTTTGATGAAGGCCCGATCATCTTCCTGCACACCGGCGGCGCGCCGGCGTTGTTTGCCTACAAGGATTTCCTGTAGCGAGATCGTTCCCACGCTCTGCATGGGAATGCAGCCGTGGACGCTCCGCGTCCGCTCGAACGCTGGAACGCTGGAACGCGGAGCGTCCCTGGAGGCATTCCCACGCAGAGCGTGGGAACGATCCTTATATTCCAATAAAGAATAACATTTCTATTATTAAGTATTTTCAAGTCTAACGCAGACATCTTATAGTCTCGCCGCAGGCGAATTTCGCGCAAGACGCATAAGCTGCTTTAGGGCACGATAACGCAGGCGCACGAATCACAAATTCGCCAACTTTCCTTAAGCGTCTTCCATAAGAAAACACAGGGGCTTGTCATGAATTTTTCCGCACTACGTCGCAATCTGCTGGTGGGTTCGCTGGGCCTGGCGCTGAGCGCCGGTCTGATCAGCCAGGCAGTAGCCGGTGAGCAGCTGCAACAGATCAAGGACAAAGGCGTTATCAACGTCGGCCTGGAAGGCACTTACCCTCCATTCAGCTTCGTTGATGCCGACGGCAAACTGACTGGTTTCGAAGTCGAACTCTCTGAAGCGCTGGCGCAAAAACTCGGCGTCAAAGCCAAGATTCAGCCAACCAAGTGGGACGGCATCCTCGCCGCGCTGGAATCCAAGCGTCTGGACGTCGTGGTCAATCAGGTGACCATCTCCGAAGAGCGCAAAAAGAAGTATGACTTCTCCGAACCGTACACCGTTTCCGGGATTCAGGCGCTGGTGCTGAAGAGCAAAGAAGCCGCGCTGAACATCAAGACCGCCGCTGATCTGTCCGGCAAGAAAGTCGGCGTAGGCCTGGGCACCAACTACGAACAATGGGTCCGCGCCAACGTGCCGGGCGCTGACGTGCGTACCTACGATGATGATCCGACCAAGTTCGCCGACCTCAACAATGGTCGCACCGACGCCATCCTGATCGACCGTCTGGCCGCCCTCGAATACGCCAAGAAAGCGCCGAAAACCGTCGCTGCCGGTGAGGCGTTCTCGCGTCAGGAAGCCGGTGTTGCCCTGCGCAAAGGCGAACCGGAACTGCTGGCCGCCGTGAACAAGGCCCTCGACGAACTGCGTGCCGACGGCACCCTGGCGAAGCTGTCGACGAAATACTTCAACGCTGACGTCACCAAATAATGGAAGAGGCTTTTCAACTCGCACTGGACTCCGCGCCCTTTTTGCTCAAGGGCGCGTACTACACGGTAGTCCTCAGCCTCGGCGGGATGTTCTTCGGCTTGCTGCTGGGCTTCGGCCTGGCGTTGATGCGCCTGTCGCGCTTCAAATCGGTGAGCTGGCTGGCGCGCATCTACGTGTCGTTCTTTCGCGGCACGCCGTTGCTGGTGCAGCTGTTCGTGATCTATTACGGCTTGCCGCAATTGGGTCTCGAACTGGATCCGCTGCCAGCGGCGCTGATCGGCTTCTCGCTGAACATGGCCGCTTACGCCTGTGAAATTCTGCGCGCCGCGATCGGTTCGATCGAACGTGGCCAGTGGGAAGCCGCCGCGAGCATCGGCATGACCCGCGCGCAAACCCTGCGCCGGGCCATCCTCCCGCAGGCGATGCGCACGGCGTTGCCGCCGCTGGGCAACAGCTTCATTTCGCTGGTCAAGGACACGGCACTGGCCGCCACCATTCAGGTGCCGGAGCTGTTCCGTCAGGCGCAATTGATTACCGCCCGGACTTTTGAAGTCTTCACCATGTATCTTGCCGCCGCGCTGATCTACTGGATTCTGGCCACAGTGCTTTCGCACTTTCAGAACAAGTTGGAAGAGCGGGTCAATCGGCACGACCAGGAGTCCTGACGATGATTGTCGTGGAAAAACTGACCAAGCAATTCAAGGGTCAGGTCGTGCTCAACGGCATCGACCTCGAGGTCAAGGAAGGCGAAGTCGTCGCGATCATCGGCCCCAGCGGTTCGGGGAAAACGACATTTTTGCGTTGCCTGAATTTCCTTGAACAACCCACCAGCGGCCGGATCAAGGTCGGCGATATCGAGATCGATACCAGCCGCCCGCTGAACCAGCAGCAAAACCTGGTGCGCAACCTGCGCCAGCACGTGGGCTTCGTGTTCCAGAACTTCAACCTGTTCCCCCATCGCACCGCTTTGGAAAACGTCATCGAAGGCCCGATCGTGGTCAAGAAGATGCCGCGCGACGCTGCCATTGTCCTGGGCAAAAAACTCATGGCCAAGGTGGGTCTCGCCGGCAAGGAAGATGCTTATCCTCGTCGCCTCTCCGGCGGTCAGCAACAGCGCGTGGCGATTGCCCGGGCGCTGGCGATGGAACCGGAAGTGATCCTGTTCGACGAACCGACTTCGGCTCTCGACCCGGAACTGGTCGGCGAAGTGCTGGCGACCATTCGTGGCCTGGCTGAAGAGAAACGCACCATGGTGATCGTCACCCACGAAATGGGTTTTGCTCGCGACGTGGCCAACCGTGTGGTGTTTTTCGACAAAGGCGTGATCGTTGAACAAGGCGACGCCAAAGCATTGTTTGCCAATCCGAAAGAAGAACGCACTAAACAGTTTCTCAGCAAGTTTCTTAATCACGCCTGAGAACTTTTACCGCACCACCGGCAACTTCCATGGAAGGAAGTTACCTCCAGCAAACTTCATAAGCCCCCACACCCCTCGCATTCAAAATATATCCGAAGCATTGCACGCATACGTCTTGCAACAGATATACCCCCCTTGACGCCGCTCGACCTCCGCACGCCAGCGCCTGAATAAACTTGCGCAAAAACCGGCAGAAAGCCCTGAACTCCGTGGCTTGTTTCTCCTGACCACCTAGGCATTTGGCCACGATAGCGTAGGAAACTTCTGATTAATTCGTAATTCACGGATTAACTAACATCGTCTATTGACACCCCATCGCGCACACTCTTATCTAGTCGACAACCGGCATCACTTAGTTCAACCAACCCGTATTCAACTTGAATAAAAGTTCAAAGTTTTTATTGCCGGTTTATTCACGCCTTTTGTTCTTCCAGAAACGGACTTCGCTGCAAGGCTTCAAGGAGAGAAATCGATGACCCGCACTTCGCATACCCCCGAACTGGCAGCGCCGACCGTGGCGCCAGCGCACAAAACCGGCATCAATCTGGCCGCCGCCGCCCATCTGGTGGTCGAGGTGCCACCCTATCCCGACATGGATAGCGGAGACCTGATCGAACTGTTCTGGAACAAATGCTATGTCGCCTCCAGGATGCTGACAGCGGATGACGTCGGCACGGCAATCAGCCTGCGGGTGCCGGAAAGCTTTATCGCCAACGGCACGACGCGCATTCACTACCGGGTGATGCAGGTCGGTCAGGGGCCGGCGTTATCGGCGGTGACGCGGGTGCAGGTCAAACTGGACTGCCCCGGCGGACAACCTTCAGCGCTGAGCGCAGATGAAAACCAGCAACTGGCCCCTGTGACCATCCCCGAGGTCATTCGCCGTCAGGGTGTTAATCCAAACCAGATCAAACGCGGCGTACCGCTGACCATCGAGCCTTACCAGAACATGGCCGAGGACGACGCCATAACCTTACGCTGGGGCGATGTACGCATGGACCTGGCACCAATCACCGCCGCGGACATCGGGCTGCCCATACAAGTCTGGGTACCTCCCTCGGTGATTGATGAAGCAGGCGAAGATCTGCGGCTGGACGTGACGTATTGCATTCTCGATCGGGTCGGCAACAACTCGCGCTGGGCGCCGCCAAGAACGCTGAAGATCGGTTGTGCAAACCCTTATCTGAAAGTGCCCCTCAAGCCAAAACTCATGGCTGCCGAATCGCGTAAAGATTGATCGTTTTCAGCGGTGAAGGGGCCCCGGCCCCCTTATCCGAAAATTCTTAACCAACCCGACCATCACCCCTTCTATACATATTCCTAAAAGTTAGTTTATTTAATATTTATACACGCTTAGGGTATATGAACCGGACCACCGGACATTCTTTCGTTCGCCGCACTTTTGCGGCGTTTTTCATGAGATGTGAGGTAGGTAGTATGGTCCGGAACACAATCACCCCAGTGCAGATCGCCAGGGCATTGCGTGCAGCCAAGGAGCGGCACTGATGTCCAGTCTGGCAGACGCAAACGTCCAGTCGGATCTGGACATCGCCCCACTGTTGTTGCCCGCGCAGGTCTTGCGCAACGACGCCCAAGCCATCAAGGCCGCCCATGAACTGGCGCAAGTCGCCCGCGTGCAGGCTGCCAGACGCGACCGCCAGCGCAAGTTGCCGTGGTCAGAAATCGAGCAATTCACCCGCAGCGGTCTGGGCAGCATTGCCATCCCGCGTGAATACGGTGGTCCGCAGGTTTCGTTCGTCACATTGGCCGAAGTATTCGCGATCATTTCCGCCGCCGATCCGGCGCTGGGACAGATCCCGCAAAACCAGTTCGGCATCATCAATCTGGTGCTCGGCAGCGCCACCGAAGCGCAGAAAAAGCAGCTGTTCCAGAGCGTCCTGGAAGGCTGGCGCATCGGCAATGCCGGCCCGGAGCGCGGCACCAAAAACACCCTGGAATTGAAAGCGCGGATCACCGCCGAAGGCGACGATTACCTGATCAATGGCCAGAAATTCTATTCCACCGGCGCGCTGTTTGCGCACTGGGTCGCGGTCAAGGCTCTCAACGATGATGGCAAGCAGGTCCTGGCCTTCGTCCGTCGTGGCACGCCGGGCCTGCGCATCGTTGATGACTGGTCAGGCTTCGGTCAGCGCACCACCGCCAGCGGCACGATTCTGCTGAACAACGTACGTGTCGAGTCGAGCCTGGTCGTCGACAACTGGAAGATCAACGAAACCCCAAACACCCAAGGCGCCGTGTCGCAGCTGATTCAAGCGGCCATCGACGCCGGCATTGCCCGTGGTGCTATCGACGACGCCATCGAGTTCGTCAAAACCCGTGCACGGCCATGGATCGATGCCAAGGTTGATCGCGCCAGCGATGATCTCTACGTGATCGCCGACATCGGCAAATTGAAAATCGAACTGCATGCCGCCGAAGCCCTGCTGCGCAAGGCCGGCAAAGTACTTGATCAGGTGCACGCCGCGCCGCTCACTGCAGAGTCCGCCGCCCGCGCTTCTATCGCCGTGGCCGAAGCGAAAGTGCTGACCACCGAAATTTCTTTACTCGCCAGCGAGAAGCTCTTCGAACTGGCCGGCAGCCGCGCGACCCTCGCCGAATTCAACCTCGACCGCCACTGGCGCAATGCTCGGGTGCACACGTTGCACGACCCGGTGCGCTGGAAATATCACGCGGTCGGCGCCTATCGCCTCAACGGCACTTTACCGGCTCGCCATTCCTGGATCTGACGACCAGACATCTGGAGAAAAACATGACGCTATCCCATCACGTCGCGGTCATCACCAGCGATGAGCAAGCCCTGATCGTCGCCAGCGACCTGGCCGAAGATTTCAAACGCGACAGCGCCATCCGCGACCGCGAACGTCGCCTGCCACTGCCGGAACTCGACGTGTTTTCCCGCTCGGGCCTGTGGGGCATCAGCGTGCCGAAGGAATACGGCGGCGCTGGCGTGTCCAACGTAACCCTGGCCAAAGTCATCGCCCTGATCGCTCAGGCGGACGGCTCGCTGGGGCAGATTCCGCAGAACCACTTTTATGCGCTGGAAGTCCTGCGGGTTAACGGCAGTCACCAGCAGAAACAACGGTTGTACGCCGAAGTGCTCGCCGGCCAACGCTTTGGTAATGCCTTGGCAGAACTGGGCACGAAGACCGCCCACGACCGCGTCACCAGCCTCAAGCGCGACGGCGATGGTTATCGCATCAACGGCCGCAAGTTCTATTCAACCGGTGCGATCTACGCGCAGCGCATTCCAACTTCGGTTGTCGATGAAAACGGCGTACAGCAACTGGCGTTCGTCCCGCGTGACAGCAAAGGCCTGACGGTGATCGACGATTGGAGCGGTTTCGGCCAGCGCACCACGGGCAGTGGTTCGGTGGTGTTCGAAGACGTATTCGTTGCCGCCGAAGACGTGCTGCCGTTTCAAAGTGCCTTCGAACGCCCGACCACGGTCGGCCCGTTGGCGCAGATCCTTCACGCCGCCATCGACACCGGTATTGCTCGCGCCGCTTATGAAGACGCGCTGCATTTTGTGCGCAGCAAAACCCGCCCATGGATCGATTCCGGCAACGACAAAGCCACCGAAGATCCACTGACCCTGAAAAGCTTCGGCCACTTGAGCATTCGTCTGCACGCCACGGAGGCCTTGCTTGAACGTGCTGGCGAATTCCTCGACGCCGCGCAAGCCGAGACCAGCGAAGAAACCGTCGCCGCCGCTTCGATTGCCGTCGCCGAAGCACGCGCGATCAGCACTGAAATCTCTTTGGCCGCCGGCAGCACGCTGTTCGAACTGGCTGGCAGTCAGGCGACCCTGATCGAACACGGCCTCGACCGCCATTGGCGCAACGCCCGCGTGCACACCCTGCACGACCCGGTGCGCTGGAAATATCACGCGGTGGGCAACTACTACCTCAACGATGAAAACCCTCCACTGCGAGGGACGATCTGATGAGCGCGGCGAAAAAGAAGATCCTGCTCAACGCGTTCAACATGAACTGCATCGGCCACATCAACCACGGCTTGTGGACGCATCCACGCGACACCTCGACGCGCTACAACACCCTCGAATACTGGACGGAACTGGCGCAATTGCTGGAACGCGGGCTATTCGACGGCTTGTTCATCGCCGACATCGTCGGCGTGTACGACGTCTACCAGAACTCGGTCGACGTGCCGCTGAAGGAGTCGATCCAGTTGCCGGTCAACGACCCGTTGCTGCTGGTTTCAGCCATGGCAGCCGTGACCAAAAACCTCGGCTTCGGCCTCACCGCCAACCTCACTTACGAGCCGCCGTATCTGTTCGCCCGCCGCATGTCGACGCTCGATCATTTAAGCCGTGGTCGCGTGGGCTGGAACATTGTCACCGGCTATCTCGACAGCGCGGCGAAAGCCATGGGTCTGAGCGAACAGGTCGAACATGACCGTCGCTACGATCAGGCCGACGAGTACCTGGAGGTGCTCTACAAACTCTGGGAAGGCAGTTGGGAGAACGGCGCGGTGCTCAACGACCGTGAGCAGCGCATCTATGCGCAGCCGGAGAAAGTGCACAAGGTCGAGCACAAGGGCGAGTTCTATCAGGTCGAGGGTTATCACCTTTGCGAACCGTCGCCGCAGCGCACGCCAGTGCTGTTTCAGGCGGGCAGTTCCGATCGCGGTTTGCTCTTCGCCGGGCGCCATGCCGAGTGCGTGTTCATCAGCGGTCAGAACAAGCCATCGACCAAGGTTCAGGTCGACAAAGTGCGGGCCAGCGCCGTTGAAGCGGGGCGCAATCCTAAGGACATCAAAGTATTCATGGGCCTTAACGTGATTGTCGGCGCAACTGAACAAGCCGCCTGGGCCAAGCACGCCGAGTATCTCAGCTACGCCAGCGCCGAGGCCGGCGTCGCGCATTTTTCCGCGTCGACCGGCATCGATTTTTCGCAGTACGAGATCGACGAACCGATCCAGTACGTGAAGAGCAACGCGATTCAATCGGCGACCAAAAACCTGCAGAACAACGACTGGACCCGGCGCAAATTGCTCGATCAGCACGCCCTTGGTGGTCGTTACATCACGGTGGTCGGCTCGCCGGAGCAAGTGGCGGATGAGCTGGAATCGTGGATCGCCGAAACCGGCCTCGACGGGTTCAACCTGACTCGGATCGTTACGCCGGAAAGCTATGTCGATTTCATTGAACTGGTGATTCCGGAGCTGCAGCGGCGCGGGTCGTACAAGACTGCGTATGACACCGGCAGCTTGCGCGAGAAGTTGTTTCACGGTGAGGCGCAGCTACCGGAGCAACACACCGGCGCCCACTATCGCCACTAATCCTTTTTACTGATCGTTCCCACGCTCTGCGTGGGAATGCAGCCGGGACGTTCCGCGTCCCAACAGCGGACGCAGAGCGTCCATTGCGGCATTCCCACGCGGAGCATGGGAACGATCAATGGTAGACACCGAAAATCAATGCACTGACTGGAAAAACCACCATGACCAAAAAACACCTGTCCCACCCAGTCAAAGCACTGGCCCTGGCCCTCGGCCTGTTCAGCTCGGCAGTCTTCGCTGCCGACGCGCCACTGAAAATCGGCACCACCGCCGCCTTCGCCATCCCGCTGGAAGCTGCCGTCGAAGAGGCCTCCAGACAAGGCCTGAAAGTCGAGCTGGTGGAGTTCACCGACTGGATCGCGCCGAACGTCAGCCTCGCCGCCAGCGACATCGACGTGAACTACTTCCAGCACATCCCGTTCCTGGAAAACGCCAAGGCCGCCTCGGGATTTGATCTGGTGCCGTTCGCCCCGGGGATCATCAACAACGTCGGCCTCTACTCGAAAAAATACAAAAGCTTCGATGAGCTGCCAGAAGGCGCCAGCGTCGCCATCGCCAACGACCCGATCAACAGTGGCCGTGGTTTGCAGCTGCTGGCCAAGGCTGGTCTGATCACGCTCAAACCGGGCGTTGGCTACAAGGCTACCGAAGACGATATCGTCGCCAACCCGAAGAAAATCAAAATCCTCCAGGTTGAAGCCGTGCAACTGGTGCGCGCCTATGACGACGCCGATCTGGTGCAGGGCTACCCGGCCTACATTCGTCTGGCGAAGACTTTCGATGCCGGTTCCGCACTGCTGTTTGACGGCCTCGACCACAAGGAATACGTGATCCAGTTCGTCATCCAGCCGAAAAGCAAAAGCGACCCGCGCCTGATCAAATTCGTCGACATCTACCAGCATTCGCCGGTCGTTCGCGCCGCATTGGATAAGGCCCACGGCAAGCTCTATCAAGCCGGTTGGGAAAGCTGAGCATGACAGCCGCGATCCAACGGCGACTGGAAATTCCAGAGCCACACACCGCTGAAAAAACCGAGCTGCATCCCGAGCTGAATCGCGCCCATGTACGTTTTATCGGCCTGGGCAAAACCTACCACGGCCGCCAAGGCCCGGTCGCGGCTTTGCAGGGCATCGATCTGGCGATCCAGCGCGGCGAAGTGTTCGGCATTATCGGCCGCAGCGGCGCCGGCAAGTCGTCGCTGATCCGCACCATCAATCGTCTGGAGCAACCGACGTCGGGGCGGGTGCTGATCGATCAGGTCGATATCGGCGAGTTCGATGAAGACCGTCTTGTCGCCCTGCGCCGGCGCATCGGCATGATTTTTCAGCACTTCAATCTGATGTCGGCCAAGACCGTTTGGCAGAACGTCGAACTGCCGCTGAAAGTCGCCGGTGTACCGAAAGATCAGCGCGAGCAAAAGGTGCGCGAACTGCTCGAACTGGTTGGCCTGCAAGCCAAGCACAAGGCTTATCCGGCGCAGCTTTCCGGCGGACAGAAACAGCGCGTCGGCATCGCCCGCGCCTTGGTGCATGACCCGGATATTCTGCTGTGCGATGAGGCCACCTCGGCGCTCGATCCAGAAACCACTCAGTCGATCCTCGGCCTGCTGCGCGAGATCAACCAGCGTCTGGGCCTGACCATCGTTTTGATCACTCACGAGATGGCCGTGATCCGGGAAATCTGCGACCGCGTGGTGGTGCTCGAACACGGGCAAATCGTCGAGCAAGGCCCGGTGTGGGAAGTGTTCGGCAACCCGCAGCATGAGGTCAGCCAAACCTTGCTCGCGCCCCTGCAGCACGCGTTGCCGGAAGAATTGCACAGCCGCCTGCACGCGCAACCGCCCTCCTCCGACGCCGCCGTGGTGCTGCGCTTGCAATTCACAGGCAGTGCCAGTGACGAGCCGGATCTGGCGGCGCTGTTTGCCGCCCTCGGTGGCCGAGTGAAATTGCTCCAGGGTGGCGTGGAACGGATTCAGGGCCATGCGCTGGGGCAATTGCTGCTCGCCGTCAGTGGTTCCGCGTTGAGTGCCGAGCAATTGCGCGACCGCGCCACGCCGTGGGCACAACGAGTGGAGGTCTTGGGTTATGTGGTTTGATCGCTTGTTGCAGGGTTTTATCGACACGTTTCTGATGGTCGGTGTGTCGTCGTTGATCGCGTTGCTGGTGGGGATTCCCATGGCAGTGATTCTGGTCACCAGCGACAAGGGCGGGATCTATGAGGCGCCGGTGCTGAACCGTGCGCTGGGCGCGTTCGTGAACCTGTTCCGCTCGATCCCGTTTCTGATTCTGATGGTCGCGCTGATTCCGTTCACCCGGTTGATTGTCGGCACCACCTACGGCGTGTGGGCGGCGGTGGTGCCGTTGACCATCGCTGCAACGCCGTTCTTTGCGCGGATTGCCGAGGTCAGTTTGCGCGAGGTCGATCATGGCCTGATCGAAGCCGCGCAGGCCATGGGGTGCCGGCGTTGGCACATTGTCTGGCATGTGCTGCTGCCGGAGGCGTTGCCGGGCATTGTCGGCGGCTTCACCATCACCCTGGTGACGATGATCAACTCCTCGGCCATGGCCGGGGCGATTGGTGCCGGCGGGTTGGGCGACATCGCTTATCGCTACGGCTATCAACGTTTTGACAGCCAGATCATGCTGACCGTGATTGTGTTGCTGGTGGCGTTGGTGGCGCTCATTCAGTTGGGTGGCGATCGGTTGGCGCGGGGTTTGAACAAACGCTGACGCCAAATCAAAGGAGCGCAGCCTGCGGGAGCTTCTGTATGGAAATTGCCCAGGCTACGATTCTTTTCGTTCGGGGCCGTCCGCCTCAATCCTCAATCAGGCTGTCGAGCCACGCGTATTCTGTTTTGCTGCGATGCAGCGCTTGCATGCTTTTTGCCGCGTAAACAAGGCTGTCGGCGTTGTTGACAGCCAGGTTCGCTCGCAGTGACGGGTTGGCATTGAACAGATCAACCGCCGTCTGAAGCTGCAGATCATCGCCGATGCCGAGGTAATCACTGACACCGAACAGGAAGTTATCGTGGTCATTCGTAAAGGCGTTCAAATACTCGACCGTCAAACCGCCGCGCATGATTGCTTCAGAAACACCGCGCTCCGGTACGTCGTAATCAGCCAGCGAATCCCAATCCAGCAAACGGCCCAGTCGGCTGTCCAGATAGAAATAATCCGCCGCGTTCGGCCCAATGGTCTGGAACCGGTCAATTCTGTTGGTGTGCAACATTTCATGGCCCAGCGAAATGCTCAAAACCCCGCGCTGCATGTACTTGCGATTGATGAAGAAGCGGCCATGAAAATCTCTTTTGTACATCCACGCCGCGCTGTTGCTGTCTGCATCAACCCCAACGAATTTCCCGCCTCCCCAGGTCCCTTGATACTCACTGGACAGGGCTTGGCCTCGAGCGACTGAATCGGCGAATCGCTGCGTAACAGCGTGGTGATCAACGCCAAAGAAACTTTCATAAACCGCGTCGGAGTCTTGGTACTTCTGGCCAATGGCATGTCCCGCATCAGAGAAAATCTTTTCGACCGCTTGCAACTCCGAGCGAATGATTGCGGCCTGTTCCGGCGGAAACTGCGTCAAACCGCGCGCAACCAGGGTGCCCTCCTGCGCCGCGGTGTACTCCAACGAATCCTCGTGACCGGTATGCACCCGGTGCTTTTCGGCATGTTCCTTTCTGACATCGCGAATGAGCTGATCAATGTCGATATCAATGACTTTGCCCGGCGCGGGCAGAGGCTGCGGCCGGTCGAGTGTCCAGCTCTTGCTTCGCGCGTCGTAAAAAAGCACCGGCCCCAAAGCCGCCGATTCAGACACCAGCGCCGCCCGGTACTCACCGGCCGTGCCGGTTTCCCGAACCAGAACAATCTCGCCGGGCGCGATATCGACATAGTTTCGGTTCTTGAACACCCTGAGGCCCAGAGCATTGGCTGCGGGCAGGTTGGCCGGCGCTCTCAAGCTGTAGCGCGCAAGGGATCTGTCCATTGGCTGGATGGGCCAGACCTGCGCGGATTGCAACACGGTCGTCGTGATTGCGGGGGGTGGTGGATCAGCATGCGCAAGGGACTCCCTGGCCGCCGCCGGATCCGTGTCGGGGCGGAAAATCTTCAGCGGCGTCACGTCGCCGGACGGCATATGGCCGGATCTTTTACGGGTTGGCGTTGCATCCACCGAATTGCGCTGAGTCGGCGAGGTGGCGCCAGGTTTGCTGACAATACTCATGAAAATCCTTTTTTTGAGTGAATCCCCCGAAAAAAAACAGGGCAGACCGCGCCATAGTCGTCTATCGCGCAGGCGTCATTACAGCGCGGAGCGCACAGCGAGGTGCGGTACATATGTATTGCACGTGCGTTGAAGTTTTGTGCTTCCCCCAACTGGAACTGCCCCAGGCGCGATCTTTCAAAGCTCGAAAGCGCTTATAGTCAGCCGATCTTCCTTTCAGCCACGAAGCGATCATGAAGCAGACCCCCAGCGACCTCGAACAGATCACCGCGACCACCCTCGGCCACTACAACTCGGTGGCCGAGGACTTCCGTGAAGGCACGCGCGATCACGATGTCAGCCAGAACATCGACGCACTGTTGCGGCACATTCGAGGCGACGCGCCTTTCGCCATTCTTGATTTCGGCTGCGGGCCGGGACGGGATCTGCAGACGTTCACGCGCATGGGCCACAGCGCGGTCGGCCTCGACGGCTCGGAAAAATTTGCGCGCATGGCGCGCGAGGACAGTGGTTGTGAGGTGTGGTGCCAGGATTTCCTGAAACTGGCGTTGCCGGCCGAACGCTTCGACGGAATCTTCGCCAACGCCGTACTGTTTCATGTGCCATTGCAGGAGTTGCCACGGGTGTTACAGCAATTGCGCGACACGCTGAAACCGGGCGGCGTGTTGTTCAGCTCCAATCCGCGCGGGGATAACCTCGAAGGCTGGAACGGGCCGCGGTATGGCTCGTATCACGATCTCGAGGCGTGGCGCGGTTTGCTCACCCGCGCCGGGTTTGTCGAGCTGGAACATTACTTCCGCCCGGCAGGGTTGCCCCGCGAGCAGCAGCCCTGGCTGGCCAGCGTATGGCGCAAGGCCTGAGTCAGGGCGAAGCTTGCACCCGGTAGTGGCTGACGGACCCGTCGGGCGTCAGTACCGTGATGCTCTCACCGGGCAACGTCTGGCCGAGCACTGCACGCGCAGCCTGATCGAAATTGGCCAGCAGCCGGGTGCCGTCTGCAAAGGACGTCTGCTGCACCCGTCGATCCTCGCTCAGCCACTTGAAACCGGTCAGTGCCTGAGTGGCCAGGCGCTCATGCAGCGGGCGGAAGAACGCATCCTGACGCGCAATCAACGGCAGGCGTTGCGCCAGTGTCGCCGCACTCAGGTGATAGAGCGGCGGCACGTTGTAGAGCAACTGAGTCAGTTCGTTCTGCGCCCGTACATTGCTCAGTTTGAGACTGTCGTACAGCCAGTGATGGGTGGTGATCAGCGATCCGTGAAACACCGCCTGGTACAACGGTAAACGGCTGGCCGGATCAAAGTGAATTCGCCGGTACGGCTCTTTCATCGGCACAGGCTTGAAGAACACGGCCGGCTGCTCGGGCGGATACCATTTGCCGACGAAGTATTCGGAATCTACGTTTTTGCTCATATCAACGTCGCCCCAGCCGATGACGGGCGTCTGCATGCCATGGGCGAACAGCACGCCTTGCGCCGTCGTAGCGTTGCCGTCTTCAGAGCCGCTGGGCAGTTGCAGCACTTCGTTGATCCAGCGTGACGCCGCCACATTACCCTCGGCATTTTGCGCCTGGGTCATCGGTCGGGCGGGACGATAGCTGTCGAACAACATGCCCGTGGCGTAGGCATCGAGAAACCAGCTGTTGAAACCGCTGGCGGTGCTGATGGCCTTGACCCGCTCTTCCAGCAACGGACGTACGCAACGTGGGTCGGTGTAGTGTCCCGACTGCTGAAAACCACTCTTCATCACACCGTTTTCCAGCACGATGGCGCACTCGACGTAGGCCCTGTCGCCCAGATGCGCGGTGGTCCAGTCCGGGTTCTCGTCCCGGCTCAGCGCTGTTTCGTAAGAGTCATATGGCGCGAGCAGATACCCCGCCTTCACGCCCGCGCGACCCGCCTCCGGGTGCCAGAGTCCACCCTCCCAGCCTTCACCGAGCCCCAGCCACAAGCGTGACAACCCGGCGTTCTGCAAGCGCTCAATCGTGTCGAGCGACAAGCTGCCTCCCCAGCGCTCGGGGTCGGCAGTCAAGGCGCCGGCGAACTGCTCAGCCAGTTCCCTGCGCAGCGCTGCGTAACCGTTGACCAATGCCTGTACGTCCGGCACGGCGCGCGCTTGCCAGGTTTTACGCGCCTGAGTGTTCAGCGCACGGTTGAGGCCACGCAACAAAACGCTTTGCTGGTAGCGATTGAGCGCTGTTTCGCTGGCCAACAGTTGTGAGGCTTCACGATCCATGCCAGCACGCAGCGCACTGACCAGAGCGCTCTGGCCGCGCAACTTGCCGAGCAGCGCCGGCCAGTTTTGCACGTCTTTTTGCCCCAGCAGATCGTTGCCCCACAGGTAGACATGGCTGGCGCCCAGCAGCCTGGCGGCCTGCGGAGTTTTCTCGAGCTTGCCGGCAAGGGTTTCGTAACGGCCCTTATCGATCAGCCATTGCCGGTAGCGTTTGGCGCCCGCCAACGGTTCGGCTTCCCCCAGAAACAGGCTGAACGTCAGCGGCGTCGAAGGCGTGAGTGAGGTAAATCGATGCCGCGCCGACAACGCCAGCGTGTCGCCATCAGCGCTGAACAGCAGTTGATTGTTGTAGGGATTGCTCAGCAACCAGTTGAGACTGAACCCGTCGTGCTCGACACCCCACAGCGGCAGGCTCAGATCCTGGGTGCTGTTGAGCGGCCCCTGATGCAACAGAAACGCCCGCCAGACCGGATCGCCACGCGGCACGTAATGCCCTTCGGCCATGGGCCAGATCAGGCCTTTGCCCATGGCACTGCCAGGCTGGTGCAAGAACTCAAGCTCGCCGGGTTCACGGGCGCTGATCGAGAAGGACAGATCACGCTGATCGAGATCAACACTGAGACGCCAGGCGCCATCGTCCCATTGCCACTCGAGATGGCTGCCACGCTGAATCAGGTGACTGACCTTGTGTGCTGCAGCACCTGCCGAGGCCTGCACGGTCGCGCCGTTGGCCGCGGTGACTTGCACTGCGAGGGTCGCAGGGTCGATCTGCACCCGCCACAGCGCATTCTGCAAAAATGTCTCGGCCAGCGAAGAGGGCGACAGGCCCAGGCCGAGTATCAGCAGCAGTTGGCGCAGCCAGCAAGCGACAGTCGACATCGGGCGTCCCTCCTCCAAACGGAGGAAGGACGGTAACGCAATCGACCGGGGTTGTAAGTCAGACCGTTCCCAAAGGTGTAACGGGAGCAATCAGTGGCTCGCTGACGATGAGTCTTTCTTCGGCTCGCGAATCTTGTACCAGGCCACATACAGCGCCGGCAGAAACAGCAGCGTCAGCAACGTCGCGATCACGATCCCACCGATCATCGCGTAGGCCATCGGGCCCCAGAACACTTCGCGAGCAATCGGGATCATGCCCATGCTGGCTGCCGCGGCGGTCAGCAGAATCGGTCGGCGTCGATGCTCGGTGGCTTCCACCACCGCGTCCCACGGCGCGTAGCCCTTCTGCTCGAACTCATCGATCTGCGTCACGAGGATCACCGAGTTGCGGATGATGATGCCGATCAGCGCCAGAATCCCGAGGATCGCCACGAAGCCCATCGGCGTCCCGGTCGGCACCAGCGCCAGCACCACGCCGATCAGGCCCAGCGGCGCGACACTGGCCACCAGGAACATCTTCTGCACACTGTGCAGCTGGATCATCAGGAACGTCGCCATCAGAAACAACATCAACGGCAGCACCTTGGCAATCGGCCCTTGGGCTTTGCCGCTCTCCTCGACCGTACCGCCGGTGGCGACTTTGTAGCCGACCGGCAGTTTTTCGGCGAACGCATCGATGGACGGCTTCAACAGTTTCACCAGGTCGGTCGGCTGGATCTCGTCGCGCACCGAGGCCTTGATGGTGATGGTCGGCAAGCGGTCGCGACGCCACACCAGCGGTTGCTCCAGTTCATAACGCACGGTAGCGAACGCCAGCAGCGGAATCGACGTACCGCCGGGCGTGACGATTTGCAGGTTTTGCAGGGTTTCCGGCGTACCGCGTTCGGAATCCACTGCGCGACCGACGACGTTGATCAGATAGATATCGTCATCGACCTGGGTCAACGGCGAGCCGCTGACAATGCTGTTCATCAGGTTCGCCACGTCTTCGGACGACAGCCCGAGCTGGCGCGCCTTGTCCTGGGCGATGTCGATGCGCAGGACTTTGCCCGGCTCGTTCCAGTCGTAAATGATCTCGCCGATGTGCGGGTTCTTGTCCAGTTCGGTGGCGAGGTCGATGGCGTGCTTGCGCACCTGATCGATGTCCTTGCCGCTGACCCGGTACTGGATCGGGCGCCCCACCGGCGGGCCCATTTCCAGCGCCTGCACGTAACTGCCGATGCCGACGAAATCTTTGTGCAAACGCTCACGCAGACGCTGGCTCAACGCTTCGCGGGCCTCGAAGTCTTTGCTGACGATGACCAGTTGCGCGTAGTACGGATTCTGCAATTGTTGGTCGAGAGGCAGGTAGAAACGGATCGCGCCCTGACCGATGTAAGTGCTCCAGCGCACGATGTCCGGGTCACCCTTGAGCGATTCTTCAAGCTTGTCGACGGCCTTGCGGGTTTCATCGATAGAGGCGTTTTGCGGCAGGTTGAGGTCGACCAGAATTTCCGGGCGATCCGAGGACGGGAAGAACTGGTTCTGCACAAAACGCATGCAAAACACCGCCAGCACAAAGCACACAACCGTAATGCCGATCGCCCACCAGCGGTTGCGCATCGACCACAACAAACCATGGTTGAACGCACGACCGACGCGGCCGGGCTCGGCGGCATGGGGTTTCACGTTGGCGCTGAGAATGTGCACGCCGATCACCGGCGCAAAGAACACCGCCACCACCCACGACACCAGCATCGCCACCGCAATCACCGCGAACAGGGTGAAGGTGTACTCACCGGCAGAACTGGCGTTGAGGCCGATAGGGACGAAACCGGCCACGGTCACCAGCGTACCGGTGAGCATCGGGAACGCCGTCGAGGTGTAGGCGAACGTCGCCGCCTGCTCCCGGGTCTCGCCCATTTCCAGGCGCGTGACCATCATTTCCACGGTGATCATCGCGTCGTCGACCAACAGGCCGAGGGCGATGATCAGCGCACCCAGGGAAATCCGCTGCATGGTGATGCCGCTGTATTCCATGAACACAAACACCATCGCCAGCACCAGCGGAATCGAGCACGCCACCACCAGACCGGCGCGCACGCCAAGGCTGATGAAGCTCACCACCAGGACGATGATCACCGCTTCGAACAAGGCACTGGTGAAGCCGCCAACGGCCTCTTCCACCACCACGGCCTGATCGGACACCGTGTGCACGCCGACGCCTACCGGCAGATCGGCGGTGAGCTGGTCGATACGCGCATGCAGGGCTTTACCGAACTCCTGAACGTTGCCGCCCTTTTGCATGGCAATCGCCAGACCGATGGCCGGTTTGCCGTCGAAGCGGAACTCCGGGGTGGCCGGGTCGACGTAACCACGGCTGATGTCGGCGATATCGGCCAGACGATAGAAGCGGTCATTGAGTTTGAGATTGACCTCGGCCAGATCCTTCTCCGAAGCGAACTGCCCGGAGGTGCGCACGGAAATGCGCTCCGGCCCGGCCTCGATCACCCCGGCCGGCGTCACCGCGTTCTGCGATTGCAGGCTCTGCACCACTTGGCGCTGATCAATGCCCAGCGCCGCCAGTTTGCGCGTGGAGAAGTTCAGGTAAATCACTTCGTCCTGCTGGCCGACCATCTCGATCTTGCCCAGACCGGGCACATTGCGGATCTCGGCCCGCGCCTGTTCCACGTAATCGCGCAACTGGCGCATGGTCAGGCCGTCGGCAGTAAACGCATACACCGAGCCGTAGACGTCACCGAACTCATCGTTGAATCCCGGCCCTTGAATCCCCTGGGGAAACTGCCCACGAATGTCATCGATCTTCTTGCGCACCTGATACCAGATTTGCGGGATGTCCTTGGCACTGGTGGTGTCGCGCAGGTACACGTACACCGTCGACTCGCCTGGGCGCGTGTAGCTTTTCACGTAGTCGAGCGAGTCGAGTTCTTCGAGTTTTTTCTCGATGCGGTCGGTGACCTGCTTGAGGGTTTCTTCCTGGGTCGCGCCCGGCCATTTGCTCTGGATCACCATGGTCTTGATGGTGAATGACGGGTCTTCTTCACGGCCCAGATTGAAATAGGAAAAGACGCCCATCAGCAGGGCAACGAACATCAGATACCAGACGAACGACTGATGCTTGAGGGCCCATTCGGAGAGGTTGAAAGAGCCTTTCATTGACTGTCCTCGTCAAGTTTCACGGATTGTCCGGGTTTGAGGCTGTTGACGCCGGCACTGACCACGCGCTCGCCATTTTTCACGCCTCCGGCCAGCACCACCGTGCTGTCGCTGCGGCTGACGACGTTGACGTCGCGCGGGTTGACGGTTTTGCTTGGGGTGTCGATCACCCAGATCCGCGTTTTGCCATCGACCTCTTGCAACGCTGTCGCGGGCAATTCGAGCCGTGGCTTGATCGCCGAACTGAGGGTCACGCTGATCGCCGTGCCGAGGCGAAACCCCGGCGGCGTATCCGCCAGGGTCAGGCGCGCACGCCGGGTGCGCGTCGCGCTTTGTGCCTGCGGTTCGATTTCGCGGATGACCGCCGTGGTGTTGATGCTCGGATCGAGTTGCGCAGCGACCAGAAACACCACGTCACGGGGGATCTGGTCAACGAGGGTGTCGGGCAGATCGATCACCGCTTCCTTGATGTCCGGTTGTGCCAGCGTCACCACCTGCTGGCCGGCGGTGACCACTTGCCCGGCTTCGGCATTCCACGCGGTGACCACGGCTTTGTGGTCAGAGCGCAGCTCGGTATAGCCAAGTTGATCCTTGCTCTGGTTGACCGCCGCCCGCGCCTGCTCCAGCGAGGCCTGGGTGGTTTTCAGATCCGTGGTGGCGATGTCCAGTTGCGCCTGCGCGCCGACCCCGCGATCAAACAGGGCCTGCTGACGCCGGGCATTGGCCTGGGCATTGATCAGTTGCGCCTGAACCTTGGCCAGATCGCCTTGGGCCGAGCGTAATTGGTTCTGCTGGTCGGAAGGGTCGAGGGTGGCGAGCAACGTGCCTTTATCGACCTCGGTACCGACATCGACGTTACGACTGGCGATGCGCCCGCCGACACGGAAGCCGGTGTTGCTCTCGTAGCGCGCCTGAATGCTGCCGGCGAAACGCCCGAGGGTTTCCTCGTTCAGCGCCTGAACCTTGATCGACAGCACAGGGCGCACAGGCTCGAGCGGCGGTTCTTTCTTCGAGCACGCGACCAACGACACTGCAACGGCTAACAGCCATAGAGGCTTCATGGCTGAGCTCCCGGTTGCAGGTCTTTGTAGGTGTTTTCGGCAATCTCGACTTTCATGCCCGGGTGCAATAACTGCCCGCCAGCGACGATGACTTTTTCGCCGCCCTTGAGGCCTTCGCTGATGATCACTTTGCCGGTCAGGTAACGGCCGACCGTAACGCTGTGCAATTGCGCCAGCCCCTGCTCATCGACCATCCACACGGCCGGGTCGCTGACGTTTTTGGTCAGCGCCGACCATGGCAGCTCGACCGCCGATTTGCCGCTGCCTTTGGCGGTGGCGCTGACCACCGAGCCGAGCTGCATGCCCGGCGGCAGTTTGTCGAGGGTGACTTTGACTTGCACGGTGCCGGACTGCGCCGACACCGCCGGGGTGACTTCTCGCACGGTGCCGGTGGTTTTGATATTGGGATTGTCGAGCAGGCTGACGGTGATTTTGTTATCCGTAGGCCGCTCGGCCAGCAGCGATTCGTACACGTTGAAGACTGCGTCGCGGTCACCGTCACGGGCCAGTTTGAACATCGGCGCCGTGGCCTGCACCACTTGGCCGACCTCGGCCTGGCGCTCGGTGATGATCCCGGGGGCGTCGGCAATCAACGAGGTGTAACTCAGTTGATCCTTGGCATTGGCCAGTTGCGCCTGCGCCGCGCTCAACGCGCTCTGGCTGCTGCGCAACGCCGCCTGCGCGGAATCATATTCGCTCTGACTGGTGTAACCCTTGGGCAACAGTTTTTGCTGGCGCACGAACGCCGCCGCAGTCTGCGTGACCCGCGCCTGTTCGGCGACGACTTGGGCCTGGGCGGAGTCGACGTTGGTCTGCAAATCCTTGGGGTCGAGTTTGGCCAGTACTTGTCTGGCGGTCACGCGATCACCGACATCGACCATACGCTGGATGATCTTGCCGCCAACGCGAAACGACAACTCAGTCTGCACGCGCGCCTGCACGTCACCGGTGAGGGTCACGGCTGCCGCGTAGTCCGCGGGTTTGACCTCTTGTACAAAAACCCGTGGCAGGTACTCCGAGGGGGCTTTTTTCTCGCCGCAAGCGGTCACCAAAGTGAGCAGACTCAGCACGACCGCTGTTTTCAAACCGGGACTCGCCATGCAGACTCCTTCCTGTGTACGAACGTGCAAGTGACGATACGACTGTGAGCTTAGAACAGGGTTCAACGTTCGCTCGCGCGAACCAGCACATTTCCCCTGTAGGAGCTGCCGCAGGCTGCGATCTTTGCTTTTAAAGCTCAAGATCAAAAGATCGCAGCCTGCGGCAGCTCCTACAATGGTCGCCTCAAGAGAAGGAATTTCATGCTCAAGACCCTCGCGGTGGCCAATTACCGCTCGATCAATAAATTGGTGATCCCGCTGGGTCGGCTGAACCTGATCACCGGCCCCAACGGCAGTGGCAAGTCCAACCTCTACCGTGCCTTGCGCCTGCTGGCCGAGACCGCGCAGGGCGGCGTGGTCAATGCGCTGGCCCGCGAGGGCGGGCTGGATTCGACGTTCTGGGCCGGGCCGGAGACCATCAGCCGGCGCATGCGCAACGGCGAAGTAGCCATCGAGCCGACCGTGCGCCAAGGCGTGAAGCGTTTGCGCCTGGGGTTTGCCGGGGAAGATTTCAGCTATTCGATCAGCCTCGGCCTGCCCGATTCCAACGGGCACTTCATGCTACCCGAGCATTCGCGGCCGATCCCTTCGCGCTTCAGCCTCGACCCGCAGATCAAGCGCGAATGCATCTGGGCCGGCGCACTTTACCGTCCCGCCAGCCTGCTGGTGGATCGTGACGGTCCGATGATCCGCGCACGCGCCGAGCGCAGCTGGGATGTGCTGGCGCAACACACACCGAATTTCGACAGCCTGTTCGATCAGGTCGGCAGCCTGCGCAATTCGCCGGAAGTCTTCCAGATGCGCGAGTTCATTCGCCGCTGGCGCTTCTACGATCACTTTCGCAGCGATGCCGATGCACCAGTGCGCCAGCCGCAACTGGGCACGCGCACGCCGGTGCTGCATCACGATGGTCGCGATCTGGCGGCGGCCTTGCAGACCATCATTGAAATTGGCAATCCCGAGGCTTTGCAGACGGCGGTCAGCGATGCGTTTCCCGGCGCGCGACTGAACATCGAGCCATTGGCCGGTGGACGCTTTGCTATCGAGTTTTATCAGGAAGGGTTGCTGCGACCGCTGTCCGCCGCCGAGTTGTCGGACGGCACGTTGCGTTATCTGCTGCTGATTGCAGCTTTGCTGACGCCTCGGCCGCCCTCGTTGATGGTGCTCAACGAACCGGAAACCAGCCTGCACCCGGATCTTTTGCCGGCATTGGCGCGGTTGATCATTCGGGCCTCGGAGGACTGTCAGGTGTGGGTGGTGTCCCATGCGCGGCGGTTGATTTCGGCGTTGCAGGAAGACCCGGAGTGCAATTGCATCGTGCTGGAGAAAACCCTCGGGCAGACCGGAATTGTCGGGCAGCGGGTGCTGGATGAGCCGGCGTGGAACTGGCCTGACTGACGGCCCACTGATCGTTCCCACGCTCTGCGTGGGAATGCAGCCCGTGACGCTCCGCGTCACTGGACGCGGAGCGTCCCCAGAGGCATTCCCACGCGGAGCATGGGAACGATCAGTTCAGGCAATCACCCCTGCCACTTGCCGCCTTCAACAATCACGCTCTCAGGCTTGGTGTCATCGCTCAGCTCTTTGCGCACGTATTGGTCATACAGCTTGAGCAGATACTTTTCCTCACCCAGCTTGGTCAGCTCGGTATTCACCCAGTCACGCAGCTCGATATTGCCCTTCTTCACCGCCGGAGCAATCGGTGCTTCTGCACCCAATTTGTCATCCAGCACGCGATAGCCCGGGTTCTGCTTGGCCCAGCTGAACAGCACCAGGTTGTCCTGTGCATAAGCATCGCCACGACCATTGGCCAGGGCTTGCAGCGACTCGGAGTTTTTCTCGAATTTCAGCAGTTTCCAGTCCGGGTGATTCTTGGTCAGCCAAATATCGGCAGTGGTGCCGGTAGTGACGATGGTGGTGCGGGTCGCCAGGTCATCAAGGTTTTTCACCGCGCTGCTCTGCGGCACCAGCGCCTGCACTGCAACCTTGAGGTTCGGGTTGGTGAATTCCACCGCTTCCTTGCGCTCCGGGGTCACGGTCATGTTGGCAAGGATCAGGTCGACCTTGTCGCTTTGCAGGAACGGAATACGGCTCGCCGGCTCGACGGCCACGAACTCGACCTTGTTTTCATCGCCGAGCAGATCCTTGGCGAAACGTCGACCGATGTCGGTGTCGAAGCCGACGTAGCGCCCGGCTTCGTCGACAAAACCGAATGGCGGTTTATCCGTAAAGACGCCAACGATCAGTTTGTCGCGGGCCTTGATCTTGTCCAGATAACCGGCCGGCGCGGTGCTTTCGCTGGCAACCTTCGGCTTTGGCGGTTCTTCGGTTTTGCTGCAACCGGCAAGCAGTGCAAGGCTGAGCAAGGGCAGTAAAAAAGCGGCAGTTTTCATAACAGTTCCAGTTCCTTTGTCGGATTCGTTTTTGGCAGTGTTGCAACGAAGGAGAACTTCTCCAGAAACTGCTGCGCGCGTGCGGTTTGCGGGTTCGTAAAGAAAATCTCGGGCGGGTTCTGTTCAAGGATGCGCCCGGCATCCATGAACACGATGCGGTCGGCCACCGCGCGGGCGAAGGCCATTTCGTGGGTGACGATCAGCAGAGTCATGCCTTCGCGGGCCAGGCCCTGAATGACCTGCAAGACTTCCTTGACCATCTCCGGATCGAGGGCGGCGGTGACTTCATCGAAGAGCATCACGCGCGGGTTCATGCACAGCGAGCGGACGATAGCGATGCGTTGTTGCTGGCCACCGGAGAGCTGACGCGGGAAGGCATCGCGCTTGTCCGCCAGGCCAACGCGTTCGAGCAACGCTTCGGCTTGCTGCTGCGCTTCGCGGCGCTGGCGCTTCTGCACTTTGAGCGGACCGAGCAGCAGGTTGTCGAGCACGCTCATGTGCGGGAACAGGTGATAACTCTGGAACACCATGCCGATCTGCTGACGGATCTCGCGCCAGTCGGTGGCCTTGTCCAGCAGCTCACGTCCGAGAAATTTCAGGCTGCCGCTGTGGGCCTCTTCCAGACCGTTGAGGCACCGCAGCAAAGTGCTTTTGCCGCAACCGCTGGGGCCGAGTATGACGATCACTTCGCCGCTCTGCACCTGCAGGTCGATGCCGTTAAGCACCTGCTGTTCGCCATAGAATTTGTTGAAACCGTGAAACTCGATCAATGCGCTCATGCTTGCGTCCAGCGCCGCTCCAGCACGCGCGAGGCGGCCGAAAGCGGGTAGCAGATGAAAAAGAAAAACAGGAACAACGCGCCGTAGATCAGCACCGATTCGTAGGTGCGCTCGATGATCTGCTGGCCGACCTTGATCACGTCAACCACACCGATCAGCACCGCCAGTGAGCTGGTCTTGATGATCCGCGTGTAGACATTGATGGTCGGCGGCGTCATGCGTTTAAGCGCTTGCGGCAACAGCACGTAACCGTAGAGTTGCGCGGCGTTCAGACCGATCGACAGCCCCGCTTCACGCTGCCCGCGCGGCAACGAATGCAGTGCACCGCGCGCCACTTCGCCAACTTCGCTGGCGCCCCACAACGACAGCACCAGCACCGCGCACCAGAAACTCGGCGGGCTCAGACCAAAGAAAATCGGCAGGCCGAAGAACAGCAGGTACAGCCAGACCAGCACCGGGATCGCCCGGAACAGTTCCAGATAGACCCGCAGGATCGCGTTCAGCCACGTCACACTGAGCGTGCGCAACACGCCGTAGAGCACGCCACCGACGGTGCTGATGGCGATGCTCAGAAACGAGATCGACAAGGTTTGCCCGGCGCCCCTGGCCAATTGCGGCAACGACACCCAGAGCAACTCAAGACCCGAACTGGCCATGCTGGAGCCTCCTTTCCAGACGGCTGAGCAGCAGCGACAACGGCAAGAACAACAGCACGCAGATCAGCGTCAGCACGGCGAGCATTTCGTAGGTTTTGTAATAAAGCGCGATGTAGCTTTTGGTCGTGTAGAGAATTTCCGGCACCGCCACCGCCGAGACCACGGTGGTTTCCTTGAGCAGGAAAATGAAATTGGCGAACAGCGACGGCAGGCTGAGGATCCCCGCTTGCGGCAGGATCACATAGCGCAATAGTTGGCCGTGAGAGAGGCCGATGGAGCGCCCCGACTCCAGTTGCGCCTGCGGCACGGCATCGACGCCGGCGCGCAGCACTTCGGTGAGGTAGGCGCCGCCGAGGAAGGTCATGGTGATAATCGCGGCGGTGAAGCCGGAGACTTTGATCCCCAGCGTCGGCAAAGCGAAGTAAACGAAGAACAACTGGATCAGCAGCGGTGTGTTGCGCGCCAGTTCCACATACAGGCCGACCAGTTTTTGCAGGTACGGCGTGCGAAACACCAGAATCGTCGCGTTGAGCAGCGCCACCAACAGCGAGGTGCCGATGGCGATGAATCCGACCTGCAGCGTCACGCCCACGGCTTTGAGAAACGCCGGCAAGGTGCTGAGGATAAATGCGTAATCAAAAGTCATGAAACGTCCTGGACGCCGCTCGGTAAGCGACGGTGGTGCAGTCCATGGACAGCGGATGGCTGTCCGGCAAGCACCGACTTTATAGGTATAAAAACAAGAATTTAAATACCTTTAAAGCATATTGATATCACCCAAAAAACTATCCTGTGGGTTTGCCGGGAAGGAATAAGAAGGCTATTTTCCTTTGCGCTGTAGGACGGATCTTTTTTTCACGAAAGCCCTCCAAGGATGAACAGCTTTTGGCCAGACTCCCCCGGCCAAACCCATAACAAGGAAGAGAACATGGACGTAAAAGTGCCGCAGCGGCTGGATCCGCAGGAGATTTTGAAATTGCTGGTGGCGTTGAGGCGGGCGTTGAAAGCCACAGCGTAAATCAAAAGCCCCTCACCCCAGCCCTCCCGAAACGTCGGACCGACCTTAGGGAGAGGGGGCTGACCGAGTAGTATCGCGTTATGCGTCGACCTGACAGACCTAGTCGATTATGGATTCGCTACAGCCATATCACGTCGGCGTACCTCTACAGCATCCCCCTATAAGTCCGCTCTCCCTTTGGGCGGTCCGACGTTTCGGGAGGGTTAGGGTGAGGGGCTTTTCCAACGCACACACAAAAACGCCGATGACCATCACTGGCCATCGGCGTTTTCACACCTTGAAGGGGGTGGTTCAAGCGTCAGATCAGAACGCCGGCAATACCGCGCCGTTGTACTTCTTCTCGATGAACGCTTTGACTTCCGGGCTGGTCAGGGCAGCGGCCAGTTTCTTGATGGCGTCGCTGTTCTTGTTGTCCTCACGGGCCACCAGGAAGTTCACGTACGGCGAGTCAGCACCTTCGATCAGCAGGGCGTCCTTGGTCGGGTTCAACTTGGCTTCCAGCGCGTAGTTGGTGTTGATCATGTCCAGATCAACTTCCTTCAGAACGCGTGGCAGCAGGGCCGATTCCAGTTCCTTGAACTTGAAGTTGTGCGGGTTCTTGGCGATGTCTTTCGGCGTTGCCACAGCGTTTTTCGGGTCTTTCAATTCGATCAGGCCCGCCTTCTGCAGCAGGATCAGCGCACGACCGCTGTTGCTGCCTTCGTTCGGGATGGCGATGGTGGCGCCGTCCGGCAGTTCAGCCAGGGTCTTGTACTTGCTCGAGTAGCCACCGAACGGTTCAACGTGCACGCCCTGCACGGTCACCAGGTACTTGGACTTGTCGTCCTTGTATTTGCCGGCGTTGAAGCTGTCCAGGTACGGCTTGGTCTGGAAGTAGTTGGCGTCCAGACGCTTCTCGCCCACTTGTACGTTCGGCTGAACGTAGTCGGTGAACACCTTGATTTCCAGATCCACGCCTTCTTTGGCCAGGGTCGGTTTGATCAGCTCGAGAATTTCAGCGTGCGGTACCGGCGTTGCGGCAACCACCAGTTTTTCGCCAGCATTGGCCAGGGAAGCAGTCAGAGCAGCCGCCAATGCGGTAAACAACAGAACCTTTTTCATGCAGTGTCCTTATCGAAAATCACGGTCGTCATCGACGACGGCATTAATACGTGTGCCAGTGAAGTGATATCGCTGGCGTGAGGCGGACAATACCGGGATTTTTTATTCCCGGACAATAACGTTTATTCAGCTTCATATTCCATTTTGTTCATGTTGAACAGAACGGTTACAAACCCTCACTCAACCGAATCAGCAAATCTTTCAATGCCTTACGCTCATCTACGCTGCCGCCGATGTTGATTTGTGCAACCAGCCGTTCGATCTGCAGCTGCGGCCCAGACACCTCAGGCAGATTCAGGTGCTCCGGGAGAATCTCGTCGCCGGTACTCACCAGCAAGGCAAAGTGAATGACGTTTTCCAGCTCGCGGGTGTTGCCCGGCCAGCTGTGTTGTTCGAGCACATGTTGCGCGGCTTCGCTGATCAGCGGCACGGGCAAGTCGAGGCGCTGGCTATAAATGCCGAGGAAATATTCGGCCAGCGAAAGAATGTCGCCGATGCGCGCGCGCAAGGCGGGCAGCTCCAGTTGCCCTTCGCTCAAGTAGTGATAGAGCCGCTCGTGGAATTTCCCCGCGTCCACTGCTTGCGCCAGATCGATGCTGGTCGCCGCGACCAGGCGCACATCCACCGGGCTCGGCTGAGGCGCACCGACACGGGTGACTTCGTGGTTTTCCAGCGCCGCCAGCAGTTTGATCTGGATCGGCAGCGGCAAGTCGCCGATTTCATCCAGGTACAAGGTGCCGCCATTGGCCGAACCGAACCATCCGGCGCGACTGCTCGCCGAACCGCTGTAGGTGCCGGCGGCATAGCCGAACAGTTCTGCATCGGCGTAGGTCGGGCTGATGGCGCCGCAATTGACAGAGACGAACAGACCACTGCGATCACTGGCGCGATGGATGTGCCGGGCGAGCAGTTCCTTGCCGGTACCGGTCTCGCCGCGGATCAACACCGAGACCGATCGTGGTGCCAATTGCTCAAGCTCTTCGCGCAACTGACGCGAGCGCGGATCGACAAACACCAGCGCTTTGGCGCGAATGCTCAGGGGGCTTTTTTCTGCATCGGGAAAGGTCAGCAACGGCTGACCGAACGTTTCGAAACTCATGGCAGACTCCCGCCCAAAACCGCCGGGAGACGGGGGCGTTGAAAGAAATAAAATCAGGCGCGGCGGCGGGCGTGGTGTTCCATGCGGTTTTGCAGGCGATAGAGATAGGCAAAACCCTGCTCCCAGCGCTGATGCCCGGATTTGACGTTGATGTGCCCGGCACCGGCGAGAATCCCCGCCTCGGCGCCCCAGTTGCGCGCCAGTTCGAGCGCTCGCGGCGCACTGACGGCAGCATCGTTATCGGAGCTGACCACCTGGCTCGGGAACGGCAGCAGATCCGTTGGAATCGGTGCAAAGTTGCGCAGGGCGGGCGCGCAGGCCGGACGCTCGACATCCGCTGGCGCGACCAGCAAGGCGCCGCGGACCTGACGCAGGTATTGCAGCGGCGCAGTGGCCGCCCAATGGGCAACCGTGACGCAGCCGAGGCTATGGGCGATCAGGATAACGGGCGTGCTGTCGGCGGCAATCGCCTCGGCCAGCGCCGCGACCCAGTCTTCCCGGCGCGGCGTCAGCCAATCGGCCTGCTCGACCCGTGCACTGTTTGGCAGGCTGTTCTGCCAGTGGGTTTGCCAATGATCTTCTGGCGATCCTTGCCAGCCCGGCACAATCAGGTAGCGGATTGATTCGTTGCGCATGGGGAGCTCTCCTGCGTCGTGTCTGTTCCTGAACGAGTATAGGGAGGGGATTTATATTCGTTAAGGAATAAGAAGCTATTTATTAAGACCTGAAATGAATATGCGATTTGTGCATGGCTTGAAATCTTTTCCCCCTCACCCCAGCCCTCTCCCCCAAGGGGGCGAGGGGGAAAAGGGAGCCGATCTATGTGGTTTTCAGATTTGGAGTTCGACCGGGTATTTTCAGGTCGGCGTAATTCGTGAGAACAACCCTATCAGTCCCCTCTCCCTCTGGGCGGTCCGACGTTTCGGGAGGGCTAGGGTGAGGGGCTTTTCCATATGCCAGAAATAAAAAAAGGGCCGCACCCTGCCAAGGAGACGGCCCCGGAAAAACGTAAATCCTGTTACCGCGCAGTTATCACCGACAATTTGGTAATCCCCGCCCGCTCGATCGAAGCCATCGCTCGCGCCACTTCGCCGTAGTTCACCCCGTCATCCGCCTGCAATTGCACGCGCACTTCCGGGTCCTTGGCTTTGGCCGACTTAAGGTTGAATTCCAGCAAGTCCGGCTGAATCTCGTCCTTATTGATAAACAGCTTGCCGGCGCCGTCGATGCTCACCACCAGCGGATCCTTCTGCTCAACCGGCGCCACCGCTTCGGTCTTCGGCAGGTTGATCGGGATCGCGTTGGTCAGCAGCGGCGCGGTGACGATAAACACCACCAGCAGCACCAGCATCACGTCCACCAGCGGTGTCACGTTGATCTCGCTGAGCACCTCGTCACTGTCTTGCGTGGAGAAGGCCATATCAGGACGCCTCCTTCACTTTTGTCGCGTTGCCCTGCGCTGCAACCTTGTGCGCACTCGGGTGAATCAACACGCGGAAGGAGCTCTTCTGCGCCAGGCTGTAGAAGTCGTGGGCAAAGTCATCCAGATCCGCCGCGGTCAGTTTCAACCGACGCAAAAAGTAGTTGTAAACCAGCACCGCCGGCACCGCGACGGCGATCCCCACACCCGTGGCGACCAGTGCTGCACCGATCGGACCGGCCACCGTTTCCAGGCTCGCCGAGCCAGCCGCGCTGATTCCTTTCAACGCCTCCATGATTCCCCATACCGTGCCGAACAAACCAATGAACGGCGACGTACTGCCGATACTGGCGACCACTGCCAGGCCTGTTTCCAGCGAACGGCGTTCGCGGACAATTTGCTGACGCAGGGCGCGCTCCAGTCGATCCTGATGGTTGATCGCCTGGCTCAAATCATTGGCCTGTGGCGCCTCGCCCACCTGAATCGCCGCGTAGCCGGCCTGTGCCACCCGGGCCGCAGCGCCGGGTTGGGTCTCGCTCAATTCAGCGGCTGAATCCAGACTCGACGCCGCCCAGAAACGTTTATGAAAACGGCGATCCTGCGCCTTCAGACGACCGAACTGCACAGCCTTGAGCAATGCCAGCCCCCAGGTGGCGACGGAAAAAACCACCAGCAGCCAGATCACCGCGCTTTCGATGGATTCCAGTGGAGATGCCAGTAACGTCATGATGTATTCCCTCGTGTAAACATTTCGCGCGAATTTGGTTTCGGTTTAATGAATCTTGAAATCGATGGGCACGCTGACCCAGCCGTCCTGGGCGACATTACCCTGCTTGGCCGGGACGAAACTCCAACGTTTCACGGCGTTCAGTGCCGCGTCGTCGAGCTGTTGCCGACCACTGCTTTTTGCAATCTGAATCTCGCCGGGTTTGCCGCTGGCCAACACGTGCACCCGTAACAACACCGTGCCTTCCCAACCGCGACGCTGAGCCAGCGACGGGTATTCCGGTGCCGGGTTTTTCAGGTACGCAGCATTCGCTGATGCCGGGGTGACCGGTGCCGGCGCGGGAGGAGCAGGTGGCGCTGGCGCTGCAACCGGGGCTGCCGGTTGTGGCGGCGCCGGTGGTTGCTCGACCGCTTTCGGTGCTGGTTTGGGTGCCTGTTTAACCACCGGTTTCGGTTTCGGAACCGGTTTTGGCGGCGGCGGTTTTACCGCCAGCTCGTCTTCCACCGGTGGCGGCGGCTCAACCACAGGCGCAGGTGGCGGCGGCACGACAACCGGTGGCGCTGGCGGTGCCGGGCGCGAGAACTCGATGGTCATCGGCGGAATTTCCGGTGGCACGATCGGCAGCACCGGCGTCGGCTTCTGGCTGATCCAGTAGATCACCGCGCCATGCACCACTAACGCGAGCACGCCAAGCAGAATAGTTTCACGCCGACTCAGAATGCCCTTGGGCGCACGCTGCAAACGCAGCTGCGCCAACGGCACACGATGCGGCCGGCCGAGATCGACCAACTCGCCACCCGGCGTCTGACGCCACAGCAATTCCTCTGCGCTGGCGGCGGTCTGGACATTGCCCATTGATTCACTCCCTGCGGTCTTTTTGCGTTCTCTACAAAAACTGCCGATCAACCGTTTGTTGAATCCCCCACGGCGGATCGATGGGTGAATCATTGGGCTTGACGCTTATCTCCGAAAGTAATCTTTTAAGTTATGAATAGATCATTAGGATATATAAGAATCGATCATTTCTCGCAAAGCCACGCCAATCAAGGGCCGCAGCCGAGCGTCCGAAACGCCATGCTTTTCAAGCATTAAAAGTATTCGCTGAAGGTATGGGGCAGCCATACATTCCTGCTTACAACAATCGAGTTGATTGACATGCCGTGGGCGCATTAGATGTCAGCGCATTTTAAAATCGACTCAGGAAGAGTAATGATGCAATTAACCAAACGGACAATGATTTACATGGCGCTACTACTAGCGCCCTTATCGGTGGCGTCGGCCGCGACGAAGATCACACTGCCTGCGCAACTGGAGATCAGCAACAAAACCAGCTTCCCCCTTTATGTATTTCAAAACGAGTGGCGCAAAGTTGTGTTGCCGGGCGAACGTATTCAGACCAAGGACTACAAAGAGTCAGCTGTGACAGTCGCTACATCGACACCCGAGGCGGCAATCAAATTTGTGACGCTTAGTCACGCAAAAGGCTGCAAAGCGCAAACGTGTGTATTAATTACCGGGAATTAATAAAACGCCGGTATCGCAGCAGCGATTTTCTCGATGCTACAAAAAAGCCGCTACGCTCGATAAAGGCGTGGCGGCTTTTTTATCCCGTTGTTATCGCTTGACGACATTCAATCATTGTCCACGTCGCTTACTAACAAAATTGCAATAAGCAACATTCAACCCGCCCATAACTTTGCCGTTCGTTCGAGCCTTAATTCCAATTCAACTAACGACTGGCGTTGGTTTGCTGCACGCCAACAACCGGTGCATTGACCGCAGTCTCCGAGCGCGGCGTACCCGCTGGCACCCAGTCATAACTCACAGGCAGCGCCCGATACACCCAGTTGCTGAGCGCATCGCTGCCCGGCGCTTTGCCGAGATAGGGGCTGACGTATTCCCAGACGTTTTCACCGTTGGTCGTCACTTGGAAAAACCGTCCGTTCATGCCCTCATCGATCAGCGTGTTGCCATTGGGCAAACGCCGCGCGCTGCTGATGAACGAACTATAGAACGCCCAGCCCGGCTGCTTCGAATTCGCCGCGCTGTACTGCCAGACGATTTCGTTTTTCACCGGGTCGATTTCCAATACCCGCGAACCGGAAATCAGCCCGAGGGTGACGTTCGGATAACCCGCCGAACCCTGGTTATCGAACACCAGCAAGTTGCCAGCTCCGGGCAATCCGGCCGGAATGATGTGTGCATCATGCTGACCGACAAACTGATCCACAGGACGCGGCAGTTTCTGCGCGGTTTTCGGGTTGATCAGCGGCAGATTCGGGCCAAGGCGCCAAACCACTTTGCCGCTGTTCTTATCGATGATCGCGATGAAATTGGCGTTGCGTGAATCGATCAGCAGGTTGTCCGGATTGAAGCGTTTGTCACCGGCATCGAACCACTTGTTCGGCCCGACCAGGCTGAGGTTATTGATGTGCAGGTAGTCCGGATTTTCGCTGGCACGCACCAGTTTCAACTGCTCGGCGGTGAAGCCGAATTCACTCAGATGCTCCGACGCCAGCCACTGCCATTTCACCGCGCCGTCGGGGCTGACTTCATAGATCGCATCGTCGATCACCTCGGGCACTTTGAAGCCTTTGACCTTGTGCACCTTGTTCGCCAGCACCACAGTGTTGCCGTTGCTCAAACGGCGCTGATCATGGTGCTGCTGCGCCGCGCCACCGGGGGCCTTGTCGCCCCACTGCCAGACGACTTTGCCATTCCAGTCCAGCTCACCGACGCTCTGATTGCCCAGACCATTGCCGGCCGATCCAAGTTTGCCGGGGTCCTTTTCACTCAGTTGCAGCAGCACATGCCCGCGTTCACCGCCGACCAGTTGCGGGTCGATGATTGCGGAGGGAAAACCCGCCTGCGACCAGGTTTTCACCTCGTTACCATTCATGTCGATCAGGTGCGTCTGTTTGTCGGCGCCGCTGAAAATCACGTATTGGTTGAATGCCTTGTTCGGGTCATAACGGGTGACGCCGGTCGGGTAAACACTCGGCGCGGCGAAGGCGCCGGCACTGAGCACTGCGCCGGACAGCAACACCGGCAAAGCCGTTTTGATACGCAACATGATGCAGCTCCTTGAGTGACGAATCAGAAGTCGTAGCGACCGGTGACGCCGAGGGTCCGCGGTGTGCCGAGCAAGCCTTCATAGCCGCCGTTGCCGCCCGTCCACAGGGTCGTGTAGTAGGTTTTGTCGAAAGCGTTTTTCAGCCACAGCGACACGTCCCACTGGCCCTGGTTGAAGTCGCCGCGCAGGCCGGTGGAGAAGTTGACCACCGCATAACTCGGGATCTGCCCGTAGTCGGAATCCTCGACCGTGCCCACCGCTTTCGAGCGGAAGGCATAGCTGGCGGTGACGTAAGGTTCGAAGCCGTTATCCAGATTCCATTTGTATTCGCCGTTGGCGTTGCCGATCCATTTCGAGGCGCCGACCACCTGATGCCCGCTGAGGTCGCAAGAGGCCGGAGCGCCCGGCGCCTGACTGACTTCCGGCGGGCACGGGGCATCTTTGTACGAGAGATAGCTGACGTCGTTGTAGGAGCCGTTGATGTTCAGGGTCAGCCCGCGCAACGGGATTACCGTGCTTTCGAACTCGACCCCGCGCGAACGCACGGAACCGGCGTTGGTCAGGTATTGCACGCGATTTTCGGCGTCATAGGCGTTGGTCTGGTAAGCGTTGACCTGAGTCCAGAACACGTTGGCGTTGAGTTGCAGGCGGTGGTCCCACAACGTGCTCTTGAAGCCGAGTTCGGCGTTGTTCGCACGCTCGGTGCCGATCAGCAGTGAATCGGCGCCGGCCACCGGAGCGGAACCGACCGCAAGGTTAACCCCGCCGGATTTCTCGCCGTGGGACAACGTGGCGTAGCCCAGAACATCATCGGTGATGCGGTAACTGAGGTTGAGCAGTCCGGACGGACTGGAGCTGTACTGATTCAAATCGCCGGAATCATAAGCACCGGCACGCCCGCGCCGCGCCGTTGCGGCAGCACCGGCGACGGTCGCACCGCCGACCGGCGCATTACGCGTGACCCAGGCGCTTTTTTCTTCATAGGTACCGCGCACTCCGGCGGTGAAGTCCAGACGTTCGCTGAGATGCCAGGTGCCTTGGGCGAACAGCGCAAAGCTGTCGGTCTTGATGTGGCCGTTGCCGACGCTGGTGACGTTGGCCAGCGCACCGGCCGGCGTGCCGTTCCAGATGTCGGCTTGCGGGCCGTAATAGGCGAAGGATTTGTTGTCCAGATTGTTGCCGAAGTAGTAGGCGCCAACGACGTAATCGAAAAACTCGCCCTTGGGCGAGGCCAGGCGAAATTCCTGCGAGTACTGTTTGTCTTCCACCGACACCCCGGCGTTGTAACTCGCCGGCACGTTGAGACCGTCGTCGTTGCGCGGGGTGAAATTCCAGAAGCGATAGGAGCTGATCGAGGTCAGCGTGAAATCGCTCGGCAGCGTCCAGTTCGCTTCGACCGAGGTGCCGCCCTGATGCACGGTGACGTGCTGGTCGTTGTCCAGATTGACCTTGCGGTGCGAACCGTTGACCAATGTTGCGCCGGCTGCGTTGGCGCGGGATTGGTAGAGATTGACGCCATTGATGGTCGGCCCAGTGCTGTAGAGCACGCGGGTGCCGGCGCTGGAATCCTCCTCGTTGTAGTCACCGATCCAGCGCAGATTGAAATCTTCATTGGGCTTGAACAGCAGTTGCGCGCGGAAGCCATCGCGTGAGCCGCCATTCAAATCATGGCCGTCGTATTCGTTCTTGATGTCGCCGTCGCTTCGGGTGCGATAAGCCGAAAAGCGTCCGGCCAGTTGATCGTTGAGCGGCCCGGAAATCGTGCCCTTGGTCTGGAAGTAACCATCCTCGCCAACCGAGGTTTCGATGCTGCGTTCGGGTGTAAAGGTCGGCGCGCGAGTGCTGATGTTGATCACCCCGGCGGTGGTGTTTTTGCCGAACAGCGTGCCCTGCGGCCCACGCAAGACTTCGAGTTGTTCGATGTCCATCAAGTCAAACACCGCCATCCCCGGACGGCCCAGGTAGACGTTGTCGATGTACAAGCCGACGCTGCCTTCCAGGCCATCGCTGGCCGGGTTATTCCCGAGGCCACGGATCGACACGCTGGACTGCCGTGCATGCATGTAGGCGACGTTGACGCTGGGCACCAGTTGCTGCAAATCCTGAATGCGGTAGACCCGCTGTGTTTCCAGATTCTGTCCGCTGACCACACTCATGGGCGTCGGCACGTCTTGCGAACTTTCTTCGCGACGGCGGGTGGTGACGGTCACGGTTTCCAATTGCGAACTGTTGGCGGCAGGCTTGCCGGCCGGCACCGGCGCCGGGGTTTCAGACTCAGCGGCGTAACCGTGAGTCCAGCTCGCGCTCCCTGCCAGCAACAGGGCCAGAGGCAGGCGTTTGAGCCGTCGTGGCGTTAAGGGTGACGCAAGGTTCAACGGACTCATGGCGCGGCTCCTGGTCAAAAAACACACAGACATCTTCAGCGCTGCATATTCTTTTAAGTTATTTATTTATGGATTTACAAATATTTACTGCATAAGAGATTGCCTTTATAAGGAGTCGACGTAATGCATATCCAATGCATTTCCCGGATATTTTTTATGTGAAAAATGCATATCGACTTGCGCCAACTTCGTCACTTCATTGCCTTGGCTGAACAACGCAGCTTCGTCGCCGGCGCGCAGGCGGTGAACCTGTCGCAGTCGGCGTTCAGCCGCAGCATTCAGGCGCTGGAACACAGCGTCGGCTGTCAGTTGGTTGATCGCGGACGCAAGGAATTACCGCCGACCAAACAGGGCCTGGTGCTGCTCGAACACGCACGGCGACTGGTCAGTGGCGCGCAGCAGATGGCCAACGAGATCAGCCAGTTCAACGGGCTGGAGGCCGGGGAATTGCGCTTCGGTTGTGGGCCGGCGCCGGCGGCGGGTTTGATTCCTCGTGCCATCGGCAGTTTTATCGGTCGCTACCCCAAGGCACGGGTGCAGTTTCAGGTCGATGACTGGCAGAGTCTGAGCAAACGCTTATTGAGCGAAGAGTTTGAATTCTTTGTCGCTGATACTCGGCACTTTGAAGCCGATCCGGACTACCTGACACACCGGTTGCGGCCGCGTAAATGGCATTTTTGTTGCCGCGCGGGGCATCCATTGGCCGGGCTTGATCGGGTTAGCGCCGAGCAATTGATGAGCTATCCGCTAGCGGTGAGTATTCGTCCGCCGAACCTGCGCAAGGTCATCGTCGACCTGAGTGGGCGGCCGGATTTCACGCCGAATGTGGAGTGTGAAAACAGCTCGAGTTTGCTCAGTGTGGTGCTGCGTTCAGAGGCGATCGGGATTGTCGGGGCGTATTCGGATGCACTGCATCAGGCCAAGGGGGAGTTGGTGTGTTTGCGGATTGAAGGGTTGGCGGATGATCTGGAGGAGCTGTACACGCGTTATGGGATTGTCAGCCGCGCGGGGTATCGGTTGTCGCCGTTGGCGGAGGCGATGATTGAGCAGATCAAAGCGATTGATCAGCAGGATGAGGAGACTTGCTCGCTGCAGAATCTCGCCGTCTGATCGGACCTCTTCGCGAGCAAGCTCGCTCCCACAGGGGAACGCAGTCTAAATCTGGGAGCGAGCTTGCTCGCGAAGGGGCCGGCGCAGGCACCGATGCATTTCCTGCATAAAACCCATTCCCCAAATGCACTTGCCGAACACCCCCAGCGAAAGCGAAAACCCTCGCCTGTCCCTCTGACCGGTGAACCCCATGCCCACCCCGCCAAACCCCGTGCGCAACGTGCTGTACATCATGTGCGATCAACTGCGCCGCGATTACCTGTCCTGCTACGGCCATCCGCATCTGCACACACCAAACATCGATCGCTTGGCTGCGGCCGGCGTGCGCTTCAGCCGCGCCTACACCCAAGGCACGATCTGCGGCCCCTCGCGGATGTCGGCTTATACCGGGCGCTACGTCAGCAGCCATCAGGTGGCGTGGAATGCCGTGCCGTTGCCGCTGGAAGAACTGACCATCGGCGATTACCTGCGTCCTCACGGCATTCGCACCGCCCTGGTAGGCAAGACCCACGCCACAGCAAATGTCGACGCGCTACAGCGCCTGGCAATCAACCCGGAAAGCGAACAGGCCGAAGTGTTCAACGAAGTCGGCTTCGAACCGTACATGCGCCACGACGGCATCTATCCCGACGATCCGCTGTTCGACGACAAACGCGAATCCGCGCCCTATACCCATTACCTGCGCGAACACGGTTTCGACGGCAAAAACCCCTGGCACGACTGGGCCAACGCCGCCGAAGGCGAAAACGGCGAAATCCTCAGCGGCTGGAAAATGCGTCATTCGAATTTGCCAGCACGAATTCCCGAGCAGCACTCAGAGACTGTCTACACTACAAATCGAGCCATCGACTTCATCACCGAGCAAGGCGAGAAATCGTGGTGTTTACACCTTTCCTTTATCAAACCGCACTGGCCCTACATCGTACCAGCGCCGTACCACGCCTTGTACAGTACGAAATCGATTCTCGAAGCGGTCCGCGCGACGCCCTCCGAAGCCAGTAAACACCCCGTATACACTGCTTTTCGCCAGCACGAGGAAAGCCTCAACTTCTCCCGCGACTCAGTACGATTGACTGTAATCCCTACGTACATGGGCCTGATCAAGCAAGTGGATGATCAGCTCGGGCGGCTGTTCGATCTTTTGCAGAGCAACGGCCGCTGGGATGACACGTTGATCGTGTTCACCAGCGATCACGGGGACTTTCTGGGTGATCACTGGCTGGGTGAGAAGGAATTTTTGCTGGAGCAGGCGGTGGGCGTACCGTTGATCGTGCGCGATCCTCGGGCGGCGGCAGATGTCACCCGGGGAACCGTCGATGATCGACTGACAGAAACCATCGATGCGCTACCAACGTTTCTTCAGGCACTGGGACTACCGGGTGCAGAGCATCGGCTTGAAGGGCGTTCGTTGATCCCGCTTCTGCACGGAGAAAATCCGGGCTGGCGCCGCTATGCGATCAGCGAATACGACTACGCCTTCCAGGCACCGGCGCGGGAGCGTTTAGGCCAGCCGATCGATCGTTGCCGCATGACCATGGTGCGCAGCGAGCGCTGGAAATACCTGGCGTACGACGGCTTTGGGCCGCAGTTGTTTGATCTGCTGAATGATCCGCAGGAGCTGCGTGATTTGGGGGATGACCCGGAATTCGCGGCGGTGCGTGAGGAGCATGCGGGGTATTTGTTCGAGTGGGTGCGCGGGTTGAAGCGGCGGACCACGATCAGTCATCAGGAGATTGATTTGCGGGGGCAGCGGTTTCGCTATGGTGAGCCGGAGAGTGAGAAGGTTGTTCAGATTGGTGTTTGGTAGCGGGAAGAGCCCCTCACCCTAACCCTCTCCCAGAGGGAGAGGGGACTTACCTTGGGATATTGAAGAAACACGCCGACCTGGAAGAGCAGCACCGAATCCATAATCGCCTCAATCTTTCAGGTCGATGTATGACGCAAGACACCTCCGGCGGCCCCCTCTCCCTCCGGGAGAGGGCTGGGCGGGCGGCGTTCCGATGAGGGTAGCTTTTGATCTTACTCACGACCCTTGATGGTCTGACTACGCTGCCCCGAAACCCCAACCGGCACCTCACCCTTCAACGTCACCCGACGCACCACCCGATCCTGAGTCCCGTAGTCATCAATCGCGTAATGCTGCGTCGAGCGGTTATCCCAGATCGCCACATCACCGGCCTTCCAGCGCCAGCGCACGGTGTTTTCCTGGCGGATCACATGGCTCTGCAACAGCCCGAACAGGTGCGCCGAATCCGCCTGCGAATAGCCCTTGATGCGTTTGACGAAATGCCCCAGCAGCAAGCTCTTCTCGCCGCTGATCGGGTGCACGCGCACCACCGGGTGCTCGGTCTCGTAAACGGTGGAGGTGAAGACCTTGCGATAGCGTTCGAGCTTCTCTGCCGAGACGTCCGGTTTCGCGCTGGCGTAGTCGTATTCGTTGCTGTGCACGGCGACCAGTTTGTCGGCCAGTTCTCGCAATTCGGTCGGCAAGCCGTTGTACGCCGTCGCGGTATTCGCCCACAGCGTGTCGCCACCGAAGGCCGGGGCCACCACCGAGCGCAGGATCGAGGCTTTCGGGTAGGCGTCGACGAAGGTCACGTCGGTGTGCCAGGAGTTGGCGCGCTGACCTTCAGCGCCGTCCAGTTCGAGCAGATAACGCGTGCCTTCGCGTGACGGCACGGTCGGGTGCGCCACCGGTTCGCCGAGCAAATGGGCAAACGCTTCCTGACGCTGGTCGTCAAGCTGAGTCTGCTCGCGAAAGAACACGACTTTGTACTGAACCAGCGCCTGTTGAATGGCTTCGACGGTGGCGGCGTCGAGTTCACCGGACAAATGCACGCCACGGATCTCGGCGCCGATACGACCGGCCACCGGATGGATTTCCAGCGCGTGGACAGCGGGTTTTACTGCGAGTGCGGCATTGCTCATGGGTAGACCCTCATCGACTGTTTACGGTTGGACGGCAGCGAAACAACGCTCTATCTATATTCCATTTACATCTAATAGATATTCACATGCTTCGTTGACGGAATAAGAGCTTGCATTTAAAACCTCTAGCAACCCTCGTCGCAAATGCCTTCGAGCTATTTTTAGGATGCCGGAAAAGCATATGGATCTTCGCCAGTTGCGTTACTTCATCGCCCTCAACGAGCACCGCAGTTTTGTCCGTGCGGCAGACGCAATGGGCATCACTCAACCGGCGTTCAGCCGCAGTATTCAAGGGTTGGAGCAAGAGTTCGGCTGCGTGCTGGTAGATCGCGGCAACAAGGATTTGCGCCCCACGCCTGAAGGTCAGGTGGTGCTGCAGCACGCCCTGAGCCTGGTGCAGGGCGCGGCGTTGCTCAGTGCCGAAGTGACGCAGATGACCAAGCTCGATGCCGGTGAAGTGCACTTCGGTTGCGGCCCGGCGCCGGCGGTGAAACTGGTGCCCGATGCTGTGGCGCAATTCATCAATGCGCACCCGAAAGTACGCACCTGTTTTCAGGTGGATAACTGGGAAAAACTCAGCCGCGCACTGAGCCGTGAAGAGATCGAATTCTTTATCGCCGACATTCGTCATTTCGAGTCGGATCCGAACTTCCAGACCCAGGCGCTGACGCCCAAACGCGGGGTGTTTTTCTGCCGGCCGGGGCATCCGCTGCTAGCCAAGGAAAGCCTGTCGACCAACGACATGTTCGACTACCCGCTGGCGACCACGCTGATACCGCCGGGCATTCGCAAATTGCTGGCGAATCTGAGCGGCAGGATCGATTTTTCCCCAACCATCGAGACCGAGCATTTTCCGGCGCTGGTCAAAGTGGTACTGCAATCGAATGCCATTGGTATCGGTACCGAGGAGGCGTTCTACGAGGACATTGCCCAAGGTTCACTGGCGCTGTTGCACTGGCGCAATCTGCCGCAGAACCTCGAGAGCATGAATGCGCGGTGCGGGATTGTCAGTCGTACCGGGTTTCGCTTGTCCCCGGCGGCGAGGGCGATGATCGAGACGCTGGTGGCTGTGGATAAGCAGGAAATCAGCGTCGCCGTTTAAGAGGATCGTTCCCACGCTCTGCGTGGGAATGCAGCCCGGGACGCTCGGCGTCCCAAAGCGGACGCGGAGCGTTTATTGAGGCGTTCCCACGCAGAGCGTGGGAACGATCGGCGTGCGTTAGAGCTTGGCCGCTGCCAACTCAGGCGCGACCCAATCATTGACCTTGAACGGCTTGCGAATCAGCTTCTGCTGCGCCGCCAGATCAACCTTGTCTTGCAAGCTACCCAGGAACACCGGATCCAGCGTCGACGGGAACACTTCGCTCAATTTCTGATCCTTGAGGTCCTCGGTGAGGATCACCGGTGGATAACTCGCCAACCCCGAGACCAACTGCACGTAGGCCGCCTTGTTACTGTCCTCGGTCAGCCACTCCACCGCCTGTTGCTGCGCCTTGAGCAATTTCGCCACCGCCTCCGGGTGTGCATCGACAAACTTGCCCGTGCCGACCAATACCGACTGCACGCTGCCGGCGCCACCCAGATCTTTGGTGTTCAAAGGCAACTCGGCCAACCCCTTGGTCTGCAACGCCGCCAAACCGGAACTGCCCCACGACGCATCGATCTGTTTGGCCGCCAGTGCGGCGGTCGCGCCGGTGAAGTCGAGGTTGATCACCTTCAAATCCTTCTCGCTCAGACCCTGACTGGCCAGCGCTGCATCGAATGACAGTTGCGTCGCAGTGCCGCGAAAGATCGCCACGCGCTTGCCCTTCAAATCCTGCAGGGTCTTGATCCCGGAGCCCGGCACCACGCCCAGATACTGCTTCACCCCACGCGCACTGGCGCTGAGCAAGCGCGTATCGAGGCCATTGGACTTGCCGATGATCGCCGCCAGATCGCCCAGATACGCCAGATCGACTTGACCGTTGGCAAACGCCTCATTGATCACCGGCCCGGCACCTTTGAAGAAATTCCACTGAATCTTGATGCCCTGATCGGCGAAGGCTTTTTCAAAAATCTGCTGATCACGCAACACATCGACCACACCGCCGCCACTGTGCTGAGTACCCGCGCTCAGGTCAGGCACGGCGATCCTGATTTCCTTGAGTTCATCGGCCTGGGCGGTGACCGCCAGCAGACCCGCCAGCACAGGAACGGCAAACAGACTGAAAACACGTTTGAAGGGGAGGTTCATGGGTGCAGCTCCTTGATCACGACGGGCGTTGAGGAGCCGAAAGTAGGCCGAATGCATACCTTCGCTTAAATACTATAAATGCACATTTTTATAGCTTTTTAAGCTAAGCGAGCAGCGACGGGGCTTGCAGCGGCGTATGCATAAACAGCATCGAAAATATTCTTCGAATGCATTGGATGCGCGTGGGCTGGAAGCCTTAAATGGCGCTGCTTATCTCTAAAAATACATTTTACACAATCACTTATAACCTTTTGTTTGTTGCTAATACCGCTAAAGATCGCAGCCTTCGGCAGCTCCTACTGGGTCCACGCAATTCCGAGCAGGAGCTGCCGAAGGCTGCGATCTTTTGATCTTGAGCCAACCCGACAACGGAGGTCACCCATGGCCCGCCAATCCTTGCTCAGTCTGCCACTCCCCGCGCCGCCGCTGAAAAGCCGCCGTACCTGGACAAGCCTGAACCAGCGCCTGTTGCCATGGCTGCTGCCCCTCAGCCTGTTCACCCTGTGGTGGCTGACCGCACGCAACGAGTGGATGAGCGAACAGATCCTGCCCGCGCCGTCGCTGGTGTGGAACAGCGCCGTCGAACTGGCGCATGGCGAGTTGTGGAGTCACTTGTGGATCAGCCTGCAACGCTTGTTCTGGGGCTTGCTCGCAGGGATTTCCGCCGGTGCGGTGCTCGGTGCGGCGCTGGGTTTCAGCCGCCGTCTCGAACGTCTGGTCTTCCCGACTTTCGCCGGTCTGTCGCAGGTGCCGACGCTGGCGTGGATTCCGTTGTTCATGGTGTTTTTCGGCATCGGCGAAGTGCTGAAACTGGTGGTGCTGATCAAAGCCATCGTCGTCCCGGTGACCCTGCACACCCTCGTCGGCGTACGCGATGCACAGCCAAAACTGCGCGAGGCTGCCGCCGTGCTACGTCTGCCGCCACACCTTCTGATCCGTCGCCTGGTATTACCCGCCGCCCTTCCTGCGTTCATGGCCGGCGTACGCCTGGCACTGGCGGCTGGGTGGACATCGCTGCTGGCGGTCGAGCTGCTCGCCTCCAGCGAAGGCATCGGTTACCTGATGGTCTGGGCGCGGCAGTTGTTCATGCTCGATATCGTCTTCGTGTGCATCGTGGTCATCGGTTTGATCGGTGTGGCGATGGATCGCGGCATCGGTCTGCTGGACCGCAAACTGGTGCACTGGCCGCATCCGGCTACCGCCGAAATTCGTCGCGGCCCGCGTCATGAAGGCTGGCAGCGCCTGCAACCGTGGCTGCTGCCACTGAGTTTGCTGGCGGTGTGGCAATTGGCGAACGAGCAGCAGTGGGTCGACAACAACATTCTGGTCAGCCCGTTGGCCGTGTTGATCACTGCCTGGGACGGCGTGCTCGACGGTACGTTGGTCAGCGGTATGGCCCTGAGCCTGGGCCGCACCCTAGCCGGTTTACTGTTGGGCGGCGGCCTCGGTTTTGCCCTCGGCTTGCTGCTGGGCTTGTCGCGCACCAGCGAACGCGTGCTCGGCCCGACCCTCGCCGCCCTCCGCCAGATCGCCATCTTCGCCTGGGTGCCGCTGCTCACCGCGTGGTTCGGTCTCGGCGAATTGGCCAAGTGGGTATTTGTCGCCCTTGCCGCGTTCTTCCCACTGTTTATCGCGACGCAACGCAGCGTCGCCAATCTTTCGCCACAACTCAACGAAGCCGCACAAGTCCTGCGCCTGAGCCTCGGGCAGCGTTTGCGCCGGCTGGTGCTGCCGGGCGCCGCTCCGGGAATTTTCGCCGGTCTGCGCCTGAGCCTGATCTACGCCTGGCTCGGCACCATCGGCGCTGAATATTTCATGCCGTCCAACGGCGGCATCGGCAGCCAGATGATCGGCGCACAACAACTGCTGCGCATGGACCTGATCATGGCCGGCATGCTTTTCGTCGGCCTCACCGGCGCCCTGCTCAACCTCATTGGCCAACGCCTGGAAATTCGCGCCACCCGCTGGAGACACGCATGAACGCACCGATTGTCAGCTTCAACCATGTAGGCAAATCCTTTGACGTCGACGGTTTCGAACTGGAGGCGATTCGCGAATTCAACCTGGACATTGCCGAAGGCGAATTCGTCGCCATTGTCGGTTCCAGCGGCTGCGGCAAATCGACGTTATTGCGCTTGCTGGTCGGCCTCGATACGCAGTTTCGCGGGCAGATTACCGTGGACGGCAAAGCCGTCAGCGGCATCGGCGGCGAGCGCGGCATTGTCTTTCAGGAACACCGTTTATTCCCGTGGCTGACCGTCGCCGACAACATCGGCCTGGGCCTGGTCAACGAGCCGCTGAGCGCTGCGCAAAAGCAACAGCGGGTCAACGATTTCATCGATCTGGTCGGCCTGCGCGACTTCACTCGCGCCTATCCGCACCAGCTCTCCGGCGGCATGGCCCAGCGTGTGGCGATAGCGCGCGGCCTCGTCGCCAGCCCGCGCATTCTGCTGCTCGACGAACCCTTCGGCGCGCTCGATGCACTGACCCGCCAGCAGATGCAGGACGAGCTGCTGGCGATCCGCGACCGGGCAAAAATCACCACGATCCTCGTCACCCATGACGTTGAAGAAGCAATCTTCCTCGCCGACCGCGTGGTGGTGATGGAGCCGCGTCCGGGACGAATCAAGCAAGTGGTCGACATCGCCCTGCCGCACCCGCGCCAGCGCAGCAGTTTCGACTTCCATCAGTTGCGTGAAGAGCTGCTGCACGAGCTGACCAGTGACGACCATTACCAACCGAGCGTACCGGTGCAGATCCGTGATCTGCCGCTGACGTTCATTGCCTGCTGAACAGGAGTTTTGCGATGCCGCAACGTCCCAATTTTCTGGTGATTCTGGCCGACGACCTGGGCTTCTCCGACATCGGTGCATTCGGCGGCGAAATCGCCACACCGCATCTCGATGCCCTGGCCAACAACGGCCTGCGCCTGACCGATTTTCATACTGCACCGACCTGCTCGCCGACCCGCTCGATGTTGCTGACCGGCACCGACCACCACATCGCCGGCATCGGCACCATGGCCGAAACACTGACCCCGGATCTGATCGGCAAACCGGGTTATGAAGGCTACCTCAACGATCGCGTGGTGGCGCTGCCGGAGCTGTTGCGCGAGGCCGGTTATCAAACGTTGATGAGTGGTAAATGGCACCTCGGTTTGAAGGCCGAACTGGCGCCCCATGCCCGAGGTTTCGAGCGCTCGTTTTCGCTGCTGCCCGGCGCGGCCAACCACTACGGTTTCGAGCCGACCTACGATGAGCAAACCCCCGGCCTGCTGAAATCCACCCCGGCGCTGTACATCGAAGACGATACGTTTCTCGATCAATTGCCGAAGGATTTTTATTCCTCCGATGCCTTTGGCGACAAGCTGCTGCAATACCTCAAGGAGCGTGACCAGACCCGGCCGTTCTTCGCTTATCTACCGTTCTCCGCGCCGCACTGGCCATTGCAGGCGCCCGCTGACATCGTCGAGAAATACCGGGGTCGATACGACGCGGGTCCGGAAGTATTGCGCCTCGAGCGCCTGGAAAAACTCAAAGCCCTCGGCCTGATCGAACCGGACGTCGAGCCGCATCCACTGATTCAGTTGACCCAGCAGTGGGACGCGTTGAGCGATGAACAAAAACAGATTTCCGCGCGGGCGATGGAGGTCTACGCGGCGATGGTCGAGCGCATGGACTGGAACATCGGCCGGGTCGTCGATTACCTGCGCCAGCAAGGGCAGCTCGACAATACGTTCATCCTGTTCATGTCCGACAACGGTGCCGAAGGCGCGCTGCTGGAAGCGTTCCCCAAATTCGGTCCGGAACTGGTGACGTACCTCAGCCAGCATTACGACAACAGCCTCGACAACATTGGCCGGGCCAACTCCTACGTCTGGTACGGGCCGAACTGGGCGCAAGTGGCGACCGCGCCGTCACGGCTGTTCAAGGCGTTCACCACCGAGGGCGGGATTCGCGTGCCGGCGCTGTTGCACTATCCGCAATTGGCGCTCAAAGGGCAGATCAGTCATGGCTTCGGCACGGTGATGGACGTCACGCCGACCATTCTCGATCTGGCTGGCGTACGCCATCCGGGCAAGTTATGGCACGGTAAACCGGTAGCGCCGTTGCGTGGCAAATCGTGGTTGGGGTTCTTGTCTGGCGAGACCGCGCAGGTGCATGACGAGCATACGGTGACAGGGTGGGAATTGTTCGGGCGCCGGGCGATCCGGCAGGGGTCGTGGAAGGCTGTGTGGATCCCCGGGCCGGTGGGGCCGGCGACCTGGCAGCTCTACGATTTGAGCAATGATCCGGGGGAGATTCATGATCTGGCGGTGAGTCAGCCGGACAAGCTCGCCGCGTTGATCGGGCATTGGCAGCAGTATGTCGAGGAGACCGGGGTGATTTTGAGTGAGTCGCCGTTTCAGCCGGATTGAGGGCAAGATCAAAAGCCCCTCACCCTAACCCTCTCCCAAAGGGAGAGGGGACTGACCGAGGTGTCTTTCGTCAACATCGACCTGAAAAATCGGGTCGATTATGGATTCGACGAAAAACGTTCAGGTCGGCGTAGTTCCCCCAATATCCCCCAATCGGTCCCCTCTCCCTATGGGCGGTCCGACGTTTCGGGAGGGTTAGGGTGAGGGCAGTTTGTCAGGCCTCCACCGCCTCACCAGAAACCGCGATTTCATCCCGACGAACAAAGCGGTTCGCCCGCCCAAACGTGCCGAAATCATTAAACCGAACCCCCATCTCGCGCATCACCTTATGCGCCACCGGCACGGTCATCTGGCGAATGTAAAACGGTTCCTTCACGACAAAATGATGAATCCCGTGGCTGCTGCCAAAGTTGAAGCAGAACGCCTGCAACGGCCACAACCACCAAGGGTTCAACACCTGGCACTGCTGCAGCACATTGCCCGGCTCGACATCGCCGTAGTAATGCATGTTCGAGCTGATGAAGTGCAGGCAAAAGGTGCGCAACACGTTCGGGCCGATGATCACCACGGCGGCGATATCGATCACCTGAATCACCGACAATGTGGTCGCTGACCATTCAATCGGCGAGCCCATCAGGTAAGCGATGCCGTTGGCCGCATGAAAACCGAGAAACACATACCACGCGCCCCAATGCACCAGCGCCAGCGGCGCGTAGACCTTCAGCGTGCGCTTGATGATGCTGAACTTGTGCGCCCAGGTCTTGGCCCGCAGCATGCGGATGAACGCCGACATCACGTTGTCGCCAACCATCAGCAAGCGCGCAAAACCCCACGGCTCACCGTTGGTGATCGCGCGTTCTTCCATGTCGGTTTCAGTGCCGGAGACCTTGTGGTGATTGAGGTGCAAATGCCGGCGAATCCACGGGTTGATCGTGCTTGGCCGCGCCAGCCACACCAGGCCCATCATCAGGTTGTGTGGCACGCGCTGCTTGCGGAAGTACATGCTGTGGATCAGGTCGTGTTCCAGCTCATGGGTCAGCGACGCGAAAAACGCATTGAGCAACAGGCACACCCACCACGCCATATGGCCGCTGATATACAGCGTCGCCGAACCGATCATCCCGATCAGGGCAAAGGCCAGAATCACCGCGCCCAGCGCATCCTGATGCTTGAGAATCGGGTAGCGCTCGCGCAGCTCGACGCCTTTGGCCAGCACTACTTCGCGAATATGCGCTGATCGCTGGGCCGCATTGTGTCGTGGGGGACTTGCAGAAGTACCGTCCATGCTTCCATCCTCGGGTTTATGATGTTCGCATCGTGCCTCGCCAACGCTTCAATTGCGGTAGCCGAGAACGCCAACCTGTTGACCGGAAGCGCCAATCAGCATGAAGGAACCGACCTCCCTCGCCAGCTGGACCCGTGCCTTGCGCAAACAACTCGATGCGCTGGGGCTGGACAGCATTGCCTTGTGCCAGCAGGCCGGGCTCGACCCCCATTTGATGGACGACCCCAACGCGCGCTATCCGCTGTCCGGCACGACGCGCCTGTGGGAAATCGCCGTACAGGTCAGCGGCGACCCGGCGATTGGTCTGCGCGTGTCGCGGTTCGTCAGCCCGACCACGTTCCATGCCCTCGGTTACGCGCTGGTCGCCAGCGGCAGTTTGCGCGAGGTGTTCGAACGTATCGTGCGCTATCACCCGGTGGTCAGCGACGCGCTGGAACTGGAGCTGAGTCGTGGCGACGACCGCTATCAATTCCGCCTGAAAATTCCGTCAGGCAATCCGGCGCCGGCCTTCGAAGCTATCGATGCCTTCACCGCGATCTACGTGCGCACCTGCCGCAATCGCCTCGGCCGTGATTACGCGCCGCTGGCCGTTTACCTGCGCCGCCCGGAACCGAGCGATGCGCACCAATGGCACAAAGTCTTCCGCGCCCCGGTGCATTTCGGCTGTAGCGAGGATCGCCTGGAATTCGCCCTCGCCGACTTCGACAGCCACCTCGACGACGCCAACCCGGAACTCGCCGAACACAACGAAGCGGTGCTCAAACGCACGATGGCCCAGCTCAAACCGCTGACCTGGGAGCGCAAGGTGCGCGACGCGATTGAAGAACAATTGCCGGAAGGTGAGCCCAGTGCAGAACGGATTGCCCAGGCGTTGCACTTGAGTTTGCGCAGTTTGCAGCGGCATTTGGCAGATGAGGGTTGCCGCTTTGACACATTGCTCAACGAAAGCCGCGAGAATCTGGCGTTGCTGCACCTGCGCGATCCGCAGTGTTCGTTGAGTGAGGTGAGTTATTTGCTCGGTTTTGCCGACACCAGCAGTTTCAGCCGCGCGTTCAAGCGCTGGACGGGGATGACGCCGGGGCAGTTTCGCGATGGGTTGCGCTGATACAGAATCAGCTTGTCTGATCTGCTCGCGATAGCGCCCTTTAATTCAACGCAAAACCCAGTTCAAAAACGGTGCCGTCAGCATCACTACTCACCCGCACCTGCCCCCCATGCAACTGCATGATCGACTGCACGATCGCCAACCCCAACCCACCCGAATCCCCCGGCTCCGCCCGGGAAGGATCGACGCGATAGAAACGATCAAACAGTTTGCCCAAATGCTCGGGTGCAATCGCCGGGCCGTGGTTGTGCACCTGCAACCAGCACCAACCCGCCTCGTCGCGACGATGCAAACTGATCACGGTTTCGGAATCAGCGTGGCGCACGGCATTGGCCAGCAGATTGCCGAGGGCACGTTGCAGCAGTTGCTGATCGGCACGCAGTTCGCCATGCAGTTGATTGTCCAGCCGCAGATCGCGGTCATCGGCCAAGGCTTCAAAGTAATCGCACAGTTCACTGCCAACGCAGTGCAAATCCAGTGTTTGCAGATTGAGCGCGCGCTCGGCCTGCTCGGCGCGGGCAAGGAACATCAGGTTTTCCGCCATGCGTTTGAGTCGCTCGAACTCTTCCATGTTCGAGGCCAGCACTTCCTGATATTCCTCGATACTGCGCGGATGATTCAGCGCCTGTCCGTTACTCGCCAACAAAGTGTGCAGCGGCGTGCGGATCTCATGGGCAAGGTCGGCGGAGAACTGCGACAGACGCTGCACGCTGTCGTCCAGCCGCGCGAGCATGCCGTTGAGCGCCTGCACCGGCTCTAGCAGTTCGGCGGGCGTGCCGGTGGCGGGCAGGCGTTGATCGAGGCTGCGCAGATCGATGCCGCGTACCGCTTCGCTCAACTGACGCAACGGTTGCAGGCCCCGGCGCAGTAACAGCAAGCCCAGGGCAAAAGCGAGCAGCGCACCCAGCCCAACTGACATGTACAAGCGCAGGCGATAGCTGCCGAGCATCTGCTCACGCTCGCTCAGCACCTTGCCGGCGATGACCGTCAGCGGCTCGCCGTTCGGCCCTTGCGCCGCGCCGGATAACAGCGCCAGTTCGGCGCCATCCGGCGCTTGCCACGTCAGCACGTCACGGCGCTGCGGCGTTTGTTCGCCGGGGATTGCGTTGAGGGTTGGCAGATCGCGCTGACGCGGGTTGATCGCAATCACACTGGAGCCATCGGCGCGACGCACCAGCAACAGGCTGTCGAGATTGCCGAGCATGTTCTGATACAGCCGTGGCCGTGCCTGCAAAGCGTCGAGGCTGTCGCTGTCGGCGAGCAACGCGCGCACTTGCTCCAGCCGACCGAGCAAGGCGAGGTCGTCGCGGTAGGCGATTTCCGAGGCGAGCGAGCGGTAGAGAAACACGCCAATCGCGCTCAGCACCAAAGCGCAGACCAGTGCGAACGCCAGCGCCAGGCGCCAGGCGATCGACCTAGAGCGCATCGTCAGGGGCTTCCAGTTGATAACCGACGCCGCGCACGGTGTGGATCAGTTTCGGCATGTACGGGTCATCGACTTTCGCGCGCAAGCGGCGTACCGCGACTTCGACCATGTTGGTGTCGCTGTCGAAATTCAGGTTCCACACCTGCGAGGCGATCAGCGTGCGCGACAGCACTTCGCCCTGACGGCTGGCGAGCAAGTGCAGCAGGGCGAATTCTTTGTTGGTCAGCGCGATGCGCTGGCCACCACGGCTGACGCGGCGGCGCAGGACGTCGATTTCCAGATCGGCGATGTTGTACGACTCAGCTTCGCGCATCGGCCCGCGTCGCAGCAAGGTGCGCACGCGCGCGAGCAGTTCGGCGAAAGCGAAGGGTTTGAGCAAGTAATCGTCGGCGCCCAGTTCGAGACCGCGCACGCGGTCTTCAATGGCGTCCTTGGCGGTGAGGAACAGCACCGGCGTGGCGCCGCGCTGGCGAATCAGCTGCAGCAATTGCCAACCGTTGAGGCCGGGCAGCATCACATCGAGGATGATCAGGTCATATTCCTGTTGCTCGATAAAGTAGCGCCCATCGAGGCCATTGAGCGCCACGTCTACGGCAAAACCCGACTCGCCCAGGCCTTTGGCGAGGAAATTCGCGGTTTTGGCTTCATCTTCTACGACCAGCAAACGCATGGCACACCTCGATTGATAGGCACACAGGCTAGGCGTCTTCGGCGGCGTTGCCCATTACAAACTTGTAATCAGACTGACGAGGTTCTGACGAAGACCGGCGATTAAGGTGACGACCTTCGCTTTTGGAGCCTGTCCATGACCGTCAAATACCTTGTAGCCAGCCTGGCCTTTGGCCTCAGCGCCAGCGTGTTCGCAGGCACAGAACTGCCGCGCCATGCCGACCTTGATCTTGAAACTGCACGTCTGCTCGCCGACACGGCAATGGCCAATTGCACCGGCACGGTGTCGGTGCTCGACCGGGGCGGCAATCTGCTGGTGACCCTGCGCGGCGATGGCGTCGGCCCACACAACACCGCCGCCAGCCAGCGCAAGGCGTACACCGCGCTATCGACCAAAACCGCGACCCGGTTGTTCGCCGAACGCGCTCGCAGCAATCCGGAAACCGCCAACCTCAACACTCTCGACGAATTGCTGCTACTTGGCGGCGGGATTCCGCTGTTCGCTGCTGATGAACTGGTCGGTGCGATGGGCGTGGCCGGCTCCGGCGGCGGTGAGCAAGACGAAAACTGTGCAATCAAGGCTGCCGAAAAAACCGGCCTGGCCACTATCCGTTCCCAATAAGGAGATGCATCGATGAATACTTTGCGCATGACTTTCGCCGCGCTCGGCCTGAGTGCTTTCTCAAGCCTGGCGCTGGCCGCTGGCAATCCATTGAGCGTGCACGTGCTCAATCTGGAAAACGGCCTGCCATCGCCAGGCATTAACGTGACGCTGGAAAAACATGTCGGGGAGAACTGGCAGCCTTTGGCTCAGGGCACGACCAATGAACAAGGGCGGATTGCCGAACTGTTCCCGGCCAAGCAGCCTTTTGAAGCGGGTGAATACCGCGTGGTGTTCAAAACCGGCGAGTACTTCAAGAAGGTCAAGCACGACACGTTCTTCCCGGAGATTCCGGTGATTTTTGAAGTGAAGCAGACCGATCAGCATTACCACATCCCGCTGCTGCTCAGCCCGTACGGCTTCTCGACCTATCGCGGTTCCTGAAATCAACACGATCAAATGTGGGAGCGAGCTTGCTCGCGAAGGCGTCGGTTCAGTCAAAATCTCAGTTGAATGACCCACCGCTTTCGCGAGCAAGCTCGCTCCCACATGGGATCTCGGTTGCTCATCAGATCGTGGCCAGGGCGCGCAATCGTGCGGCGTCGAGGATTTCGATCTCGCCGTATCCGAGGCCGATAATCCCCTGCCCCTGCAAATCCTTGAGAATCTGGTTGGTGGTCTGCCGCGACAGCGCCAGCATCGATGCCAACTGCTCCTGTGGCAACTGCAGCACTCGGCGTGGCGCGTTGAGTTCGCCGTAGCCTTCGGCGATCATCAGCAAACGATGGGCCAGACGCGCCGGGGCCGGCAGCAGGCTCAGTTGTTCCAGATTGATAAACGTCAGGCGCAGTTTGTGGCTCATCAGCAGCGCCAGATGCCGCCAATACACCGGCTGCTCATCGAGCAGTTTCAGCAACGCCGCCTGCGGGATATTGAGTAAGGTGCACGGACCGACGGCGTAAGCGTCATGCGTACGCGGCTGGCCATCGAACAGGCAGATTTCGCCGAACCAGTGCGGCGCCTCGACCAGACTCAACAACGCCTCTTTGCCCTGCTCGCTCACCGCACCGATGCGCACCGCGCCATCGAGCACCGCGTACAAGCCGCATGGCGCATCGCCGCGCTGAAACAAGCGCTGCCCCGCCGTCAGCCGTCGCTCCCGGGCCGCCGCCAGCAGGCTATCCTGAAAGGACACCGGCAGATGACTGAACCACTGGCCACTCATCAGCCGCGAACGTATTTGCATAAACACTCCTGGATTGTCGCCTGCCTGACAGAGCGAACCCTGATCCCGAGGGATGATGCGATCAACCCTACTGGAGGAACAACAATGAAAAGCCTCGTCGACCATCTCAGTCAATACGCCGCTTACCACCGCGATCCGCGCAACATCGCCAGCCACTTTATCGGCATTCCGCTGATTGTGGTGGCCGTGGCAGTTTTGTTGTCGCGTCCGCAATGGTCGCTGGGCGGCTTGTGGATATCTCCAGCCGTTATCGTGGCGCTGCTCTCAGCGTGGTTTTATCTGCGTCTGGAAATCAAGTTGGGCGTGCTGATGACCGTGCTGATGGGCTTATCTGTATGGGCCGGGCATGTGCTGGCACAGCAAAGCACCCTGGTCTGGTTGAGCAGTGGTCTGGCGATGTTTGTGGTCGGCTGGGTGATCCAGTTTGTCGGTCATCACTATGAGGGGCGCAAACCGGCGTTCGTCGATGATGTGTCGGGGCTGATTGTCGGGCCGTTGTTTGTCGTGGCCGAACTGGCGTTCATGCTCGGCATGCGGCATGAGTTGAAAGAACAGATCGAGGCGCGGGCGGGGGTGGTGCGGGTCAATCCGAATCGCAAAGCGGCGGCTTAGGCCGCTTAAAAGGTCGCAGCCTGCGGCAGCTCCTACATCCGCTCGTTCCCACGCTCTGCGTGGGAACGCCGCCTTGGACGCTCTGCGTCCACTGTGACCCGGAGCGTCACGGGATGCATTCCCACGCAGAGCGTGGGAATGATCAGTTAAAGGTTGGCGACTTTCTGCCAGACCTTCGGCTTGAAGAACAGGGTTTCACCCTTGGCCAAGCCGATCAGGCTGTCGTGATCCTTGACCACTTCGGCCTCGATCAGATCCGTCTGCCCTTCCACCTTCAACGTCACCCGCGTGGTCGCGCCCAACGGCCGGATATCACGCACCTCAGCCGCATGGTGATCTTCCAGTTCGTGTCTGGACAACGACACTTCATGCGGGCGAAACAGCACGTGATTGTCATCGCTCAACAGCAAGCGGTTCGAATCGCCGAGGAAGTGATAAACAAAATCGCTGGCCGGGTTCTCGTAGACGTCGCCCGGTGAGCCGATCTGTTCGATCACACCCTTGTTCATCACCACGATGCGGTCAGCGACTTCCATCGCTTCTTCCTGGTCGTGGGTCACGAACACCGAGGTCAGGTTGATGTCTTCGTGCAGGCGCGCCAGCCAACGGCGCAGCTCTTTACGCACCTTGGCGTCGAGGGCGCCGAACGGCTCATCCAGCAGCAAAACCTTTGGCTCCACCGCCAAAGCACGGGCCAGAGCGATACGTTGACGCTGACCACCAGACAACTGCTCCGGATAACGATCCGACAGCCAATCCAGCTGCACCATGTTCAGCAGTTCATGCACCTTGGTCGCGATCTGGCTTTCGCTCGGGCGCTGGTTTTTCGGTTTCATGCGCAGGCCGAACGCGACGTTGTCGAACACGGTCATGTGGCGGAACAACGCGTAGTGCTGGAACACAAAACCGACGTTGCGATCACGCACGTCGTGACCGGAGACGTCTTCGCCGTGGAACACGATGTTGCCCTGATCGGGGGTTTCCAGACCGGCGATAATCCGCAATAGCGTGGTCTTGCCGCAGCCTGACGGGCCGAGCAGCGCGACCAGTTCACCGCTGTGGATGTCCAGGCTGATGTTGTCCAGCGCCTTGAACGCATTGAAATTCTTGCTGACGTTACGCACTTCGATCGACATGAATTATTCCTCCGCGGCGCTGGCGCGCAGGCGGTTGATACGGTTTTCGCTCCACTGCTTGGCCAGCAGGATGAAGAGCGCCAGGATCAGCAACAGGCTCGCCACGGCGAACGCGGCCACGTGGTTGTATTCGTTGTAGAGGATCTCGACGTGCAGCGGCAAGGTGTTGGTCACCCCGCGAATGTGCCCGGACACCACCGACACCGCACCGAATTCACCCATGGCCCGCGCGGTACACAGCACCACGCCATAGATCAGGCCCCACTTGATGTTCGGCACGGTGACATGCCAGAACATCTGCCAGCCGTTGGCGCCTAGCAGGCGCGCGGCTTCCTCTTCCTGCGTGCCTTGTTCCTGCATCAGCGGGATCAGCTCACGGGCCACGAACGGCACGGTGACGAAGATCGTCGCCAGCACGATGCCCGGCAGGGCGAAGACGATCTGGATGTCGTGATCCTGCAGCCACGGACCGAACAGGCCCTGGGCACCAAACATCAGCACGTAGACCAGGCCGGCGATCACCGGCGATACCGAGAACGGCAGGTCGATCAGCGTCACCAGCATGCTCTTGCCACGGAACGAGTACTTGCTCACGCACCACGCGGCGCTGACGCCGAACACCAGGTTGAGCGGTACCGAAATCAGCACGGCGAACACGGTGAGTTTCAATGCTGAAAGCGCATCCGGTTCAAAGATCGCGGTGAAGAATGCACCGAGGCCATTCTTCAAACCCTGCGATACCACGATGAACAACGGCAGCAGCAGAAACAGGAAAAAGATCAGCCAGCCAAGGCCGATCAGGATTCTGCGCGAAGTGGCGCTGCCACGGCGTGCAGCGTTGGCCGAAGAGGCGGCCGCAATAGACGATTGGGACATTGTTCGCGCCTCCTTATGGGGTTTCGATGCGCCGCTGCAGCAAGTTGATCAGCAGCAACAGGACAAAGGAAACCACCAGCATCAACACGCCGATGGCAGTCGCGCCGGTGTAATCGTATTGGTCGAGCTTGACCATGATCAGCAGCGGCAGGATCTCGGTTTTCATCGGCATGTTGCCGGCGATGAAGATCACCGAACCGTACTCGCCGACGCCCCGCGCGAACGCCAGGGCAAAACCGGTCAGCCAGGCGGGCAGCAAGGCGGGAACGAGGATGTGGCGGAACACCTGCAACGGTTTCGCACCGAGACACGCGGCGGCTTCTTCGACTTCACGGGGAATGTCGGCCAGTACCGGCTGCACGGTGCGCACCACGAACGGCAGCGTGACGAAGGTCAGCGCCAAGGTGATCCCCAGCGGGGTATAGGCGATTTTGAAACCGAGGTCAGCGGCGAATTGCCCGACCAGGCCGGTCGGTGTGTACAGCGCCGTCAGCGCGATACCGGCCACCGCCGTCGGCAGGGCGAACGGCAGGTCGATCATCGCATCGATGACCTTGCGCCCCGGGAAGCTGTAGCGCACCAGCACCCAGGCCAGCAGCGTGCCGATGATGCCGTTGATGATCGCGGCACACAGCGCGGTGCCGAAGCTCAGCTTCAAAGCCGCCAGCACCCGTGGCGCGGAAATGATCGCCCAGAACTGATCCCAGGTGAGTTGGGCGGCGTGGACGAACATCGCCGCCAGCGGGATAAGCACAATCAGGCTGAGGTACACCAAGGTGTAGCCCAGCGTCAGCCCGAAGCCGGGTATGACGGGGGAGATACGACGCGACATAAAAGTCCTTGGTTAAAAACGCATCAGTGTGGGAGCGAGCCTGCTCGCGAAGAGGGAGTATCAGTCAACATCCCTGTCGCTGAAATACCGCCTTCGCGAGCAGGCTCGCTCCCACATGTTTTGTGCCTGAGCATCAGGCTCGCTTTGAGTCAGATTACTGCGCCTGATAAATCTGGTCGAACACGCCACCGTCGTTGAAGAATTTCGGCTGCGCGGTTTTCCAGCCGCCGAAGTCCTTGTCGATGGTCACCAGGTCCAGTTTCGGGAACTGCTGGGCGTACTTGGCAGCCACGTCCTTGTCACGCGGGCGGTAGAAGTTCTTCGCTGCGATCTCCTGACCGGCCGGGCTGTACAGGTGCTTGAGATAAGCTTCGGCGATCTGCTCATTACCTTTTTTCTCGGCATTCTTGTCGACCACGGCCACTGGCGGCTCGGCAAGGATCGACAGCGAAGGTACGACGATGTCGAACTTGTCGGCGCCGCCATCTTCTTTCAGTGCCAGGAACGCTTCGTTCTCCCAGGCCAGCAACACGTCACCCTGACCGTTGTTGACGAAGGTGATGGTCGAACCGCGCGCCCCGGTGTCCAGCACTGGCACATGCTTGAACAGGGTTTGTACATATTCCTTGGCTTTTTCTTCGCTGCCGCCGTTGGCTTTCAGGCCATAGGCCCACGCGGCGAGGAAGTTCCAGCGGGCACCGCCGGAGGTTTTCGGGTTCGGGGTGATCACCGAGACGTCGTTCTTGACCAGGTCGCCCCAGTCCTTGATGCCTTTCGGGTTGCCCTTGCGCACCAGGAAGACGATGGTCGAGGTGTACGGCGTGCTCGCTTCCGGCAGACGCTTCTGCCAATCGGCGGGCAGGGTCTTGCCGAGCTTGGCGATTTCGTCGATGTCACCAGCCAGGGCCAGGGTCACGACGTCGGCGCGCAGACCGTCGATCACCGCGCGGCCCTGTTTGCCCGAACCACCGTGGGATTGCTGGATTTTCACAGTGTCGCCAGCGTGATCTTTCTGCCAGAACTTGATGAATTCAGCGTTGTAGTCCTGATACAGCTCGCGTGTCGGGTCGTACGACACGTTGAGCAGTTCGTAATCCTTGGCAACCGCGGAACCGGCAAACACTGCGCTGGCCAGGGCGGCCAAAGCGTAACGGCGAATCGACGACATGGTGAAAGCTCCTGGAATTCTTGGTGGTGGCTTTTTCTTATGAATATCTGGAATCGGGTGTGCCGGCGAAAGATCGTCCGATCGCGGCCCGAACCTTCGGCAGCTCCTACATCAATCCCCCGCAGGAGCTGCCGCAGGCTGCGATCTTTTGATCTTCAACTCAGCCCGGTTGTTTGCCCGGTTGCTGCAAACGGAATTTCTCTTTGCGTTCGATCTGCACGACTTGCGCGTTGTGCACAGTGATCTCCACCGCGCCGAAACGCAGATCGCGCAGGGCGCTCTGGATTTCACGCAAGATGGTGCTTTCGTCCTGACCGTCAACGCTGCGAAGGGATGCGCTCATGGTGCTGCTCCTTTAAATGGGATTTGCCTGGCAGTGGGCGGCACTGCGTTCGGCGTAGGAGCAATATAAGAGAGGCGCGGATATTCTTAAAAAGACTATTTAAGAATGTTTATATAACTGAAAAACTGATCGTTCCCACGCTCTGCGTGGGAATGCAGCCGGCGGCGCTCTGCGCCGCGATTTTGGGGCGACGCGGAGCGTGCCTTTGCTGCGCGCAGGAACAAATTTGACCCCGCCTCAGCCAATCAACGGTGCCCTCGTCCAATCAATCTCCATCGCCGGAACCGGCCGCCCAAACCAGTAGCCCTGCCCCAAATCACATTCCTGTCCCAACAGAAAAGCCGCCTGCTCAACCTGTTCGATACCCTCGGCATGCACCTGCATGCCCATGCTCCGGGCGAGCGCGATGATTACCCGGACAATCGCCGCGTCATCCTCATCCCAAGGCAAGCCGGCAACGAAACCCTGATCGATTTTCAGTTTCTGCACCGGCAAGCGCTTGAGCCGCAACAACGATGAATAGCCTGTACCAAAGTCATCGATGGCCAGGCGAATGCCCAACTCGCGCAATCGGTGCATTTGCTCCAGTGCCACTTCCGGATCGTCCATCACCGCGCTTTCCGTCACTTCCAGCTCCAGATACGCCGGATCCAGCCCGGTGTCATGCAGGACCTGCGCGACCTGTTGGTAAAGCTCACGCCGGGCGAACAAACGCGACGACACGTTCACCGCGACAAATGACAGCACGATTCCGGCCTGTTGCCACTGGCACATCTGCCGGCACGCCTGCTGCATCACCCACGCGTCGATCTCGGCGATCAACCCGGTGCGCTCAGCGATCGGAATGAACTCGGCCGGAGACACCAGACCCCGTAGCGGATGCTGCCAGCGCACCAAGGCTTCAACACCGATCAGGCGACTGGTCTTCAAGTCATGTACGGGTTGGTAGTAGACCCGTAATTCCTGTTGCTCCAGCGCCCGGCGCAGTTCGAAAGCGATTTCGACCCGTTGCTGGGCGTGGGCGGTGAGTTCTTCGGTGTACAAGGCGTAACCGTTGCGACCGCAGCTCTTGGCCTTGAACAGCGCCGCATCGGCATTGCGCAGGAGTTGATCGGCACTCAACGCGTCGCTGGGGAACAGGCTGATACCGATACTGGCGTTGATGAACAGTTCATGACCATCAATGCAGAACGGCTCCTTGAGCGCGTCGAGAATGCGTTGCGCCAGCGCCGCCGCTTGCACCGGCTGTGGACAACTTTCCGCCAGTACGGCGAACTCATCGCCACCGAGACGCGCCAGTGTAATACCGGGACCGAACAGCGCCTGCAAACGCGCTGCCACAGCCTTGAGCAAGCGATCGCCGATGTTATACCCGAGGCTGTCATTGATCATTTTGAAGTGATCGAGATCCAGCATCAGTAGTGCACAGCCGCGCTTGTGGTTTTGCGCCGAGGCCAGTGCCTGTTCGGCGCGATCGCTGAACAGCAGCCGATTGGGCAGATCCGTCAGCGGATCGTGGTGCGCGAGGTGTTTGAGTTCATGCTCGGAATCCTTGATCGCGCTGATGTCGGAAAACACCGCGACGTAATGGCTGAGCCGGCCCTGATCATCGTGAATAACCCGAATGGTCTGCCACTGTGGATAAATCTCGCCGCTTTTTCGGCGATTCCAGATTTCGCCGCTCCATTCGCCCTGCGACTCAAGGGTGGCGAACATCGCCTGATAGAACCCTGGCGGATGATGGCCGGATTTGAACAGGCTCGGCTGTTGCCCAATGACTTCTTCACGCTGATAACCGGTGATCTCGATGAACGCACGATTGACGTGAACGATCAGGCCGTGATGGTTGGTCACCAGCACCCCTTCGCGGGTGCAATCGAACACCGCTGCCGCCTGGCGCAGGCGTTCGCGGTCGACGTGGCGCTCACGCAAACGCGCGCCAATCCCGAGGAACTCCCACAATCGCGCCCGCGCCAGGAAAATCAGCCCGGCGCTGAACGCCGCGAAGACGTAACCGTTGATCAGTTGCCATCGGGCAAGATCGACGGAGTTATCGAAGAAATTGTTTAATAAATGATCAGTACCTTGCAGCCAGGCAGCGGCAAGCACGAGATAGAGCAGCGCTGCACGCAAAGCATCGCGGTAAGTGGCAGGCATTCAGCTGTCCATGTCCCTACAAAAAGGTTGGAATTATAGGTCAAGAAACATCCAGCGACTCTTATCTGAAAGGGCGACTGGTTTTATCTGTGTGCTTGGTGATAATGCAACGGCTGTTTTTATCTTTATCGAGGGCCCTATAGCCTATGTGGTACGAAGGTTTTCTTGGCTTGTCGGCCTGGTCTCTGGTCGCAGTCACCCTGCTGATGACCCACGTGACGATTGTTGCCGTCACGGTCTATCTGCATCGCTACTCGGCCCATCGCTCGCTTGAGCTGAATGCCGGCCTGAAGCACTTTTTCCGTTTCTGGCTGTGGCTGACCACGGCGCAGAACACCCGCGAGTGGACTGCCATCCACCGTAAACACCACGCCAAGTGCGAAACCGAGGACGACCCGCACAGCCCGGTCATCAAAGGCCTTTCCACCGTGCTGCGCACCGGCGCCGAGCTGTATCGTGCCGAAGCGCAGAACCCGGAAACCCTGCGCATCTACGGCAAGAACTGCCCGGAAGACTGGATCGAGCGTAATCTCTACAGCCGTTACCCGCTGCTGGGTGTGGCAATCATGGGCGTCATCGACCTGCTGCTGTTCGGCACCATCGGCATCACCATCTGGGCGATCCAGATGATGTGGATCCCGGTGTGGGCTGCCGGCGTCATCAACGGTCTGGGCCATGCCGTCGGCTATCGCAACTTCGAATGCCGCGACGCAGCGACCAATCTGGTGCCATGGGGCATCCTGATCGGCGGTGAAGAACTGCACAACAACCATCACACCTACCCTAACTCGGCCAAGCTGTCGGTCAAGAAGTGGGAGTTCGACCTCGGCTGGGCGTGGATCAAAGTCTTCAGCTTCCTGCGCCTGGCCAAGGTTCAGCGTGTCGCACCGATCGCCCACCGTGTCGAAGGCAAGGGCAATCTGGACATGGACACCGCCATGGCCATCCTCAACAACCGTTTCCAGATCATGGCTCAATACCGCAAATTGGTGATCGGCCCGCTGGTCAAACAAGAGCTGGCCAAGGTCGATCATTCGGTACGCCACCAGTTCCACCGGGCCAAACGCCTGCTGTCGCGGGAAACCAGCCTGCTCGAAGATCGCCACCACTTGCGCATCCAGACCATGCTCGAGCACAGCCAGGCGCTGAAGGTAATTTACGAAAAACGCCTGGCCCTGCAGCAGATCTGGGTCAAGACCAGCGCAAATGGCCACGACATGCTCGCCGCCATTAAAGAGTGGATTCACGAGGCCGAGGCCAGCGGTATCCATTCCCTGCGTGAGTTCGCCGACCAGTTGAAAACCTACTCGCTGCGCCCTGCAGCCGCCTGACCCTTGTAGGAGCTGCCGCAGGCTGCGATCTTTTGCTCTTTTCTTTTTAAAACAAAGTCAAAAGATCGCAGCCTGCGGCAGCTCCTACAGGTTGACCATTGGCAGCCGCCCGGCGGAACCCCGCACCCGCTGGGAACTTCGCTAAAAATCCCCTATCTCAAAGACACTTCGCCATTCCGGCGGGCTGTACTGTGGCCGTTGTCGAATTGCGGCACGCCTTTGAGATCTGTGCCGATGGTCAATAACAACCAAAAAGACTCATCCTTACCGCAGTGGCCCGAGGCCGCGCAAACGCTCATGGCGTTGATGCATGCCCAAGGCGAAGTCGCCCGTTTGAGCGAACGCGAACAGCTGTTCAGCTCCTTATTGGTCAGCGTCAACGCCGTGCTCTGGGCCTTCAACTGGGAAACCCGTCAGGTGCTGTATGTCAGCCCCGCCTATGAACGGATTTTCGGCCGCTCCGCCGGCCTGCTGCTCGCCGACTACAACCAATGGCGCGACAGCATCTACCCCGACGATCTGGAATACGCCGAACGCAGCCTCGCCGAAGTCCTGCACAGAGGCGCGGTGGAAGATCGCGAATACCGGATCATCGCCGCCGACGGTCAGGTGCGCTGGCTCAGCGATAAGTGCTTCATCAACCGTCAGGACGAGCCGGGGCAACCGGTGATCATCGTCGGCATCGCCGAGGACATCACCGACAAGAAGCAGATGGAAACCGAGTTGCACCGTTTGGCAACCACCGACGTGCTGACCCAAAGCAGCAATCGCCGCCACTTTTTCGAATGCGCCAACCGCGAGTTCGAAGAGGCACGCCTGCAGGGTTCGCCAATGGCCTTTCTGCTGCTGGACATCGATGATTTCAAGATGATCAACGACACCTACGGTCACCCGGAAGGCGACAACGTGCTGCAGCGGATTGCCGAGTGCGGGCGCGGGTCGTTGCGTCGAGGGGATCTGTTCGGACGGATTGGTGGGGAAGAGTTCGCGGCGGTGTTTCCAGGCTGCGCACCGGACATGGCCATGCAAGTGGCCGAGCGGCTGCAGCAGGAGATTCATCGTTTGAGCTTCAGCCATGACGGCCAGACGTTCGGCATTACCGTCAGCCAGGGGCTGACCAGCCTCACCGATGAGGACGAAAGCCTCGACAGCCTGTTCGCCCGTGCGGATGCGGCGATGTACGAGGCCAAGCGACAGGGCAAGAACCGCATCATTTCTGCCTGAACCATATCTCAGCGACACAGATATCCATTGTAGGAGTGAGCCTGCTCGCGATAGCGGTATGTCAGTGACAAATTGATTAACTGACAGATGGCTATCGCGAGCAGGCTCACTCCTACAGGGGTTTGTGTACGCCGGTTATTTACGCATCCGCATCAATTCCGGCAAGCCGATCTTCAGCAAACGCGCCGTGCGGCTCTTAGCCAGCTCCTCAACGCCTTCATGCTCAGTCAGATGGGCCATCTGCGCCGCCATGTTCATCACCAGCGCCTCACGCGAATACACCCCGCCGCCGAGCTGGTACACCGACGCAATCAGCTCACGCAGCTCCAGCGGCAATCGCCAGCGGGTACGCAACGCCGAACCATAAGCCGCACCAAACTCAGCCAACGCCTCGCCGACCTCCTCCAGCTCATCCAGCGCACCGCCGGCCTGCTGCCACTCCTGCAAACAACGCAGCAACGCCAGATCACCCAGGCGATGGAGCATACCCGCGCAGTAACAGCGTTCCTGATCCAGATCGAGCAGGCGCGCCAGGGTGCGCGCGTATTCAGCGGTGTGCAGCGACAGCCCCCAGTAGCGCTCGGCGTAATCCGCCAGGCACGGATCACTGAGCCTGGCACTGCGCTTGAGCGCCAACCCCAGAATCAGGTTCATGCTCTGCCCGGTGCCCAGGCGATGCAGGGCTTGAGCCAATGTCTGCACCGGTGCGCCATGGTGCTGTGCGGCGCTGTTGGCTGCAGCGATCAACACCGCAGTGATTTGTGGATCGGTTTTGATCTCATCTTCCAGCAGCTTCAGATCGAGGCCATTGGGATTGAGGCTGCGTTTCACCGCCACCTGCACATCGGTCATCAGCGGCGCACCGTCAGCCTGCTCCCGACGCCGCTCGAGAAACACCGACAAGGTCATGCCCGGTGCCAATGCCGGCACCTCACAGAACACCTCTTCGCCGGCATTGAGCAACAAGCCCTGCAAACGTTCGGTGAGGCTTTCCATGTTCAGTGGTTTGGTCAGATACGCCGTTGGCGCCAGCGGAATCGCTTCGCGCACACTGGCGCTGTCGTTGCGGCTGCTCATCAGAATGAACGGCAGCGGCGGATTGCGTTTGCGCTGACGCACGCTGCGCAGCACATTCAATCCATCGACTCCCGGCAGCTCCCAATCGACGATAGCCAGGTCATACGGCACTTCGCTAAGCATCGACATGGCTTGCTGGCCATCGGCACACAGATCCAGCCGCGCATCGCAACGCACGTTCAGCAACACTTGTTTGAGCAAATCGCGAGACCACGGATCGGCCTCGGCAATCAGCACTCGCGGTACAGCGGGTAATTCAACGGCAGTCATGCACGCGCTCCCTTGCAATGCCTGAACCTTAGCCAATGCTGGCCTTTCGATACAGCGCTAAAGCGCCCGATGTGTTTCAAAGGGCGTAAAAAAACCCGCCGAAGCGGGTTTTTTGTCGATCAGGTCACACGGGGTGATCAAAGCTCGGAGAAGCACTCTTCGATGATCGCCAGACCTTTGTCCAGTTGCTCGTCCGGCGAGGTCAGCGGAACCAGTACGCGCAGAACGTTGCCGTAGGTGCCGCAGGACAGCAGGATCAGACCCTTGTCGCGCGCCTTGGCCACAACCGATGCTACAGCAGCCGCGTTTGGCTTGTGGCTGTCGCCGTTTTCGAACAGTTCGACCGCGATCATTGCGCCCAGGGCACGGACTTCACCGATCACCGGGTACTTGGCCTGGATGGCCTTCAGGCCGGTTACCAGACGCTCGCCGACAGCCTTGCAGCGATCCAGCAGTTGTTCTTCTTCGAACACTTCCATCACTGCCAGCGCAGCGGCGCAAGCGATCGGGCTGCCGGCGTAGGTACCGCCCAGGCCGCCTGGAGCGATGGCGTCCATGTATTCGGCCTTGCCGCACACACCGGCGAGCGGGAAGCCGCCAGCGATGGATTTGGCGAAGGTAGTCAGGTCGGCAGCAACGCCCATCTGTTCCATGGCGAAGAACGTACCGGTACGGCCAGCGCCGGTCTGTACTTCGTCAGCGATCAGCAGGATGCCGTGCTGGTCGCACAGCGCGCGCAGACGCTTCATGAATTCCTTCGGCGCGACGTAGAAACCACCTTCACCCTGTACAGGCTCGATGATGATAGCGGCGATGTCTTTCGGCTCGGCGTCGTTCTTGAAGATACGTTCGATGGAAGCGATCGAGTCGTCGATGCTCACGCCGTGCAGTTCGTTCGGGTACAGCGCGCGGAAGATGCCGCCTGGCATCAGGCCCATGCCGGCCGAGTAAGGCACGACTTTACCGGTCAGGCCCAGAGTCATCATGGTGCGACCGTGGTAGGCGCCGGTGAAGGCGATCACACCAGCGCGGCCAGTGGCGGCACGGGCGATTTTCACGGCGTTTTCCACGGCTTCGGAACCGGTGGTGACCAGCAGGGTTTTCTTGGCGAAATCACCTGGAACCTTGGCGTTGATTTTTTCGCACAGCTCAACGTACGGCTCGTAAGCCAGCACCTGAAAGCAGGTGTGCGTCAGCTTGTTCAGCTGTTCGGTCACGGCAGCGATGATTTTCGGGTGCACATGGCCGGTGTTCAGTACAGCGATGCCGCCGGCGAAGTCGATGAACTCACGACCTTCAACGTCAGTCACGGTAGCGTTCTTGGCCGATTCGGCGAAGATCGGGTGAATCTGGCCAACACCACGTGGAACAGCTGCGGTACGACGGGCCATCAGTTCAGCGTTAGTCTTGCTCATTACAGTCCTCATTCGCCGCTCATCGGGCGGCGTGGTTCAAGGATTAAGCGGGAGAAATCGACGGTGGCAGCATGCGATGATCGACTGCCACGGCGTTCCTGGCCGCAGAGAAAATTCCGGTTTGAAACGACGCAAAGGGACAGCGCTCTCGTGCCCTTTGCGTTTGCAGCGATCCCTTTCCCGGCTTAGATGCCCAGGCAGAGGTATTTGATTTCCAGATAATCTTCGATGCCGTACTTGGAGCCTTCGCGGCCCAGGCCCGAGGCCTTGATGCCGCCGAACGGCGCGACTTCGTTGGAGATCAGCCCGGTGTTGACGCCGACCATGCCGTATTCCAGGGCTTCTGCCACACGGAACACCCGACCCAGGTCGCGAGCATAGAAGTACGAGGCCAGACCGAACTCGGTGTCGTTGGACATCGCGATCACTTCGGCTTCGTCTTTGAAGCGGAACAGCGGCGCCAGCGGCCCGAAGGTTTCTTCCTTGGCCACAGCAGCATTTTTCGGCACGTTAGTGAGGATGGTCGGCTCGAAGAAGTTGCCTTCCATTGGCTTACCGCCCGCCAGTACGGTGGCGCCTTTGGCCACGGCGTCAGCGATGTGTTCTTGCACCTTCGCCACGGCTTTTTCGTCGATCAGCGGGCCGGTGGTAGTGCCGTCTTCCAGACCGTTGCCGATCTTCAGTTTGGCCACCGCCACTTTCAGTTTCTCGGCGAACGCGTCGTAGACCGAATCCTGAATGTACAGGCGGTTGGCGCAGACGCAGGTCTGGCCGTTGTTGCGGTACTTGGAAATGATCGCGCCTTCGACGGCCTTATCCAGGTCCGCGTCGTCGAACACGATGAACGGCGCGTTGCCGCCCAGTTCCAGCGAGACTTTCTTGATGTCCTTGGCGCATTCCGACATCAGCTGACGACCGATTTCGGTCGAACCGGTGAAGGACAGCTTGCGCACGATCGGGTTGCTGGTCAGCTCGCTGCCGATGTCGCCGGCGCTGCCGGACACCACGCTGAACACGCCCGCAGGAATACCGGCACGCTGAGCCAGTTCGGCCAGGGCGAAAGCGGAAAACGGCGTTTGCGAAGCCGGCTTGAGCACCATGGTGCAACCGGCGGCCAGGGCCGGGCCGGCTTTTCGGGTGATCATCGCGGCCGGGAAGTTCCACGGGGTGATCGCGGCGGTCACGCCGATTGGCTGTTTGATCACGATCAGACGCTTGTCTGGCTGGTGACCTGGAATCACGTCACCGTAGATGCGCTTGGCTTCTTCGGCGAACCACTCGATGAACGAAGCGGCGTAAACGATTTCGCCCTTGGCTTCGGCCAGCGGCTTGCCCTGCTCGAGGGTCATCAGGCGCGCGAGGTCGTCCTGGTTCTCGATCATCAGTTCGAACCAGCGACGCAGCTTGCCGGCACGCTCTTTGGCGGTCAGTGCACGCCAGGCCGGCAGCGCCTTGTCAGCGGCTTCGATGGCACGGCGGGTTTCGGCGGCGCCCATTTTCGGCACGGTACCGAGGATTTCACCGGTGGCCGGGTTATTGACCTTGATCGTCTGACCGTTGTCCGCATCGACCCAAGCGCCATCAATGAAGGCTTGCTGGCGGAACAACAGGGTGTCTTTAAGCTGCATGTCGGCTTTCCTTAACAGCACCGCGGCCTGCGCGGAGCAAATTATGATTGTAGAAAGGCGCCTCGCAAGGCTGCCGTCAGGGAAATCAGTGACCGGGTGTGGCGCATCAACAGTGCACGATTCGAAACACCGGCGCTTCAACGCCCGGTCAACGAGCGTTTGAAATCTCAAACGGATCGTAGGATCAAAGGGGGTAAAGGACAATAGGTCGTTCGAAAAAAAGAACAAAAACGGCGTGTTTGTGGAATTTTTCAGATCAACGAGCCAAAAGTCCCCGCCGCAGGAAAACCTTAGATCAACCTCGCCAAAGCGCCAAGCGAGGGTTTTGCAGGACGTTACCGCTTTATGGAATGCAGCGGTTTCAACCGACACGCGCGCTGACAATCCGCGCCGAAACCCAGCATGGACGCCCCGAGCCGACCTAGGTATGATGTCGCCCGCTGCACCAGTAGCTCAGCTGGATAGAGTACTGCCCTCCGAAGGCAGGGGTCGTGGGTTCGAATCCCGCCTGGTGCGCCATTGATTTAAACGAGAAAGCCCCGGACTGTGATGGTCCGGGGCTTTTTTGTGTTCGATGAACAGACGTCGGAACGACGCTACTCCGTCGTCCAGTCAAACTCATCGTAATCATCGTCGTCCCCTTCTTCCTCAACCTCCTCAAAAACCTCGTCTTCATCAACGACATCTTCTTCCGGCTGATTCAGCAGAAACTCCTTACGTGCTTCAGTAATCGCGCGCCGCATCTCTTCGCCCTTCTCTGGGCAATTGAGGAGTTGGGCGATGCGGTCAATTTTCGATGCCACGTTGTCCTCCAGCGGCTTGGCAATGTCCTGATATTGCGCGCTTTTGCGGGGCAATGCCAAATGGCTGGGGGATCAGGCGGTCATTTTTTCTGCAACTGTTCGAGTCGCGCGTCGAGATCAGCGTTCGGGTAGCGTTTGTGCAGGTTGTTGAACAGGCTGTCGGCGGCTTGTGATTGACCGGTTTCACGCAGGCGCAGGACTTCGCGCAGTTGTTCGTCGAGGCCGTTGGCCGGGGCGGCGGCGCGTTTGCTGAGTTTGGCTTCGTCGACATTGATGGCTTCGCTCTGCATCGGCGCGGTCATGTCCACCCTCGGCGGGGCGCCGGAGAAAGTGCCCGCGGGGGCGGCGAATGCTTCCGTTGCTTGTTTGCGGGCCACTGGAGCCGCGGGTTTGGCGGCCGGGACGGAGTCAAATTGCGCCTGCGGTTCGGGCGCACGTTGTACCAGCGACAACATCAGGGCGACGCCAACGAGGCTGGCGAACGCGACTTGCCAGCGCGGTTTGCGGCAGGTGTCGAGCCAGCGTTGCCACAGGCTTGGCATCGTTGGCGCTGCGCGATGAGCTGCCGTGAGAATGAAAGCATCGAGATGCGCCGGCGGTTCGCCGTGCTGTTGCTCGCGGTAGTGCTTGAGCATTTGTTCTTCGGGTGTCTGGCGGGCGTCGTTCATGTCAGTACCTCCTCGGCCAGCAGCCGACGCAGTTTTTGCTGGGCGTAGCGCAAGCGGCTTTTGACGGTTTCCAGCGGTGCTTCGGTGAGGCTGGCGATTTGCGCCAGGTCGAGGTCGCCGTGGGCACGCAGCAGGAACACTTCACGCTGGTCGGCGGGCAGGGTTTGCAGGGCGGTTTCCAGGCGCTGGGTGTCACGGCTGAGCGTGAGCAGTTGTTCGGGATCGTGCGTTTCAGCGCTGATCGCGTGATGTTGCTCGTCATAGCTATCATGCAGCGGTTGCCGGGCGCCGTGTTTGCGCCAGTGATCGATCAGGCGATTGCGGGCAATCTGGAACAGCCACGTACGAAATGTCGCCCGGCCTTGTGGCTGACTGCTGCTGCGGATCAGGCTCAGCCAGGTCTCCTGAAACATCTCGTCGGCCAGTTCCGGTTTGCCGCTCAAGCCGAGCAAAAACCGGTACAGGCCTTGGCGATGGCGCGCGTACAAGATCTCGAACGCGGCGCCGTCGCCCTCGCGATAACGCGCCAGCAACGATTCATCGCTACTGGCGGTTGAGCTGTCTGCCGATGCAAACAGCTGACTGATGAAGCCTTTCAGACGACTCACTTATTCAATCCGTCGCTCAGTGGGCTGTACGTTCGCTGCGGTTGAGCTGCGCAGGCTCTGCGCCAACTCGACCAGTTGCACGAACTCGTTACGCAGGCCGAAGCGATCATCGCCACGAGCGCTGCGGGCTAGAGCTTCAGTGTCTTTCAGGCTGAAGTCGCCGGTATAGTGACCGTCCTTGAGTTGTTGAGAAAACGCGGCAACGGCGGCGGCAAAGCGCAGGTCTTCGCTGGCAGGTGCGACCTGATTGGCGATCGGCCGCTCGATCAGCACACTTTTGCCACCTTGAGGCTGTTGATAACGCACTCGCAGCATCGCCAATTCTCCGCTCTTCCCGGACACAACCGGCTCCGACTTAGCGTAACGCAGTGGCTCCAGCCAGCCCATCTCACCTGCCGGAACAATTTCGTACAGCGCGGTCACCGTGTGTCCTGCGCCGATTTCGCCGGCATCGACCTTGTCATTGCTGAAATCCTCACGCTTCAACGCGCGGTTTTCATAGCCAAGCAGACGATATTCGCTGACCTGTGCCGGGTTGAATTCCACCTGCAATTTGACGTTTTTTGCCACCACGGCAAGCGTCGAACTCAACTGATCCACCAGCACTTTGCGCGCCTCGCGCAGATTATCGATGTAGGCGTAGTTACCGTCGCCTGCGTCGGCCAGTTGTTCCATCAAGTGTTCATTGTAGTTATCCACACCAAAACCCAGCGTCGTCAGCGAAATTCCGCTTTTGCGTTTATCCACAGCCATTTGCTTGAGGCTGTCGAAGTCGCTGACGCCGACATTGAAGTCGCCATCGGTGGCCAAGAGGATGCGGTTGATGCCTTTGGGGATGAAGGCTTGCTGTGCCATTTGGTAGGCCAATTCGATGCCTGACGCGCCAGCGGTCGAACCGCCCGCCGTCAATTGCTCGATGGCTGTACGAATTTTCGCTTTCTCCCGTCCGGAAGTAGGCTCCAGCACCACTCTCGATTCGCCGGCATACACCACCAAAGACACGCGATCCTGATCGCGCAACTGATCGACCAACAATTTCAGCGTGCTTTTGACCATCGGCAGGCCTTCGCGGCGATCCATCGAGCCGGACACATCAACCAGAAATACCAGATTGGCCGGGGCCAGTTCCGCCACGGCACGGTCGGACGCCTTGATGCCGATGCGCAGCAGGCGGGTGTGCGGGTTCCACGGTGACGCAGCCAGTTCTGTGGTCACGCCAAACGGAGAGCCGTCGCTGGGCAGCGCGTAGTCGTAGGGAAAGTAATTGACCATTTCCTCCAGCCTCACCGCGCCTTCCGGCGGCAGACGCCCCTGATTGAGCAAGCGGCGCACGTTGGCGTAGGCGCCGGTGTCGACGTCAGCGCTGAAAGTCGAAACCGGCGTTTCTGCGACGCTGTGAATCGGGTTGTCGGCCAGCGCCTGATACTGCTCGCGCTGCTCGTCACGATAGCCCTGTGGATAACTGTCCGCGCCGGGCATCGCTGCGAAACTGGCGATTGGCGCCGGACGGGCCATACGCTTGGCCATCACCCCACCGGCCATGACCGTTTCCTGTTGAACCAGCACTTCAGGTTGCGCTGGCGCTGGCACGGCAGCGGAATCAGGTTTGGAGGACACACCGCAACCGGCGAGTGCCAGCAGCACACCAACCGCAACAGGGCGTAAGAAAGGCAGAGACATGGGGCTGACCTCGGGGGATGAAATTGATCATTCATCCACTGAGACGGGCAGCCCTTTCAGTTCGGGTTAAACGCCGCTAAAAAAATTTCAGCGGTGATAACGCCGCACTGCACTGCTGTTACGCAGCACATGGCCTTTGATTTTTTCCATCAGTTCGGCGCGGGTCAAACCGGCCGGCAAGGCGTCTGGCGCCAGGTCGAGGGCGTAGATCTGGATGATGTAATGGTGCGCGCTGTCGCCCACTGGCGGGCACGGCCCCATGTAGTGAGTGTTGCCCTTGCTGTTGGTGCCGCCGACACCTTCGAACGCGGATTTGGCGCCGACGCCCGCTGCAATCTGGTGCGTGGTGGCTTTGATGCCGTAATGAATCCAGTGATCGACGCCCAGGCCTTTCTGGCCATCCGGGTCGTGCATGACGATCGCGTAACTCTGGGTTCCGGCAGGTCCTGCGTTCCAGCTCAGTGCTGGCGACTGATTCTTGCCGCCGCATCCGGCGGCATCGCTGGCGGCTGCCGAGGTGAACAGGCGGTTATCGGAGACACCCGGGATGTTCAGGGTGAATCGCTCCTGGGCCTGCGCCGGAAACTGCACGCAAAGGGTGACGGCGAGGGCCGCCAGCCATGGGTTGAGAGAGGTCAATCGGGTCATTCCGGGAGCACCTTGTGCAGTGGGGCCGTCGTCGGCCTGCAAACTATAGCTGTACCGTTCGTGCCGTGGCAGTGGCAAATGGCTGAACCTCGCACCGATGCACAAACTCACAAGAGAAATGCCCGCGAGGAAGCCCAACATGTCCCTGCACCGCGTCGCCCGTTTCGCCGATGTCCCTGAAGACCGTGGCCTGCAAGTTGAAATCGAGGACTGCAAGATTGTGCTGTTGCGCATCGGTGAGCAGCTACGCGCCTTTCAGGGCGAATGCCCACATGCCGGGGCGCCGCTGGCTGACGGAGCGTTGTGTCACGGACGCCTGATCTGCCCGTGGCACAAGGCTGCGTTTCGGGCTGAAGACGGCGCGTTGTGCGAGCCTCCGGCGCTCGACAGCCTCAAGCGTTACCCGCTGGAACTGCGTGGTGATGAAGTTTGGGTCGATGATCAGCCGTTGCCCGACCCGCATACCCCGCCGGCGGATGATTCGCGTACGTTCGTGATTGTCGGCGCCGGGGCGGCAGGTACCGCGTGTGCAGCGGCGCTGCGGGAAAAGGGTTTTGGTGGCCGTATCCTGATAATTGATCGCGAGGCGGATGCCGGTTACGACCGCACGGTGCTGAGCAAATTTGTCCTCGCCGGGGACATGCCGCCCGAGGAAACACCGCCACTGCGAAATGAGGCCTTCTACAAAGAGCAGCGCATCGAACGGCTGGAAAAAGAAATCACCTCGCTCGACGCCGCAAGCAAGATGTTGCACCTCAGCGATGGCCAGATATTGCACTACGACGTGGCGGTGCTGGCCACCGGCGGCGAGCCCAACCCGTTGGAACTCCCCGGTGCCGACCTGCCGCAAGTCTTCGTGCTGCGCTCCAAAGCCCAGGCCGAACGGATCATGAACGCCGCGAGTCCCGATCAACGCGCCGTGATCATCGGCGACAGCTTCATTGCCCTCGAGTGCGCCTCGGCCCTGCGTCAGCACGGCCTCGACGTCACGGTGCTGGCTCGTCACGCAATTCCTTTCGCCGCGCAATTCGGCGAGGCCGTGGGCAAAGCCATCCGCACGTTGCACGAGGAAAACGGCGTGAAATTCATCAGTGAGCACGAAGCCACAGAGATCATCGGTGACGGCAGGGTCGAAGCAGTGCTGCTGGACAACGGCCTGCGGCTGACTGCAGACCTGGTGCTGGCGGGGATCGGCGTGCACCCGGCGACCGAGGCTTTCGCGTCATTGCCGAGGGAAAAAGATCAGTCATTGCGCGTCGATGACGGCATGCGCGTCAGCGAAGGCCTATGGGCCATCGGCGACATCGCCACGTTCCCGCTCAACGGCCAACTGCAACGCATTGAGCACTGGCGCCTGGCTCAGCAACATGCACGCATCGCCGCTGCCAATATGCTGGGCGGTGAAGAGCATTACCTCGACGTGCCGTTTTTCTGGACCTGGCACTTCGGCAAGAATTACGACTACCTCGGCCATGCCGAACACTGGGATGAGGTGGAGTTTCTCGGCGAACCGGAAAGTCCGCCCTTTATCGGTCTGTTCGGCAGAAACGGTGTGCTGGTCGCTGCAGTTGCTTGCGAGAAAGAACGGGCGATGGCGCTGCTGGCCGAGCGAATGAAGCAACCGCTGGCAATGGAAGAGGCCTGGACACTGGTCCGCGATTACGCTTGATCGTTCCCACGCTCTGCGTGGGAACGATCAACCCGGTCACCGCGTCAGGGGTTCGCGATTGTCATCATCTTCAGCATGCAGAAAGATCACCCGTGGATGCTCCAGCGGTGCCAACGGCGGTGGCAATTCCTGCTGCTGAACCGGCCAGAAATGTGTCACCACATGGCTGATGTCACCTTCCTGATCGTTGTGAATGGTCATCACGCCGGGCGTACGCAGTTTCTGAAAGCGCTCATCGCAGAGTTTGAAACTCTTGCTCAACCCTTCATCGTCGATCACCGGCGACGGCAACCGGCGCTGGGCGAAACTGCGACTTTTGCGCTGCTGATAACGCGCCCAGGAAATCAGAATCACCGCGTTGACCAGCGCCACCCACAGATAAATCTGCAACGTGCCCAGCGCTTCGAACGCCGAGTTGTCGATGCGCGGCCCGCCCGCATGGGTTTCAATCAGCGGCCACAGCCCACGGATCAGCAAGAACAGCAGCCCCACCCACGCCACCACGGTAAGAATCACATCGACCACGACCAGAAAAGGCCGCTGGCGGGTCCGGATGATTTTCATTTGATGACCTCCTCTTCGTCGTCGCCAATCGGTTTGATACCCCGGTCAGGGCTGACCCAACGCGCACGTTTCTGATGTTGGCCGAACAACACTTTCGGGAAGCTGACCAGCGTGGTCAGCAAACTGACAAACCAGAACGCGATCGGGTACCAGACCACCCAGAACATGGTCTTGCCCAACCCCGGCTCGTAGCGACGGTCGATGATGATGCTGACCGCGAACTGCACCAGACAGACGAACGCCAGCAACAGCCCGGTGAACGCCGGTGGCATCAGGTGATCCACCGCGATCGCCTCGGGCATGACCACGAACTTGCCGACGCCCCAGAAAATCACCGACAGCAGGAAGGTGAACGCCCAACCGGTCGACAGGCAGTATTCGAACAGCAGCGGCCACAGATAACGATGGCGGTACTGCCAGATGCCACGGATATTTTTGAACAGCACTTCGGCGCCGCCCTGTGCCCAGCGCAGTCGTTGCTTCCACAGACCGCCGAGGGTTTCCGGCATCAGGATCCAGCACAGCGCGCGCGGTTCGTAGAAGATGCTCCAGTGATCGAGTTGCAGCTTCCAGCTGATGTCGATGTCTTCGGTGATCATGTCCGGGCTCCAGTAACCGACGCGGTTCAGCGCGGTACGGCGGAACGCGACGATCACCCCGGACACGGTAAATATCCGCCCGAACACCCGTTGCGTACGTTTGATCAGACCGATGATCGATGAGAACTCACCGACCTGCACCCGCCCAACCAACGTTGAGCGTGTGCGGATCCGTGGGTTGCCGGTCACCGCACCCAGGCGTGCGTTGTCCAGCATCGGCGCGACCAGATACGCCGCCGTGTTCGGCGCCAGCAGTGCGTCACCGTCAATGCACACCAGATACTCACTGCGCGCGGCGATGGCGCCCATGCGCAGGGCGACCGCTTTGCCTTGGTTTTCCGCCAGATGCAGCACGCGCAGTCGCGGATCTTCCTGGGCCAGCCGGTCGAGCACTTCGGCGGTGTTGTCTTTGGAACCGTCGTTGATCGCAATGACTTCGATGTTCGGGTAATGCTGGGCCAGCGCCGCGTGAATGGTATCGGCGGCGTTGTCACCTTCGTTGTAGCAAGGAATCAGAATCGAGATCAGCGGCTCGCCTTCCAGCGGCGGCGGCAAGGTGTCGTCCTTCCACGGCCAGTGGCGCTCCCAGTGCAGCCAGAAATACAGGCCACCGGCAATCCACAACCCGGACATGAACAGCGGGTAGAAGAACACGAAGTCCATCAGGAACTGCCCGGTCACCAGGAAGATCAGGCCCAGCGGCACGCCGAGGACGAGCGCCAGAACAAGCAGGGCTAACAGTCTATCCAGCATGTCATGGATTCCATTTGTTGGAGAGCGCAGGCCTTACGGTTTTCAGGTCCGGCAGGTTGTCGAGGAAGTTGTCCGGGTAGTAACCGAAACTGGTCGCACCCTGACGCTTGAGGCGACCCATCCAATCGGCCAGATGCGCGCCGTCGATGTCGGCCTGATCCTTCTTGGTCCAGTCGCGTGCCTGCAACTCGAACACCGTGCGGCTCAGCGCCCCGGGGCGTTTGCTCACGGTTTCAACCAGTGACTCCAGCCATGGGCCGGACTCTGCCTGGGTCTGTTTTTCCATCAGCGGCATGGCCATCGGCGCCGTCCAGTCGTAAGTCGCGAGGAAGTCGTCGAGGTTTTGTGCGTACCATTCTTCGCTGTGCGGATTGAGCATTGGCTCGGCGAAGATGTTGCGCGCGGTCTGCACCTGCGGACCGCGAATTGCACGGACTTTGGCGGTCAGCTCGTTGGTGAAGTCGATGAGGTATTTGCTCTTGAAGCGCGTCCAGCGCTGCATCGCGGCAGGATCGTCGCGCAGCGCGGCAATCGAACCCGGCAAGCCTTGGGCGACATAGGCTTTCAAAGCTTCAGGGCTGGCGTCTTCAAAATCCGACAGCACCGCGTCGTCGTGGTAAAGAATGCCGTCGACCGAGGTCAGCCGCGCCACGTCTTCGTAGATTTCCCCGATGATCCGCCGCACCTCCGGATCGAACGGCGACAGGCGTTTGTACTGGTCCGGATCGACCGCTGTGGTGCCGGTTTTCGGATCCCAGCGGGTCACGCGCGGCAGTTTCGAATCGAGGCCGAAACTCAGCACCGGCATCCACGCAAACACCTTCACATGAGCACGAGTGCGCAGTTGCCAGGCGACGCGGTCAAAGATGTCGGCACGGACCGGCAAGTGGCGGTTGGGGAAGTACAGTGAATGCACCAGACCATCGCCCTTGGGATCGGCGAAGGCCTGCAGGAATACCGTGTTGGCACCCATGTCGGCCATGCGCTGTACCAGTTTGCCGAGGTTGATGTCCTGTTGCGCCGGGTCCGGGTCGTAGACGTTGTCCAGATCGACGTGGACGACGCGCATGACGAAATCCGACTGCACGCCGACGACGCTGTTGGCGAAATGCTCGCCGTCGGGGTCGGAGGCGACGAGGAAGCGTGGGCTGCTCATCAGGTTGTCGAGGGCGTCGAGACCGTCGTCCAGGGTCAGGGCCATTTCATAGCCCTGCTCACCGACCACGGTCAACGAAGTACCGTCCGCTGTGCCGTACGGCCACACCCAGACGCGCGGCTTCTTGCCAGTGACCTTGCGGATTTTCTCCGAGATGTTGTTCACGTCGGTGCGAATCCGTGCCTGGAATTCGGCTTCGGATTCATAGCGTTTGGTCAGCGGATCGTAGCGCCGGGTCGCCGCCGCCGGCTGCATGTTGCCCTGCGGATTGGCCAAAATACCTTTGTGGTTGGCGTCGGTGTGAGCGGCGATTTCCACCAGGCCGGATTGCGAAATCTCGCGCACCTGATCCCAGGTCAGGAAGTCGGAACGCGCACGCGGAGCACCGGCGAAATCCACCGGCTGATTGAGCGGCGTGTCGATCCAGCTGCCGACCGGCGCCAGCAACGCATGCCAGTTATAAGCGCGCAGCACCGGCAGTACGCGGGTATAGAAGCTCGAATAACCGTCGTCGAAGCTGAGCAGAATGGCTTTCGCCGGCAGCTCCGGCCCACCCTTGCGCGCGGCCATGATCTGGTCGACCGTCACCGGTTTGTAGCCGTTCTCGCGCAGCCACGCGAGTTGTTCGATCATGCGTTCAGTGCGCACCGCCACCACGGCCTGATCGGGGTCACGGTCTTCGACGTCGTGATAGGCAATGCCGAGCACGTGATTTTTCGGCCACGGTTTTTCGCTGGCCGCCAGTGGACGCTCGGACGGTGGCGCGAAGGCCGGAGCTTGCTGGGCGCAGGCGCTGACCAGCAGTACTCCCAGCAGAAGGATGAAACGCGAAATCAAAGGCATCTTCAAACTCTTCTAGAAGCGGAAAGTGAGGTCGACGAGCAGACGCAGATCGGTCTCCCGATCACCGTCGTAGGGCCGGTTGATCACACTGAACAAGCCGCCCACCTCGAACACGTCGTTCCAGGCATACCGTTGGCCGTAGCCGAGCAGCGCCATGCCGCCGGTGCCGTGATCACGCTGGCTGTACGTCCCCGCGCCCGCCTGGAATTGCTGGCTCCAGGACGTTTCGTAGCGGTGGTAGAGCACGTGATTGACGTTGACCAGCGGCATCACGCTGAAGTCGGATTTGGGGTTGAAGTACGGCACGTCGTCGGATTTCGAGTTGTGGCTGGTGCCGACCTCCAGACCCGCATCGACTTGCACGTTCGGCGCGCTGTAAACGCCCTCGCGACCGGTGAGCAAAGCCTCGACGCGGTTGTTGCCATCGCTGAAGTGCGAGGGGCTTACCGACAGGCGCCATTCGCGGCTTTCGTTGGCGCGCCAGCGGATGAAACCGCTGCCGCCGTTGGCCTTGATGTCGCTGTTAAGCGCGCGCAACGGCGTCTCGGCCGAGAGGTATTCGAGGCTGCCGCCGTATTGCCAGTTGTCGTTGATGTCACGGGCGATCGCCAGACGCGCGCCCTGTTTGTCGCCGAAACCGTAGGAGTGGTTGGACACTTCCGCTTCAAGGGTCATGTCGCGAGTGCGGCGCTCCAGGCCAACACGCTGGAAGCGATGGTTACCGGTGCCTTCAGCGAAGTCGCCGGTGGCATAACCGGCCCCGGCGAACACGCGCCAGTCTTCATCAATGGGCGGGCTGTACAGGGTGGTCTGGATGCCAAAATCGCGGCTGCCGCTGACGGCTCCGGCATCGCCACTGCCGCCACCATTGGCTTTGCCGCCGTAGGCTTCGACGCGCAGTTCAGACATGTCATGCACTTCGCGCTCACGGGCCAGGCGCTGCACTTGGCGGTTATCCGGATAACGGGCGACGACGTCGTCGGTCAGCGCATCCATTTGCCGCCATTCCTGCAACTCCATGGCCGTGTGGGCCTGGCCGATTTCCAGGCCCATGTCGCGCGGCACCATGCTCTCGGTTTCCTTGAGCTGCATTTCTGCGCGACGCGGCCAGTTGCGGGCGAGGTACAAATCGGCCTGCGCCAGACGCAAACCGACATTGCCCGGCGCCTGATCGACCAGGGTCTGCAAACGCTCCTCACCGTGAGGCAAATCGGAACCGTAAGTGCCCGCCTGAGCGGCGAGTTGTTGGGCATCCATCCATTCATCATTGGGGTTGCCGATCGGCAAGCCCTTGAGTTCGATGCGCGGGCGTTGCGCTTTGGCCAGATCCTCAGCGACTTTACGTGCCTCTTCGGCGCGGTCGCTTTCCAGCAACGCGTAGTACAGCGCCGTGGTGTCTTCGAGGCGATCACCGACATCGGCGTCCGGCGCCGAGAGGACTTGGCGATAGAGGTCGGTGGCGATTTCCGGCTGGCGTTGATCCAGATACGACGCCGCCACCCAGCGCAGGGCATAAGTCGGAATCTTCACACCTTCGGCTTGCAGCTTCTGGTACTCGGTGATGACGTCAGCCGTGCGCGCCCTGGCCTTGAGCGCCCCCATGCGGTCGATGCGCCAGCGAATCACATCGTCGTGTGCAGCGGCGTCCGGCGTCCAGGTGGCAAGCAGTTTGTCGTAATCGACCAGTGCGCGGTCGGCGATGACGTAGCGTTCTTTTTCACTGCGGGTGGCCAGTTCGGCGAGGCGCACGCGCTCGGCGGCCAGGTCGCCTTCAAGGCGACGCAACGTGACCGGATCGATCAGCCCCGGACGCTGATTGGCCAGACGCAGCGCCGGCTCCGGCAGACGCGCCTTTTGCAGGGCGACCACGTACTCGCGAGCGACTTCCGGTTTGCTGCCGGCGCGCTTGAAGGCCTGATCGTATTCGAACAGGGCATCGTAGGGTTTGTTGTCGCGGGTCAGCGCATAGCCCAAGGCGAGACGGCGCGAAGGATCATCGGGTTTGGCCGCTACCAGCGCTTTGGCGCGGGTCACCGCTTCGTCGGGTTTGCCGGCGTCAGCCTGAGTCAGGGCCAGGCCCAATTGCAGGTCGGCGTTATCCGGCTCCAGCGCCAGGGCCTTGTTGTAGACCTGCGTGGCCTGATCCCAACGTTTGAGGTTGCGATAGGCGCGCGCCGTGGCGGTCAGTGCCTGAACCGGCAGGACGCGATCGCGGCCCTGGGTTTCATAGACCTGCACCACTTCGGCGTCGAGCCCGGCCCAACTGGCGATTTGCAGGTGATCGCTGATCTGCCCGCTGGTCGACTGACCCGGCGGCACCTGACGCAAGACCGTCAGCGCAGGCGCGTACTGCCCGGCACGGGCGTCGCGCACCATCTGATCGTAGGGTGTATCGGCAAACGCCAGCGCCGGCCAAAGCAACTGGCTACACAGCGCAACTCGGAACAAAGGGCGTAAACCACGATGTAATACAGGAACATCAATACGCGGCATTCGTCAGCATCCTTACATGGCCAGCCGGGTCGCAATGCCCCCCTTGCCCATTCGTAACGGAGACCGAGCCAACAAGGCTCAGCCAAGCTTAGTCCGGCAGTCTTGCATGCAAGCGTAGACCAATATTCAGATCACAATAATTGTTCAGATTCGTAACAAGGCCTGGGCTGAAACACCGCGAAAACCCATGCGCCAGACAGCAAAACGCCCGGCGTCTGTGCAATACAGAGGCCGGGCGTTGCTATTAAGAACGCAGAATTACTGCACTTGCGTGACGCCTGCGAACTTGCTCATCAAGAAGCCGACGAACTGCTCGACGGTCATCTTCTGGCCGTTGAATTCGACCTGATTGGCGGCGTAATGCAGCTTGGTCACGACGTTGGTACCGTCGACGACGGCCAACTGCGAACCGACCGCCATGCCGGCGAACATGTCGGCCGCTTCCTTGGATTGATCGACGATGGCTTTGGCGTCAGTCTGACCATCCAGTTGCGCCTGTACGCTGAGCAGATCGACCAGCATTGGCTTGGACACCTGGATATTCAGGTCGAGCAGGGCGATCAGTTGTTTGCCCAACTGATCCGGCGGCAGATCCATCGATTGCGGTTTGGTCAGGTCAATGACCAGATTGGCCTTGCTCTCACCGTTGGCGGTGTTGAACGAGAGGTTTTCCAGGGCAATCTGCGGGCCGGCCGCGAGGAGTTTTTGCAGATCGGCTTTGACCTGTGCATTTTCCGCGTCGGTCAGGTTCAGCTCGGGTGCTGGCAAACCTTGAGCGGCGGCTTCGGCGGCAGCCTTTTCATACGGTTGCAATTTGGTCTGGTAGATCTGCATCAGCGACATCGTCGACGGGATGTCGAGGTTTTTCAGGCTCATGGCCATGTTCGCCGAGCCGATTTTCTTGTCGTTGAGGCTGACTTCGCCAATCTTGTAATCGGCGCGACCGGAAGCATTGCTGCCGTTTTCTTCGGTGAGGTTCTTCATTTCGAAGTTCTTCACACCGAGCACCGATTGCTTGGTGCCGAAGGTGGTTTTGCTGTTGGTCAGCACCAGGGTGTTTTCCCCGGTGTAGTAGCCGTAGCTGCTCTTGGCGAGGTTGCTGGCCAGGGTCAGACCGTTGAGTTCGACCTGTACCGGCGCCTGGTCTTCAGCCACAGTCACCAGTTTCAGGTTGTCCATGTAGCCGTCCGCCTTGACCTTCTGCGCTTTGGCGCTAGCGGAGATGTTCATCGTCAGGCCGGAGAATTTCAGGCTCGACTGCTCATCCAGTGCGGTTTCGAACGGCAGCAGATCGAGGGTGCTGGTGGTGGATTCGTCATAGCCGATGCTCGTCACGCCCTTGAGCGGCGCAGCCCCCTTGGTCGCCGCGAACCACTTCTCGGTGGCCGGGTTCTTTTCCAGCTCGTAGTTGCTGGTGGCCATGACCGGCAGCCATTTCAGCGAAACCAGACGCGAGAACGGCAGCGGGCCATGCTCGATGTGGTCAACGAACAGCAACTCGACCGGTTTGTCGCCGAACATCTCGCCTTCGCCCTTGAGGCGGTAGTGCGCAGTGCTGGTGAACGTGTGGCGTTCCAGCGACACCAGTTCCAGCGACGCGGTGCCGTTGGAGCCGGCCATGGCGGTTTGCAGCTCTTGGTTGGCATTGCTGACGGCGTTGTTCAGCACGCCTTCGATCTTGGTCCCGGTGTACCAGGCCCCGCCTGCGCTGATCGCGCCGATGGCAACAACAATTCCGAGGAGCACGCCTGCTGATTTATTCATGAATGACCTGATCGATTTCCGTGGCTGTGAGTGTGGTCGTCTTCCCTGAACCCGTGACCGGGTCGCGGCTCGACTACGCTGAATTCAGCGGTGGAGATTAGCACCGGGCGCGCAAGGTGGCCCAATGTTTAAAGGTGAAAGAGTGTCTATGGGGAGAATGGACAGTGGGCAGGCAGTGAGAGTTTCGCTGTTTTTTGAGGGCGCTATCGCGAGCAGGCTCACGCCTGCAGGGGAATGCATTCCAGATTTAGGCGTGAGCCTGCTCGCGATGAGGCCGTTTGATTCAGCGAAGCATCAGGAATACTGAACCTCGATTTCATCCAGCTGGTGATCAAAGCTTTTCAGTCGCGCCGTCCATGTGTACACCAGCACTTCAAAATCCCGATCAATCACCGCCCCGCCCGGCCCGTCGGCGCGTGGGTCGCAGAAATCCAGTTGATAGCGCTCACGCGCCATGGCGGTGGCGACATCGGATAATTCCCGGGCATTGTTGAGCCAGTGCCAGCCCTCATCGGCGATCTGCTTGTCGAGTTCCAGGCATTGCTTTTTCAGCGCTTCGAGGCTTTTTTCCAGTGGCGTGCCGGTGAGTTCGCCCATGACCTCGGCGAAGGTCCGTCCCGGCTGCCAGTAGCTGCCCCAGAAATACCGGTCGAAAACGGTTTCGACCCGGCGCAGGGCGACTTTGGTGTCCCAGATCAACACCAGGGTCCTGCCCTGTTCGAGCTGGCGTTTCTTGACGCGCTGCACCTGCACCGACGCCCACGCCACGACGACGATTGCCATGACCGCGATCAGCGCCGTTGCGCTGTCGAGGAACACCATCGCCTTGTCGATCTGGTGGGCCAGCATGATGCCGTAGAAATAGGTGGCCGAGAGCAGCACCAGCGCTGCGAGGGCGCACCAGAAGCCGAGAGCGTAAGGGTTTTTCATTATTGGTTTCCCCTAGACCAGCGCTAGCAATGTGCACTGAAAGGGCGCCTTGCTCGGGGCGCCCTTCCAACACTTCAAAGCATAGCAACGGCCTCAGGGTTTGCTGGCGGTTGTCGCGTGCGTTCGTCCGCTTTCCCAACCACCGCCCAAAGCGAGGAACAAATCGATCTGGCTCATCGCAACTTGAGTGTTGGCGGCGGCCAGTTGCGCGGTGACATCGGTGTAGGTTCGCGTTGCTTGCAGGTCGGCGAGGAATGACTCGCGGCCGGCCTGGAAGAAACGGTGGGTCTGGTCGGCGGCCAGTTTCGCTGACTGCTCGGCATCGGCCAGTGCGTCGCGACGTTGCAGCAGCGCGCTGTACTGAGCGAGGCCGGTCTGGGTTTCGCGAATGGCGTTGAGCACCACGCCATCGAAATGCGCCAGTGCGCCCTGTGTCGCCGCTTCTGCCTCGCGAATGCGCGCACGGGCGCCGTTGGTCGGTACTTTCCAGCTCAACGACGGGCCGAAGCCCCAGCGATTGGTCGACGGATCACCCAAGTCGTCTATCAGACCGACCGTACCGATCGTCGCGCCAATGCTGATGTCCGGATACAACTCGCCCGTGGCGACACCGATCCCGGCAGTCGCAGCGGCCAGCCGCCGTTCGGCCTGACGGATATCGGGGCGACGCTTAAGCAGCGCGGCGCCATCACCGACCGGCACCAATTGGGCGATTTTCGGCAGTTCAGCGCAAGTCGCCGTGCCGGCCGGCAATTGATCTACCGGTTTGGCCAGCAGCATCGACAACCGGTACAAACCGGCCTGACGCGCGGCTTCATAACGCGGCATGTCGGCGCGCAGGGATTTGAATTGGGTTTGCGAGCGGGTGACCTGAGTTTCATCACCACGGCCGGCATCGCGCAAGCGTTGAATCAGCGTGGTGCCTTGCGATTGCAGGTCGAGGGAGTGCTGGGCGATTTCACGCTCTTCGTTGGCGGCGCAGACTTGGGTGTAGGCGCGAACCACGTCGGCCACCAAGGTGATGCGTGCGGTGTCCGCGGCGGCCTGGGTCGCGTCGGCGTTGGCTTTGGCGCCTTCGATGCCGCGTTGCAACGTGCCCCACAGATCGAACTGATACGAAGCGCTGATGCCGATATCGCCAACGTTGTCCACCGGCACTTTCTCCGGCAGCAAGAACGCCTGTCCGGACTCCTGCAAACGCTGGGCGCCCATTTTCACCCCGGCGCTCCAGCCACCGGCCGCCTCGGCCTCGTCGACCTGAGCACGGGCGCGCTGCAAGTTGGCGGCGGCTACGCGCAGATCGGTGTTGGAAGCCATTGCCTGCTGCACCAGTTGATCCAGTCGCGGATCCTTATACAGCCGCCACCAGTCCGCAGGCACCGGCGCTGACACCACAGGCTTACCGGCGACGGCCAGTTCGCCCTGAAAATCCTTGCGTTGAACCGCCGCATCCTCAGGCACGTGATAGTCCGGCCCGACCATCTGACAAGCCGAGAGCATCACGCCCAACCCGGCGATCATCAGGGCCCTTCTCATTGCACGGGCTCCTGTTTACGTTCGTCGCGTGGCTGATCGTCGATGATCGATACTGTGGCGGTACGCCCGGCGATCATGCGGAAATCTTCCGGCACGTCATCAAAGGCAATCCGCACCGGAATCCGCTGCGCCAACCGTACCCAGCTAAACGCCGGGTTGACGTTCGGCAGCAAGTTACTGCCGCTGGTGCGGTCGCGGTCTTCGATACCGGCGACGATGCTTTCAACATGCCCGCGCAGTTTGGCGCGGTCGCCGATCACGCGGATATCCACCGACTGGCCGACATGAATGCCGTCGAGTTTGGTCTCTTCGAAATAGCCGTCGATGTGGAACGAATTGCTGTCGACCACCGACAACACCGGACGCCCGGCGGTGACGAACTCCTGTGGACGCGGCGCGCGGTCGTTGACGTAACCGTCCACCGGGCTGCGGATCACCGAGCGGTCGAGGTTGAGCTGGGCGCTGTCCACGGTGACCATGGCTTCGGCCAGCGCCGATTGCGCACGGGCCACCTTCGATTGGCTTTCTTCCAGTTGCTCGGCCGGCACCAGATTGCCGAGGCCACGGTTACGCTTGGCTTCACGCTGGGCCTGGGCGAGGGTTTCTTCGCGATCAGCGACAGCGGCCTTGGCCTGTCGCAGCGCCAGTTTGAAGCGATCCTGGTCGATGCTGAACAGCACCTGGCCGCGCTTGATCAACTGGTTGTCTTTCACTTCAACCTGCTGGATCAATCCAGACACGTCCGGCGCGATCTGGATGATGTCGGCGCGAATGTGGCCGTCGCGGGTCCACGGCGCAAACATGTAATACATCACCATACGCCAGACGAGGACAACGGCAAAAGTCACGATCAGCAGGGTCAGTACCACGCGACCGATGGTCAAGAACGGTTTTTTCATGTCATCAGGTATCGACTGAGTGAGTCCACGCCGTACAGCAGTACTGCGTAGAGGGCCACGTTGAACAATGCCCGGTGCCAGACCAGACGGTAAAAGTGCACGCGCGTGAGCACGGCATGCACCAGCAAAAACAGCACATAAGTGATGCCCATCAACACCAGCAGGGTCGGCAGGAAAATGCCGCTGATGTCCAGATCACCGATCATAGGGGCGCTCCATCGGGCAGCGGTTCTTCGGGCTCGGCGCTGGAGACGAATTCGACGCCGGGCAACAGCGCCAGACGCAAACCGCTCAAGGCGTGCAACAGGTTCAGACGGGTTTCTTCATCGCCGTGACCATTGAGTGCGCGACGGGTGCGATCGAGCGTCATCAGCAACGGGGCCGGGGCCGGCAAGCGTTCACCGGCCTTGAGGCAGGCGCGGAAATACTCGCCGACCTCGCTGACCACTTGCTGCAACAACGCGTGCGGCGCGCCCGTCACCCGTGGGGTGTAGGCGAGCAAGTCGAGCAGATTCAGGCCGACGCGCACTTCGCGCATGGCAATGCCGGTGTCCTGGCCAGTCAGCGCCAGACGCGGCAAGTGCTGCATCAATCGATCGAGCAACTGCACACCCAACTGACGGTGCTCGGCGAGGTTGGCCGGCTCGGTCATGTGGACGATGTCTTTCCAGCTGAAACGGGTCAGGCGCTTGGCCGCCAGTTCGGCGCCGAACGGGCGCGCCACCAGCGTCCAGATAAAGGCGAACAACAGTCCTATCGGCCCCGCCAGGTTGGAATTCACGAAGGCAAAAAAGTCCGCGTCGTAAGCGCCCTGAATGCTGATGAACGACGAGGTGTTGACCAGCGTCAGCAGCATGCCGAGGTAGAAACGCGGCTGCACCGTCAGCGTGCCGACGCAGATGAACGGGATGGAAAACGCCAACACCAGCATCGGGAAATCGTGCAGGTTGGGCAGGATCAAAAACAGATACAGGCTGGCGAACAGCACCGACATGCCGGTCCAGAAAAAGAACCGGTAGATCTGCGGCGCCGGGTCGTCCATCGAGGCGAAGAAGCTGCACGCCACCGCCGCCAGAATCACCGCACTGCCGCCATCCGGCCAGCCGAGCAGAATCCACAGCACCGAGGCGGTGATGATTGCCAGAATCGTCGACGCTACCGAATACAGCATCAGCCCACGATCGATAAACGGCGTCAGCCGGCCCAGGCGCCAGTGGCGATACACCGCGCGCCAGCTGTCCTGGCGTTCGCAGAGAATCGCGTCCTGCAGGCTGCGACAGTCTTGCCACAGATCGATGAATTCACCGAGGCGATAAATCGAGTTGGAGAACAGCAATTGCCTGCGATCTTCCAGCGCTTCGGCGCCAGGTTGCAAAGCTTCGAGCTTATCTTTCAGTGCCTGCCAGCGGTCGAGATCGGCGTCTTGGTGGCGCAGCCATTCGCGGGTCGCGACGAGTAGCGGTGCGAATTTTTCCACCAGCTCCGGTGTGCGCCGCTCCAGGGCATAGAGCGAATCTTCCAGTGCATCGATCACCGGTAATAGATGAATCATCCGCCCGCGCAATTCTTTGGTGTTACGCACGGTTTGCGGTCGCGAGCCTTCGTGGGGCAATTGACCGATCATCAATTCGAGGCTGTTGAAGTTGGCGACCATGGCCATGCGCAATGCAGTGACTTCTTCGGGCTGCACGTCGCGGCTGAGGAATTTCAGACTGTAGGTCGTTGCGTCAGCGAACCACTTGCCCACAGCGTCGTTGAACACCGGCGCCAGCCGTCGCGGCCAGAACATCGCACCGACCACCGCAGCGACGGCGATGCCGAGGAAAATCTCTTCCGTGCGCGCCTCGGCCACGTCCCACACCGCCAGCGGGTTATCCACCACCGGCAAGGCAATCAGCGGCAATGTGTAACCGGCGAGCATCAGCGCGTAGCTGTTGGCCGTGCGCAAATGCAGGGACATGAACAACAGAATCCCCGTCCACAACGCGATCACCACCACCAGCACATACGGGCTCTGGACGAACATCGGCACGAAAAAAACCGCCGCCGCCGCGCCGAGAAAAGTACCGATGGCACGGTACAGCGCTTTGGAACTGGTCGGCCCGAGAAACGGGCTGGAAACGATGTACACCGTGGCCATCGCCCAGTACGGACGCGGCATTTGCATGAGCAAGGCGATGTACAGCGCGATCATCGACGCGGCAAAGGTACGGATCCCGTAGAACCAGTCGCGGGCCGGCGGAATGCCAGAGAAAAAACCGTTCAAGAATTGACCACCACAGGCGGACTGGCCGCCTCAAAAGCTCTGAGTACCCGAAGCGTAGCTTCCAGATCGCTTTGATCGATGCCTTCGAGCACCTCATGCCGCAAGCGCACCAGTTCGATCTCGACCGCCTGCACCAGTTCACGTCCGGTGTCGGTCAGGCTCAGGCACTTGGCGCGGCGATCCTGGGCATCTTCGGTACGGCAGACATAGCCGGAATGGCACAACTGATCGAGCAGACGCACCAGCGACGGACTTTCCATCCCGGCAGCCTGCGCCACCTGCACCTGCCGCACGCCCTCGCCCAGACGGCCGATCATCAACAGCGGCACGGCGCAGGCTTCGGAGATTCCATAGTTGACCAGCGTGTTCTGGCAGATCTTCCGCCAATGCCTGGCGGCCACCACCATGGCACTGCTGATGTTCATCTGGAGAGCGTCGAGATCGTTCGGCACGAGGAAATGCACACTGTTAGTTTGCTAACTATCAATATCGCATTGCAGGGGAATTTCAGTCAAGTTTTGAAACAAATTGCCTGACAAGACAGAGAAATAAGGCGACCAGTGATTAATCAGCGCTTTTTTGCATTCTCGTAAACGCTGCTGCGCTCGCGCTTACCAACTGCGACAACCGAAACAACAACGCGCTCATCGATCACCTGATATACCAAGCGATAGCCGGAAGCTTTGAGTTTGATTTTGTAGCAGTCCGGCATCCCGTGCAGAGCATCAGCAGAAACCCTTGGCAGCTTCAACCTCTCGCCCAGCTTCTTTTTGAATTGTTCTCGTAGTGTATGACCCAACTTGTTCCACTCTTTGTGAGCAGACGGCAGAAATTCAAGCTTATAGGTCATCCAGGCTTACCGAAATTGGCGTCTCATGGCTGCGGGCGCGAACGATTTCAGCAAGCTCCAGATCATCAAGCCGCTCCATCATTGCTTCGTAAACGTCTGCTGGCACCATGTAGCCCATGACGCGATTGTGGTTAAGAACGGCCACAGCCCCGCCATGTGCGCCGCTCAGCACTGCGGATGGGTTTTTCTTTAATTCTGAGACACTGACAGCCATATCGGCCAGAACGCTTTGCATAATAAAAGACCTCAATTGAGGTCGTGATTTTGGTCTATTTTTTGATCGTCAACAACCGTTCCACTCAATTGAATGACAAGAGGTGGGCGTTCAGTCAGCCCTCCCGCCCCTTTCGCAACAACACATTCAACTGATCCACCACCTCCGCCCAATCGGCGTCATCCAGAATCTCGTCCCGTAAAAACTGCGACTGGCTCTTCGTCCAGAAAAACGCATCGGCCAAGTGCAGTTCTGGTTTGAGCGGGGAATGGGTGGCGATGAATTTTTCGATGTCGACCGGGTCGTCGGAAAGGCCGAGTTGTTTGAACAGGGATGGCAGGCTGTGGGTGTGTTGTTCCATTGATCAACTCCTTCAAAGATGTGGTGTATGGAAGATTAATCGCGAGCAGGCTCACTCCTACAGGTTGAACGCATGCCAATTGTAGGAGTGAGCCTGCTCGCGATGGCGTCGGCACTGACGCCACAACACCTAATCACTCAACTCCCGCACCTCGGCATGCGGCACCATTTTCAGAAACTCGGGCATGCTCATGTGCAGCAGGTAGTTGTGGTTGCCCGCCTCCAGATAAATATCCTTCTGCCGCGTCAGCAACGGGTCGATGACCATGTCCAGCCCGTAGGAATCTCCCAGTGGCGGCACCGCACCGCGTTCGCAGTCGTCGAAGATGTGCGCCAGATTGCTTTCGCGGGTCAGTTGCCATTCGCCGCTGGTGCGCACCTTGCTCAGGTCCAGATGACGACTGGCGGGCAGCACGGCCATCAAATAATGCCCGTGGTGGTCGTCGAGGATGATCGATTTGGCCACACGCTCGGCGGGCACCCCGGCGACCCGTGCGGTTTCCAGACTGCTCGATGAGTGCCGGTGGGCGACGATGTCGTATTCGCAGTGCGCGCGGTTCAGGCTGCTCTGCACCTTTTTTGCCATACGCATGATGCACCTCGGTGTTGCGCTAAACGGTGGTTGCCGTGTCTTTGAGTCTAGTTCGGCGGATGGCTGGCAAAGGTAAATCCGCTCACCGGACACATCCGCTCATTGATCAAGATTCAGCCAGCGCAACCCTCAACTAGACTGTAGGAAACAGACATGACGCTCGCGGAGGGTCACGTGAACAGTCGATGTTGTGCGTTTGCCTTGCTCCTGCTGACAAGCGGCTCAGCCCTCGCCGCCGACAGCCCGTTACCGGCCATGAGTCCGGCCGGTTTGTGGCTGATTACGTTAGGCATTGTCTTTCTGATCGCTGAAGCCGCGCTGCCCAACTACGGGGTGATCGGTTTGGGCGGGATCATCATGTTCGTCATCGGAGCACTGATGCTGAGTAACGCCGAGTTGCCGGTGCCGATGATGATCGGTCTCGGCCTGATCAGCGCCCTGCTGTTGATCGCGCTGCTGATTCGCGCCCTGAAAACCCGTCCGCGCCACGCCGTCAGTGGCGACGCCGGCCTGCTCGGCAGTGTGACCGCGATCACCACGGTGCAACCGGGCGATGCGCGTAACGGCTGGGTGCAACTGCAAGGCGAGCGCTGGCAAGTGCTCAGCACCACCCCGCTGCACACCGGGCAATCGGTGCGCGTGGTGGGTCGCCAGGGATTGTTGCTGCAAGTGGCCGCGACTGACGCGGCGCCGCTCGGAGAGTGATCATGGGTCTGCAAATCGGTTTTGTGGCGCTGCTGTTGTTGGTCATTGCCTTGGCCGGCTCGACGTTTCGCATCCTGCGCGAATACGAACGCGGTGTGGTGTTTCAACTCGGACGCTTCTGGCAGGTCAAAGGTCCCGGCTTGATCCTGCTGATACCGGTGGTGCAGCAAATGGTTCGGGTCGACCTGCGCACGGTGGTGCTCGACGTGCCGCCGCAGGACGTGATCACTCGCGACAACGTGTCGGTGAAGGTCAACGCTGTGCTGTATTTCCGCGTCCTCGATCCGCAGAAAGCGATTATTCAGGTTGAGGATTATCTTTCTGCCACCAGCCAACTGGCGCAAACCACCCTGCGCGCCGTGCTCGGCAAGCACGAACTGGATGAGCTGTTGGCCGAACGCGAACAGTTGAATATCGACATCCAGCAGGTACTCGACGCGCAGACCGATGCGTGGGGGATCAAGGTCGCCAATGTCGAGATCAAGCATGTCGACCTCAACGAATCGATGGTCCGCGCCATCGCCAAACAGGCTGAAGCCGAACGGGAACGGCGAGCGAAAGTGATTCACGCCGAAGGCGAACTGCAAGCCTCGGAAAAACTCATGCAGGCTGCGGAAATGCTTGGCCGCCAGCCGGGGGCAATGCAGTTGCGCTATATGCAGACCTTGAGTTCGATTGCCGGCGATAAGAGTTCGACGATTGTCTTTCCGTTGCCGATTGAATTGCTCAAGGGCATGGCGGATTTGTCCGGCAAGTCCTGAGGAGCAAAAGATCGCAGCCTGCGGCAGCTCCTACAGGGGATCACATTCCAATGTAGGAGCTGCCGAAGGCTGCGATCTTTTCAGGCACCACGCAATTTTTCCAAAGCTTCGTAGGGCGCTCGCGCGCACGTCTGCACACGCGCCTGCAACAGCGCCGAAGCCTCGCGGCGCTTGTCTTCAGCATCGGCAACAAACGTCTCTGAGGGTTGCTTCGCATGCCGCGCGGCGGCCGCGAAAACCTGCTGACGCTGCAAATCATTCAATCGAAAGAACCGCGCCAAACGCCCTGCCATCGCATCGGGCAACTCGCCGTAATTCACCGCCAAACCGGCCGAATCCCGACAATGCAGCAACCCCGCGTCCAACAACCGCCCCAAACGCCGCGCGATAAAATCTTCACGGCCCTCGAACTGCAACCCATCCTCCAATACGCAATCGCCGAGCATCCCCGGGACCATGTGCATGCCCGGCCGACGCAGGTGGGAAACCGCGATTTCCAACGGGTCGCGATAGAGAAACAACCACGGTGTATCGGCAAAACAGGCCTGCAACAGCGGCCATTCGCCGATGTTCCAGGCATCGAGTTTGATCACCAGGCGTTTTTCCACACCGCGCCGGCGCTGGCCGTACGCCGAAAGCAATCCGGCAATTGCAGCCTGACGTTCGGCGGCCGGTAAGTCGCTGCGTAACAACGCGTCCAATGGCGGCGGTTCGGACACCACGATGTGATCGTCGAGCTGCGCGAGCATCTGGCTGATCAACGTCGAACCACAGCGCGAGGCATGCAGAATGAATGCGCTCGGGGCGATTCCCGGGCTCTGCGCTTGCCAAGCGGTCAACGCCGCCAATGGCGTGTTGCGCCGGAACGCCTGGTTGAATGGCAGCCGCAACGCATCATCGACCGCCTCGCGGAAGAATGGCTGATGCAACGGCGTGTCGCCGAACCAGCACCAATCCACTTGCCATTGCCCAGCGACCGGCCAGATACGAATGGGCAACCAGCCGTCGAAATTCAGTGGCTCCATTGTTCAGTCCATTGCCGGCGGCCATTGCGCATGGCCGCGCGCAGTTCTTCGGGAGAAATCTCCAAACCCTGTTCAGCGGCCAGCACCAGTGTCCGGCTGATGAAGATTTGCGGATCATGCAACGCCTGCAACTCGGCGGACAACGCGGCATCCTCAGCCACCCGACGCTGAAAACGTTGCAGCGCGCTATCAGACAACTCCGGCGCGGGTGTGTCCGGCAGACCTTGAGCAATCATCTGCGCCAGCCAGACACTGGGCCGACAATCGAGGACCAGATGCACTCGCGCTGAGGTGTCGCGGTTAGCCACCCGATGCGCACGTGCGAGGTCGAGAAACCAGCATTCGCCCGCCTGCATTGGCACACGCCGGCCGTCGAGCCAGAAATCGACATCGGGCGGACTGAGCAACGGAATGTGCAAACGCAGATCAGCGTCCGGGCCATCAAGATCGTAGTCACGATGCTCATGAATCCGGCCGCCCGGCCCCAGGCGCAACAGTCGGGCACTGACGATATCGAGCGGCAAATCCTGCAGCGCGCGCGACCAGCGCGGATCACGCTGCCAAGCTGCGCGTTGCACCGGCTCACCGCGTCCGGGGGACAGTTCGGTCAGCGCATCGACCGCCGAAATGAGCGCCACCCCGCTCCAGTCGCCGGAAAAATAACCGGCATTGAAATGGCTGCGCCAGGCGTCGTCGGCAATCGCTGACAGCGCCTGCAACAGCAAGGGCAAATCCACGGTTACTGGCAATCGCGAATACGCCGGGCGGCTCATGTCTTGGGCAACACCGAACACTCCCCGAGCCAGGTCAGCAGCCGATCGAGGCAGGTGTCGACCGATTGCGCGCCGGTGTCGAGCACCAACGACGGCTGCGCCGGCGGCTCATAGGGCGCGGAAATGCCGGTAAACCCGAGCAGGTCGCCGCGTCGGGCGCGGGCGTAATGCCCTTTCGGATCACGCTGCTCGCACACCGCCAGTGACGCGCTGCACCAGACTTCGCGATAGTCGTCACCCAAGCGCTGTGCGAACACATCACGCAGCTCGGCCAGCGGCGCAATCATCGCCAGAATCACGATCTGCCCGTTGTCCACCAGTAGCGCCGCGAGTTCGCTGGCGCGGCGAATATTTTCCTGGCGATCGGTATCGCTGAAGCCCAGATCCCGGTTGAGGCCTGTGCGCAAACTGTCGCCGTCGAGCACCACGCTTTGCCGACCATCCCCAAACAACGTGGCCTGCAGCGCTTGCGCCAATGTCGATTTGCCTGCCGCCGGCAAACCGGTCAGCAGGATCGCCGCACCGCGATGACCATTGCGGGCCTCGCGTTGCGTGCGGCTGATGCTGGCGTTCGGTGCCAGCACATCATTGTGCTGGGGCATGCGCCACCACCGGCACCGAGATATCCCCCGCCGCCCACGCCGACTCGCGATTGGCCAGCGCGGTGGCGATCGACTGCACTTCGGTGGATTGCACTTGATCCGGCAGCGGATCGAGGCCGGCGCTGGCAAAAATCTGGCCGTAGGCATTGCGCAGATCGGCGTACGACAAATCGCGGCGCAGGTCTGCTTGCAGGTTGTTCAGCTCGCCCTGAATCAGCTCCAGCTCGCCAATCCCCGCCGCTTGATGACGGTTGCGCAGTTGGCCAACGATCTGCCCGTCGATATCCGACAATTGCTGGTTGGTCTTGAACTGACGCAGCGCTTCTTGATAGTTGGCGTTGGCCACGTAGAGCTGCGCCAGCACGGCAATCGACATCGCCTGCCGCCGCGCAGTGGCGACCTCTTCGCCAGCCTTGGCGACGTTGATCGCCGCCGGTGCGGAGATTACGTTGAACAGGTTCCAGGTGACTTTGACGCCGTAGTCGGCCCAGCCCTGTTCGACGAGGAAGGAGTTGCTGTCGTAATGGCCGCCAGCGGAGAACTCCAGGCCCGGCAACAAGCGCAGCATGGCTTTGCGGGTTTCGGCGGCGCTGATGCGTGTCTGGTAATCCTGCTCGCGCAGTTCCGGGCGACTGGTCAGGGCTTCTTGTTCGAGTTTCGCCAGATCGACCTTAAGCTGCGGAATCTGATAACCGTCATCGGTGGCCAGCGTCAGGTTGGTGCCCAGCGGCAGGTTGATCAGCGTCGCCAGTTCGGTTTTCGCCAACGACAAGGCGCGACGCTGTTCTTCCAGCTGGCGCGTGGCTTCGATCAACGAGCGCTGGTAACCGAGCGATTGCACCGGATCGCCAATGCGTTGATCGCTCAGGGTCTGGCTGTTGTCGCGGGCGGTCTGCACCCGCGCCATCAGGCTGTCGATCTGCTTGAGCAGGCGCTCGGCGGCCATCGCGCGCCAATAGGCCGAGCGTACGTCCTGAACGATGGTGTTGATCACCTTGCGTCGACGCTCCTGGACGATCAGGCGCTGATCGCCCTGCTGCTTGGCGCTGATGTAACTGACGCCGAAGTCGAGGACGTTCCAGACCATGGTCAGGTCGGCGACCTCGCGGTCGCGATCCTGCGAGGTCGATGGTTCCAGCGACTGGGTGCCGGTGCGCACGCTCTGGCTGCTGGAGGCGTTGACGTTGTTGCGCCCGACATAACCGGCGTCCAGCGCCATGCGCGGCAACATGTCGAAACTGGCGAGGTCGAGCTGCCGCTTGGCCAGCGCTTCCTCCATGATCTTCAAGCGGCCTTCGAGGTTGTACTTCACGGCACGGGCCATGGCCTGGTGCAGGGTCAACGGCCCGCGCAGCGGTTCCTGATCCTTGTACATGCTTTGCAGGTCGGTCTTGGCGCGCTGTTCACTGACGCTGCGTTCAATCGGTTCACTGGTCACTGCACATCCGCTGATCGCCAGCGCCAGCAGGCTGGCGCCGAACAACTTCTGACTTGTCTTCATCCCTGGATCGCCCCTAGGTCCTGCACAGTGTTGAGTAATGGTTCGTTCAGGCCGATATTTCGCTGATGCCGACCTGTTGCAGCGCCGCGGCCAGGCTATCGACCCGGTGCTGTTCGTTGTCTTTGAGTTGCTGCAATTGCTGGCCCAGCGTCGGTGCGCCAAACACGCCGCGCAGGCCCTGGGAAATATCCCCGGCCTTGAGTGAGTGACTGCCAAACGCGTTCAGCGAATCGCGCTCGGCGGCGCTGTCCTGATTGAACAGGCTCGCCAGCGTGCTGCTGGCGAATACGCCGCCATCACCACCGCCAAAGCCGAGGAAACCGTGGCCGGAACCATCGCCGCCGCTGTCACTGCTGCTGAACACCTGCGCGATGAAGCTGCGGCTGAGGGCGCCGTGATTGATGAAAATATCGCCAATCGGACGGATGCCGTTGCCGATCACCCGTTGCTCGAACAACGGCGCGAAGGTCAGCGGTGAACCGAGATCGCCGGTTGGCGGAGTGAAGATGACCGGTTGCAGCGGCACGTTCGGCGGCGGTGGTGGCACCACCGGGTCGCTGCTGCGAATGAGCGGATCCGGGATCACGACGCTGGTCGGCGTGGTCGGCACGATGGGCGGAATGACCACCGGCACTGTATTGATGGCGTAGTTGTTGGAACTGCTGACTCCGCTGCCGCTGTTCCCGGACGCATCGCTGACCCCGGCACTGTTGACGCTGATCGCGTTGCTGGCGCTGTTGACGTTGGCATTCGGCGTCAGTGTCGCGGTCCAGGTCTTGCCGCCATCGCTGCTGCTCAGGTTGGACAAGGTGCCGTTGCCGACATTGATGTCGGCCAGATCAAAGCCGCTGACTGCCTCGTTGAAGGTAATGGTCACCTGCGAGGTCTGGCCGATGCCCAGGTTCGGGTTGGTGATGACGACGGTGGCGGTCGGCCGTTCGCTGTCGAGCGCGTAATTGTTCGACACCGCGACGGTGCTGCCGACGTTGCCGGCCAGATCGGTGACGTTGCTGGTGTCCAGCGCGATGAAGTTGCTCGGATCGCTGACATTGGCCGTCGGCGTGAACGTCGCCGTCCAGGTCTTGCCGCCATCGCTGCTGCTGAGGTTGCTCAAATCGCCGTTGGTCACGCTCAGATCGGACAGGTCGAAATTGCTCACCGCCTCGCTGAAGGTGAAGGTCACCGTGGTGGTCTGACCGATACCCAAGTGCGGATTGGCGACCACGATGTCCACCGTTGGCCGGGTCGCATCCAGCGCGTAATTGTTGGAGATGGCGATGCTGGCGCCAAGGTTGCCAGCCTGATCCTGCACACCGGCGGTGTCGACGATGATCAGGTTGGTGGTGTCGTTGACGTTGGCCGTCGGCGTCAGCGTGGCGGTCCAGGTGATGCCGCCGTCGCTGCTGGTCAGGTTGGCCAGTGTGCCGTTGGCGACGCTGATGTCCGAGAGATCGAACCCGCTGACCGCTTCACTGAAAGTGATCGTCACCGTGGTGGTTTCACCGATGCCCAGGCGATTGTCGGCGACCACAATGGTCGCGGTCGGCAACGCCGTGTCGATGGCGAAATTGTTCGAATCGGTGGTGCCGACGCCGCTGTTGCCGGAGGCGTTGGTCACGCCACTGTTGTCGAGGGTGATCAGGTTGCTGGTGTCGGTGATGTTGCTGGTTGGCGTGAACGTCGCCGTCCAGGTAATGCCGCCGTCACTGGAGGCGACGTTGCTCAGGGTGCCATTGGCGATGGTCAAATCCGCATTGGTGAAACCGCTGACCGCTTCACTGAAGGTGATGGTCACCGTCGAGGTTTCGCCGGCCTTGAGCGCGGTATCCGCAACGACGATGGTCGCGGTCGGCACTTCGGTCTGCACCGCGTAGTTGGCCGAGTTGGTGGTGCCGGTGCCGGCATTACCGGCCAGATCGCTGATGCCGCTGTTGTTCAGGACGATCAGGTTGCTGGCGTCGCTGACACCGATGGTCGGCGTGAACGTGGCCGTCCAGGTGATGCCGCCGTCGCTCGACGAGACGTTGCTCAGCGTGCCGTTGGCGACGCTCAGGTCGCTATTGTCGAAGCCGCTGACTGCTTCGCTGAAGGTGATCGTGACGAGCGCGGTTTCGCCGGGACGCAGATCGGCATCACTCATGACGATCGTGGCGGTCGGACGCTGACTGTCCACCGCGTAGTTATTCGAATCGGTGGTGCCGCTGCCGGTATTGCCCGCCAGGTCGGCGATGCCGGTGTTGTCCAGGGTGATGAGGTTGCTGGTGTCGGTGATACCCGCCGCCGGCGTGAAGGTGGCCGTCCAGATGATGCCGCCGTCACTGCTGCTCACCGCGCTCATCGTACCGTTGGCGATGGTCAGGTCGGCGTTGGTGAAACCACTCACCGCCTCGCTAAAGGTGATGGTCACCAGCGAGGTCTGACCGACACCAAGCGCCGTATCGGCGACCACGATGGTCGCGGTCGGGCGCTGGGTATCGACGGCATAGTTGTTGGAATCGGTAGTGCCGCTGCCCGCGTTGCCGGACAGGTTTTGTACGCCGCTGTTGTCGAGTGTGATCAGGTTAGTGGCGTCGGTGATGTTGCTGGTCGGCGTGAAAGTCGCCGTCCAGGTGATGCCGCCATCACTGCTGCTCACCGCCGTCAAGGTGCCGTTGGCAATCGTCAGGTCGGCATTGGTGAAACCGGTCACCGCTTCGCTGAAGGTGATGGTCACCAGCGAGGTTTCGCCGATTCTCAGCGAATTGTCGGCAATGATGATGGTCGCCGTCGGCACTACGGTGTCGATGGTGAAGTTGCCGGAATTGGTGGTGCCCGCGCCGGCGTTACCTGCCAGGTCGGCGATGCCGGTATTGGCAAGGGTGATGACGTTGGTTGCGTCATTGATTGCCACCGTCGGCGTGTAAGTCGCGGTCCAGGTAATGCCGCCGTCGCTGCTGCTGACGGCGGTCAACGTGCCGTTGGGAATCGTCAGGTCAGCGTTGGTGAAGCCGCTCACCGCTTCCGAGAAAGTGATGGTCACCAACGACGTTTCACCGGCGCTCAGGCTGGAATCCGCCACCACGATGGTGGCGGTCGGGCGCTGGGTGTCGATGGCGTAGTTGCCGGAATCGACGGTGCCAGTGCCGGCGTTGCCGGCCAGGTCAGCGACGCCGGTCTGGTCGAGGGTGATGAGGTTGGTGGCATCGGTGACGTTGGCGCTCGGCGTGAAAGTCGCGGTCCAGGTGATGCCGCCGTCGCTGCTGCTCACCGCGGTCAACGTGCCGTTGGCAATGGTCAGGTCGGCATTGGTGAAACCACTCACCGCTTCGCTGAAGGTGATGGTCACCAGCGAGGTCTCACCGATTTTCAGGTTGTTGTCGGCGAGAACGATGGTGGCGGTGGGTCGCACCGTATCGATGGCGTAGTTGTTGGAGTCAGTAGTGCCGGTGCCGGTATTACCATTTAGATCGCTGATGCCGGTGTTGTTCAGGGTGATCAGGTTGGTCGCATCGGTGATGCTCGCGGTCGGGGTGAAAGTCGCCGTCCAGGTGATGCCGCCATCGCTGCTGCTGACCGCTGTCAGCGTACCGTTGACGATGGTCAGGTCAGCGTTGGTGAATCCAGTCACCGCTTCGCTGAAGGTGATGGTGACCAACGAGGTTTCGCCGATTTTCAGCGCGTTGTCGGCGACCACGATGGTCGCCGTCGGCCGCGCGGTGTCGATGGCGTAATTGTTGGAGTTGGTGGTGCCGCTGCCGACGTTGCCGGCCAGATCATTGACCCCGGTGTTGTCCAGCGTGATCAGGTTGGTGGTGTCGGTGACGCTGGTGGTTGGCGTCAGCGTGACCGTCCAGGTAATGCCGCCATCGCTGCTGCTCAGTCCGCTCAGCGTGCCGTTGGCCACGGTCAGATCGGCGATGGTGAAACCGCTCACCGCTTCGCTGAAAGTGATGGTCACCACCGAGGTTTCGCCTGCCGCCAGATTGGTATCGGCAACAACAATGGTCGCCGTCGGCCGCACGGTGTCGATCGCGTAATTATTCGAGTCGGTGGTGCCGCTGCCGGCGTTGCCCGCCAGGTCAGCGATGCCGGTGTTGTCCAGCGTGATGAGGTTGGTGGTATCGGTGATGCTGGCGGTCGGGGTGAACGTCCCCGTCCAGGTGATGCCGCCGTCGCTGCTGCTGACTGCCGTCAGCGTGCCATTGGCGATGGTCAGGTCGGCGTTGGTGAAACCGCTCACGGCTTCACTGAAGGTGAAAGTCACCAACGAGGTATCACCGATCTTTATTGCCGTATCGGCCATCACGATGGTCACGGTCGGCCGTGCAGTATCGATCGTGTAATTGACCGAGTTGGTCGTACCGACGCCCGCGACTCCGTCGCTGATCGCTGTCACGCCGGTATTGTCGAGGGTAATGAGATTGGTGGCGTCGGTGATGTTGTTGGTCGGGGTGAAGGTGGCCGTCCAGGTGAGGCCGCCGTCGCTGCTGCTCACCGCCGTCAGCGTGCCATTGGCGATGGTCAGGTCGGCGTTGGTGAAACCGCTCACTGCGCGGCTGAAAGTGATGGTCACCAGCGAGGTTTCGCCGATTTTCAGTGCCGTATCGGCCATCACAATGGTTGCGGTCGGCGGCTCCACATAGGCGGTGTTGAGCGTACCGCCGTTATTGAAGATACCCACCAGCGCACTCGGCGTCGTGCCGGTAGAACCACCGTTCGACAGTCCGCCGCCACCGCTGGCCGCGCCATTGCCACTGATTGCAGCAAAGTTGCTCGCGGTGATCAGCACCACGCCGCCGTTGTTCCAGATCGCCCCGACGCCGCGACCACCGGCACCGCCATCGGCGCCGTTGCTGCCGACACCACCGCCGCCCCCGCCACCGCCACCGGCAGCGATGTTGTTGCTGATGACCGAGGTGCCGATGACTTTCAGGGTACCGGTCGAAGCGTTGTAGATACCGCCGGCCGCATTGCCGCCGACGCCACCGACTTTGTCCCAGCCGGAACCGCCACCGCCGCCGCCAATCGACAGGCTGCCATTGCTGGCCGAACCGCCATTGCCGCCATGACTGTAACCGGCACCGGCGCTGCCGCCATTGCCGCCCGCGCCACCGGTGCTGGTGCCGCCGCGCCCGCCCATGTCGGTCGGGCTGTAACCGCCGCCATAGCCGCCGGCATTGGCACTCCCCGCCCCCCCGGCATAGGTGCCGGTGGCCGGGCCGGAAGAACCGCCATGGCCACCGATCTGGCCACCGATACCCGCACCGCCGCCTCCGCCACCACCAACATAACCGCCGGTCACACCACCGCCGCCACCGCCGCCGGAAGCGGCGTTCGCGGTAACGGTCACGTTGTTAAGGGTAAGGATGCCGGCGTTGAAAATACCGCCGCCCATGGCCCCGGCCGCCGCTGAGCCGCCATTGCCACCATTGCCGGCCACCAGACCTTTGGTGATCACCAGGCCGTCGAGGGTCACGGTGCTGCCGGAGGTGACTTCCACGACGCGGGTTTTGTACTGACCATCGAGGGTCACGTCGGCCACGCCGTCATTATTCAGATCGCCGTCAACGGTGAGGCTCTTGTTGATCAGCAGCTCAGAAGTGAGCTGCACGGTCATGCCGGAACTGAACGTGACGATATCGCCGTTCTGCGCCGACGCCAGGGCTGCGCGCAACGAGCCGACGCCCGAATTGAGGTTATTGGTCGCCGTCCAGGTGGCCAGGCCCCACTGGTACTCGCTCATGGCTTTGCTCGACAGTACGTTGGCGCTTTCGATGGTGCCGGTGGCGATCTCCAGGTCCCAGTCGCCGCCGACACCGGTGCGATTGTTCGAAGCGGCCACATCACGCCCGGTCAACTGCGCCAGCGAGTCGACGAAACTCAAGCCGCGGTCACCTTCGGCGGTGTAGCAACCGTAAATCAGGATGTCGCCGCCAGCGTTCATGTCCTTGCCGATTTCAGCCAGGACCGCGCTGCGTTGAGCGACGTTGTCTGCAGAGAGATAACTGTTGCCCAGCCACAGATCACCGGCATTGCCGTGGGCAATGATCTGCACCGAACTGACGCCATGATGTTGATCGAGGAAGTCGGCGATCTGCTGCAAACCGTCCTTGGTCGCGTCGAGTTTCACCACTTGCGTACCGGGAGCAATGCCTTGCAGCAGGCTGTCGGCATCCTTCACCCGCGAATCGACGAACACCACACTCTGGCCGGGCACCGCGACCGGGCTGACGGCCGGCGTGGCATCAGCCTGGCCGTGGGTGTCCTTGCTCGCAACGGGATGATCGGCTGCCGGCGCCTTGGCCGCATCGGCAGCGGTGGGTGCATGGCTGTCGGCTTGCGCAGCGGTATCGGCGACGGTGGCGGCCACCGCGCCGTCGAACAGCATGCGCGGCTCCAGCGACATGATCATCGGCGAGGCCAGTGAACGCTGACCTGCGGTTGCCCGAGACTTGACCTTTGCACCGCCAAAAATGCTCCACCACATGTTGCTCACCCGAACTCGAACGAAGGTACGTAAGGCATCAATGAAAAACGCCGCGATCAACTGATCGCGGCGTCGGACTTCATACGAATGACATTGGCGGCGCTGGCTGAGCCATCGAGCCAAAAGGACAAATCAGCGTATTGCTTGAACAGGTCTGGCGGCAGAATGGTGCGCCGCGACTGCAAGGCAACCTTGGGTTTGACCTTGTGCAGGCCGGCCAGGCCAAGGCCCTGGTCGAACTCCGGCGCGTCATAGGCCAGATGCTCGAAATCGTGCTCGAACCAAGGCTCACCGATGAATTCATAGACCAGCCGCAGCACGCGCTCCGGCGCCTGGGTCAGCAGGTCGTAATCGATGATCAGCAGTGAGTCGGCGTGTTCGCCGTAATAGGCTTCCTTGAGCGACGCCCAGGCAAAACCCACCAGGCGATTACGCTGAGCCAGGGTTTCGCAACGGCTGTACACCGTGTTGCGCTCGACGGCATCGCCAAACAGTTTGGTGTTTTCGAAAGGATTGGCGCGGTACAGCCGTTCGAGGCTGTCCATCACCCAAGCGACGTTGCGCACGCAGGCGATGACTTTGGCTTGGGGAAACAGGTCGTTGAGTGCCGGCAGACGCGAGCTCCACTGCCGGTTGGTGTCGAATACCACTGGCTTGTCGGCCTTGTCGGCATAGAAGGACTGGAACAGACCGCGCAACAGGCGACGGCGCATGTCAGTGTCGATCACCGCACCGTACTCGCTGCCGGAGCTGCATTGATCGAGGACGCTGGAAAAGAGGGAGCCGACCGGGCTGGTCATGCCGGCGTGAAAGCGCGGGTTCTGCAAAAGAATCGCAGAAAGCAGGGTGGAGCCTGAGCGCGGCAAGCCGGAGATAAAGTGGAACTGCTGCAATCCCTTCACCGTCATCGAAAGTCCTTTTGTCCGACAAAGCGTAGTCCAACAGTAACCCTGCGACTAGTAGTGTTTTGATATCAGCCAAGAGCAAAAAGAACTAAATGATTAACTTTTAATCGCGAATTTGAAGGTGAATCGTTTTAGTCGCAACCGCCGCTATTCGGCCGCCGATTTCGGCGTGATCAAGCGAGCTTGCGCCCCGCCCGCATGGACTTGCGCGCTGATCTGCCAAGTGGCGGGCATGGGTGCAAACTCTGCCGGGTCATCCTGGGTGCCGACCAGCCATATCCGCGCGTTGCCGGAAACCTCGGCAAGGCTGTCGAGGTAGACTTGGTCGCTGACGAGCGTACCGAAACCATATTCATTGGGCCGCGTCGAACGGCCGTCCGCAGCCGGCGGCGTGTACAGCCGCACCTGTGCGCCGGTGCGATCGTAGTAGACGTAACTCAAGTACCAGAGCATGTCGCTGGTAATGATGCGATCACCGGGCTGGAAATGCTGATTGACGTAATTCACCACGCGATCGAACTGATCATTGCTGTCGACCGTGGCGTTGTTGTTCAGGCCGACCATTTCCACCCCGAGCAACGACACCAGCACCGCCACAGCCACAGCCAGCATCCGCACGCGACTGTACAAGCGGTCAATGGCCAGCGCTGCCAGCAGCGGCAAGCCCAATGCGTAGGCGGTCAGATAACGTTCGATGAACAGCGGCGTGATGAACGACACCGCAAACACCAGCAATAGCGGTAAGCCGGTGTACAACGCCAACAGGACACTGCCGCGCGACACGCTGCGATCCCGCAGCACCGCCACCGCCGTCAGCAGCAACAACGCCAGCGGCAACGCGCCGAACACTAGCAACGGCAGGTGTTCGCCGTCATCCTGGATCAGCCATGTCCAGATCATCGACGGCAACGACGCCAGCGTCACCGGGTCTTCCCAGCCGACATCGCCACCGACCTTGAGTTGTTCCATGTGCTGCATCAGACCCAGCAAGTTGGGCAGCCATGGCAAGTACAGCAACGCGATGAGCAGATTCGCCAGCCACCAGGCCGGACGCTGGATATGCCGCAAGCGATAGCCGCGCTGAAACCGGATCACCCCCAGATAGACCCAGTGACACAGCGCCGCCAGCACGGCGAAGTAATGGGTGTAGAACGCCGCCGTCATCAACAGTGCATAAAACACCAGATAGCGGTGACGCTGCGGGCGGCGGATCCAGTAAACCAGCGCCAGCGTCGCGGCGATCAACAGCAGGCCGAGCAGCGAATACATGCGCACTTCCTGGCTGTAGCGCACCGCCGTCGGCAACAACGCCAGTAGCAGGCCGGCGAGGATCGCAGCGCGGCGCGTGGCCAAGCGATCCACCAGCCAGACGCCCATCCCGACCGCCGCAATGCCAGCCAGCGCGCTGAGGCAGCGGATGGCAAAAATCCCGTCGCCGAACAGTTCAATCCAGCCATGCAGCAGCATGAAGTACAGCGGCGGATGCACATCGAAGGCCGCGTGGCGCCAGATATCGCCCAGCGAGTAGCGCGCCAGTAGCAGGCTGGAACCTTCATCGCCCCAGATCGCCGCAGCCGTCAGGTCGTAAAAGCGCGCAGCGGCGGCCAGGAGCAGGATCGGCAGCAGCCAGTGCTCCCGGGCCCAACGGATCAAGGGCAAGCGGGCAAACCACGACCCCGGTGTCGCGTGCGGATCCTGTGTGTCGCCCACTGGCGTAACTCTGTTGACCGCCATCGCTTCCTCTTGCCGTGCCACAACACCACGCCTGTATGAGTCCGGTCCTGCCAGTCACTCTAGGTCAGGCGCGGGAGAGCCGTCGATGCCGATTTGCGACTTCACGACATCCGGCAACCTTGCCAATCCGCGTCTACGCTCTGGCGTGGCGTGACCTGGCCATGGCAGGTGAAGGCATCAGCACTGCCCGAATCCACGATTGGCCCGCCGACCACCAATCAAAAGGATGAGGATCTTATGGACGTTTACATGGGCACTGTTCTGACGTTTGCCTTCAATTACGCGCCCAGTGGATGGGCGCAGTGCAACGGGCAGTTGATGAACCTTTCGCAATACCAGGCGTTGTTTGCACTGCTGGGCACCACCTATGGCGGTAATGGTGTCCAGACCTTCGGGCTGCCCAATTTGCAAAGCCGAATGCCGATCTGCCAGGGCAACGGCCCGGGCCTGACGCCACGGGTGATGGGTGAAATCTCCGGCGCCGAACAGGTCACCGCGACCCTCAACAACCTGCCGAACCACACCCACACCCTCGCCGGCCTCACCGCCACCACCACCGTGCAACTGGCCAACCCGGCGAGCAACCCGCTGGGCGCTCCGACGGCGACCAATGCCTACATCGGTGCATCGGGTACCGGGCCGGGTCTGGCGAATATCTTTTCCGATGCCCAAGGCACCTCAGCCATTCCGCTCAAAGGCGCCGCGACCACCATCAGCGGCACGATCTCGCCAACCGGCAACGGCTTGCCGATGGCAATCATGAACCCGTATCTGGTGCTCAACTTCAGCATCGCGCTGCAGGGCATTTTCCCTTCGCGTAACTGATCGACCACCGGGGGATCACCTTCCCCCGGTTCCCCACTTTGCCGGAGCGAGAACATGCTGCAAACGGTTAAAAGCCAACACTTCCAGGCACTTCTCGGGCGGATCGGCACCCTGTATCTGCCCGATGGCTGCGCGTTGCAAATCCATATCGACGAACTCGCAGAGAAACCGCTGGCGAAAATGCGTTACAGCGAGCGCATGCCATTCAGCGTCGAATTGAGCAGCCTGCAACCGACGGGATTTATCGATGGACTGTGTGCGCTTGAATTGCCGGAACTGGGGCGGGTCGACGACATCTTCGTATCACGGGTACCCCCCATGGGCCGGGACCCGAAGTTGGCTTACTTCCACATCACCTTTAATTGATGGGTTTCATGTAGGAGCTGCCGCAGGCTGCGATCTGTTGATCTTGTTGTTTTTAAGATCAACAGATCGCAGCCTGCGGCAGCTCCTACAGGGGGTTATTGCGGGTACCAGACGAGGCGTTCGGCGGCGGGGTTGCGTTCTTCTACAGCGAAACCCAGCGCCAGATAATGCCGTCGCGCATGGGGATTGCTGGTCCAGACCACCGTCGCCACCGGGCAGCGAATCTGTTGCGCGGCTTTCTGCACGCCTTGCAGTACGGCGCGGCCATAACCCTGGCCGCGCGCCTGCGGGATGAACGCCAGATACAACACGCGAATCTCGTTGGCGCCGAAATCGGTGCTCAACGCGCCGATGGCGCTGCCAAGTTTTTCCACCACGTAGTGCATGGCGTTGGGGTAGTTGTCGCCAATGCCCTGTTCCTGCACCTGGAACTGCTGCGCGATCACTTGCTGCACCTGTTCCGGCTCGCCGTCGATCCATTGCAGGTCCGGCCGCGCTGTCTGATACAGGCTTTGCAAAAACGGCCCGTCGGTTGCCCGCGAAGGCCGCACCACCAATCCCTCTGCCGCCACTGCTGCGTTGTCCGCCATCGTGCTCTCCGTTAGAAACCGCTTTCCCTGACGCCCAGCGCCGCCATTCGCCGCCATGCCACGCCGAGCAATGATTCACCGCTGCCCTGCAACACCACCACGCCGCGCAACGGTTGTAACGGTGTCGGCGCTGTGTCGAGCACGCTGAGCCGCGCGCCGTATTGCGCCTGCACCGGCTCTGCCCGCTGCTGTTGATCGCGGCGCACGGCAATCGGCCCGTGATGGTCGGAGGTCAGCGCCTCCTGATCGACGTAGGCCACGCCGTTGGTGTCAATTTCATTCAGCTGCACGGCGAGCGCCGGGTGCATCGGGTCATCGGCAATGAAGCGGCCGTTGGCGCCGGGTTTGACTCGCCACAGTTCGGCTTCGGCGAGATAACCGCGCAGGCGTGCGCCGTCCTCGACCACCCGGGCCAGCGTATCGCGGGTCGACAGCCAGCGCCCGACCGTCATGTTCGGCAGCAGATCACGCACGCTGCCGGCCTGCGGTGCGCGCAGCAACAGGCGCTCGCGTTGCGCCGTCAGTCCTCGGTACTCGGCGACCGCTTCTGCCAGCCGCTGCTCGACAATGCCGGCATCGGCAGCGGTTTCGCTGCGACTGGCCTGACGGCGCATCAACAGCTGCTGGATCTGGATTTCCCGGCGCACGATCGCCAGTCGCGATTCCAGATCCGGCGATTCCAGTTCAATCAGCACATCGCCCTGAGCGACCTTCTGTCCGTCCGCCACCTGCACCGCTTTGACCCTTGCCGCCGTCGGCGCATGCAGGGCACTGGCGCGCCCGGCTTCAAGCATGGTCGGCAACTCCACCGAGCTGCGCCACGGCACGATCAGCACCAGCGACAACCCGAGCAGCGCCAACGCACTGAGCAGCACGCGCGGGCCATGCGCCTGTTCGCGGCGGCTCCACCACTGGCGCCACTCACGCATGATCGGCAGAAAGATGAACCAGACCAGTTCCACCAGCATCAGGAAGATCCCCAACACCTTGAAGAACAAGTGATAGACCGCCAGCGCGATCCCGAAAAACAACGCCGCACGCCATAACCATGAGCCATACCCCCAGATCAGCAAACGCCGTTGCATCTTCGGCGACCACGGCTCCGGCGCCGGGGCGCCATAACCGAACAAAAACTCACGCAGGCGCCAGCGGCACAGGGCAAATGCGCGGCCCTGCAAATTGTCGACTTCCCAGAAATCACTGATCAGAAAATAACCATCGAAACGCATGAACGGATTGAGGTTGACCACCAGCGTGGTAATCCACGTGGCGCTGGCGAGCATGAACGCCGCTGTGCGCCCCGGCCCATCCGGCAGCAACGACCATGCGAGTAGCGCAATACACGCCAAGAGCAATTCCGCGAGGACACCGCCGGCACCGATCAGCAATCGCGCACGGCGATCATTGACCCGCCAGGCGTCGCTGACATCGGTGTAGAACATCGGCAGCAAGACCATGAACGCCACGCCCATGCTCTGCACTCGACACCCGGCGCGCTTGGCCATGAACGCATGGCCGAATTCGTGACAGAGCTTGGCAAAGAACAACGCCACGCCAAACGCCAGCGCGCCGCCGAGGCTGAACAGGTGCGGAAACGTTCCGACAAAACGCTGCCAGTCGCGCGAGACCAGAAACACACCCAACGCCAACGTCGTCGGCAATCCATAGCGCAACAGCCGTGGGCCAAAACGCTCCAGCCACGGCCATGCGCGATTGAGAAATGCGTCCGGGCGCCACAGCGGAATGCGGAAAAACAGGTATTGATGCAGGAGGATTTGCCACAGGCTTTGCTTCTGCGCCAAGGCCTTGAGGCGATAGCTGGCGCGCTGTTGATCGTCGAGCGCAGAGATCAAATCGTGGCCGCGAAGAAATTCCAGCAACTGCTCAAGCTCCGTGCCGTCCAGCGGCAAGCCCGGTTCACGATTGGCCGCGCGCAAGACTTGCTCGGCGTCGCCCAACGACCAGTGGAGCAGCAGGCGCATCGCCGCCGCGCCGAGCTTGAAGTAACGGCCGCGCACCGGGTCGGCCAGGGTCCAGCGCGGCGAACCGTCCAAGGCCGGTGCCGCGGGCGACAATTGCAGGTCGGCACGCAGGCTCGGCAGGTTCATTTAGAGGCCCACGCTCTGGCGCAAACCGGCCAATGGCCGGCGCAGCAGGTACAGCGCCAGTGGCGCGCGATCACCGAAGATTTTCGCTGTGCCGCGCAGGCCGATACGCGGCGGCGCCTCGGTAAAACTGGCGTCGAGCCGATAGGCCAGTTGCCCGCCCGCCGTCGGCTGCGCCTCGTACGCCGAGCGTTCCAGTGTGGCGAGATGGCGCTTCAGCGGATCGCTGTCGAGAAACAACGCCACTTCGGCACCAGGCGCCAACGAGATCGCATCGCCCACTGCCAGTTCGATGCGCAGTTCAGCCTGGCTCGGATCGGCGATGTCCATCAGGCGCTCGCCGGTCTGCACCGGTTTGCCGGTCAAGCGTTCCGCGTCGGCGAACACCGCAATACCGTCGCGCTCGGCGCGCACTTCGCTGCGCTTGAGCAGTTCGCGGGCGTAGTCGCGCTCGGCGCGTTTCTGCTCGGCACGGGCGGCAAGCAAGTCGACTTTTGCGCTCGACTCGGCATCGGCAAACGAGCGCTGGGAATTGGATTTCAGCTCAGCTTCGGCCACACCCAACGCACGCTCGGCAACATCGGCCTGCGCCTTGAGCGTGGTGCTTTCGAAACGCACCAGCACATCACCGGTTTTCACCGTCTGATTGGGTTTGACCAGAAACTCGGCGATCACCCCGTCCAGCGGCGCCGCCACCACGCGGCCGCCCAGTGGCACCACCTCAGCCGGAGCCAGCACCGATTGACGCACCGGGATCAACAGCCCGAGCAACAGTACGGCGAGCAATGCCACCTGACGTTTACGGGTCCAGCGCAGCCGCCACGGTTTGCGCGGTTGCAGCGCCAGCCAGGCGTGGCTGTAGGTGTCGCCGAGTTGCGACAGCAGGACTTGTTCGGAAGGGTTCCACGGCATATCGCGGGCCAGCCACAAACCGCCGAACACCTGAGCGTCGTGGTCGATCAACGGCAGCCAGAACACCTGCGCCGCCGACAATGAACGCCAGTCAGACTGGATGCTGTCGTTCAGTAACTCTGGGGCAATCACTCGCGCCTGCTTCAGCACATCCTGTTTGAACAACTGCGCCACGGCCTGCTCGACGAACGCCACGAACGGCGCATTTGGCTCGACCGCACTGACGCCGGTCACGGCTTGTACCTTGCCGGCGATCAACAACGCGGCATGACGAAAGCCAAACAACGACTGGCCGTCGTTGACCAGGCTGTAGGCCAGTTGCGCGGCATCGCGGGCAGCGCGGGTCTGGCGCTCAAGATCAAGAAAGCGCGCGAACACCTGTTCGGCGGCGCCGCTCACCGGGGCGTTCACTTAAGCTCCGGGAAACGCGCGGTGCCGCTCATGCCGGCGAGCAAACCTTTGGCTTCGGGGAGAGTTGCAACCAGCAACAGGGTTTGACTGCCCTCATCGATTCGCGCGCCGAGGCGTTTCACCGTGGCGTCGATCGGCTGGCCGGTTTCATCGGGCACGAAGCTGAAGGTCTGGCCGGGCTTGAGTCTGGCCATCCAGCGCGAGGGCACCAGCAGATGAATTTCGAGGGTACGGTTATCGACGACATCGAGCAGTGGTGCGCCGGCCGGCACGCTTTCATAGCGCTGCACTTTACGCTCGACCACTTGCCCATCGAACGGCGCAATCACGCTGCAGCGTTTGACCTGCACTTGGTACACCTGGGATTGCGCCTGGGTTTCGCTGACCTTGGCCTCGGCCCGCGCCACTTCGAAGCGTCCGACGGAATTGAGTGCCGCCAACTGCTTGTTGTGCGCCAACTCTTCACCGGCACCCCGGCTGGCCGCCTGCGCGGCATTGAGCTGCGCCTGATAGGCCGAACAATCGAAACGCGCCAGCGTATCGCCCTTTTTGAACGACTCGCCCTCGCTGAACGGCAACTCGACAATCCGCCCGGAAAGCTCACTGGCCAGCGTCGCCTGATCGCGAGCCCGCAACACCCCCCGCGCCTCACTGCTCGCAGTGGCCGCCCCGGGCGCCGGGTTATCCAGCAGCGGATCGTCTGGCCCGGGCGTTTGCGCCTGAACTGCACACGTTATTAAGGTCAATCCGATAACCCAACCGCGAAAACGCTGCATAACCGCTACTCCCTGACGGATGTGCGGAGTCTACGACAGCGGGGGTTAGCGTCAAGCGAAAGGCCATCACTCCATGGAAATGTAATGTTTCAAACGAGAGGGCTGCTGCATGGTTGTTTAAAAAAGGTAGGCAAACCCAGAATTCCTACAAGCGTTGAGGACGCTACCAATTGCTCATTGCGAAAGTGGTGATAGACAAGCTACCTACGAGCATAAACGCAGACCCAATGTACCTTTCTCTGCAACAACCTCTAATACAGAAGCCCGCAAATGGCTTGACCCCGGTTGGTACTCGCAACCAAAACTGGCGAGCCGGTGCTGGCGATAAACCAGCGGAGTGAGCCTGCAATCATTTGGTGGTTGACCTGCATGACGCGCTCAATCTAGGATTGCCTTACTCAACCCCGTACGTAGTGATTCAGTTCGCTGGCTGTTGGGGATGAAAAAACCGGCCTAGGCCGGTTTTTTCGTTTCTGAGGATTTTTTGTGCGTACCGCATTTTTCGTTGATGGCTACAACCTGTTTTACGGCTTGCTCGCTGGTACACCCTATAAATGGCTGAACCTGCACAGCCTGCTGACGCACATAGCCTTCATCGAAAACCCTCAAAGCTCAATCGTATCGATTGACTATTTCACTTCTCCAATTAAACCCCAGTTGGCAACCCGTGGCCGCGTTTCCAAAGAGGCTCAGGATGCATACGTGAGAGCTCTGCGTGCCAGCAAGGTCGTTGTGCATTTCGGAAGACATCAATTAGAGCCAGCCAAAGCGCCAAGGTTTGTAGATAAAAACACCCATGCGTCACGTCAGGACAAAGTCGATATCTGGAAGCTGGAAGAAAAAGAAACCGATGTTCATATAGCAATCAGCATGTATCGCACTGCGAGCCGACAAACAATGCTCGAAGGTGCTGAGAGTATTGATCAAATCATTCTGGTTTCCAGTGATACCGATATGACCCCTGCACTGAAGGCGCTTCGAACAGATTTTCCCGCCCTGATCATTGGAGTGATCCTTCCTTATCGGACGGGTTCTGTTCGCCCTCCTCCAGGTTCTTTGAAAGATAACTCGCACTGGTTGAGACGCGTTATTTCTGAAGAGGAACTGCGACTTCATCAATTTCCAAACCGTGTGGCTACGCACAAAAAACCGGTGATCAAACCGGATTACTGGTAGCAAGTTTCGCTATCGGATATACCGACTCCCAACCCCCACCCAACGCCTTGTACAACCCGACCATCGCCAGCGAAACCCCGGTCGAACTCTCCACCCACTGTTCCTGCGTCGCCAGCAACGCGCCTTGCACGGTGAGGACGTTGACGAAGTCGACCACGCCTTCGACGTATTGCTGTTGCGCGGTGCGCAGGGCGATCTGGTTCTGGCGTACGGCTTCGGCGAGGCTGTCGCGGCGACGCTGGCTGGCGTTGTAGGCGGTCAGTTGATCGTCGATTTCATGCCAGGCGCGCAGCACGGTTTGCTGGTAGCCAATGGCGGCTTCCTGTTGCTGCGCTTCACGCAGTTGCAGCATGCCGCGCAGGCGTCCGCCGTCGAACAGCGGCAGGCTGAATTGCGGGCCGATGCCGAAGGCGCGTGAGCCCCAAGAGCCGAAATCGCTGAGTTGCATGGCTTGCGAACTGAGGTTTCCGGACAAGGTGATGCGCGGATAGAAATCACCTTTGGCCACACCGATGTTGGCGGTCGCAGCGTGCAGGCGTGCTTCGGCCTGGCGGATATCCGGTCGGCGTTCGGCCAGTTGCGACGGCAGGCCGATAGCAACTTGCAGCGGCGACTGCGGCACAGCGGCGTCGGTGGATAACTCTTTGGCCAAGGCCTGCGGTGGCTCGCCCATCAACAGGCTGATCGCGTTGATCAGTTGCGATTGGCGTTGTTCCAGCGCCGGCAGGCGCGATTCGATGGCGGCGACTTGCGCAGCGGCTTCGGCGACGTCGAGATCAGTCGCCACGCCGTCGTTCAGACGCAATTGCGAGAGTTTCAGGCTGTGCCGCGCGACGTCGAGGTTCTGCTCGGTGACCGCGCGGGTGTTCTGCACGCCGCGAAGTTGGATGTAGTTTTGTGCCGTATCGGCAAGCACGGCGAGCAGCACCCCGCGACGGTCGTTTTCGGCGACTTCGAGATTGGCGTCAGCGGCTTCGGTTTCGCGGCGCACGCGGCCCCAGAAATCCAGCTCCCAAGACGCAGAGAAACCGGCGTCCCACAGATTGAACGCAGAATCGCCGTTATGTCCGGACGGGTCGCTCAGGCCTTTGCCGCTGTTGCGTTCGCGCGAATAACTGCCGGTGGCCGCCGTGTTTGGATAGCGGTCAGCGCTGATGACCTGGCGCGCGGCACGGCTTTGTTGCAGGCGGCTGCCGGCCAGTTGCAGGTCGAGGTTACTGCGCACGGCGCGCTGGGTCAGTGCCGAGAGTTGCGGGTCGTTGAAAACTTCCCACCAGCGTTCGTTCAACGGCTCGTTGACGGCTTGGCTCGGGGCGGATTTGGCGGGTTTTGCCCAATCGGCGATTTGCGTGGCTTCGGGCTTTTGGAAGTCAGGCCCCACTGTGCAGGCGCTGAGACTTACTGCGAGCAAGGCACCCAAAGTGAGTTGCTGCCATTGGCCTCTTCGCGAGCAGGCTCGCTCCCACATTTTGGAAAGCGTTGCCCCTGTGGGAACGAGCCTGCTCGCGAAGGCGTCAGTTCGGTCAATACGAATCATCGCTGAGTCACCTCACGCACCGACGTCGCCGAACTGCGGGTATCAATACTCGCCTCCACCGACATCCCCACCCGCAACCGCTCAGCCAACGGCTGACCCGGCGCCAGCATAATCTTCACCGGAATCCGTTGCACCACTTTGGTGAAGTTGCCGGTGGCATTGTCCGGCTTCACCGCCGCGAAGGTCACACCGGTGGCCGGCGCAATACTTTCGACGCGACCATTCAGGGCCTCGCCACCGAGGCTGTCGACGCGCACTTGCACTGGCTGCCCCGGCTGCACGTCCGTCAGTTGGGTTTCCTGAAAATTGGCGACCACGTAGGCCTGCTTCAATGGCACCACCGCCAGCAACTTGCTGCCCGGCGTCACATACGCGCCGACCCGCATCGCACGCTCGCCGACCATGCCGTCCTGCGGTGCAGTGATGCGCGTATAGGAAAGTTCGAAACTGGCGATTTCCAGCGCCGCTTGCGCGTGTTTCAAACTGCCTTCGGCCGCATCCCGTTGCGCGGTGAGAATGTCGACCTGCTTGCGCTCGGCCGCCAGTTTCGCCGTGGCCGTGTCGAGACGCGCCGTGGCCTGATCGATGCGCGTGCGCGCCTGTTGCGCGTTCTGCACGGTGCCGGCACCGACGCCGGCGAGGTGGTTGTAGCGATTCAGTTCCTGCTGGGCGAAGGCCATTTCAGCCTTGGCCGACACGACCGAAGCCTGCGCCTGGGCAATCACCGACGTCTGGCGCTCCAGCGTCGCTTTGGCGTTCTGCAACTGCGCACGGGCGACCAGCGTTTGCGCATCAGCGGCTTCGGCGGCGGCACGTAGATCTCGATCATCGATCAGCGCCAGCAACTGCCCGGCCTTCACTTGCTGGTTATCTTCCACCAACACTTCCTTGATGAATCCGGCCACGCGCGGCACTACCAAAGTGAAATCAGCGGAGACGAACGCATCGTTGGTGTTTTGCTGAGTACGTTTGCCAAACAGGCCCGGCACTGCCAGATACAGCAGCACGCCGACCGCCAGTGCGGCCGCCACGGCGACCGCGAGTTTTTGCTTTGCTTGAGTCGTCATAAAAACCTTCATTGTTCAGTACCGCAATCAGGTCGGCGCGCGCGGCGGAAAGATCCGCGTCGGCAGCCAGAAAATCAGCAGGATCAGCGCCACTGCGACGCCGGCCATGCACAGATAAAGATCGGAAGAAGTCAGCACCACAGCCTGTTCGTGCAAGCGATGGGCAAGGCCCGGATCGCTGTGATCGGCCAGTGGCGAGTTGCCGAGGCTGTCGACCAACATGGTCGAGTGAAAATGCAGACGGGCCGTGGTCAGCGCCTCGATCACCCCGGTGGCCACCACCGCCGCCAGGCCTTTCACGCTGTTGAACCACGCCGAGGCAAACGGCCCATCCATCGGCTGAATGCTGCCGGTCGAGAGCATCAACAGCGGCAACACCGACATCGGCTGGCCGAAGATCTGCAGCCATTGCAGGACGTAGAAATTGTCGCGAATCCACTCCGAGGTCAGCAGCGATCCACCGAGGCAGGACAGCGTCAGCATGCTCAAGCCAATCCCCAGCACCCAGCGGCAATCGACCCAACGCAGGTTGCACAGTGCCGCCACCAGCGGCAGCGCAATCAACTGTGGCAGCGCCGCAATCAGCATGATCGGCGCGGTCTGCACCGGGCGATAACCCTGTATTTGCGCCAGATAGCTCGACGGAATCAACACCACCGCCTGCAACACAACAAGCACGCCGGCCAGAGTCATCAGTGCGAACGACAGGTTGCGGATACCGAGCATCTGCAACTTGAAGAACGGAATCGGCTGCGACCACTCGTTGATCAGAAACGCCACCAGCAGCAGCGATCCCGAACCGAGCAGCGCGCAGATCAGGTTCGACTCGAACCAGTCCAGCCGATTGCCTTGCAACAGGCCGATCACCAGCATGCAGATCGCCGGGAAACCCAGCAGCAGGCCTTTCCAGTTGAACGCTTTGAGGCGCTCAAGGCGCAGCGGATCCTGCGGGATGCCGTAAGCGACCATGACCATGGCGATCAGGCACGGCACGATGATTTGCCAGAACGTCCATTGCCAGCCGACATATTCGGTCCACAACCCGGCCAGCGGCGTGCCGAGCCCCGGGCCAAAGGTGGCGGTAAGCGCGTAACCGGCCAAGCCATAGAGTTTGAAGTTGGCCGGCAGAAAGCGCAGGGCGACGGTCATCAGCATCGGCGGCAACGCACCACCGGCCAGACCTTGCAGGGTACGCATCAGCAGCAGGCTTTCGTAATTCGGGGCAAATGGACAGAGCACGCCAAGCGACGTGAACAGGCTGATCGCGCAGAGCGTGAAACGACGTAGCGAGAACGTCACCGAACACCACGGCGCGAACGCCATGGCCGCGACCGAGGTGGCGGTGTAACTGGCGACCAGCCAGGTGCCTTCGTCGTAACCGATGTTCAGCGCGCCGCGAATATCGGCCAGGGCGACCTTGGTCACCATCTCGTTGAGGCCCGACACCAGCACCGCCAGCAGCACGCCGACCAGGCCAATGATGATCCGCGCCCCGAACACCGGTGGCGTCGCCGCCTTTGCCGGGCTGGCCGCAGCGATGGGCGCCGTGACCGTCAGGGATGTCATGAATACACACTCCGGTGGGAAAAATACCGGAGCATCTTAGTCGGGCTTGGCAATGACGAAAATTGACTTATTGGCAGCTTATAAGTGCGTCAGACGCAATTGTTAAAAGCAAAAGATCGCAGCCTTCGGCAGCTCCTACAGGGGGAATGCATTTTAACTGTAGGAGCTGCCGAAGGCTGCGATCTTTTGATCTTCAGGGTTGCGCGGCCAGCCAGGTCTCGTCGCAACAAGTCTTGAGGGTTTCGCGCAGCCAACGGTGCGCCGGGTCCTTGTCGAAGCGCGGGTGCCAGGCCTGGGTCAGCATCATGGTCGGCAACGGGATCGGCAGGTTGAACGAGCGCAACTTCAATCCCAACCGTCGCACGCTGAGTAGCGCTTCCTTGGGTACCGGCAAAATCAGGTCGGAATCGGGCAAGGCAAACATCGCCGCGTGGAAACTCGGCGCGATCACCGCCACCCGCCGTTCCAGGCCCAACGCATTCAACGCTGTGTCGATAGGGCCACGGGCAATGCCCCGGCGCGACATGCTGATATGGGAAAACCCGGCATAACGTTCGGCGGTGATTTCGCCTTCGAGCAACGGATGATCCTCACGCACCAGCCCAACGAAATGCGTGGAGAAGAGGTTCTGCACTTTGACTTCCGGACTGACCGGTCGGGTGTTGCTGACACTCAGATCGATCCGCCCTTCACGCAGCGCTTCATCGTCACCGTCGCCCTCCGGGACGAAGCGCAGCTCGCAATGCGGGGCCTGTTGGTCGAGGGTGTCGAACAACTTGCCGCCGTACACGCCGATAAAAAAGTCGTTGGCGCGAATGCTGAAACGGCGGCGCAAGGTGCTCAGCTCCACGTCGTCCGCCGAGCGGAACAACAGCGCCGCCTGCTCGACCACATCGCGCACCTGTTCACGCAGTTCCAAGGCCTTGGGCGTTGGCACCAGACCGCGACCGGCGCGCACCAGAATGGGATCGCCGATGGCTTCGCGGATGCGCGTCAGGGTGCGGCTCATGGCTGCCGGGCTGAGGTTCATTCGCCGCGCGGCGCCGACCACACTGCCCTCGTCGAGCAAGGCGTCGAGGGCGACCAGAAGGTTCATGTCCGGGAGTTGCATGCTGAGCACTCATGGCTGATCTGGATTGATCTGCACGCAATGCTAGCAAACATTCAGCTAATGAGGCGGTGGCCGGACCGACGCTTTCGCGAGCAGGCTCGCTCCCACATGGGAATGCATTTCAAATGTGGGAGCGAGCCTGCTCGCGAAGGGGCCGGTCGGAGCGCGACAAATCAGCGCTGCATGCCCCAGCGCTTCACCGTCACCCGCTCCAAAGTGTCAAAAACCAGATTCTCCACCAGCAAACCAATCAGGATCACCACGGCCAGCCCGGCAAACACCTTGTCGGTGTACAGCTCATTGCGATTCTGAAAGATGTACCAGCCCAGGCCACCCTTGCCGCTGGTCGCCCCGAACACCAGTTCAGCCGCGATCAACGTGCGCCAGGCAAACGCCCAGCCGATTTTCAGCCCGGCGAGAATCGATGGCAGTGCCGCCGGAATCAGGATGAACAACACAAAGCGCATGCCCTTGAGCCCGTAGTTGCGCCCGGCCATGCGCAGGGTTTCCGAAACGCCGAGAAACCCGGCGTAGGTGTTCAGCGCCAGCGCCCACAGCACCGAATGCACCAGCACAAAAATCAGACTGTTCTGCCCCAGTCCAAACCACAGCAGGGCCAACGGCAGCAAGGCAATCGCCGGCAGCGGGTTGAACATTGAGGTCAGCGTGCTCAGCAGATCCCGTCCAAACTGAGTCGACACCGCCAGCGTGGTCAGGGCAAACGCCAACACGATACCGATCAGATAGCCCTTGAGCAGCACCACCAACGATATCCACACCTTGCCCAGCAACTCGCCGCTGAGCAGACCGTCGTACAGCGCATGACTGGTCTGCACAAAGCTCGGCAGCAGCAAATCATTGTTCTGTAACCGGGCAACGATTTCCCAGATGACCGCGAGCAAAATCAGGATCAGGCTTTTACGTAGCCAACCCTGTTGCCACAGACGCTGGCCGAGCGGCAACTCGCGCTCGACCGGTACGCTGGTCAGCGGCTCCAGCACGGTTTCAAACTCTTGTCGTACAGATGATGAATGGCTCATCGGGCTATCCTCCAGGCCGCTCAATAAGCGATGCGAATGTCGTTGAAATCGTGGTCCAGTTCGGTTTCCGGCGACTGCCCTTCATCGAACAACAGCCGATGAATGCGCCGCGCCGATTCCTGAAACGCCACACCGCCAAGGCTTTGCAAGTTGTATTGATGGCTGTGCACCTCGGCCCTCACCCGCCCCGGATGCGGCGACAACAGCAAGATGCGATTGCCCACCACCAGCGCCTCTTCAATCGAGTGAGTCACGAACAGCAAGGTGAAGCGCACTTCTTCCCAGAGCAGCAGCAACTCTTCCTGCATCTTGCGCCGGGTCAGCGCATCCAGCGCGGCAAACGGCTCATCCATCAGGAGGATTTTCGGCTGCATCGCCAACGCGCGGGCAATCGCCACTCGTGCCTTCATGCCACCGGACAAGGTGTGCGGATAAGCATCGGCGAACGCCGCCAGACCGACTTTTTCCAGATAGTGCAGCGCGCGTTCTTCAGCCTCTTTTTTCTTTAGCGTTCGCGAGGCCAGCAGCGGGAACATTACGTTCTGCTTCACTGTTTTCCACGGTGGCAGTTGATCGAACTCCTGAAACACCACGATCCGGTCCGGCCCCGGCGCATCGACACGCTGGCCTTGCAGACGAATCTCGCCTTCGCACGGCGCAATGAACCCGGCGACGGCTTTGAGCAACGTCGATTTGCCGCAACCGGACGGGCCGAGGAGCACAAAGCGATCCTGCTGATCGACTTCGAAACTGACCTGATGAGTCGCCCGCACCACCCGTTGCGGCGTGCGGTATTCGAGGCTGACTTGATCGACCGCCAGCAACGCTTGCGTGCTGGCGACCGGGTTGCTGGCCGCGTGGCCTTGCAAAGGGGCGTTCATGTCGGTCAGCTCCCTTGCAGCGGCTTGGCGTCCTGGAAGAAGTAGTCCTTCCACGATTCAGGTTTGTTCTTGATCGCGCCGACGCGATAGAGGAATTCGGCCAGTGGATAGGTATTTTTCGGCGTGACGCTGAATTCGAATTGCGGGTTGTCGATGATTTTCAGCAGTTCGGCGCGGTCGATTTTGGCTTTGGTCACGCGGATGTAGGTATCAGCGGCTGCACCTTTATCGTTCTGGGCGAATTGCGCGGCTTCGGTCAGGGCCTCGACGAAAGCCTTGTAGGTCTTCGGGTTGTCGTTACGGAATTTCTCGGTGGCGAACAGCACGGTTGGCGAGTTCGGGCCGAGGATGTCGTAGGAGTTCAGCACTACGTGCACATTCGGGTTCTGCAACGCCTGATCCTGGAACGGTGGATTGGAGAAATGCCCGGTCAGTTCGGTGCCGCCGGCGATCAACGCCGCCGTGGCATCCGGGTGCGGAACGGCGATGGTGTACTTGTCGAGGCGATTGAATTCCTTGTCGCCCCATTGCTTGGCCGCCGCGTATTGCAGGAAGCGCGACTGCACCGACACCCCAACCGCCGGCACCGCGATGCGATCCTTCTCGGTGAAATCGGCGATGGTTTTTACCTTGGGATTGTTGCTCACCAGGTAATAAGGGAAGTTGCCCAGCGAGGCCACGGCTTTGACGTTCTGCTTGCCGTGGGTGCGATCCCAGATGGTCAGCAACGGGCCAACACCAGCGCCGGCTATGTCGATGGAGCCGGAGAGCAGCGCATCGTTGACCGCCGCGCCGCCGGAAAGCTGCGTCCAGTCGACCTTGATGTCGAGGCCTTCCTGCTTGCCGTACTTCTCGATCAATCCCTGATCACGCACCACGTTGAGCAATAAATAGACAATGCCGAACTGTTCGGCGATACGGATTTCACCTTCGGCGTGGGCCACGGTCGGCGCCACCAGGCTGCCGGCGATCAGGCTGAAACCGAGGCCAATGGCGGCGGCCAGCGGTGCAAATGGAAGACGTTTGGACATGATCGAATCTCCGGCAAATCAGAAAGGCGCATCGCCCTGAATGGTCGTGCGATACAGCTTGCGGCGCAGGTGCGCCGGGCAGCCGGCGGCGAGATGGATCAGTGAGCGGTTGTCCCAGAACACCATGTCGTGGGGCTGCCACTGATGGCGGTAGATGTTTTGTGGCAGCACGCTATGGGCGTAGAGCTCGTCGAGCAGCTGTTTGCTCTCGTCCTCTGGCAAACCGACGATGCGCGTGGTGAAACCTTCGCTGACGAACAGCGCCTTGCGGCCGTTTTCCGGGTGAGTGCGCACGATCGGATGCACCACTTCGGCAACCTGGGCCAGTTGTTCCGGGGTCAGGGTCGGGCGCCAGTTGCCTTCGAATTTCGTTTCGCTGTAGCGCGCCGTGTAGGAATGCGCAGCGCTGCGGCCTTCGACCGCTTTGCGCAACGCTTCTGGCAGGTTGTCCCAGGCTTTGTGCATGTCGGCAAACAGCGTGTCGCCGCCCTCCTCTGGCAACTCCTGTGCGTGGAGCATGGAGCCGAGGCTTGGCAGCTCCTTATAGGAGAGGTCGGAGTGCCAGAATTTGCCGGCATCGCCGAGGCCGATGTTCTGGCCGTTTTCGATGATGTTGGAAACGATGAGGATTTCCGGGTGGTGGGCCAGCAGGAACTGCTTGAGCACGTGGATCTGCAACACGCCGAAGCGGCGGCTGAAGTCGATCTGTTGCTGTGGGGTGATTTGCTGGTCACGGAACACTACGACGTGATGATCCAGATGCGCGCGATGAATGCGCGCGAAGTCCTGATCATTGATCGGCCGGGTGAGGTCAAGACCGATGATCTCGGCGCCGACGGCACCGCTGAACGGACGAATTTCGAAGGTTTGCGGCGCGGCGGTCGCGGCGCTTGGGGAAGCAGTAGCTGCGGACATCTTTCAATCTCCCACGCACGGCGCGCTCACGGGCACGCTCGTCGATCAGACACTCACGCTGGATTGCGTGTTGGTTCAGGTCGTGCGGCGCGCCGATTGGTCGGCAGGTACGCAGGGGGATGACTTTATAGCTATAAGAATCGGAAATTAAATACCGTTAGAGAATAACGATATGGCGAATGGTGAGGAATGAACTGGATGGTGAGTGACGGTTTTCGTCACTTATTCACGGGGGATGTGGTGAGTAGACCGACGCCTTCGCGAGCAGGCTCGCTCCCACAGTAATCGTTGATGAACACAAAATGTGTGTTCGACAAAGATCCAATGTGGGAGCGAGCCTGCTCGCGAAGAGTCCGTAAGCCACGCTGAAGATCTATCGCTCGTGCAACGCCTCGGCCCGCGCCCGAATGATCGGCTTGAGCAGATAGCTCAGCACCGACTTCTTGCCGGTAATGATGTCCACCGACGCCACCATCCCCGGGATGATCAGCAATGGCTTTTCATCGGTGCCCAAGTGGCTGCGCTCAGTGCGTACCTTGATGATGTAGTAAGTGGTTTTCTTGTCTTCGTCGGTAATGGTGTCGGCACCGATTTGCTCAAGCTTGGCTTTGAGCCCGCCGTAGATGGTGTAGTCGTACGCGGTGAACTTGACGATCGCTTCCTGCCCCGGATGCAGGAACGCGATGTCCTGCGGACGGATCTTCGCTTCGACCAGCAAGGTGTCGTCCAGCGGGACGATTTCGACCATGTCGCTGCCCGGCTGGATCACGCCGCCGATGGTGTTGACCAGCAACTTGTTGACGATGCCGCGCACCGGCGAGGTCACCAGCGTACGGCTGACGCGGTCTTCCAGTGCCTTGCCGGTCGCGCTGGCCTTGTTCAGGTCGGTGCGCGCCTCATTGAGTTGGGTCAGCGCTTCGCTGCGGAATTTGCCGCGCGTCTCGTCGATCTTGCGCTGCACTTCCTTGATCGCCGATTCGGCACGCGGGATGGCCAGCGTCGTTGCATCCAGCTGACCGCGGGTTTCCACCTCGGCACGCTTGAGACGCAAGACCTCCACCGGGGACACCGCGCCCTGCGCCACCAGCGGCTCGGACATGTTGATTTCCTGACGCTGCAAGCCGAGTTGCTGACGATACTGCGCTTGCTTGGAGCCGAATTCGCGCAGCTCTTGCTGACGCTGGATCAACTGCTCCTGCAAACCACCAATCTCGTCGTGCAGTTGCTGACGGCGGCTGATGTACAGCGACTCTTCGCTTTTCGCCTGGCCCGGCACGGCCTTGAGCACGTCCTCGGGGAAATTCAGCGGACGATCATCGACCTCGGCGCTGAGGCGTTCTACGCGCAGCAGCATCGACAAACGATCGGCTTCGGTTTCACCGACGTTGGAGGCGAATCGCGTGTCGTCGAGACGAATCAGCGGTGCGCCGGCTTCAACGATCTGGCCTTCCTTGACGAACAGCTCAGAGATGATCCCGCCCTCAAGGTTCTGGATTTTCTGGATCTTCGACGATGGAATCGCCTTGCCGTCGCCCTTGGTCACTTCGTCGATCACGGCGAAATTGGCCCACAGCAGCAGGAAGACGAAGAAGCCGATGATTGCCCAGATGGTCAGGCGCACGACGCGCGGGGCGTCTTCGATCAGCGCTTTGTTGACCTCCGGCAGCGGCTGGCCCTGCAGTGATGCCGAGCCTTTGAAGTAGCGACGGATCGAATCCTTGAAACCCGACTTAAGCAACACTGATCTGCCCCTTCTTCAACGCTTCCATCACGGCGGCTTTCGGGCCATCGGCGAGAATCTGTCCACGATCGATCACCAGCAGACGATCGACCAGCGACAACAGTGATGCCCGGTGCGTCACCAGCACCACGGTCTTGTTTTCAATCACGGCGGCGAGGCGTTGCTTGAGGCGTTCCTCACCGGTGTTGTCCATCGCACTGGTCGGCTCGTCCATCAGCAAAATCGGCGGGTTGAGCAACAAGGCCCGGGCCAGCGCGACGTTCTGCCGTTGGCCGCCGGAGAGGTTCTGCCCGCGCTCACCGACTTGCAGCTCGTAACCTTGCGGGTGCAGACGGGCGAATTCGTGGACGCCGGCCAATTCCGCCGCCTGCAGGACAAGCTCGTCTTCTACATAGCGTGCGCCGGAGACCAGGTTGTCACGCAGGGTGCCGGCCAGCAGTTGGATGTCTTGCGGCACGTAGCCAATGTTGTAGCGCAGTTCGCTGACGTCGATCTGGCGGATATCCACACCGTCGACCAGCAGCGCGCCGTCGTCCGGCTGATACAGGCCGACCAGCAGTTTCGCCAGCGAACTCTTGCCCGAGCCGCTGCGGCCGATGATGCCGATCTTCTCGCCGGGGCGGATCACCAGGTTGATGTTCTTCAACGCCGGGTTCTGTTGTTCCGGGTAAGTGAAGTTGAGCTGGCGGCACTCGATGGCGCCCTGCAAAACCTTGCGGCTCAGCGGACGCTCTTCGAAGTTGCGCTCTTGCGGCAGCTCCATCATCTGGTCGACTGAAGTCATGGTCACGCGGGCTTGCTGATAACGGGTCAATAGACCGGACAGCGAGGCCAGCGGGCTGAGGGCACGACCGCTGAGCATGTAGCAGGCAATCAGACCGCCCATGCTCAAGTTGCCGGCGATGATCTGGTAGACGCCAAAGACGATCATGATCACCCCGGCCAGTTGCTGGATCAGCAGGGTGATGTTCATCGCCAGACCGGAAAGCATTTTCACCCGCAGCTCTAGACGGCTGAGGGTGCCGATGGTCTGTTCCCATTGGTACTGACGTTCGCTCTCGGCGTTGTTGACCTTGACCGCGTCGAGGCCGGCGAGGGTTTCGATCAGGCTCGACTGGCGCTCGGCGCCGAGGGCCATGGTGCGTTCCATGGTGGCCACCAACGGCTTCTGCAAGGCATAACCGATCAGCAGGGCAATCGGGAAGGCCAACACCGGAATCCACACCAGATGCCCGCCAAGAATGGCGATAACGATGAAGATCAGGATGGTGAACGGCAGGTCGATCAGGCTGGTCAGGGTCAGCGAGGCGAGGAAGTCGCGCAGGCTCTGAAACTCATGGATGTTCTGCGCGAAACTGCCGACCCGCGCCGGGCGGTACTTCATCGCCATGCCGACGATGCGTTCGAACAGCGTCGCGGAGATGATCAGGTCGGTTTTCTTCCCGGCCAGGTCCAGGCACAGGGCGCGCAGACTTTTGAGGATCAGGTCGAAGATGTAGGCGCCAGTGATGCCCAGGGCGAGAACCCACAGGGTCGCTTCGGCCTGGTTCGGCACGACGCGGTCGTAGACGTTCATCACGAACAGCGGCGCGGCCATGGCGATGATGTTGATCAGGAAACTCGCGGCAATCGCATCGGCGTACAGCCAGCGCGAACGCTTGAGGGTGTCGCGGAACCACGAGCGCGCACGCGGAATCAGCGTGCCGTGATTGACGTCGAATTTGTGCTGCGGCTGGGCGAAGAAGACTTTGCCGGTGTAGTCGTCGGTCAGCAATTCACGGCTGACAATGGACTCGCCGCCGTCGGTTTCGCTGAGCAGCACACGTGCTTCATTGTCACCCTGCCAGCCGAGCAGGACGGCGCTGCGGCCATCCTTGAGCAGCAACAAGGCCGGCATGGCGATCGCCGGAATCTCTTCCAGTTTGCGCTGCAGCACCCGACCTTGCAGGCCGGCACGAGCCGCCGCGCGGGGCAGCAACTCGACACTCAGGCGTTGTTTGGGCAGCGGCAGACCGGTGGTCAGCATCGCCGCACTGGCGGGTTTCTGATGCAGCATGCAAAGGGCGAGCAGACCGTCCAGTAACGGATCGTCGTGCAACGCGCGTGGATCATGACTGAGATGAACTCGACTGACTTCTGATTCCACGCTCGACACTCTTTGACAGTTGAAAAGGGATAACTCAATTCATCCCAGGCAGCTGGACCTTGGGCTTCACGTCGTTCTGCACAACGGATGCCAACGGTGCGACCACTCCCTGGCTTCTGAGCAACTCGCCCATGGTCGCCTTGATTCGGTACTGAGTAAATAACTGAATGTTTTTGATTTCAGCCAGACGCCGCGAAGCAGTGAACAACTCGTTTTCGCTGTCGAGCAAATCCAGCAGGGTACGCTCGCCGAGGCTGAACTGACGCTGGTAGGCGGTGCGCACCGAGGTGCTGTGATCGACGTATTGCTGCGCGATCGGCACCTGCGCGTTAGCGTTGTTCAAGGCGTTCCAGGCCAGGCCCAGCTCTTCGTTCAACTGACGCAGGGCGTTGTTGCGAATATCCAAAGCCTGGTTCGACAGGTACGACTTGGACTCCAGATCAGCCTTGTTGCTGCCACCGGAATAGAGGTTGAAGCGCATGCGCAGCATCGCCTGCCACTCGTTGTTGTGACCGTTCTGGCCGTCGAGGTCGTTATCGGCAGTGCGGCCCAGTTCGGCGTCGAAACGTGGGTAGAAGGTCGATTTGGCAGTTTCGTATTGCTTCTCGGCAGCGGCGATGTCGGACTCGGCCGAACGCAGGATCGGGCTGTTTTCCAGCATTTGCTGGCGCGCTTCATTGAGGTTGGCCGGCATCATCGCCATGAACGGCGCCGGACGCTCGAGCTGGTCAGGCATCTGGCCAACGGCGCTGAGGAAGTTGGTTTCCGAGTCGGCGAGGTTGGTCTGTTCAGTGATCAGGTTGTTGCGGGCCTGGGCCATCCGGGCTTCGGCCTGATCGAGGTCGGCACCGCTGCCGACGCCACGCTGGGTGCGCAACTGGATCTGGTCATAGATGCGCTGGTGGCTCTTGAGGTTGTCCTCGGCCAGACGCACGAATTCACGGCGCGTGAGCACGTCCAGGTACACCTGGGCGACGGTCAGCGCGGTGCGCTCGGAAGTGCCCAGCAAGGAGTAGGCGCGTGAGTTAACGGTGGCTTGTTGACGCCCGACTTCGCTGGACGTCGCAAAACCGTCAAAGACCATTTGCGAGAGACGTAAACTTGACTCGCTACGGTTCAGGGTTTCGTAGTGGTTGCCGCCGGAGTTGGCGCGGGTGGTAACGCTGTCGGTGCCTTCACGGCCATAACCGCCGAGCAGATCGACCTTCGGCAGGTATCCACCTTTTGCCGCTCTTAATTGATAATCCGCGGCCAATCGACTGTTGACCCCTGCCTGAATCTCCGGATGGACATCCAGCGCCTGCTGCATGGCTTCTGGTAAGGATTGTGCTTGTACGAATGAGGCGGCGAGGGCGAAGGGTACGGCGAAAAGCAGGGGCGAACGCATGGTAGGAATTTCCCAGAACTTCTTGTCTTGAATCACAGCAAAACGTGGCGCTGCGTCGGATGATGGCAACCAGATTGACCGTATGTCGGAAAGTTCAAAACAGGAACTGGATCACACGCTGAAGGACAGGTCGCCGCGGAAATATCAATGTGACATTAGTGGGGCGATTGTTTAGGATGGCACCCATAAGGTCAATAGTTTGGCATAAAGTTAATAGCGAAAGAATCTAGCCAAAATATTGACGAAGGCATGCGTCAAACTTGTTTCGCAAATTTTTAAAGTACGTCCAGACTGAATCGGCGCCCATGCCATCAGGTCCATGGAAGTCAACTGAACGTGACACCCCGGAGAGTCTTCAATGAGCAGTGTTGTTGCCATCGTCAAAAGCATTGTCGGTCAGGTATTCGTGGTGTCCCCAGAGGGCGTGCGTCGCGTACTCGTTGAAGGCGATCGCCTGTTTGTCGGCGACCAGATTGATACCGGCCTCTCCGGTGCCGTGTCGCTTGAACTGGCCGATGGCCGCACCCTTGATCTGGGCCGCGAAACCCAGTGGAGCGCCAACGCGCCCGACTCCAGCACTGACCTGGCTGAAGCCACCGCGCAGGCTGCGCCGTCAGTAGCAGAACTGCAGCAAGCCATCGCCGCCGGTGTCGACCCGACCACCGCGCTGGATGCCACTGCTGCAGGCCCGAGCGCCGCCGGCACTGGCGGTGCCGCCGGGGGCGGCCACAGTTTCGTGATGCTCGACGCCACCGCTGGCCGCGTTGATCCGACCATTGGCTTCCCGACCGCGGGCATCAACGCTGCCGGTCAGGCTGCGCAGAACATCACCGGTGGCCAGACCACCGACACCACCACCAACGCCCTGCGTGAGTCGACCCTGAGCCTCAGCGCCACGCCGACCATCACCGAAGCCGGCGGCGTGCTGGTCTACACCGCGACCCTGACCCAGGCGCCGCTGACCGACCTGACCATCACCCTGTCCAACGGCGCGGTGATCGTGATTCCGGCAGGCTCCACCACCGGCACCGTCAACGTGCCGCTGGCACCAAACGACACCGTTTATAACGACCCTTCGCAAATCGACGTAACCGTCACCGGCACCACCGGCGGCAATGGCATCACCGTGACCCCGCCGACCACTCCGGCGACGACCCAGGTCACCGACACCATCGACACCACCACCGTCACCCTGACGGCGGGGCCGAGTGTCACCGAAGGCGGGCAGATCACTTACACCGCGACCCTGACCAACCCGGCGCAAACCCCGGTGACCGTGACCCTGTCGAACGGCTCGACCATCACCATCGGCGCCGGCCAGACCACTGGCACCGTCAACGTGCCGACCCCGGCCAATGACGTCTATAACAACGGCAGCACCGTCACCACCACCATCACCGGTGCCAGCGGCGGCAACTTCGAAAACCTGGTGCCGAACCCGACGCCAGCGGTGACCACCATCACCGATTCGATCGATAACACCGGCCTGACCCTGACCGCCACCGGCACAGTGGTCGAGGGCGGCCAGATCACCTACACCGCGACCCTGACCAACCCGGCGCAAACACCGGTCACCGTCACCCTGTCGAACGGTTCGACCATCACCATTGAAGCCGGCCAGACCACCGGCACCGTCAACGTGCCGACCGCGCCCAACGACGTCTACAACAATGGCGGCACCGTTAGCACCACGATTACCGGTGCAACCGGTGGCAACTTCGAAAACCTGGTGCCGAACACGACGCCAGCGACCACCACCGTGACCGACTCGATCGACACCACCAGCGTGAGCCTCACCGCCACCGGTACGGTCGTCGAAGGTGGCCAGATCACCTACACCGCGACGCTGACCAACGCCGCACAAACACCGGTCACCATTACCTTGTCGAACGGTTCGACCATCACCATTGATGCCGGCAAGACCAGCGGCAGCGTCAACGTGCCAACCGCACCGAACGACGTCTACAACAATGGCGGCACCGTCAGCACCACCATTACCGGTACATCCGGCGGCAACTTCGAGAACCTGGTGCCGAACACGACGCCAGCGACCACCACCATCACCGATTCGATCGACAACACCGGCCTGAGCCTCAGCGCTACCGGCTCTGTTGCCGAGGGTGGCTCGATCGTTTACACCGCAACCCTGACCAATGCCGCGCAAACTCCGGTGACCGTGACCCTGAGCAACGGTTCGGTGATCACCATCGAAGCGGGCAAGACCACCGGCACCGTGACCGTTCCGGCGCCTGCCGATGACGTCTACAAAGACGCCGGCAAAGTTGAAGTGACGATCAAGGACGCCACGGGCGGCAACTTCGAGAATCTGGTGCCGAGCACCGTTCCGGCCGTCACCGAAGTCACTGACACCATCGACACCTCGACCGTGAAACTGAGCGCCGATACCTCGGTTGCGGAAGGTGGCACCGTCACTTACACCGCCACCGTTGGTGCGCCAGTGACCGGTTCGCCCGTCGTCGTGACCCTGGCCAACGGTCAGCAGATCACCATCGACATCGGCAAAACCACCGGCACCGTGACCGCCACCGCGCCGAACGACGCGTTGGCTGGTAATGCACCGCTGACCAACTCGATCACTGGTGTTTCCGGCGGTAATTACGAAGACCTGGTGGCCGACAAGACCCCGGTTTCGACCACTGTCACTGACGTCACCGACACCACCAACCTGTCGCTGAGCGCGACGGGTTCTGTGGCTGAGGGCGGCTCGATTGTTTACACCGCCACTCTGACCAACCCGGCCGGTACGCCGGTGACAGTGACCCTGAGCAACGGCTCGGTGATCACCATCGAGGCGGGTAAAACCACGGGTACCGTGACTGTTCCGGCACCTGCCGATGACGTCTACAAGGACGCCGGCAAAGTCGAAGTGACCATCAAGGACGCCTCGGGCGGCAACTTCGAGAATCTGGTGCCGAGCACCGTTCCGGCCGTCACCGAAGTCACTGACACCATCGACACCTCGACCGTGAAACTGACCGCCGACACTACCGTGGCTGAAGGTGGCACCGTCACTTACACCGCCACCGTTGGTGCGCCGGTGACCGGTTCGCCAGTTGTGGTGACTTTGGCCAACGGCCAGACCATCACCATCGACATCGGCAAAACTACCGGTTCCGTAACAGCCACCGCGCCAAATGACGCCTTGACCGGTCACGCGCCGATCACCAACGCGATCACGGGCGTGAGCGGCGGCAATTACGAAGACCTCGTTGCCGATAAAACCCCGGTCAGCACCACGGTCACTGACACGACTGACACCACAGACCTGACGCTGAGCGCGACGGGCACCGTGGCCGAAGGCGGCCAGATCACTTACACCGCGACCTTGACCAACGCCGCTGGCTCGCCAGTCACCGTGACCCTGTCGAACGGTTCGGTCATCACCATCGAAGCCGGTAAAACCACCGGCACCATCACCGTTCCGGCACCTGCCGATGACGTCTATAAAGACGCCGGCAAAGTCGAAGTCACGATCAAGGACGCTACTGGCGGCAACTTCGAGAACCTCGTTCCGAGCACTACGCCAGCCGTCACCGATGTGACCGATACCATCGACACCTCAACGGTCAAACTGACGGCCGACACCACCGTGGCTGAAGGCGGCACCGTTACTTACACCGCGACCGTTGGCGCGCCAGTCACCGGCTCGCCTGTGATCGTGACCCTGGCCAACGGCCAGAGCATCACCATCGAAGTGGGTAAAACCACTGGCACCGTCACCACCACGGCGCCGAACGACGCGCTGGTGGGTCAGGCACCACTGAGCAACTCGATTACTGGCGTCACCGGCGGCAACTACGAAAACCTCGTGGCCGACAAAACCCCGGTCAGCACCAGCGTGACCGATACCACCGACACCACCAACCTGTCGCTGAGTGCGACCGGTTCCGTGGCTGAAGGTGGCCAGATCACTTACACCGCCACGCTGACCAACGCTGCGGGTTCGCCAGTGACCGTGACGCTGAGCAACGGCTCGGTGATCACCATCGAGGCAGGCAAAACCACGGGCACCGTGACCGTTCCAGCGCCAGCCGATGACGTCTATAAAGACGCCGGCAAAGTCGAAGTGACGATCAAGGACGCCACCGGCGGCAACTTCGAGAACCTGGTACCGAGCACCACTCCGGCCGTCACCGAAGTCACCGACACCATTGACACCTCGACCGTAAAACTAAGCGCTGATAGTTCGGTGGCTGAGGGCGGCACCGTTACTTACACCGCTACCGTTGGCGCGCCAGTCACCGGTTCGCCTGTCGTAGTGACCTTGGCCAACGGCCAGCAGATCACTATCGAAGTGGGTAAAACCACCGGCACCGTGACTACTACTGCGCCGAACGACGCGCTGACCGGCCACGCGCCGCTGAGTAATTCGATCACTGAAGTCAGTGGTGGCAACTACGAAAACCTCGTGGCCGACAAGACGCCGGTTTCGACCAACGTCACCGATACTGTCGACACCACCAACCTGTCGTTGAGCGCCACCGGTTCCGTGGCTGAAGGCGGTTCGATCGTTTACACCGCGACCCTGACCAATGCTGCGGGCTCGCCGGTCACCGTGACCCTGAGCAACGGCGCAGTCATCACCATCGAGGCCGGCAAAACCACTGGCACCGTGACCGTTCCGGCGCCGGCGGATGACGTTTACAAAGACGCGGGCAAGGTCGAAGCGACCATTTCGACTGCCACTGGCGGCAACTTCGAGAACCTGGTGCCGAGCACCGTTCCGGCCGTCACCGAAGTCACTGACACTATCGACACCTCGACCGTGAAACTGACCGCCGACACCACAGTGGCTGAGGGTGGCACCGTCACTTACACCGCTACCGTTGGCGCGCCAGTCACCGGCTCGCCTGTGATCGTGACCCTGGCCAACGGCCAGAGCATCACCATCGAAGTCGGCAAAACCACGGGCACCATCACCACCACGGCACCGAACGACGCACTGGTGGGCCAGGCGCCGCTGAGCAACTCGATTACTGGCGTCACCGGCGGCAACTACGAAAACCTCGTGGCCGACAAAACCCCGGTCAGCACCAGCGTGACCGACACCACCGACACCACCAATCTGTCGCTGAGTGCGACCGGGACTGTGGCTGAGGGCGGTTCGATTGTTTACACCGCGACCCTGACCAACCCGGCTGGCACGCCAGTCACCGTGACGCTTTCCAACGGTTCGGTCATCACTATCGAAGCGGGCAAGACCACTGGCACCGTGACCGTTCCAGCCCCTGCCGATGACGTCTACAAAGACGCCGGCAAAGTCGAAGTGACCATCAAGGATGCGTCCGGCGGCAACTTCGAGAACCTCGTTCCGAGCACTACCCCAGCCGTCACCGAAGTCACTGACACCGTCGACACCACCACCGTAAAACTGACCGCCGACACCACCGTGGCTGAAGGTGGCACTGTCACTTACACCGCTACCGTTGGTGCGCCAGTCACCGGTTCGCCGGTCGTGGTGACGTTGGCCAACGGTCAGCAGATCACCATTGAAGTCGGTAAAACCACCGGCACCGTCACCACCACCGCGCCGAACGATGCGCTGACCGGTCAGGCGTCGCTGGGCAACTCGATCACTGGCGTCAGCGGCGGCAACTACGAAAACCTCGTAGCAGACAAAACCCCGGTCAGTACCAGCGTGACGGACACTGTCGATACCACCAACCTCTCGCTCAGCGCCACCAACTCGGTCGCCGAGGGCGGTTCGATCACCTACACCGCGACACTGACCAACGCCGCTGGCTCGCCAGTGACCGTAACCCTGTCGAACGGCGCCGTGATCACCATCGAGGCTGGCAAAACCACTGGCACCGTGACCGTTCCAGCCCCGGCTGATGACGTTTACAAAGACGCGGGCAAAGTCGAAGCGAGCATTTCGACCGCGACTGGCGGCAACTTCGAGAACCTGGTGCCGAGCACCGTTCCGGCCGTGACTGAAGTCACCGATACCATCGACACCACCACCGTCAAACTGACCGCGACCGAGTCGGCGGCGGAAGGTGGCACCGTTACTTACACCGCGACTGTTGGCGCTCCAGTGACCGGTGCGCCGGTCGTCGTAACCCTGGCCAATGGTCAGCAGATCACCATTGAAGTAGGCAAAACCACCGGCACCGTGACCACCAGCGCACCGAACGATGCGTTGACCGGTCACGCGCCGCTGACCAACGCGATCACTGATGTGAGCGGCGGCAACTACGAGAATCTGGTGGCCGACAAGACCCCGGTTTCGACCAGCGTCACCGATACCGTCGACACCACCAACCTGTCGCTGACCGCCACTGGCACCGTGGCGGAAGGCGGCTCGATTGTTTACACCGCGACCCTGACCAACCCGGCTGGCACCCCGGTCACCGTGACCCTGTCGAACGGCGCCGTGATCACCATCGAAGCGGGCAAAACAACGGGCACCGTGACCGTTCCAGCCCCAGGCGATGACGTCTACAAAGATGCCGGCAAGGTCGAAGTGAGCATCAAGGACGCCACCGGCGGCAACTTCGAGAACCTTGTTCCGAGCACGACGCCAGCCGTCACTGACGTGACCGACACCATCGACACCTCGACCGTCAAACTGACCGCCACCGAGTCCGCTGCTGAAGGTGGCACCGTCACCTACACCGCGACTGTCGGTGCGCCAGTGACGGGTTCGCCGGTTGTCGTGACCCTGGCCAACGGCCAGAACATCACCATCGAAGTGGGCAAAACCACCGGCACCGTGACCACCGCCGCGCCAAACGACGCGCTGACCGGTCACGCGCCGCTGACCAACTCGATCACTGACGTCACCGGCGGCAACTACGAAAACCTCGTGGCCGACAAAACCCCGGTCAGCACCACGGTGACCGACACCGTCGACACCACCAACCTGTCGCTCAGTGCCACTGGCGCGGTGAACGAAGGTGGCCAGATCACCTACACCGCGACCTTGACCAACGCTGCCGGCAGCCCGGTCACCGTAATGTTGAGCAATGGCGCGACCATCACCATCGAGGCCGGTAAAACCACCGGCACCGTGACCGTCGACGCACCGAAGGACGACGTCTACAAAGACGCCGGCACTGTTGAAGCGACTATCAAGGGCGCGACCGGTGGCGACTTCGAAAACCTCGTCACCAGCACGACTCCGGCGGTCACCACCGTCAACGACACCATCGACACGTCCACCGTGTCGCTGACCGCCACGGCCAACGTCGCCGAAGGCGAAACCGTGGTCTACACCGCGACCGTGACCGCGCCAGTGACCGGTTCGCCGGTTGTCGTGACCCTGTCCAACGGCCAGACCATCACCATCGCTGTCGGTGAAACCACTGGCACCGTGAACTTCGTCGCGCCGAACAGCCCATTGGCGGGCGGCAGCTCGTTGAGCGTGACCATCGACGGCGCGACTGGTGGCAACTACGAAAAACTCGCGGTCGACGGCAAGTCTGCCGACACCGCGGTTTCAGACACCACCGACACCACCAACCTGAACCTGACCGCGACCGATTCGGTGGCTGAAGGCGGTTCGATCGTTTACACCGCAACGCTGACCAACCCGGCCGGCACACCGGTGACTGTGACCCTGTCGAACGGCGCCGTAATCACCATCGACGCGGGTAAAACCACTGGCACCGTCACTGTCCCGGCTCCGGCTGATGACGTTTACAAAGACGCGGGCAAAGTCGAAGCGACTATTTCGACTGCCACCGGCGGCAACTTCGAGAACCTGGTGCCGAGCACCGTTCCGGCCGTGACCAACGTCACCGACACCATCGACACCACCACCGTCAAACTGACCGCTACCGAGTCGGCGGCTGAGGGTGGCACCGTTACTTACACCGCGACTGTTGGCGCGCCAGTCACCGGTTCGCCGGTGGTCGTGACCCTGGCTAACGGTCAGACCATCACCATTGGTGTTGGCCAGACCACCGGCACCGCAACCACCACCGCGCCGAACGATGCATTGACCGGCCATGCGCCGATCACCAATGCAATCACTGAGGTGAGCGGTGGTAACTACGAAAACCTGGTAGCCGACAAGACCCCGGTTTCGACCAACGTCACCGACATCGTCGACACCACTAACCTGTCGCTGACTGCGACCGGTACCGTGGCTGAAGGCGGCTCGATTGTTTACACCGCAACGCTGACCAACCCGGCCGGCACCCCGGTCACCGTGACCCTGTCGAACGGCGCCGTGATCACCATCGAAGCGGGCAAGACTTCCGGCACCGTGACTGTCGCTGCGCCAGCCGATGACGTCTACAAGGACGCGGGCAAAGTCGAAGCGACCATTTCGACCGCGACTGGCGGCAACTTCGAAAACCTGGTGCCGAGCACTGTTCCAGCGGTCACTCAGGTCACCGACACCATCGACACGTCGACCGTGAAACTGACGGCTGATACTTCCGTGGCTGAAGGCGGCACCGTTACCTACACCGCCACTGTCGGCGCTCCCGTGACCGGTTCGCCAGTTGTAGTGACCCTGGCCAACGGTCAGAACATCACCATCGAAGTCGGCAAAACCACCGGTACCGTGACCTTCACCGCACCAAACGATGCGCTGACCGGCCACGCGCCTGTGACCAACTCGATCACCGGCGTAACCGGCGGCAACTACGAAAACCTCGTGGCCGACAAGACACCGGTGTCGACCAATGTCACTGATACCGTCGACACCACCAACCTGACGCTGAGCGCTACGGGTTCTGTGGCCGAGGGCGGTTCGATCGTTTACACCGCGACCTTGACCAACGCCGCTGGCTCGCCAGTGACCGTGACGTTGAGTAACGGCGCGGTGATCACCATCGAAGCCGGCAAAACCACGGGCACCGTATCTGTTCCAGCGCCAGCCGATGACGTTTACAAAGACGCGGGCAAAGTCGAAGCGACCATTTCCACCGCCACCGGTGGCAACTTCGAGAACCTGGTGCCAAGCACTGTACCGGCCGTGACCCAGGTCACCGACACCATCGATACCTCGACCGTGAAACTGACGGCTGATACCTCCGTGGCTGAAGGCGGCACCGTCACCTACACCGCCACTGTTGGCGCGCCAGTGACCGGTTCGCCGGTCGTGGTGACCCTGGCCAACGGTCAGAACATCACCATCGAAGTCGGCAAAACCACCGGCACCGTGACCTTCACCGCACCAAACGATGCGTTGACCGGCCACGCGCCTGTGACCAACTCGATCACCGGCGTCACCGGCGGCAACTACGAAAACCTCGTGGCCGACAAGACACCGGTGTCGACCAATGTCACCGACACCGTCGACACCACCAACCTGACGCTGTCCGCCACTGGCACCGTCGCCGAAGGTGGCCAGATCACCTACACCGCGACCCTGACCAACGCTGCGGGTTCGCCAGTCACCGTGACCCTGTCGAACGGCGCTGTGATCACCATCGACGCCGGTAAAACCACCGGCACCGTGACCGTTCCAGCCCCGGCCGACGACGTCTACAAAGACGCCGGCACCGTGCAGGCCACGATCAGCAACGCCACCGGTGGCAACTTCGAAAACCTGGTGCCGAGCACGACTCCGGCTATCACCAGCGTCACCGACACCATCGATACCACCACCGTCAAACTGACCGCGACCGAGTCGGCGGCTGAGGGTGGCACCGTTACCTACACCGCGACTGTCGGTGCGCCAGTAACCGGTTCGCCCGTGGTCGTGACGCTGGCCAACGGTCAGAACATCACCATCGAAGTGGGCAAAACCACCGGCACCGTGACCACCACCGCGCCGAACGATGCGCTGACCGGTCAGGCGCCACTGACCAACTCGATCACCAACGTCAGCGGCGGCAATTACGAAAATCTGGTGGCCGACAAGACCCCGGTTTCGACCACGGTCACCGATACCGTCGACACCACCCACCTTTCGCTGAGCGCGACTGGTTCGGTCGCTGAAGGTGGCTCGATCGTTTACACCGCAACGCTGACCAACGCGGCTGGCTCGCCGGTCACCGTGACCCTGTCGAACGGCGCCGTGATCACCATCGAGGCCGGTAAAACCACCGGCACCGTCACCGTCGCAGCGCCGGCGGACGACGTTTACAAAGATGCAGGCAAAGTCGAAGCAACCATTTCGACCGCGACCGGTGGCAACTTCGAAAACCTGGTGCCGAGCACGACTCCGGCTATCACCAGCGTTACCGATACCATCGACACCACCACCGTCAAACTGACCGCTACCGAATCGGCAGCGGAAGGTGGCACCGTCACTTACACCGCCACTGTCGGTGCGCCAGTGACTGGCTCGCCTGTGGTCGTGACCCTGGCCAATGGTCAGAACATCACCATCGAAGTCGGTAAAACCACCGGCACCGTGACCACCACCGCGCCGAACGATGCGCTGACCGGTCATGCACCGATTGGCAACGCGATCACTGGCGTGACCGGTGGCAACTACGAAAACCTCGTGGCCGACAAAACGCCAGTCAGCACCAACGTGACCGACACCATCGACACCACCAACCTGTCGCTGAGTGCTACGAACTCGGTCGCCGAGGGTGGCTCGATCGTTTACACCGCGACCCTGACCAACGCGGCTGGCTCGCCAGTGACCGTGACCCTGAGCAACGGCTCGGTCATCACCATCGAAGCGGGCAAAACCACCGGTACCGTGACCGTCCCAGCACCAGCCGATGACGTCTACAAAGACGCCGGCACCGTGCAGGCCACGATCAGCAACGCCACCGGTGGCAACTTCGAAAACCTGGTGCCGAGCACGACTCCGGCTATCACCAGTGTCACCGATACCATCGACACCACCACCGTCAAACTGACGGCGACCGGTACAGCGGCTGAAGGCGGAAACGTCGTCTACACCGCCACGGTCGGCGCGCCAGTGACCGGTTCGCCGGTTGTCGTGACCCTGGCCAATGGTCAGCAGATCACTATCGACATCGGCAAAACCACCGGCACTGTGACCACCACCGCACCGAACGACGCGTTGACCGGTCATGCACCGTTGACCAACGCGATCACCAACGTCAGCGGCGGCAACTACGAAAATCTGGTGGCCGACAAAACCCCGGTCAGCACCACCGTGACCGACACTGTCGACACCACCAACCTGACGCTGTCCGCGACCAGCACCGTGGCCGAGGGTGGCCAGATCACCTACACAGCGACCCTGACCAATGCGGCAGGCTCGCCAGTGACCGTGACCCTGAGCAACGGCTCGGTAATCACCATCGAAGCAGGCAAAACCACCGGCACCGTGACCGTTTCAGCGCCAGCCGATGACGTCTACAAAGACGCCGGCACCGTGCAGGCCACGATCAGCAACGCCACCGGTGGCAGCTTCGAAAAACTGGTGACCAGCAACACGCCGGCCGTGACCAACGTCACCGACACCATCGACACCACCACCGTCAAACTGACCGCTACCGAATCGGCAGCGGAAGGTGGCACCGTCACTTACACCGCCACGGTCGGTGCGCCAGTGACTGGCTCGCCTGTGGTCGTGACCCTGGCCAATGGTCAAAACATCACCATCGAAGTCGGTAAAACCACCGGCACCGTGACCACCACTGCGCCGAACGACGCGCTGACCGGTCATGCGCCGATTACCAACGCGATTACTGGTGTTACTGGCGGCAACTACGAAAACCTCGTGGCCGACAAAACCCCGGTCAGCACCAACGTGACCGACACTGTCGACACGACCAATCTGTCGCTCAGCGCTACAAGCTCGGTCGCCGAGGGTGGCTCGATCGTTTACACCGCGACCCTGACCAACGCGGCTGGCTCGCCAGTGACCGTGACCCTGAGCAACGGCTCGGTCATCACCATCGAAGCGGGCAAAACCACCGGTACCGTGACCGTTCCTGCCCCGGCCGATGACGTCTACAAAGACGCCGGCACTGTGCAGGCAACGATCAAAACCGCAACCGGTGGCAGCTTCGAAAACCTGGTGCCGAGCACTACGCCGGCTGTGACCAGCGTCACCGATACCATCGACACCACCACCGTGAAACTGACCGCAACCGGCACAGCGGCTGAAGGCGGCAACGTCGTCTACACCGCCACCGTCGGTGCGCCTGTCACCGGTTCACCTGTTGTCGTGACTCTGGCCAACGGTCAGCAGATCACCATCGACATCGGCAAAACCACCGGCACCGTGACCACCACCGCACCGAACGATGCGCTGACCGGTCACGCACCGCTGACCAACTCGATCACCAACGTGACCGGTGGCAACTACGAGAACCTCGTGGCTGACAAAACGCCGGTCAGCACTACGGTGACCGACACTGTCGACACGACCAATCTGTCGCTCAGCGCGACCGGCACCGTGGCGGAAGGCGGTTCGATTGTTTACACCGCAACCCTGACCAACGCCGCTGGCTCGCCAGTGACCGTGACCCTGTCGAACGGCGCCGTCATCACGATTGAGGCGGGTAAAACCACCGGCACCGTGACCGTTCCAGCGCCAGCCGATGACGTCTACAAAGACGCCGGTACCGTGCAGGCCACGATCAGCACCGCCACCGGTGGCAACTTCGAAAACCTGGTGCCGAGCACGACTCCGGCTATCACCAGCGTCACCGATACCATCGACACCACCACCGTGAAGCTGACAGCAACGGCCACGGCGGCAGAGGGCGGCAACGTCGTCTACACCGCCACCGTCGGTGCGCCAGTGACAGGTTCGCCAGTTGTGGTCACCCTGTCGAACGGTCAGACCATCACCATTGGTGTTGGCCAGACCACCGGCACCGCGACCACCACCGCACCGAACGACGCGTTGACCGGTCATGCACCGCTGACCAACTCGATCACCAACGTGAGCGGCGGCAACTACGAAAACCTCGTGGCCGACAAGACGCCGGTCAGCACTACGGTGACCGACACTGTCGACACGACCAATCTGTCGCTCAGCGCGACCGGCACCGTGGCTGAAGGTGGCCAGATCACCTACACCGCGATCCTGACCAACGCCGCCGGCTCGCCAGTCACAGTGACCCTGAGCAATGGTTCGGTCATCACCATCGACGCCGGCAAAACCAGCGGCACCGTGACCGTCCCAGCACCAGCCGATGACGTCTACAAAGACGCCGGCACTGTGCAGGCAACGATCAAAACCGCAACCGGTGGCAGCTTCGAAAACCTGGTGACCAGCAACACACCAGCGGTGACCAGCGTCACCGACACCATCGACACCACCACGGTGAAGCTGACCGCAACCGGCACAGCGGCTGAAGGCGGCAACGTCGTCTACACCGCCACCGTCGGTGCGCCAGTCACCGGTTCACCTGTTGTCGTAACTCTGGCCAACGGCCAACAGATCACCATCGACATCGGCAAAACCACCGGCACGGTGACCACCACCGCACCGAACGATGCGTTGACCGGTCATGCACCGTTGACCAACTCGATCAGCAACGTCAGCGGCGGCAACTACGAAAATCTGGTGGCCGACAAAACCCCGGTCAGCACCACCGTGACCGACACCGTCGACACCACCAACCTGACGCTGTCCGCGACAGGTACCGTGGCCGAGGGTGGCCAGATCACCTACACCGCGACCCTGACCAACGCCGCTGGCTCGCCAGTGACCGTCACTCTAAGCAATGGCTCGGTGATCACCATCGAAGCAGGCAAAACCACTGGCACCGTGACTGTTCCGGCACCGGCTGACGACGTCTACAAAGACGCCGGCACCGTGCAGGCAACCATCACTGGCACCAGCGGCGGCAGCTTCGAAAACCTTGTGACCAACACCACGCCAGCGGTGACCAACGTCACTGACACCATCGACACCACCACGGTCAGCATCACTGGCAGCAGTTCGGTGACCGAAGGCCAGACCGCCAGCTACACGGTCAGCCTGAACCACCCGGCGCAAACCGAAGTAACCCTGAAAATCGTCTACAGCGGCACCGCCGCCGACGGTTCGGACTTCACTGGTGTGTACACCGTGAAGATCCCGGCCGGGGCGAGCAGCGCGCAGTTCAACGTCGCCACCATCGATGACAAGATCACCGAAGGCACCGAGAACTTCGTGGTCAAGATCGATTCGGCCACCGGCGGCAACTTCGAGAACCTCGCGGTCAGCAGCACCAACGGCAGCGTCAGCACTTCGATCATCGACAACGATGCGCCACCGGTCATCGACCTGGATGCCAACAACTCCAGCGGCGCCACCGGTGCCGACTACAAAGTGACGTTCACCGAGAACACCCCGGGCGCGGGTGTGTCGATTGCCGACACCGATATCAAGATCACCGACCCGGACAGCACCATGCTCACCGGCGCCACCGTGGTCCTGACCAACCGTCAGGACGGCGATGCGCTGAACCTGGGCAACAGCGTCAACGGCATCACCATCAATGCCAACAGCACCAACGGCACCGTGACCCTGACCTTGTCGGGCAACGCGACGCTGGCCGACTACATGCAGGCGATCAAGAACATCAGCTTCACCAACAGCAGTGAAGACCCGAGCACCGTGCCGCGGATCATCACCGTGACCGTGACGGATGGTGGCAACTACTCCAACACCGCGACCACTACGGTCAACGTGGTGGCGATCAACGATGCCCCGGTAGCTGCACCGGTCAACGTCACCGGCACTGAAGACACGCCACTGATCCTCGGTTGGTCGACCTTCGGTGTAACAGACGTCGACAGCCCGGCCAGCAGCCTCGGGGTGAAAATCACCCAGCTGCCGGGCGAAGGCAAACTGCAGTACCTCGACGGTTCGACCTGGAAAGACGTCGCCAACAACCAGACCTTCAGCAAGGCTGACATCGACGCGGGCAAGCTGCGCTTCCTGCCGGATGCCAACGAGTCGGGCGTCAACGGTTACGGCGGCACCGGCCTGGGCAACAACCAGGCGGACTACGCACAGATCAAATTCCAGCCAACCGACGGCCAACTGCTGGGCAACACCGGCACCGTGAAGATCGACATCACGCCGGTGGCGGATGCACCGACCGTGAGCGTCGCCGACAACAGCGTGAAGTCCACCGGGCTGATCAAGGAAGTCTGGACCGGTCTGTCGGGTCTGGGCACCAACGGCAATGGCGCGGATTCGACCACGTTGAAAAACGTCATCGACGGTGCCGGCACTCCGAACACCAGCACTAACGTGAACAACGTGCAGTCTGACGGCAGCGTGACGGCCGGTACTGCCTCGAAGACGTCGGGCCTGATCTATCTGGAAGCCGGCAAGACCTACACCTTCAGCGGTATCGGTGATGACAGCCTGTTGGTGACCATCGGTGGCAAGAACGTGGCCTCGACAACGTGGGGCGCGGGCGGCAACCTCAACGGTTCGTTCACCCCGACCACCAGCGGTTACTACACCCTGGACATCTACCACCACAACCAGAGCGGCCCGGGCAGCTATGACGTCAACCTGTCGGTCAATGGCAGCACGCCAATCGACCTGAGCAGCACCGGCGTGCCGATCTACACCGGCGTGCAGGATCTGGTGAACTCGGGCGTGACCGTCTCCGATCTGCACGGCAGCAACGGCGAAGGCTATTACGACGGCTACAAGCTCAACACCGGCGCCGAAGGCACCACGGTGAAACTGTCGGCAATCACCACCGCGCTGACGGACACCGACGGCTCGGAAACCCTGAGCGTGAAGATCAGCGGCGCGCCAGTCGGCTCGGTGCTCAGCGATGGTGCGGGGCATACCTTCACCGTCACCGCCACCAGCGGCGACGCCAACATCACCGGCTGGAACCTCGGCAGCCTGACCGTGACCCCGCCGCCGTACTACAACGGCCAGTTCAACCTGACCGTGACCTCGACCTCCACCGAGATGGTCGGCGGTTCGGCCAGCAGCACCGCGACCATTCCAGTCACTGTGGTGCCGGCGGTCTACAACGCCATTGTTGCCACCTCGGCCGATGACACCTTCAGCGGCACCGATGGCAACGACATCATGGTTGCCGACATCGGCGGCCTGACCGTGGTGCCGGGCACCAACTACAACATCGCCTTCATGGTCGACAGCTCCGGCAGTATGAGCAGCTCGTCGATCAATGCGGCCAAGGACTCGCTGACCTCGGTGTTCAACACCCTGAAGCAGAGCCTGGGCGGCAGCAACTCGGGCACGGTGAACATCTTCCTGGTGGACTTCGATACCCAGGTCAACAAGTCGGTGTCGGTGAACCTCAACGACCCGAATGCGCTGACCCTGCTCAAAGCAGTACTGGACTCGATGAGCTCCGGCGGCGGCACCAACTACGAGGACGTGTTCAAAACCACGGCCAACTGGTTCCAGAGCGCCGACGCTGTGGCCAACACCGGGGCGAAAAACCTCACGTACTTCATCACCGACGGCCAGCCGACCTACTACCAGAGTGGCGAGCAGACCAACCCGACGCTGTACGGCAGCGTGAAGTTCGACAGCGTGGTGACCACCAGCAACTACAAGCTGGGCGACACCTTCAGCACCTATATCGACAACACGCATTACCTGAGCATCAACGCCAGCGGTTTTGCCCAGTTGCAGACCTACACGGCCCGTTATGGCTGGAGCACCACCAATCTGGGCACCGTTCACGCGCAGGGCGACGGCACTTACGAGTTGTCGAGTCTGGCCGGTAGCGGCAGCAGCACCACCTCGACCACCACCGACAACTCGACCAGCAGCTTCGCGTTGCTCAGTGGCCTGTCGAACGTGGAGGCCATCGGCCTGAACAGCGGCGTCAGCCTCAACGATCTGAAGCCTTACGATTCGGACAAGACGCCGCAGACCAACATCGATCCGAAGGATCTGGCCAACTCGATTATCGGCCACACCGAAGCAACGCTGCCGGGCAACGACACCGTCAGCGGTGGCGACGGCAATGACATCCTGTTCGGCGACCTGGTCAGCTTCAACGGCATTGCCGGCGAGGGTTATCAGGCGATGCAGGCGTTCGTCGCGCAGCAGACCGGCGTCGACGTCAGCAAAGTCACCACCAGCAATGTGCACCAGTACATCACCGAGCACTATCAGGCATTCGATGTGTCCGGCGCGCATGACGGCAACGACACGCTGTTGGGTGGCGCGGGCAATGACATCCTCTTCGGCTCGGGCGGCAACGACTTGCTCGATGGCGGCAAAGGCAATGACATCCTGCTCGGCGGCACCGGCAACGACACGCTGATCGGCGGTCAGGGCAACGACATCCTCATCGGCGGTTCGGGTGCCGACACCTTCGTCTGGAAGGCGGGCGACACCGGCAACGACGTGATCAAGGACTTCAAGGCCGCCGACGGTGACCGCATCGATCTGCGCGATTTGCTGCAGGGCGAGACCGGCAGCACCATTGACAACTTCCTGAAGATCACCACGGTCGACGGCACGTCGTCGCTGCAAGTCAGCTCGGCGGGCAAGTTCAATTCGGGCGACGCCGCTGCGGCAACCCCGGACGTGACGATCAAACTGGAAGGCAACAACTGGTCGAGCGCCAACATTCACAACCTGATTGCCGGCAGCGACCCGACCATCAAAGTCGACCACAACAACAGCTGATCCGTGAACAAAACGGCCGCCCCAATGGGGCGGCCGTCACGTTTGTGCTGACCGGACCGGTGACGATCGCGTCGCCGCACCGCATACTCGCGCGCAGTTGGCTATGCTGCTGACAGCATGACGCTGGTTCATTTCTGAGGGATGCTCAATGTTTTACGTGCAACGCGATGCGCAAGGTCTGTTGATTCGCGTGGAAGCCGCGGCCTACGCCGAGGCCACGGAAACGCTGCCGGCCGACAGCCATGAAATCCAGGCCTGGTTCGCCAACGAAGTGGTGGAAACCAGCCTGAAACAGCTCAAGCAGAGCGACTTTGAAATGATTCGGGTCCTCGACGACCTGATTCAGGTATTGACCCAGAAAGGCGTGATCCGCGTTACCGACCTGCCGCCGGCGGCCCAGGCCAAGTTGATGGACCGCACCCAGGCGCGGGAGGCGTTGGGCGGGTTGAGCCAGTTGATTGATGATGACGAGACCGGGTTGATCTGATCCGCTCAGAATCAAAAGCCCCTCACCCCAGCCCTCTCCCGGAGGGAGAGGGAGCCGACCGAGGTGTCTGGTGTCATACATCGGCCTGAGAAATCGAGTCGATTATGGATTCAGCAGGGGCCGACCGAGGTGTCTGGCGCCATACATCGGCCTGAGGAATCGAGTCGATTATGGATTCAGCAGGGGCCGACCGAGGTGTCTGGCGTCATACATCGGCCTGAGGAATCGAGTCGATTATGGATTCAGCGCAAATCGTTCACGTGGGCGTACTACGTCAATATCCCACGGTCAGTCCCCTCTCCCTCCGGGAGAGGGCTAGGGTGAGGGTTGCTTTTGCGATGACTCAACGCCAAGGCTTGGGCTCACCGAACAACTGCCCCTGAACCCCATACAACCCCATCTCGCGAATCACCGACAACTCCCCCTCCGTCTCGACCCGCTCGGCAATCAGCGGCAGGTCAATGCTGTGTGCCGCACGCTGGATCGCCTCGATGAACAAGCGCTTGTCACTCTCCTGATCAATCGCTCGAATGTAGCTGCCATCGATCTTCAAATACGCCAGCCCCAGCCGCGCCAGGTTGCCGATCATGCTGAAGCGCCCACCAAAGCGTTGCAGGCTCAGCGAGAAACCGAGTTCGCGCAGGCGCCGGGTCAATTGCTCCAGCACCGCTTGCTCGGGCAATTGCTCCTCACCGATCTCCAGGGTCAGCCGCGCGCCGAGGTTGGAATGTGCGCGCAGAATCTCGAAGACTCTGTTCAACGCCTGCGGGTCGGCGAGGGTCGCCGAGGACAGGTTCAGCGCCAGCGATTCCTCATGCGCTTTCATCTGCTCCAGCACGCGCTCGAGCATCAGGCGATCCAGTCGAGCGGTCCAGCCGAAGCGCTCCAGCCACGGCAGGAAGCGCCCGGCCGGAATGGTCTGGCCCTGATCATCGAGCAAGCGCGAGAGCACTTTGTAATGCAGCACCAGCTGCGTGTCTGCGGCGGCGACCACCGGCTGGAAATACAGCTCGAAACGTTGCTGACTCAAGGCCTGATCGAGCAAGCGGTGCCAGGCGTGGTGATCGTCGCCGACATCCGCCGTCAGGCTCTGATCGATGCACGCCCAGTTTTGCTCGCCCTGCCCTTCGGCTTGCGCCAGCGCCTGATCGCCAAGCGACAGTACCTGTTGCGGCGAATCACCGTGAGTGAACGGCGCCAGGCCGATCGACGCCACGGCAGCCACGTCGGTCGCCCCGGTGGCGTGCAGACTGCTCAAGGCGCTGTCGAGGTTCTGCGCCAGTTGCAGCGCTTCCTCTCGGACCAGCCCCGGCGCCAGTACGGCAAATTCACCGCCACGAATACGCGTGACAAGGTTCTGGGTTTCCGGGTACTTGGCGCATTCGCGCGACAACTGTTCGCCGACTGCTTTCAACAATTCATCGGTGCGCTGGCCACCGAGACGCTGGTTGAGCCCGGCCAGATCCTTGACCCGCAACAGCAGCAGATAACCGGAACTGGCCTGCTCCGGGTTGCTCACCCGATTATTCAACTGCATTTCGAAATAACGGCGGTTGGCCAATCCGGTGAGATTGTCCTGATAGGATTCGGCGCGCAGTTTTTCACTCCGCTCGGCCTGCTCCTGAAACAGCGCCTTGAGCTTCTCGACCATCTGGTTCATCGCCTGCACCACGCGACGCAACTCAGGCGTGCGCGGCAATTCCGGCAGGCTGAGAAACTCGCGACGGGCGATGGCGTGGGACTGCTTGACCATGTAATCCAGCGGCTTCAACTGCCGGCGCAGCAGCAGCGCGCCGAGCACGGCACTGATTGCACCGCAGATCAGCAGCCAACCGAGGCTGCCCAATGCGCTCTGCCACAGTTTGGCGACGGCGAACATCGGATGGCTGACCACCTCGACCCGCGCCGCCTGCTCCCAGCCACGGCTGACCAGTGCATCGCCACCGGCCGGTTCCAGGCCGATCAGTTTGACGAACCAATCGGGCACATTGGTGACGGCCGGAATGCCGCTGCGCTCGACAATGGTCTGATCGGTCTTCAGGTCGACCACGCGGATGCTCGCGTAGTAACCGCTGTCGAAAATCGAACTGACCAGCAACTCGACCATCGCCGGATCGTCGATATTCGGTGTCAGCGACAAGGCCAGCGCCGTCGCGGCGTCCTGCGCATGCGAACGCAACTGGTTGACGTACTGGGTGCGCGAGCTCTCCAGACTGACCATGAAGCTGCCAGTGAAGGCGACCACCAGGAACAGACAGATAGCGATCAACAGCTGTTTGAACAAAGACATCTGAGCGCGTGCTCCTAGTTAGTCGTCTCGACCGGGAAACCTTCGGCCTGCATTTTCTTCAAGACATCCTGCCAGCGCGACAGGCGTTTGGTATCACCGACCTTTTTGTTGCCCTTGGCGCCCGGCAGATACAACCCTTCAGCATTGAAAGAGTAGACCGGCAGCAAATCGGTTCGCTGCGACGCCGGCTGGATCGGGTCGATCAGGCTGTCGAGCACCAACGGCATGGCATCGGGGGTGGCATAGTAAGTCAGGACCATGTGCGCGCGGTTCTGGCGCAACGCTTTGACATAGGTGATGCGCAGCTTGTCACTGGAAACCCCGAGGTGGCGCAGACTGAAATACTTGGCAATTGCATAGTCTTCGCAGTCACCGGCGCCTTTCCACAATGCTTCGATCGGCGTTTCCCAATAATCGACCTCGTGCCACAGATCGATGTCCTCGACGTAGCGCACCTGTTTGTTGAAGAACAGGTTCACCACTTTGAGCTTTTCCATCTCGCTGACCTGCTTCTGCGTGGCCAGCAGATTCTGCCAGGCATCAATACGCTGCTGCCCGGCACCCAGCGGTCCGTAGAGTGCCGTGGCCTTGCGGCTGATCGTGGAAAAATCCCAATCGGCATGCAGACCGCCCAGCATGACGCCGGCCAGCAGCAGTGCGCAGCCTAGCCAGCGCAGCGTCCGGGGGATTGCGAAACGTACCGCCACAGCAGGTTTCCAGAGGGCAGGAAGGAAAGCGTTTGATGGTGAAGCTTAGCCCGGTAAAAAACAATGGCACCATGAGATCATCGCTGTCGCGCTAAACTTCATTTGCCAGCGCAATGTTTTACAAGGTTTGACAACCTGTAGAGCAATCACTAGTGTCATTTGGATCCAAATCAGGCCGACATACAGGGTGCGTAGTCGTGACACAGAAGCCCAAACCGCTGCACAGCATTAAAGTCGACGGACCGATTCCTGCGCATCTGGCCCGGTCGGTGATCGAAGAAACCCTGCGCTCGGCGATCCTCGATGGGCGTCTGCCCTGCGGCACTGCCTTGCGCCAGCAGGATCTGGCCGATTTGTTCGGCGTCAGCCGCATGCCGGTGCGCGAAGCCCTGCGCCAGCTCGAAGCCCAGGAACTGCTCAGCGTTACTGCGCACAAAGGCGCAGTGGTTGCCCCGCTGATTCAAGGCGATGCCACGCAAACCTACGAACTGCGCATCTTGCTCGAATCCGAAGCCATGCGGCAGTCGATTCCGCTGCTGACTGCTGCCGATCACGCCCTCGCGGCCGGTTACATCGAGGAACTGGAGGCGCAACACGATTACACGGAAATCGGCCGGCTCAACCGTTTGTTCCACATGGCCCTGTACAGCAAGGCGCCCAATCAACGCTTGCTGCGCCTGGTCGAAGACGGCCTCAACGAAGAGGAGCGCTTTCTGCGTTTCAACCTTGAGGCCATGGGTCTGGGCAAATTGTCCCAGGACGATCACCGGGCAATGCTGCAAGCCGTGCAGGACCGTGACGTTGAACTGTCAATCAAACTCCTTGAGCAGCACCTCAATCGCGGTGTCGAGGTGATTACCCGCTATCTCGCCACTCCCGCCGCACAAAGCCGCAAAGCCGCGCGCTGAACGCGCGCCTCCCGCGAATCACCCGCTTACAAATCCCCAAGCGATCTGCCAGCCCTCTGGCGGGCGGATCCGCGTTCCCGCTCTAACCTCCCTACGTCGTTAAGTCCGCAATTTGCACCCTGCCGGTGATGAATCGGTAATAGCCGTGGCGCTGATTTACCCGCACTCTTGAACGGCCAACCCCATAAAGAACGGGCGACGCGCCGCCCTGACGGCGCAGTCCCCGCACCAGGAACCTACGGAAGGAGCCTTGCCACGGGAAAAAGGAAGTCATGGCGCGGGGTCACGGCCAACTTCCGCCCCTTTTAATCATTCAATTCTTTTTATTGGAAAGTTGCTTCGAGTGAGGCATTCACTCTTGTTTATCAATTTTGGCCACTGTTCGCCGAAAGGAGCAACTACGCCCAAATAAAACTTCATTTGAAAGTTTTATCGGAACTACTCAACTTCAAAAAACAGCAAACTTAAAATAATTAAAAATGTACTTGTTAAATACTTTGCCGGTGTATTAGTTTTTCCTCGCCAAGTGTGAACTTCGCCTTTTACCTCGGCACCCGCCCAATGCCTGCGGTACAGCAGCAACGCTTTATGGGCAGACATGACGCCATGTCACAGGTATATCCGGTCCGTACTTACCTATCAGGAAGGAAGGCTGTCGCCCGCCGACAGAAAACAAGTAAGTCGTAGTTCCACTGATTGCGCAGTTGCCAGAGCAGTTCTATTTCATATCAACGATAAAGGACATCATGATGCCTAATAAGAACCAACTCGCCCTGAAGAAAGCCGAACTTAGCGTTCACCCGATCTTTTCCGAGATCACCTCGTTATCGGTCCTGCGTCGTTTCATGGAAACCCACGTGTTTGCCGTGTGGGACTTCATGTCGCTGACCAAACGCCTGCAGCAGGAGCTGACGTGCACCCGATTGCCGTGGTTACCGCCGCGTGACCCTCACGCCGCCCGGTTGATCAACGAGATCGTTCTGGGTGAAGAATCGGATGATCGCCTGACGGAGGGTCACTACAGCCATTTTGAGTTGTACCTGGATGCGATGCGCGAAATCGGCGCGAGTACCACCGCCGTGGAGCGCTTTGTCGCCCTGCAACAGGAAGGCGTGAGCTATGACGTCGCGCTGCAAAGCGTCGAGGTTGATCCGGCCGCCGCGCAGTTTGTCCGCGACACCCTGGGCACCGCCCTGCATGCACCGGGACACAGCGTGGCGGCGGCGTTTCTGCATGGTCGGGAGAGTGTGATCCCGACCATGTTCCAGCGCATTCTTGACGACTGGGGCATCGGCATCGAACAGGCGCCGACCTTTCGCTATTACCTGGAGCGCCACATCGAGGTCGACTCCGAAGATCACGGCCCGGCGGCGGAACACCTGCTCGAACGTCTGGTCGACGGCGATCCGCAACGTCAGGCCGAGGTCTACGCCAGCGCCATCGCTGCCGTGGAAAGCCGCATCGCCTTATGGGACGGCCTGCGCCTGAGCATGCGTGAACCGTTGGCGGAGGTGGCCCAATGAATGCCGCCGACTATCAATCCTTTGCCGATGCCTGGGAGAACCGCGCCACCATCCGCACCCGCCCGCGTCGCGTGCTGGAAGACGATGAACGCTTGATCTACCCGCTCAGCCGGCAACCACTGGTGCTCAGCGAAACCTTCCTGCGCGAGTGCCCGCAACAGCGTGATTTCGCCCTGGTGCAGACGCTGTACAAGTTCATCAACGACGTGGTGATTTTCGAGACCGAGATCGTCGATAAGACCGCGCGCAGCATCGCCAAGAATCGCTTCGCTGTGGCGTTCCCCTTTGCTTGCCGTTACGACGCGATGACCGTGGTGGTCGACGAGGATTATCACGCCTTGGTGGCGATGGATTTCATGCAGCAAACGGTAGCGATGACCGGCATCGACCCCATTCAGTTGCCCGATGAAATCGAACTGAGCCGGGCGATTCCTGCGGCCGTAGCGCTGGCGCCGGAACACCTGCGCAGCGCGGTGGAATTGATCTGCGTGGCCATCGCCGAAAACACCGTGACCGGCGATGTCGCGGCGTTCGCCCGCGACGACACGGTCAAGCCGTCGATCAAAGGCCTGATGGCCGATCACTTGCTCGATGAAGGGCGCCATTCGAGTTTCTGGGCGCGGATGGTGCGTATCTATTGGTACACCGCCAGCGCGGCGGATCGCGAGACCATCGCGCAGATCCTGCCGGTGTTCATCGGCCATTACCTGACCAACGACATCCAGAAATCCTTCGACCTGCGCCTGATCGACGCACTGCCGGTGAGCGAGACCACGCGCCGTTCGCTCAGGGATGAAATGGCCGGGCTCGCGTTCCCGATCAATCGCCACCATCCGCTGGTGGGCAACATCGTCAAGTTCTTCCACAACAGCTCGCTGCTCGACACCCCGTGCGTGCAGCACGCCCTGCGCGACTATCTGGTTTGACAAGGAGGCCGACATGAAACGTCTCGACATTTTGCTGATTGGCGCCAGCCAGGCCATGACCGACCTGGCGCAAGAACTTGAACAACACGGTCACTCATTGACGCGCAGCGGTGTTGCGCAATCGACGGTGGATCTGATCATCGACGATGGCTTCATCGGTGCCGGCGATTTCTGCGCGATCCCCCACCTGCACCTGCGTTTGGGGGTTGGCGTGCAGAGCCGTGCGAGTCTGCCGTCACTCGACCTGCTGTGTTTCCTCGGCTCGTCATTGATCAGCCGCGTGCCGATCGGCGATGAGCCGTCCGGCAACGGTCAGGCACTGCGCCAGCGGGTGCTGACGCAGGTGGTGGACGAAGTGGCGCTGCTGGTCAGCCGCTTCTCGCGCGACGCTGACTATTTTCAGCAGGCCACGCTGGTCAAGGCGCCGGATTTCGAACGGATGGAAAACCTGTTGTTCCTCGACAGCCTGGCTTACGTCCATCGCCTCAACGACACGGCGAATCCGGCGCTGCTGGAACAGGCGCAGACCCCGGTGATCGAACGCCTGCAACAAAGCCTGATCCATCATGCCGAAAGGCCGGCGCTGCACCTCGCCGAACAGTCGATCAGCTATCGGCAGTTGCATGCCCACAGTCGCGCGATCCAACAGCGCTTGCAGCCCTTGCTCGAACAACATCCACAGCCGTGGGTAGTCGGCATCTGCCTGCCAAAAAGCCCGGCGCTGTTCGCCTCGATTCTGGCGATACTCGGCAGCGGTGCGGTGTACCTGCCGCTGGAACCGAGCCATCCGTTGCAGCGCCAGCAATACATTCTGCAGAACGCCGGTGCGTTGTTGCTGCTGCACGATGGTGAGCATCCGCTGGGCGAAACCATGGTGGGACTGGATGTCAGTCACATTGACAACGCAGACGCGGACCTGAGCCAACCTTTGATGCGTCAGCGCCCCGCCCTCAATGCGCCGTGCATGGCGCTCTACACCTCGGGCACCACCGGGCATCCGAAGGGTGTGTTGCTCAGCCAGGCCAACCTTGCCCACTTCAGCGCGTGGTACGCCGATTACGTGCAGTTGCAGGCCGAGAGTCGGGTGTTGCAGTTCTCTTCGCTGAGCTTCGATTCGTCGCTGATCGACATCTTCCCGACCCTGCTCGAAGGCGCCGAACTGGTGGTGCCCGATGACACCCAGCGGCGTGATCCGCTGCAACTGATCGCGTTGATCCGGCGCCGGCAACTGACCCACGCCTTCCTGCCGCCGGCGCTGTTGAGCATCCTGCCGCTGGAGCAACTCGAAGGCGTGCAAGTGATGACCGGCGGCGATGTCTGCGAGCCGTTCGTCATCGAGCAACTGACCCGTCAGGGCACGCTGCACAACCTTTACGGCCCGACCGAAGCCACGGTGCTGATTACCGCCCGCCAGCTCACACCGGGTGACAGCAACCGCAGCCTCGGCGCGCCGATTGCCAACAGTCAGGTGCTGATTCTCGACGACGATTTGCAACCGGTGCCGCAGAACACCGTCGGCGAATTGTTCATCGTTGGCCCGGGCGTCTGCCTCGGTTATCTGAACAATCCACAGCAGACTGCCGAACGCTATCTGACCCTGCAATTGCCGGACGGCCAAACGCTGCGCGCCTACCGCAGCGGCGACATGGCCAAGTGGGGCGAGCACGGTATCGAGCTGTGCGGACGACGCGACAATCAAGTGAAGATCCGCGGCTTCAGGGTCGAGCCGGAAGAGATCGAACGCTGCCTGCGCGAGAGCCAGTTGTACCGGCAAGTGGCGGTGGTGATCGACGGCCAGCGGCGGATTCTGGCGTTCCTTGCCCAGCCGCAATCGGACGTCGCACGCGAAGCGCTGAAGGCCCACGCCCGGCAATTTTTGCCCGACTACATGCAACCCGTGGCGTGGACTGAGCTGTCGAGCATGCCGTTCGCCAGCAACGGCAAGGTCGACCGTAAAGCACTGCTGGAACTGCCGGTGAGCGTGCAAGACAACGGGCCGAAATGCCTGCCGGCGAATGCCGACGAAGCACTGCTGCTGGAAATCTGGGCAGAATTACTGGAGTTGCCGAACAGCGATATATCCACTGACGAAAGCTTCTTTAATCTCGGCGGTCACTCGATTCTGCTGTCGCGGATGTTACTGCGACTGCGTGAGGAGTTCGGGCGCAGCATCTCGATCAATCGCTTCATTGAACTGCCGACCATCATCAAACTGGCAACGCTGGTGCGCGGCACCGATGACAGTGCGGTGCTCAGCGCCCAGGCCATGGCCGACGCGCAACGCCCGCTGGCTATCGAACCACTACCCATCAGCCGCATGGGTGATGTGCACAAGGTGATCGTCACCGGCGCCAACAGCTTTGTCGGTGTGCACATTGTCGAGGCACTGCTCGGTTGGGGCGCCAGCGAAGTGGCATGTCTGGTGCGTGATGGCGGCGGGCAAACGGCGGCGCAACGCTTTGCCGGGTCACTGCGGGAAAACCGCCTGGAGCATCTGGATCTGAGTCGGGTGCGGGTTTACGCGGCAGACATTACGCGCCCGCAACTGGGTCTGAACGACGAAGATTATCAACGTCTGGATCGCGAGTTCGGCGCGCTGGTGCACAACGCCGCCAACGTCAATCACGTGCTCGATTACGAGTCGCTGGCGGCGGATAACGTCGAGCCGATTTTCGCGCTGCTGCGGCTGTGTGAAGGGCAGAGCAAAAAGATCTTCAATTTCGTCTCGACGCTGTCGGCTTCAAGCACGGTCGATGAGGCGGGACGGGTGCTCGAACTGCCCGCCGCGCTGACGCCACCGATCTACATTCGCAATGGTTACAACCTGTCGAAATGGGTCGGCGAACGCATCCTCGAACGGGCGCGGGAGCGTGGTGTGAGCGTCAATGTGTATCGCCCCGGCAACATCAGTTTCAACAGCTTGAGCGGCGTGTGTCAGCCGCACAAAAACCGCTTGATGCTGATGCTCAAAGGCTCGATTCAGCTCGGCCAGGTGCCGGCCTTCACGCTGAATTTCGACCTGATGCCGGTGGACTTTCTCGCCCGCTTCATCGCCTTCCACGCCAGCCGTTATTCGCCCGAACGCGCGGTGTTCAACCTGCATAACCCCGAGCCATTGAGCTGGGATGCCTACGTCGCGTCGTTCCGCGAAACCGGCAGCGAGTTCTCGCTGGTCAGCGTTGCCGACTGGCAGCAGCAACTGGGACGTGTCGATGCCGACAACGCGCTGTTCGGCGTGCTCGGTTTCTACCTCAACGGCTTTGAAGAAGACATCGGCGACATCTCCCTGATCGGCCACGCCAACGCCGAGGCCGGCGTGCAGCAGATGGGCGCGCATTACCCGCAGAAATCCCCGGCGCTGCTGCGTCGCGGCTGCGACTACCTGAAAGAAATCAACTTCATCTGAAGCCACAAAAAAGGAGCAACACCATGAGCACTTTGCAACCCGACACCCTGATCAAAAACCCGCATGGCTGCCACGTTGTGTCGTCGGTGGAAGTGCCGGCGGACGCCGCGCAGGTCTGGGCGGTGGTCGGCAACTTTGGCGGTTTCGACCGTTTCATTCCGGCGCTGTCGCACATCGAAACAATCGGCGAGGGCGTGTCCTCGCTGCGCAAGAAATGCTTCAAGGATGGCAACGTGGTGGTTGAACAGCTCAACTCCCGCGATGAACACGCACGAAGCATGACCTGGACGACGATTTACAACACGTTGGGGGTGGCCAATCTGTGGGCGGCGATGAATGTGGAATCGCTGGGCGCAGGCAAATCCCGGGCGACGTGGACGATCATTGCCGAGCCGGCCAGCGGAGGCGCCGAGGCGCTGCCGGGGTTCAAGGATTTCGTGCAGGGGTTTGCCGATGATGCGATGGGGAATGTGCTGAAGCTGTTTGTCTAAGGCTTGAGTGTGGCGGTGATTTTCAGACCGCTATCGCGAGCAGGCTCACTCCTACAGTGATCGGGTTTCTCCAGACGGAACCCGATCAATTTGTAGGAGTGAGCCTGCTCGCGATGAACGATAACGCGGTGTTGATTCAGGTCAGATTTTGAAACTGTCGACCAATTGCTTCAGGCGGTTGGCCTGCTGCGACAGCGCATCACAATCCTTCAACGTCTCGTTGAGGTTGGCCACGCTCTGCTGGTTCAGCAGGTTGATCTGGTTAACGTCGACGTTGAGGGTTTCCACCACGGCGGTCTGCTCTTCAGTGGCCGCTGCCACCGACTGGTTCATACCGTCGATTTCGCCGATACGCTGGGTCACGCTGACCAGACGCAAGCCGGCCTGGTTGGCCACTTCAACGCTTTGCTCGCTGGAGGCCTGACTGGCGTTCATGGTGGTCACCGCTTCACGCGAACCGACCTGCAACGAAGTGATCATCTTGTGGATCTCTTCCGCCGACTCCTGGGTGCGATGGGCAAGGTTACGCACCTCGTCCGCCACCACCGCAAAACCACGCCCGGCTTCACCGGCACGCGCCGCTTCGATCGCCGCGTTGAGCGCCAGCAGGTTGGTCTGTTGCGAGATGCCTTTGATCACATCGAGGATGTGACCGATGTTGTCGGTGCTGGCGTTCAGGGTTTCGATCTGCGTGCACGACAGGCTGATTTTCTGCGATAACTCGGTCATCGCCTGGATCGTCTGCTCGACCACCTGACGACCATCGTCGGCCTGCTCGCTCGCGCCGCTGGCGTGTTGCGAAGCATCGGCGGCGTTGCGCGCAATTTCCTGCGTGGCGGCGCCCAGCTCGTTGATCGCGGCAGCGACACTGTTGGTGCGCGCACTTTGCTCGTCAGACCCGACGATCGAGGCGTTGGACGACGCCATTACGCGTTGCGACAAATCATGCACGTGGCGGGTTGCCGAGGACACTTCGGAAATCGACGCGTGAATCCGTTCAACGAACTGGTTGAATGCACTGCCCAATTCACCGAATTCGTCTTTGCTCTCGACCACCAGACGACGGGTCAGATCGCCTTCGCCCTGAGCAATGTCCTGCATCGCACGACCCATTGTGGTCAACGGACGCATCAGGACGTTGATCAACAGGCTCAGCAGCAGTGCAATCGCGGCCACCGCAACGAACATTGCGATCAGTGCCGAAGTACGGAATTGGCTGAGTGCGGCGTAGGCTTTATCGCGATCGATCGACAGACCGATGTACCACTGCGCATTCGGCAGATCGCTCACCGGGGTGAACGACAGAATACGTTCCTGGCCATTGAGCACGACGTTCTGGTTGCCCTTCTCGATGCGTACGCTGGTGTTCGGATAGATGTCTTTCAGGTTTTTCATGACCTGATCTTTGTCCGGGCTGACGATCACCTGACCGTCGGCGCTGACCAGAAAAGCGTGGCCGAGGCCACCGAAGTCCACCGAGTTGATGATCTTCACCAGGGTTTCCAGGCTCAGGTCACCCCCGACGACGCCGAGCAGCTCGCCGTTCTTTTTCACCGGCATGGCGATGGTCACCACCAACCCGCCAACCGCTGCCATGTACGGCGGCGTCAGCATGGTTTTGTCGGCCGCAACGGCTTGCTTGTACCAAGGGCGCTGACGCGGGTCGTAGCCGTCCGGCATCTTCGCGTCAGGGCGCTGGGTGAACACACCGTTGGCCTGACCGACGTAGGTGAACTGGAAGTTCGAGGTGAACGCTGGTTGATCGACCAGACCCGGGAAATCCGCGTCCTTGCCTTGATGGGCAACGTTCTGCGCGAGGTTTTCCAGCACCAGAATCCGCCCGCTCATCCAGTTCTGCACGCTGCTGGCGGTCAGGTCACCGGCCTGCTGCACGGAGGACTGAAGGTTCTGGCGAATGGTGTTTCGCTGCAGATAGTCGTTGTAGAGGGTGAACAGCGCGAACGCCAGGACCACGACGCCCGAGGCGGCCAACAGGATTTTATGGCTGAACTTGAGATTCATTTCATGGGACTTCTTATGCCAAAAGTGGGGATGCGTTCCGGATGCAACATTCCATGTACAGCGCAGGCAGCGTTCTTCTGGCCGCTCTACTTTGGTGCACGCATGTCTCACCAGTCTGTCGGCACGTGTTGGCGAAATCTTAGGGTTGTGCAGGAAATGGATGGCATTTCTGTCGGATTCCCGCCGAACGGCGTGCCAGAGCGTTCGCGGCGATATTTTCAGGGGCAATGTTCGAGCGACGGTTGCAAATTCCGTAACCCTTGATGACAATGCGAGTAATTATCATTTGTGACGTTTACGTTGATGTCCTCACCTGAGTTTGCAGTACAGGCGCTTTACAGTAGTCATCACGGCTGGCTCAACGCCTGGCTGCGCGCGCGGTTGGGCAACGCGGCGGATGCGGCAGACCTGGCGCAGGACACTTTCCTGCGCCTGCTGCAGCGCACCGAACGCCTCGAACTCAAATCGCCTCGCGCCTTCCTGAGCACCATTGCGAGCGGCCTGGTGATCGACCATTGGCGTCGTGAGGAAATCGAACGCGCCTATCTCGAAACCATCGCGCATTTGCCCGAAGCCGAAACACCAAGTGCCGAGGCACGGGCGCTAGTGATCGAATTGCTGGAGAGCATTGCGCGGATGCTTGAAGGACTGAAGCCGAAAGTGCGTCAGGCCTTTCTGCTGGCGCAGTGCGAAGGTTTGACCCACAAGCAGATCGCCGAACAGATGGGGCTCTCTTTGCGTTCGGTTGAGCGTTACGTCGCCGACGCGCTGTATCACTGCTACGTGCTGCGGTACGAAAGCTGATGCCTGTGGATAACGTCGCACTCGGTCGCCGCGCCGAACCCCGGCAGCACGTGGTCAAACAAGCCATTCATTGGCTGCTGCGTTTGCGCAACAACCATGACAACCCGCGTTTGAATCGTCAGTGCGAACAATGGCGTGCCGAACACCATGAGCACGAACTGGCCTGGCAACGGGTGCAGTCGCTGCAAGCCGAACTGAGCAACAATTTACGCGCGGTGCCCGGTGCGCAAGTGGCGTTCCACACCCTGGAAAACAGTGCCCAGGGTCTTGGCCGGCGACAAGCCTTGAAGCTGTTGTCTGGCGCATTGCTGATGGGCTCTGCCGCTTGGCTGGCCAAAGACACGGCCGCGTGGCAGCAGTGGAGCGCCGATTACGCTACGGCGACGGGCGAGCGGCGCGGCTTTCAGTTGCCGGATGGCACGCGAATCGAACTGAACACCGCGAGTGCAGTGGATCTGGATTACACCGCGCAGCAGCGGCTGATCAAACTGACGCGCGGTGAAATCATTGTTACGTGTGGTGGCTCCGATGAGGGCGCGCCGACTGATCGGCCGCTGCGTGTACAAAACCGTCACGGGACTTATGACCCCCTCAATGCCCGATTCATCCTGCGTCAGGAACCTGATTGCACGCGGCTCAGCGTCACCCATGGTCAAGTTGCGATCCGCTCCGGCGGCACTTCGGTGGCAGCATTGGCCGGGCAAAGTTATCTGATCGATCACCATCGGATTCGCCCTGCACCGCCGCTGGCTATGGATGCCGGCGCCTGGGTCGACGGCTTGATCGCCACGCGCAACATGCGTCTGGGCGACTTTATCGCTGAAGTCGGGCGTTATCGTCAGGGCTTTCTGAACTGCGCCCCGGAAGTTGCCGATCTGCGCTTGTCCGGCGTATTCCGTCTGGAAGACACCGACAAGCTGTTGGCGATTCTGCCGCAGACGTTGCCGGTGCAATTGCGCTATCGCACGCGCTGGTGGGTGACGCTGGAGCGCGTCGCCTGAAATTATTTTGGCGGGTTTTCGCAGCAGGTCCGGCTTAGTCAGTAAGCACTTCAACTCAAGCGTTTGCGACTTCCTACGGAAACCTACAATGACTGTCCCCGCCACCTGTAAGAACACTCTGAATTTAACTGCCGAATCGGGCCTGTTGCGCCAGGCCGTTCGGGCAGCGCTTTTTTCCACGGTGCTGGGCGTTGGTGTGATGCCCGGTTTGAGCATGGCGGATAGTCCGGCGGCCAATGAAGTCAGCCATCGCTACAACATTGCAGCGGGCCCGCTGGGTGAGGCGCTGAATCAGTTTGCCCGTCAGGCTGGCATCACGTTGTCGATGACCCCGCAGCAGACTCAAGGCCGACAATCGCCGGGGGTACAGGGCGATTATTCGACCGATCAGGCGCTGAGCCATTTGCTCGGCGGCTCTGGTCTGCAAGCGGTCAGCCAGGATGGCAGCAGCTATATCCTGCGACCGCTCGCTGAATCCGAAGCACTGGCCCTGCCAACCACCGATATCAAAGGCTTCGCCCTCGGCAACGCATTGGGCAGCATGGATGGCTACAACGCCACGCACAGCCAGATCGCCACCAAGACCAGTACGGCGTTGCTGGAAACCTCGCAAAGCGTATCGGTAGTCACTCGCGAACAAATGGATGACCAAGGCTCGCAGACTGTCTCGCAGGCAATGCGTTACACGCCGGGTGTGCTGACCAATCCGTACGGCGCGACCCATCGCTATGACTATGTGGCGATGCGCGGTTTCAACGACGGCTCGGTCGACAACATCTACCTCGACGGCCTCAAGTCGATGGGTGACAGCGGTACTTACAGCACCATGCAAGTCGATCCGTATTTTCTTGAGCGTATCGACATTCTCAAGGGACCGTCTTCGGTGCTGTACGGTCGCAGTTCGCCGGGCGGCCTGGTGGCGCTGACCAGCAAAAAACCGCTCTATGAGGCTTACCATCAGGTGCAAGCCACGGTCGGCACGCAGGGCCAGCGCGGGGTCGGTTTTGACTTCAGCGGGCCGGTCGATGACGACAAGCGCATCGCCTATCGCCTGATCGGCTTAACGGATCAATCCGACACGCAATTCGACCACAACAAGGAAAAGCGCTTCGCCCTCGCACCAACGCTGAGTATCGATTTCAGTGAAGACACTTCGCTGACCCTGCAGGCTTATTTGCAACACGATCCGGATGGCGGCTACCACGGCGGTGTACCGGCCGACGGCACCATTCATCAGCGCAATGGCAACCGCATCTCGCCGCACTTCTTCGAAGGCGAGCCGGGCGTCGATGGTTATTCGCGTGATCAGCAATCGTTCGGTTACCAATTTGAACATCGCTTCAACGATGTCTTCACCGCACGGCAGAACTTTCGCTACCTCGATTCCAAAGTGAACATGGATCAGGTCTACGCCTATGGCTGGACCACGCCGACCAGCAACGAGCTGAACCGCTACTACACCGGCGGTGACGAGCGTCTGCATGCGTTTATCGTCGACAACATGCTGCAGGCCGAATTTTTCACCGGCGCGACCAAACACACGGTGCTCATGGGCGCTGACTATCAGCGGCGCAAAACCGTGGTCGACTGGACCAGCGGCGGCCTTGCACCGATCAATGCGTTCAACCCGGTGTACGGCAACTCAGCGATCGATATGTATGGCCAGACCAGTTACCTGCGGCGTCTGGAGCAGACCGGGGTTTATCTGCAAGACCTGATCGAGATGGACAAGTGGCGCTTCTCGCTGGGCCTGCGTCAGGACTGGGTCGAGACTTCGGACGAAAACCGTATCGCTGAAGCCGGACGTCCGGTCGGCACGCAAATCAATGATCGCCGTACCAAACTCACTGGCCGTGCCGGCGCACTGTACCTGTTCGATAACGGCCTGGCGCCGTACATCAGCTATTCCGAATCGTTTAACCCGAACTCCTATGCCGACAGCGCCGGTAACCCGCTGGCCCCGACCGACGGCACGCAATGGGAGGCTGGCTTGAAGTATCAGCCGCCGGGCACTGATCATTTGTTCACCGCCTCGCTGTTCCGCATCGACCAGGAGAACCTGGCGACCAAACTGCCGCAGGAAAACTTCTATCGTGCGGTCGGTGCCGTCCGCTCTCAGGGTCTGGAACTGGAAGCGCACATGCAGTTGAGCGATCACCTCAAAGTCCTCGGCAGCTACACCTTCACTGATATCGAATACTCGAAGTCGATGGTCAGCACCTTGAGTACGCCGACAGACGTCATCGAGAACAAGGGCAACTCGCCGACGCAGGCCCCGCGTCATATGGCGTCGTTGTGGGCGGACTACAAGTTCGACAACGCGGCCCTCGATGGCCTGCGACTCGGCGGCGGCGTGCGTTATGTCGGCTACAGCTGGGCCGATGCGGAAAACACCTTGAAGGTGCCTGCCTACACGCTGTTCGATGCCTCGATCGGCTATGACTTGGGCAAAGTCGGCTTGAAGGGCGTTGATGTGCGTCTGAACGCGAACAACCTGACCAACGAGTCCTACGTCGCTTCCTGCGCGAGCCTGAACTTCTGCTACATGGGCGAAGAGCGCAACGTGGCGGCGACGGTCAGCTACCAGTTCTAAACCTTTTGGTCTGTGCATAAAAAGCCAGCCCCTGATTTTTCAGGGGCTGGCTTTGTCGTTTCTGTGGGGAATTTCAATGCGTGCGTTTCTGGTTTTATTGCATCGATATATCGGTCTGGCTACCGCAGTGTTTTTGCTGTTGGCCGGGATTACCGGCAGCCTTCTGGCGTTCAACCATGAGTTGGATGAATGGTTGAATCCGCAGTTTTATTCGGCTTCTGCACAGGGTGCGCGACTTCCGCCCGGCGAGTTGGTTGATGCCGTGCAATCTGCGCATCCGAAGCTGCAGGTCTGGTACATGGAGTATCCGCATGAGGCGGGACATACGGCTTTACTGGCGGCAGTTCCACGTAATGATCCGGCGACAGGGAAGCCATTCGATGAGCGTAATCAGGTGTTTTACCTGGACCCGGTGAGTGCTGAACAGACGGGTCAGCGTTATTGGGGGGAATGCTGTTTTGGACGGGAGAATTTTGTCCCGTTCATCCTTGAGTTCCACTACAACCTGACATTACCGGGGAACTGGGGATTGTGGCTGATGGGGTTGGTGGCCGTCGCCTGGGTGATCGACTGTTTCGTCGCGCTATGGCTGACATTGCCGCGTGGAAAGCCGTTCTGGAGGAAGTGGACAACCGCCTGGAAAGTGAAGGGCGGTCATGCCTATCGGCTCAACTTCGATCTGCATCGCGCCGGGGGATTGTGGCTGTGGCTGCTGTTATTGCCGATCGCCGTGAGCAGCGTGGCCATGAACCTGCCGAGTCAGGTATTCAAGCCAGCGGTGTCGTTGTTTTCTCCGATAGAACCCAGCGTCTATGAAACCCGAGGGCGAATGCCTCCTTCACAGTTGGGGGTGACGCAGTTGAGTTATCAACAGGCATACGAGAGGGCGCTACAGGAGGGGAAAAGGTTAGGACTGACAGCGGCGATCGGCGAGTTGTATTACAGCTTTGAGTACAACTTCTACGGCGCAGGGTTTGGACAGCACGACACCGAAGCCCATGGCAAATCCTGGTTGTTCTTTCATGGTACGGACGGGCGGTTGTTAGGGCAGGAGATTGCTGGGCAGGGAACGTTGGGAGAGCAGTTTTACCGGTTGCAGTTACCGATACATGGAGGACGGATCATTGGAGTTACAGGTCAGGTATTGATCGCGGTGTCAGGTATTTTGATTGCGGGTTTGTCGGGGACTGGCGTCTACATCTGGTGGCGCAAATGGCAGGCTCGACGTATCAGCAAGGCACGTAAAGCTGTTTGATCAATGATTTTGTGAGCCCTGAAATGACAAAACCCCTGTCTGCGTTAGCAGACAGGGGTTTCGGAATTTAATCTTGACGATGACCTACTCTCACATGGGGAAACCCCACACTACCATCGGCGATGCATCGTTTCACTGCTGAGTTCGGGATGGGATCAGGTGGTTCCAACGCTCTATGGTCGTCAAGAAATTCTGTATCTGGCTCGTCAACACGGTAACGAGCCAGCAAAAACGGTTACTTCTACTAAAACAAAACCCCAACTGCTTTCGCAATTGGGGTTTCGGAATTTAATCTTGACGATGACCTACTCTCACATGGGGAAACCCCACACTACCATCGGCGATGCATCGTTTCACTGCTGAGTTCGGGATGGGATCAGGTGGTTCCAACGCTCTATGGTCGTCAAGAAATTCGGGTACCGAATCGTGGCCAGAGGGCCGCGCTTCAGCAAATTGGGTATGTGACAGCTTTCGGTGTTTTGTGAACATCGAACTTTCGGTTCGTTTCGTCTTCACACACCGCAATCTGATGCTCTCTCGAGTAGTCAAATTGCTTGGGTGTTATATGGTCAAGCCTCACGGGCAATTAGTATTGGTTAGCTCAACGCCTCACAGCGCTTACACACCCAACCTATCAACGTCGTAGTCTTCGACGGCCCTTCAGGGAACTCAAGGTTCCAGTGAGATCTCATCTTGAGGCAAGTTTCCCGCTTAGATGCTTTCAGCGGTTATCTTTCCCGAACATAGCTACCCGGCAATGCCACTGGCGTGACAACCGGAACACCAGAGGTTCGTCCACTCCGGTCCTCTCGTACTAGGAGCAGCCCCTCTCAAATCTCAAACGTCCACGGCAGATAGGGACCGAACTGTCTCACGACGTTCTAAACCCAGCTCGCGTACCACTTTAAATGGCGAACAGCCATACCCTTGGGACCGGCTTCAGCCCCAGGATGTGATGAGCCGACATCGAGGTGCCAAACACCGCCGTCGATATGAACTCTTGGGCGGTATCAGCCTGTTATCCCCGGAGTACCTTTTATCCGTTGAGCGATGGCCCTTCCATACAGAACCACCGGATCACTAAGACCTACTTTCGTACCTGCTCGACGTGTCTGTCTCGCAGTCAAGCGCGCTTTTGCCTTTATACTCTACGACCGATTTCCGACCGGTCTGAGCGCACCTTCGTACTCCTCCGTTACTCTTTAGGAGGAGACCGCCCCAGTCAAACTACCCACCATACACTGTCCTCGATCCGGATAACGGACCTGAGTTAGAACCTCAAAGTTGCCAGGGTGGTATTTCAAGGATGGCTCCACGCGAACTGGCGTCCACGCTTCAAAGCCTCCCACCTATCCTACACAAGCAAATTCAAAGTCCAGTGCAAAGCTATAGTAAAGGTTCACGGGGTCTTTCCGTCTAGCCGCGGATACACTGCATCTTCACAGCGATTTCAATTTCACTGAGTCTCGGGTGGAGACAGCGCCGCCATCGTTACGCCATTCGTGCAGGTCGGAACTTACCCGACAAGGAATTTCGCTACCTTAGGACCGTTATAGTTACGGCCGCCGTTTACCGGGGCTTCGATCAAGAGCTTCGCGTTAGCTAACCCCATCAATTAACCTTCCGGCACCGGGCAGGCGTCACACCCTATACGTCCACTTTCGTGTTTGCAGAGTGCTGTGTTTTTAATAAACAGTCGCAGCGGCCTGGTATCTTCGACCGGCATGAGCTTACGGAGCAAGTCCTTCACCCTCACCGGCGCACCTTCTCCCGAAGTTACGGTGCCATTTTGCCTAGTTCCTTCACCCGAGTTCTCTCAAGCGCCTTGGTATTCTCTACCCAACCACCTGTGTCGGTTTGGGGTACGGTTCCTGGTTACCTGAAGCTTAGAAGCTTTTCTTGGAAGCATGGCATCAACCACTTCGTGTTCTAAAAGAACACTCGTCATCAGCTCTCGGCCTTAAGATCCCGGATTTACCTAAGATCTCAGCCTACCACCTTAAACTTGGACAACCAACGCCAAGCTGGCCTAGCCTTCTCCGTCCCTCCATCGCAATAACCAGAAGTACAGGAATATTAACCTGTTTTCCATCGACTACGCTTTTCAGCCTCGCCTTAGGGACCGACTAACCCTGCGTCGATTAACGTTGCGCAGGAAACCTTGGTCTTTCGGCGTGGGTGTTTTTCACACCCATTGTCGTTACTCATGTCAGCATTCGCACTTCTGATACCTCCAGCAAGCTTCTCAACTCACCTTCACAGGCTTACAGAACGCTCCTCTACCGCATCATCCGAAGATGATACCCGTAGCTTCGGTGTATGGTTTGAGCCCCGTTACATCTTCCGCGCAGGCCGACTCGACTAGTGAGCTATTACGCTTTCTTTAAAGGGTGGCTGCTTCTAAGCCAACCTCCTAGCTGTCTAAGCCTTCCCACATCGTTTCCCACTTAACCATAACTTTGGGACCTTAGCTGACGGTCTGGGTTGTTTCCCTTTTCACGACGGACGTTAGCACCCGCCGTGTGTCTCCCATGCTCGGCACTTGTAGGTATTCGGAGTTTGCATCGGTTTGGTAAGTCGGGATGACCCCCTAGCCGAAACAGTGCTCTACCCCCTACAGTGATACATGAGGCGCTACCTAAATAGCTTTCGAGGAGAACCAGCTATCTCCGAGCTTGATTAGCCTTTCACTCCGATCCACAGGTCATCCGCTAACTTTTCAACGGTAGTCGGTTCGGTCCTCCAGTTAGTGTTACCCAACCTTCAACCTGCCCATGGATAGATCGCCCGGTTTCGGGTCTATTCCCAGCGACTAGACGCCCTATTAAGACTCGCTTTCGCTACGCCTCCCCTATTCGGTTAAGCTCGCCACTGAAAATAAGTCGCTGACCCATTATACAAAAGGTACGCAGTCACAGAACAAAGTCTGCTCCCACTGCTTGTACGCATACGGTTTCAGGATCTATTTCACTCCCCTCTCCGGGGTTCTTTTCGCCTTTCCCTCACGGTACTAGTTCACTATCGGTCAGTCAGTAGTATTTAGCCTTGGAGGATGGTCCCCCCATATTCAGACAAAGTTTCTCGTGCTCCGTCCTACTCGATTTCATGACCAAGAGATTTTCGCGTACAGGGCTATCACCCACTATGGCCGCACTTTCCAGAGCGTTCCGCTAATCTCAAAGCCACTTAAGGGCTAGTCCCCGTTCGCTCGCCACTACTAAGGGAATCTCGGTTGATTTCTTTTCCTCAGGGTACTTAGATGTTTCAGTTCCCCTGGTTCGCCTCTTGCACCTATGTATTCAGTACAAGATAACCATCTTATGATGGCTGGGTTCCCCCATTCAGACATCTCCGGATCAAAGTCTGTTTGCCGACTCCCCGAAGCTTTTCGCAGGCTACCACGTCTTTCATCGCCTCTGACTGCCAAGGCATCCACCGTATGCGCTTCTTCACTTGACCATATAACCCCAAGCAATCTGGTTATACTGTGAAGACGACATTCGCCGAAAATTCGAATTTCTCAGTTAAGAGAACTCACAAATTTTACCTTAGCCTGATCCGTTACCAGTGAAAGTAACGTTCAGTCTATCTTTCTATCACATACCCAAATTTTTAAAGAACGATCTAATCAAAAGACTAGAAATCAATATTCTCAATGGAATACTCATTTCTAAGCTTTCAGAAGCAGTTATATGGTGGAGCCAAGCGGGATCGAACCGCTGACCTCCTGCGTGCAAGGCAGGCGCTCTCCCAGCTGAGCTATGGCCCCATAACAAAATTGGTGGGTCTGGGCAGATTCGAACTGCCGACCTCACCCTTATCAGGGGTGCGCTCTAACCAACTGAGCTACAGACCCAATTTCGAGCGCGTAACTGTTAGCTTGGAGCTATCAGCTTGGAGCTTAAAGCTGCTTCTATCGTCTTCTTCAATGAATCAAGCAATTCGTGTGGGAACTTATGGAGCAGCTGATGTCGTCGATTAAGGAGGTGATCCAGCCGCAGGTTCCCCTACGGCTACCTTGTTACGACTTCACCCCAGTCATGAATCACACCGTGGTAACCGTCCCCCCGAAGGTTAGACTAGCTACTTCTGGTGCAACCCACTCCCATGGTGTGACGGGCGGTGTGTACAAGGCCCGGGAACGTATTCACCGTGACATTCTGATTCACGATTACTAGCGATTCCGACTTCACGCAGTCGAGTTGCAGACTGCGATCCGGACTACGATCGGTTTTATGGGATTAGCTCCACCTCGCGGCTTGGCAACCCTTTGTACCGACCATTGTAGCACGTGTGTAGCCCAGGCCGTAAGGGCCATGATGACTTGACGTCATCCCCACCTTCCTCCGGTTTGTCACCGGCAGTCTCCTTAGAGTGCCCACCATAACGTGCTGGTAACTAAGGACAAGGGTTGCGCTCGTTACGGGACTTAACCCAACATCTCACGACACGAGCTGACGACAGCCATGCAGCACCTGTCTCAATGTTCCCGAAGGCACCAATCCATCTCTGGAAAGTTCATTGGATGTCAAGGCCTGGTAAGGTTCTTCGCGTTGCTTCGAATTAAACCACATGCTCCACCGCTTGTGCGGGCCCCCGTCAATTCATTTGAGTTTTAACCTTGCGGCCGTACTCCCCAGGCGGTCAACTTAATGCGTTAGCTGCGCCACTAAGAGCTCAAGGCTCCCAACGGCTAGTTGACATCGTTTACGGCGTGGACTACCAGGGTATCTAATCCTGTTTGCTCCCCACGCTTTCGCACCTCAGTGTCAGTATCAGTCCAGGTGGTCGCCTTCGCCACTGGTGTTCCTTCCTATATCTACGCATTTCACCGCTACACAGGAAATTCCACCACCCTCTACCATACTCTAGCTCGACAGTTTTGAATGCAGTTCCCAGGTTGAGCCCGGGGATTTCACATCCAACTTAACGAACCACCTACGCGCGCTTTACGCCCAGTAATTCCGATTAACGCTTGCACCCTCTGTATTACCGCGGCTGCTGGCACAGAGTTAGCCGGTGCTTATTCTGTCGGTAACGTCAAAATTGCAGAGTATTAATCTACAACCCTTCCTCCCAACTTAAAGTGCTTTACAATCCGAAGACCTTCTTCACACACGCGGCATGGCTGGATCAGGCTTTCGCCCATTGTCCAATATTCCCCACTGCTGCCTCCCGTAGGAGTCTGGACCGTGTCTCAGTTCCAGTGTGACTGATCATCCTCTCAGACCAGTTACGGATCGTCGCCTTGGTGAGCCATTACCTCACCAACTAGCTAATCCGACCTAGGCTCATCTGATAGCGCAAGGCCCGAAGGTCCCCTGCTTTCTCCCGTAGGACGTATGCGGTATTAGCGTTCCTTTCGAAACGTTGTCCCCCACTACCAGGCAGATTCCTAGGCATTACTCACCCGTCCGCCGCTGAATCCAGGAGCAAGCTCCTCTCATCCGCTCGACTTGCATGTGTTAGGCCTGCCGCCAGCGTTCAATCTGAGCCATGATCAAACTCTTCAGTTCAAACATCTTTGGGTTTTTAAGAAACCCTAAACTTGGCTCAGCAATCGTTGGTTACATCTTTGATTTCTCGCGGAGTAACTTGTGATGCTGATAATCTTGTTGACTATCAGTCTGACTCCACAAGCACCCACACGAATTGCTTGATTCAGTTGTTAAAGAGCGGTTGGTTAAGATCTTTCGTCTCAACCGAGGCGCGCATTCTACAGCAACCTCATTTGCTGTCAAGTGATTATTTTCAGAAGTTTTCGAAGAATTCTTCAACAACTTCAACCACTTGCGCTTCCGATCTCTCGTCAGCGGGAGGCGAATTCTACAGCGTTACACGCTGCTGTCAACACCTCTTTTTCAACTTCCTTCTGGCTTCGATGAACTGAAGCAACCTGCCGCCGAAACCTACATAACTCATTGAATCTCAAGGAGTTTTCCGTTTCGACTGCGCCGGAAGTGGGGCGAATTATAGACATCTGAAATTCGCCGTCAACCGTTATTTTCGCTTTTCTTTCAATCACTTGCAGATTGGTTAAAAAGCGACCAAAAACCCCCAGATATATAGAAAACACGATCCTTCTATATAGAAGGGATCGTCAGAGCACGCCAGCCGCCTTCAACTCAGCCACCGCCCCTGCCCCCAAGCCCAACACACTCTGTAGAACCTCCAGCGTATGCTCACCCAATAAAGGAGGCGCACGGCGATATTCAACCGGGGTCTGCGACAGACGAATCGGGCTAGCGACTTGAGGCACCATCCCCGCCAATGCATGCGGCAGCGCTATGGCCAAGCCACGCGCCTTAACCTGTGGATCTTCAAACACCTGCGACAGATCATTGATCGGCCCACACGGCACGCCTGCACGCTCCAGTTCGGCAACCCACTCGGCTGTAGTCTTGAAGACAGTCGCCTGACGAATCAAAGGAATCAACACCGCCCGATTAGCCACGCGCAGCTTATTGGTCGCGAACCGCGGATCATCAGCCCACTGTGGCTGCCCCGCCACTTCGGCAAACTTGCGGAACTGCCCGTCATTACCCACGGTAAGAATGAAATCACCGTCAGCCGTAGGAAAATCCTGATAGGGAACGATGTTCGGATGAGCATTTCCCAAACGCTTAGGTGCATTGCCCGTGGTCAGATAATTCATCGCCTGGTTAGCCAGACAAGCCACCTGAACATCCAGCAGAGCCATATCGATATGCTGACCACCACCATCATGATCACGGTGTGCCAGCGCCGCCAGTATCGCGACAGTCGAATAGAGCCCCGTCAAGATGTCTGTCAACGCCACGCCAACCTTCACCGGCCCCGCACCTTCGTCTCCCTCGGGACGACCGGTCAGACTCATCAGCCCGCCCAGCCCCTGGATCATGAAGTCATAGCCGGCACGCTTGGCATACGGCCCGGTCTGACCGAAGCCAGTAATCGAGCAATAGATCAGATTCGGGTTGAGCGCCTTCAGCGACGCATAGTCCAGCCCATACGCCGCAAGGCCACCGACCTTGAAGTTTTCGATAAGGATGTCCGACTTGACCGCCAGATCGCGCACCAGCTTCTGCCCCTCGGGACGCGTGAAGTCGATGGTCACCGATTGCTTGTTGCGGTTGGCTGACAGGTAATAAGCGGCCTCTGACGTGTTCTCGCCATGAGCGTCTTTAAGAAACGGCGGCCCCCAGGCGCGCGTGTCGTCACCATTACCCGGGCGCTCAACCTTGATCACCTCCGCACCAAGGTCAGCGAGGATCTGCCCGGCCCACGGCCCGGCCAACACACGCGATAAATCCAGTACCCGCAGATGCGACAGCGCGCCCATGGTCGCTCTCCTATTAATAGAACGCCTGCAGGCCGGTTTGTGCACGCCCCAGGATCAGCGCGTGAACGTCGTGAGTCCCTTCATAAGTATTCACCACCTCGAGGTTGACCAAGTGACGGGCTACGCCGAACTCATCGGAGATACCGTTACCACCGAGCATGTCACGAGCCATGCGGGCGATATCCAGCGACTTGCCACAGGAGTTGCGCTTCATGATCGAAGTGATCTCGACCGCAGCGGTGCCTTCATCCTTCATACGACCCAGACGCAGGCAGCCTTGCAGGGCCAGAGTGATCTCGGTCTGCATGTCGGCCAGCTTCTTCTGGACCAGCTGAGTAGCGGCCAATGGGCGACCGAACTGCTGACGATCAAGGGTGTACTGACGGGCGGTATGCCAGCAGAATTCGGCGGCGCCCAATGCACCCCAGGAGATGCCATAACGCGCAGAGTTGAGACAGGTGAACGGGCCTTTCAGGCCGCGCACGTCAGGGAAAATGTTCTCTTCCGGCACGAACACGTTGTCCATGACGATCTCACCAGTGATCGATGCACGCAGACCGACCTTGCCGTGAATCGCCGGAGCGCTCAGGCCTTTCCAGCCTTTCTCCAGCACGAAGCCACGGATGTCGCCGGCATCGTCCTTGGCCCAGACTACGAACACATCGGCGATCGGGCTGTTGGTGATCCACATCTTCGCGCCGGTCAGGCTGTAGCCGCCGTCAACTTTGCGCGCACGGGTAATCATCGCGCCCGGATCGGAACCGTGGTTCGGCTCGGTCAGGCCGAAGCAGCCGATCCATTCACCGGACGCCAGTTTCGGCAGGTATTTCTGTTTCTGTGCTTCGGTACCGAACTCATTGATCGGCACCATGACCAGCGACGACTGCACGCTCATCATCGAGCGGTAGCCGGAATCGACACGCTCCACTTCGCGAGCAATCAGGCCATAGCTGACATAGTTGAGGCCGCTGCCACCGTACTGCTCGGGAATGGTCGCGCCCAACAGGCCAACTTCGCCCATTTCGCGGAAGATCGCCGGGTCAGTCTTCTCATGACGGAAAGCTTCAAGGACACGCGGGGCGAGGCTCTGTTGAGCGAACTGCTCGGCGGTGTCGCGGATCATGCGCTCTTCTTCGGTGAGCTGTTGATCCAGCAGCAGGGGATCGATCCAATTGAAGCTAGCTTTACCGCCCATGAGTGTGTCCTCGCAAATCGGGTGAATTAACGTGGCATTGATCCTAGGCGCGGTTCGCTGTCGCGGCAAACGAGGATTTCGCATTCTGTTGTGCTAATTTCTCACTCCGAAACGTCGCGAAATGCCTTTTATGCGGCGCATTAGTGAGGTTGACGTACATGCGCAGAAAGATCCCCAGCACCACGGCCCTGATCAGCTTCGAGGCCGCCGCGCGCCACGAGAGCTTTACCCGGGCCGCCGAAGAGCTTTCCCTCACCCAAGGCGCCATTTGCCGGCAGATCGCCAGCCTTGAGGAGTTCCTTAGTGTGGAACTGTTCCGACGCTCGCGACGCGGGGTGAAGTTGACCGAGGCGGGGCTTTCATACAGCCGCCGAGTCGCGACGCAACTCGATGCGGTTGAGCGCGACACTCTCTCAGTGATGGGCCAGCAAGGCACCAATGTGATCGAACTCGCGGTGGTGCCGACCTTCGGCACGCAGTGGCTACTGCCGCGCCTCAAGGATTTTCAGCTCAAGCACCCTGAAGTCACCGTCAACCTGACCAACCGCACCCGCCCGTTCCTGTTCGCGGATACGGAATTCGATGCAGCGATCTACTTCGGCGATGCCGATTGGTCTGGTACCGAATCCCACAGGCTGATGGGTGAAAATCCGATGCCGGTATGCAGCCCTACCCTACTCGGCAACAAGACGCATCTGACAGCCGAAGCCATCGCCGAACTGCCACTGCTGCAGCAGACCACCCGGCCCTACGCCTGGCGCCAGTGGTTCAACTCGCAACACCTGAATATCCCCCGCGACATGACAGGTCCGCGCTACGAGCTATTCTCCATGCTTGCCCAAGCGGCCATGCACGACATGGGTATCGCGCTGATTCCACCGTTCCTGATTCAGCGTGAGTTAGCCGAGAAGCGCCTGGTGATTGCCAACCCGCAGGCACTCTCGAGCATCAAGGCCTATTACCTGATGATTCCCGAACGAAAAGTCGAATCAGCGTCATTAAAGGCATTTCGTGACTGGCTGGTAACTCAAGCCCAGAGCTACAGCCTAGAAGGATAAAGGCTTACAGCGATAACTAACCTCGTAGTCAGGAAAATAAAAGCCCTACAGATATAAGTATTTGTCGCAATTTGACCGACTGTATCCGAAAGTCGTACAGACGTCCCACAAGCGCCTGACCACGTGGCTTTGAGCCTTCATCAACGACGCATTACTGGCTATTCACGCCACCGATGAGAAATTTTTCGATATTCGGCCAGAATCCTTACAAGGCACGGCCTGCAAGGGATTCAGCCGCCCATCTGCGACATTCGGTCACGGGATGACTTGTAGTTAATTTTCCGTCACCCGTCATAATCCCTTGAAGGGCATAAAGTTCGCCTGCAAAATGCCGCGCCCCGCCCTGATTTGGTGGGATCGTGCTGATCGGCCGCCCCAGTCGCACCATCCGTAGTGCATGGGTTTACTCAATAAGATCACGCAGGAGATTTGACGTGCACATTGGTGTTCCTCTCGAAACCCAGACCGGTGAAACACGGGTTGCTGCAACCCCGGAAACCATTAAAAAGCTGATCAGCCAAGGTCATAAGGTCACTGTGCAAACCGGCGCCGGCGTTAAAGCCAGCGTTGTCGACAGTGCCTATGAAGCGGCAGGCGCAACCATTGGCAGCGCCAATGACGCGTTTGCCGCCGAGCTGATTCTCAAAGTGGTCGCCCCGAGCGATGCCGAACTGACGCTGATCAAGCGCGGTACGGTGCTGGTGGGCATGCTCAACCCGTTCAACAACGAAACCATCGCGAAGATGGCCGAGTGCGGCATTACCGCGTTCGCCCTTGAAGCGGCGCCGCGCACCTCGCGCGCGCAGAGTCTCGATGTGTTGTCGTCGCAGGCGAACATTGCCGGCTATAAGGCTGTGTTGCTGGCCGCGCACTACTATCCGCGCTTCATGCCAATGTTGATGACCGCTGCGGGCACCGTGAAAGCGGCGCGCGTGCTGATTCTCGGCGCCGGTGTGGCCGGGTTGCAGGCGATTGCCACGGCGAAACGTCTGGGTGCGGTGATCGAAGCGTCTGACGTGCGTCCGGCGGTGAAAGAGCAGATCGAATCCCTCGGCGCGAAGTTCGTCGACGTGCCTTACGAGACCGATGAAGAGCGTGAATGCGCCGTCGGTGTCGGCGGTTACGCGCGACCAATGCCGGCGAGCTGGATGCAGCGTCAGGCCCAGGCCGTGCACGAGCGCGCCAAGCAGGCTGACATCGTCATCACCACCGCGCTGATTCCGGGCCGCAAGGCACCGACGCTGTTGAGCGCGGAGACCGTGGCGCAGATGAAACCAGGCTCGGTGGTCATCGACCTCGCAGCGGCTCAGGGTGGCAACTGCCCGCTGACCGTGGCCGATCAGGTCGTGGTCGAGAATGGCGTGACCATTTGCGGCCCGACCAACCTGGCCGGTGAAGTCGCTGCAGACGCTTCGGCGCTGTACGCGCGCAACCTGCTGGACTTCCTCAAGTTGGTCTTCACCAAAGAAGGCCAGTTCGACGTCAACCTCGAAGACGACATCGTCGCCGCGTGCCTGATGTGCCGCGACGGCCAAGTCATCCGCAAAAACGCCTAAGCAGGGATTCAGACGATGGAAGAGCTTATCTCCCCCGGTATCTACAACCTGATCATCTTCGTGCTGGCGATTTATGTCGGTTACCACGTGGTCTGGAACGTTACGCCTGCGCTGCACACGCCATTGATGGCGGTGACCAACGCCATCTCGGCAATCGTGATCGTCGGCGCCATGCTGGCGGCTGCGCTGACCGTCACACCGCTGGGCAAAACCATGGGCACCCTCGCCGTGGCGCTGGCCGCGGTCAATGTGTTCGGTGGCTTCCTGGTCACCCGCCGCATGCTTGAGATGTTCAAGAAGAAAGCCCCGAAAGTAAAAGAAGAGGCGCCGAAGTAATGAGCATGAATCTCGTCACGACGCTCTACCTGATCGCGTCGATCTGCTTTATCCAGGCCCTCAAAGGCCTGTCGCACCCGACCACCTCGCGGCGCGGCAACCTGTTCGGCATGCTCGGCATGGCATTAGCCATCCTGACTACCGTCGGCCTCATTTATAAGCTCGGCGCTGAGCTGGCCACTGCCGGCATCGGTTATGTGATCGTCGGCCTGCTGATCGGCGGCACTGCCGGTTCGATCATGGCCAAGCGCGTTGAAATGACCAAAATGCCGGAGCTGGTCGCCTTCATGCACAGCATGATCGGCCTCGCGGCTGTGTTCATTGCAATTGCCGCCGTGGTTGAGCCGCAATCGCTGGGGATCGTTAAACAGCTGGGCGATTCGATTCCGACGGGCAACCGTCTGGAGCTGTTCCTCGGTGCGGCAATCGGTGCGATTACCTTCTCCGGTTCGGTCATCGCGTTCGGCAAGCTGTCGGGCAAGTACAAGTTCCGTCTGTTCCAGGGCGCACCGGTACAGTTCGCCGGTCAGCATAAGCTGAACGCCGTGCTGGGGCTGGCAACGCTGGCTCTCGGCCTGACCTTCATGTTCACCGGCAACCTCACCGCGTTCGCGCTGATGCTGGCGTTGGCGTTCGTGATGGGTGTGCTGATCATCATCCCGATTGGCGGCGCCGACATGCCGGTCGTGGTGTCGATGCTCAACAGCTACTCGGGCTGGGCGGCGGCGGGAATTGGCTTCTCGCTGAACAACTCGATGCTGATCATTGCCGGTTCGCTGGTGGGTTCGAGCGGCGCGATCCTCTCGTACATCATGTGCAAGGCGATGAACCGTTCCTTCTTTAATGTACTGCTCGGTGGTTTCGGCAATACGGCCGATGCTGGCCCGGCCGGCGCGAAAGAAGCACGCCCGGTGAAATCCGGTTCGGCTGATGACGCGACCTTCCTGCTGACCAACGCCGACACCGTGATCATCGTGCCAGGCTATGGTCTGGCGGTAGCCCGTGCACAACATGCACTGAAGGAGCTGACCGAAAAGCTGACCCACCGTGGTGTGACCGTGAAGTACGCGATCCACCCGGTTGCCGGGCGGATGCCGGGGCACATGAACGTTCTGCTCGCCGAGGCCGAAGTACCTTACGACCAGGTGTTCGAGATGGAAGACATCAACTCCGAGTTCGGCCAGGCCGACGTGGTGCTGGTGCTCGGCGCGAACGACGTGGTCAACCCGGCCGCGAAGAACGATCCGAAATCGCCGATTGCCGGCATGCCGATTCTCGAAGCGTTCAAGGCCAAGACCATCATCGTCAACAAGCGCTCGATGGCCAGCGGCTACGCGGGTCTGGACAACGAACTGTTCTATCTGGACAAAACCATGATGGTCTTCGGCGACGCGAAGAAGGTCATCGAAGACATGGTCAAAGCGGTCGAGTAATCCGCCGTTGCAGCACCGAACGCCCCGACCTGTCGGGGCGTTTTTGTTTGCGCAAAACGTCGGACAATTTGCCGCGTTGTTGCAGATCCAGTAACGGTGTTTTACTTGAAACCCGCTAAATAGACGCCTCGTTTGCGACCTTGGTAGCGGGACAGGCGCCCGTCAAATTCACTAGACTGCGCATCCTGCTACTCGTTGCCCGAGATAATTATCCATGTACCGTGACCGTATTCGCCTGCCTTCGTTGTTGGATAAAGTGATGAGCGCTGCCGACGCCGCCGCTCTGATTGAAGACGGCATGACCGTCGGCATGAGCGGTTTCACCCGCGCCGGCGAAGCCAAGGCCGTTCCCCACGCATTGGCCGAGCGGGCCAAGGTCACGCCGCTGAAGATCAGCCTGATGACCGGCGCCAGCCTCGGCAACGACCTCGACAAGCAATTGACCGAAGCCGGCGTACTGTCGCGGCGCATGCCGTTCCAGGTCGACAGCACCCTGCGCAAGGCGATCAACGCCGGCGAGGTGATGTTCATCGACCAGCACCTGTCGGAAACCGTCGAGCAACTGCGCAACCAACAACTGAAGCTGCCGGACATCGCGGTCATCGAAGCCGTGGCCATCACCGAGCAAGGTCACATCGTGCCGACCACCTCGGTGGGTAACTCGGCAAGCTTCGCGATTTTCGCCAAACAGGTGATTGTCGAGATCAACCTGGCGCACAACGCCAACCTCGAAGGCCTGCATGACATCTATATCCCGACTTACCGCCCGACCCGCACACCGATCCCGCTGGTAAAAGTCGACGACCGCATCGGCAGCACGGCGATTCCGATCCCGCCGGAGAAGATCGTCGCCATCGTCATCACGCAGCAGGCGGATTCGCCGTCCACCGTGTCGTCGCCAGATGTCGACACCAATGCCATCGCCGATCACCTGATCACCTTCTTCAAGCAGGAGGTCGACGCCGGGCGCATGACCAATAAGCTCGGCCCGTTGCAGGCCGGGATCGGCAACATTGCCAACGCAGTGATGTGCGGTCTGATCGATTCGCCGTTCGAAGACCTGACCATGTACTCCGAAGTGCTGCAGGATTCGACCTTCGACCTGATCGACGCCGGCAAGCTGAGTTTTGCTTCGGGCAGCTCGATCACGTTGTCGGAGCGCCGCAACAGCGACGTGTTCGGCAACCTGGAGAAGTACAAGGACAAATTGGTGCTGCGGCCGCAGGAGATCTCCAACCACCCGGAAGTGGTGCGCCGGCTGGGCATCATCGGGATCAACACGGCGCTGGAGTTCGACATCTACGGCAACGTTAATTCCACGCACGTCTGCGGCACGCGGATGATGAATGGCATCGGCGGTTCCGGCGACTTCGCGCGTAATGCGCATCTGGCAGTGTTCGTGACCAAGTCGATCGCCAAGGGTGGCGCGATTTCCAGCGTGGTGCCAATGGTCAGCCACGTTGACCACACCGAGCACGACGTTGACATTCTGGTGACCGAGGTGGGTCTGGCCGACTTGCGTGGCTTGGCACCACGCGAACGCGCACGGGTAATCATCGACAACTGTGTGCACCCGGACTTCCGTGAGGCGTTGAATGACTACTTCACGGCGGCTTGTGCAATCGGTGGCCACACCCCGCACATCCTGCGGGAAGCCTTGAGCTGGCACATTAATCTGGAAGAAACCGGGCGCATGCTCGCTGTCTGATTCACACAGATAAACCGCTGACGCAAACACAGTTTGCGTCAGCGAACTTTCGAAAGCCTCCAGCCCGACAAAAACTGTACTGCTGTACCGGTCATTTCCTACAGCGTTTGCCTACCTTTTCAGCTAAATCGTATGAAAACGCACCACTTTAGTGCCGACAGGTACAGTTTGCTCAATTTTGACCCGTACACCCCCTATAAACAGTTAACTGGTCACTCACAATACAGTTGAACTGTATCTAGAGAGACTTGGCAAACGAGAGGATCATGGGCACCAGTCAAACCACTACCTGATCCCGCCACAAGCGGAAGGATGTCAACCATGGAACGTACACTCAGTTCCGAACTGTTCTTCGAAGACAAAGCTGTAAACACCCAGGCTTCCCTGCCTCTGCGCGTTATCGCCAACCTGATGTTGTGGCAGCGCCGCATCTCCAGCCGCCATCAACTGGCTCGTCTGGATTCGCGTCTGCTGGCTGACGCCGGTATCAGCGAAGCACAACGCTACGAAGAGCTGAGCAAGCCGTTCTGGCGCTAAGTAGCGTCGCTGGCTCTGGTCGTTAGACCCACCGCCAGCAACCCGAATTGAACAAGCAAAACCCGTCGTGGGAAACCACGACGGGTTTTGTCGTTTTGGGGGTAGAAAGTCCCGGTACACCTGCTGATACATCCAACAGGTACAGTTTTATTTATACAGCATCTGAACCAGTACAATTTCACTCGAGTGTAACTGCACCTTTGTCTGTCACAGGCTCAACATGACCTTTCGCCTTCACTGTGAAAGGAATACGCCATGAAAGACTTACAGGATGTTTCAGAAACGCCGAGCCGGCCGGTTGCTCGCCCCAACGCTTTGCGGCGCTTGTTTCGCGGCCTGTGGGAGTCCCTGGAGCGCGCGAGAACGCGGCGCCTGCTGTTTCAACTCGACAGTCGAGGTCTAGCCGATCTAGGCCTCAGCCACGCCGATCGCCTGAATGAATTGGATAAACCGTTCTGGCGCTAGCATTCTGCCCACTGTCCGAACCTGATCAGCAGGCCTAATATCCACGCAGAACGTGGCGAATGCAGTGTCACTGGCGTCTGACTCCTCAGATACCGAGCCACCTCTCAATACGGTTTATCCACAGGAGTTACCCCATGTCCCGTCTTCGTCTGCTCAGCGCTGCCGCCCTGCTGGCCGTGGCTGCCAACGCCAGCGCCACCAGCTTCATCGTCACCACCGACGCCGTTGTCGGTGCACTGAAGTCTTCATCCGACGCGACTTCCGACGTCACCTCGTCCTTCCGTGACGACAAGATCGTGCTTGCCGCCCGTGACGACGCTGCCAGCTTCGTGGCCAGCGAAGGCGAAATCCGTGGGGTGAAACTGGAAAGCGCGCTGGATCACATCCGTCATCAGGCGCCACAACTGCAAGCCACTGACGCACAACTGGCTCAAGCAATTCTGACGATCTAAGCGACAGACACGATTCGGGACACGCCGGGCGTGTCCCGATGTTTCGGCGCTGGCTCTGGCCCGGGCATTGCGCTAGCCTTTGGGCTCGCCAACAGTTACCGAGTCCAATGCGCTTTCTTCCAAATCTGCTGATCCCTTCCTTATTGTTCACCGCCTGCTGGGCGACGTCCGTCGATGCCTTTGATGCTTTCAATGCGTCGACGCAAGGCACTGTCGTCAGCGGTTACGCCACCAGCATGGTGTCTTCCGCACCTTTCGACCGTAAACTACTGCTCGCCGCCCACGATGATGCGGCCGCATTTGTTGCCAGTGACGGTGAATGGCGAGGCGCTCGTCTGGAATCCGCGCTGCATTACTTGCGCAAAACCCGGCCGAAACTTCATGTCAGCGACCTTGAACTGGCAGAAGCAATTCTCGTCCAATAGTTATCCTGTACCCCCAGTTATCCTTGCCCTTCCGGAGTCGTTCCATGCGTAGCCCGCTGATTGCTGCCGCCCTTGGCCTGTTTTTGTTGGCCGACGTGGCCCAGGCGCACACCCTGGTAGCCACCAGTAACATCATCGTTCGTGCCTCCCAGCGCACGATCGATTTCACCTCCGACACCACTACGTCGATTCGCGATTCGAAAATCATCCGCGAAGCCCACGACGACGCTGCCAGTTTCGTCGCCACCAACGGTGATATCCGTGGCGCGCATCTGGAAGCTGCGCTCAATACCCTGCGCACTCGTGTGCCGGAAGCGCGCGACGCCAGTGATCAGGTTCTCGCCGAAGCCATCCTCGCACTGTGAAGTCACTCGGCACCTGGCTGCTGGCCGGGGCGTTGTTGCTGCTTGGCAACAGCGCTCACGCGGGCCTGCAATTGCGGCTCAAGACCGACGGTCTGAGCCCCGCCCAACAACAGGCCAGCCAGGCGCTGATCGATGAGGCGATGGAAAAGCTGCCGCCGAGTTTTATCGAGCGGCTGGATCGGCGCATCGATGTCGGCTGGACCGATGACATGCCCGGCAATGCCTATGGTCAGGCCACGCTGGTGGCCGAGCTTGATCTGAATCGAAAACTGCTCGCGGGCCTCACCGATGGCAGCGCGGCCAAAGAAAAAACCAATCGCCCCCACGGCACTGTGCGCCAGGAACTGCTCGCCACGGTGCTGCATGAAATCACCCACATTTACGACCGTGCGCGCTTGTGGCCGGACGCCGAACGCACGCTGATCCAGCGCTGCACCCGCCGCTTCAACAGCGCCGGGCTGATCGGCATCCCTGACGAATGCCGTGGCCAGAACGGTCGGCGCTTCACCCTCAGCGATGACCCGCGCCTGCTCGACCTCGCCGGTTGGCAGCAATACGTCGGTCGTCGCGGTGAACGTGAACAGCACAACCGCCAGATCGCCCGCAGCCCGGACCTGTACGAAATCTCCAGTCCCAAGGAGTTCGTAGCAGTCAACATGGAGTATTTCCTCCTCGACCCGAGCTACGCCTGCCGCCGCCCGGCGCTGTATCGCTATTACCAGGAGCACTTCGGCTGGGCGCCGCCGGCCAAGGACACATGCAGCAAGACCTTCTCCTTCCTCAATGCCGGCAACGACTTCGCCAAGCAGCCCTTGGGGCAGGTCGATCCCGAGCGGGTCTACGCCGTCGACTATCTGCTGGCCGAGGCCAATCAGAACTGGGTCAGCCGCTGGGGCCACAGCATGTTGCGTCTTGTAATCTGCGCACCCGGCCGCCCGCGCGGGCCGGATTGCCGACTCGACCTGGATCAGCATCTGGTGTTGTCCTACCGCGCCTTTGTCGGTGATGTGCAGCTGTCGAGCTGGGACGGACTGGTCGGCAAATACCCGTCGCGTCTGTTCGTGCTGCCGCTTGCGCAGGTCATCGACGAATACACCAAGACCGAACTGCGCAGCCTCGCCTCGGTGCCGCTGAACCTGTCCCGCGACGAGATCGAAGGCGTGGTCGAACACGCCGCCGAAATGCACTGGAGCTATGACGGCAACTACTTCTTCCTCTCCAACAACTGTGCGGTGGAAGGCTTGAAGCTGTTGCGCAGCGGCAGCAACAACACACAGTTCGTAGGCCTGGACAGCATCATGCCCAACGGCTTGCTGGAAGTGATGAAGGGCCGTGGCCTGGCGGATACCAGTGTGCTGGATGACCCAAAGGAAGCGTTGCGTCTGGGCTATCGCTTCGACTCGTTCCGCGATCGCTATCAGGCGATGTTCGATGTGCTGAAGAAGCAATTGCCGATCAAGCAGAACACCGTTGAAGAATGGCTATCGCTCACAGCCGAGGAACGCCGCGAGTGGTTCGAGCGCGCGGATTTGCGTACCAGCGCCGCGTTGCTGCTGCTGGAACAAGCCAGTTATCGGCGCCAGTTGCTGCTGGCTCAGGACGAGGTCAAGCAGCGTTACCTCGGTGCGCGCGAGCTGGAAAACGGCGGCATGGACAAGGCCAATGCGACCTTGCAGGAAATCCTCGCCAATAGCGGCTTCCTCAGCCGTCCGGCGGAATTGCTCGACGCCAAGGGTTACGGATTGCCGCAGCCGACCGAGTTCACTCGACTGGAAGCGGAGAGCAGTCAGCGGCAGAAGAAGCTGCTCGCACTGTCCGGCGATCTGGACGCCGAAGTGCGCAAGTTGCTGGAGCCCAAGCGGGCTGCAGAAATTGCGGCCAGTGAGGAGAATGTGAAGCAGATTGGCGCGCATCTGCGCAAACTGCACAAAGCCTCAGGCGGGCTGGAACTGCCTTAAAGTAAAAGATCGCAGCCTGCGGCAGCTCCTACAATCCCCTGTAGACGCTGCCGCAGGCTGCGATCTTTTGACTGATTAACGATTAATACAAAACCCCATCAAGAATTTCATAAATTATCCCGGTGCCCACCGCGATCAGCACGATATCGCCTCCCGCCCGGCGCCACTCGTAGCCCGGATACACCGGCAATCGACCTAGCGCCCGATTATCCAGACGCTCGCCGTAATAGCCGTGCGGCAACGGCCGGCCACGCTCCAGATGAATTCCCGGAGGCGGCGGCGCACCGCGTACGAAATAGCCATGATTGTCACGAATGGTCTGGCGCACCGGGCCAAAGTCGCGCGGTGGCGGACCGCCACGGTGATCGTTCTGCGGGCCACGATGATCGTCGCGATGGTCATTACCATGGTTGTTGTACTGGCCCTGCTGCGGGCCACCATGGTCGTGATCATCGCGCGGATCGGCGCTGGCCAGCAGCGGTGTCGCACTGATCATCAGTACGCCCAGTCCGGCCATCAGACGTTTCGGCATTTTCATCGGGTCTTTCCTCACAGCACAAACAGCAAAAAGGGACTCAGAACGTGGTTCTGAATCCCTCGGTCTTGCTGGATTAGTCTGTGCCGCGAAGCGCTAATTCCTCTGTATCAGGAACTTTACCTTCAGCTGACGCGGGCCTTACGCACGCCTTCGGACAGCGCCGAGCACAAGCTCAACACACCGTCGATGGCTTGTGCCGGCGTCGTCGCATTGGCGATGTGATCGATCAATGCCGAACCGACCACAACACCGTCGGCCAGACGCGCGATGGCTGCAGCCTGCTCCGGCGTACGGATACCGAAACCGATGCTGATCGGCAGATCGGTGTGACGACGCAGACGGGCAACCGCCTCTTCGACGTGCTCCAGGGTTGCAGCACCGGCACCGGTCACACCGGCGACCGACACGTAGTACACAAACCCGGAGCTGCCGTTGAGCACCTTCGGCAGACGCGCATCGTCGGTGGTTGGCGTGGTCAGGCGAATGAAGTCCAGACCTGCAGCCTGTGCCGGGTCACACAGCTCGGCGTTATGCTCAGGCGGCATGTCGACGACGATCAGACCGTCGACGCCGGCCTCTTTGGCTTCAGCGATGAAGCGCTCGACGCCGAACTTGTGGATCGGGTTGAAGTAACCCATCAGCACCAGCGGCGTATCGCTGTTGACTTCACGGAACTCGCGAACCATTTGCAGGGTTTTCACCAGATTCTGCTTGGCGCCCAAGGCACGGATGTTCGCCAGTTGAATTGCCGGGCCATCAGCCATCGGGTCGGTGAACGGCATGCCCAGCTCGATCACGTCGGCGCCAGCACCCGGCAAGCCTTTAAGGATCGCCAGCGAAGTGTCGTAATCCGGGTCACCGGCGGTGACGAAGGTCACCAGCGCAGCACGGTTCTCTTCTTTGAGTTCGGCAAAACGGGTTTGCAGGCGGCTCATCAGTGTTTCTCCTGCTTCGACTGTTCCATGTGGTGCATCACGGTTTGCATGTCTTTGTCGCCACGGCCCGACAGGTTGACCACCATCAGGTGATCCTTCGGCAGCTTCGGTGCGCGTTTGAACACTTCAGCCAGGGCGTGTGCGCTTTCCAGGGCAGGAATGATCCCTTCCAGGCGGCAGCATTTGTGGAACGCATCCAGCGCTTCGTCGTCAGTCACCGAGGTGTATTGAACGCGGCCGATGTCATGCAACCACGCGTGTTCCGGGCCAATGCCTGGATAATCGAGGCCAGCGGAAATCGAGTGGGCGTCGATGATCTGGCCATCGTCGTCCTGCAGCAGGAAAGTACGGTTACCGTGCAACACACCCGGAACGCCACCATTCAGGCTCGCTGCGTGCTTGCCGGTTTCGATGCCGAAACCCGCCGCTTCAACGCCGATGATTTCAACGCTTGTGTCGTCGAGGAACGGGTGGAACAGGCCCATGGCATTGGAACCGCCACCGATGCACGCCACCAGACTGTCCGGCAGACGCCCTTCCTGTGCCTGCAACTGATCGCGGGTTTCCTTGCCGATAACGGCCTGGAAGTCGCGAACCATGGCTGGATAAGGATGCGGGCCGGCCACGGTGCCGATCAGGTAAAAGGTGCTGTCGACGTTGGTCACCCAGTCACGCAGGGCTTCGTTCATCGCATCTTTCAGGGTGCCGGTGCCGGCCACAACCGGAATCACCTCTGCACCCAGCAGCTTCATGCGGAACACGTTGGCCTGCTGGCGTTCGATGTCAGTGGTGCCCATGTAGATCACGCAATCCAGACCGAAACGTGCGGCCACGGTGGCGGTAGCCACGCCGTGCATGCCGGCGCCGGTCTCGGCGATGATGCGTTTTTTGCCCATGCGCCGTGCCAGCAGGATCTGGCCGATGCAGTTGTTGATTTTGTGCGCGCCGGTGTGGTTCAGCTCTTCGCGCTTGAGGTAGATCTTCGCGCCGGCGCAGAACTCGGTCAGGCGTTCAGCAAAATACAGTGGGCTCGGACGCCCGACGTAGTCACGCTGGAAGTAGGCCAGTTCTTCTTTGAACGCCGGATCTTCCTTGGCCGCTTCGTATTCGCGGGCCAGATCGAGAATCAACGGCATCAGGGTTTCCGCCACGTAGCGGCCACCGAACGAGCCGAACAGGCCATTATCGTCCGGGCCGTTGCGCAGATCAGAGGTGTTCGAAGTCTGGGTCATGAGTCGCTCCAGGTGAATTCGGGTCAAAAGACAATGACGTCCACTCTACCCCTGACGCTCCAGGCTGAAAACCGATAAGATCGCCACAACCTGTCAGAAAAACTCACAGATACCATGAGCCACGACCTTCCCCCGCTGAACGCTTTGCGCGCATTCGAAGCGACCGCCCGACTGAACAGCGTCAGTCAGGCCGCCGAGCAGCTCCACGTCACCCATGGTGCAGTCAGCCGGCAGCTCAAGGTGCTCGAAGAGCACCTGGGCGTCAGTCTGTTCGTCAAGGATGGGCGCGGCTTGAAACTCACAGATGCCGGTGTGCGTTTACGCGATGCCAGCGCAGAGGCGTTTGATCGGTTGCGCAGCGTTTGCGCAGAACTCACGCAAAGTACCGCCGACGCCCCGTTTGTACTCGGCTGCTCCGGGAGCTTGCTGGCGCGCTGGTTCATTCCGCGTTTGGGCCGATTGAATGCCGATCTGCCGGACTTGCGTCTGCATCTGTCGGCCGGAGAAGGCGATCTTGATCCTCGGCGGCCGGGTCTGGATGCGCTGCTGCTGTTTGCCGAGCCGCCATGGCCAGCGGACATGCAGGTTTACGAGCTGGCCGCTGAACGCATCGGCCCGGTCATGAGCCCACTGTTTAGCGGTTATCACCGTCTGGCAACCGCGCCAGCCTCGGCGCTGCTCAATGAACCGCTGCTGCACACCACTTCACGCCCGCAAGCCTGGCCGAGTTGGGCACAGCAGTACGCACTCGACGCAAAAGCGTTGAAGCTGGGGCAAGGTTTCGAGCATTTGTATTACTTGCTGGAAGCAGCAGTGGCGGGCCTTGGCGTGGCCATCGCGCCGGAACCGCTGGTGATCGAAGACTTGAAGGCTGGTCGCCTGGTTGCGCCATGGGGCTTCTGTGAAACCCCGGCGCAACTGGCATTGTGGCTACCCAAGCGCGCCGCAGACGGGCGCGCCCGGCAACTGGCGCAATGGCTCAAGAACGAGCTGCGCCAGAGCGATCACTCGCCGCGCTTGATCAGCAAGTAAGCGGCAAGCAAGCCAATCGCACCGACTGCGACACCGGCCGTCGTCCACGGATGTTCCTGCGCGTAGTCGCGGGTGGCGATCCCGGTTTCGCGGGTTTTCACTTTGACTTCTTCATAGGCATCGCTGAGCAGGTGACGCGAATGTTTCAGCGCACTTTCTGCATTGCTTTTCAGCGCCTTGAGGGTCTTGCGCGACTCGTCCGAAGCGTCGTCCTTCAAGCTTTCCAACGATTTGAGCAGACTCTCGATCTCGGCTTCCATGCTTTGCAACGAGGCTTTACGTAAAGAGGTGTTGGCCATGGTGGCTCTCCTGCATTGGTGATGAGTGGCGTGTGTTGGTTGGGACTTCGCCGGTTCGAGAAAGTGCAGAAAATCTGAACTTCGCTCGCGCACAGCCACCGAAATCAACAGTGCAGATTCACTGCTAGTCTCAATTCCACACGCCAAGGAGATCGCCATGAGTGACCATCACACGTACAAGAAAGTCGAGCTGGTCGGTTCGTCTACTACCAGCATCGAAGACGCCATCAACAACGCAATTGCTGAAGCAAACAAGACCATTCGCAATCTGGAATGGTTTGAAGTGACCGAAACCCGTGGCCATATCAAGGACGGCAAGGCAGCGCACTTTCAGGTGACACTGAAAGTGGGCTTCAAGATTGCCAGCAGCTGAGTTTGGTCTAGTCTTCTGAACTTGCGCGCTGGCCGAGTGCCATAGGAATGGCAAAGCGCTACAGGGTGGCTGCATCAGGTGAACGACCTGATGCCCGCCTCTTTTAATCCGACCAGGGAGTGCGACCGATGAAGAAGTTGATGTTGGCAGTAGGTTTGTTGAGCCTTGCGGGTGGTGCGTTTGCTGCCGGCAAGCCTTGTGAAGAGCTGAAAAGCGAGATTGCGGCGAAGCTGGATGCCAAGGGCGTTTCCGGGTATTCGCTGGAGATTGTCGACAAGGGCGCTAATGGCGGCAAAGTCGTTGGCACCTGCGAAGCTGGCTCCAAGGAAATCGTCTACAAGCGCGGTTGATCGCGCCTGAAATGCAAAAGCCGACGTGAAGGCGTCGGCTTTTTTGTGTCCGGGATTTGGATATTCAGTGGATTTGAAATCGCCCCCATCATCCCAACCCTCCCGAAACGTCGGACCGCCCCCAAGGGGTAGAGGGGGAAAGGGGGCAGATCGGGGGCTATTCAAAACTTGAGTTCGACTTGATATTTCAGGTCGGCGTACCTCGAACATTCAACCCGGTCAGTCCCCTCTCCCTCCGGGAGAGGGTTAGGGTGAGGGGTTTTTCAGCCCTTCATAACCTGCGCCAGCAACTCGTACGAATGCACCCGATCAGCATGCTCATACAAATCACAGGTAAAGATCAGCTCATCCGCCTGGGTCTGCTCGACCAGCACCTCCAGCTTGGCGCGAATCTTCTGCGGGCTGCCGACCATCGCCAGACCGAGGAAATCGCCCACCGCCTCACGTTCGTGAGGCAGCCACAAGCCGTCCATGGTTTTCACCGGCGGACGCTGCACCAGACTCTGCCCACGCATCAACGCGAGAATGCGCTGGTACACCGACGTCGCCAGGTAATCGGCTTGCTCATCGGTATCAGCCGCCACCAAAGGCACCCCGAGCATCACATACGGCTTGTCGAGCACCGCCGACGGCTTGAAGTGATTGCGATAAACGCGAATCGCCTCGTGCATGAACCGCGGCGCGAAATGCGAGGCAAAGGCGTACGGCAAACCGCGCTCGCCGGCCAATTGCGCACTGAACAGACTGGAACCGAGCAACCAGATCGGCACATTGGTGCCAGTCCCCGGCATCGCGATGACGCGTTGATCCGGAGTGCGCGGGCCGAGGAAGCGCACCAGTTCGGCGACATCTTCGGGGAAGTCATCGGCGCTGCCGGAGCGTTCGCGGCGCAAGGCGCGGGCGGTCATCTGGTCAGAACCGGGGGCACGGCCCAAACCGAGGTCGATCCGGCCCGGATACAGGCTTTCCAGTGTGCCGAACTGCTCGGCGATGACCAGCGGCGCATGGTTGGGCAGCATCACCCCGCCGGAGCCGACGCGAATGGACGAGGTCCCGCCCGCCAGATAACCGAGTAACACCGAGGTGGCGGAGCTGGCAATGCCATCCATGTTGTGGTGTTCAGCCACCCAGAACCGCGTGTAGCCGAGCTTCTCGACATGCTGCGCCAAGTCCAGCGAGTTGCGCAGCGATTGTGCCGGGCTGCCGTTCTCGCGCACTGGCACCAGATCGAGGGTAGAAAATTTTACGTCGGACAGTTGTTTCATAAACCTGCGTCTCCGAGTGAGGAGGCAGGTTTTTCTTGCGAACGAAAACCTGCCGAATCCATAAGCGTGTTTTGTGCAATGAGGGCATATACCCGAGTTTCAATAGCAGCGATGAAATTTCCTACTAAAAAAGTCAACGATTCAGCCGGGCTGAACTTTGTTCCGGCGTCTATCCTCAGAAGCCTTGCAAGTAAAACCACGACGGCGCGGCGTTTCCGCGCCTGATCTTGAGGAGGCAGACATGGCTATCGTGAAGAAAGCATCCGCACATTGGGCAGGCGATCTGAAAACCGGCATCGGCTCGATCTCGACCGAAACCGGTGTCCTCAGAGAGGCGCCCTATGGCTTCAAGGCCCGCTTCGAAGGCGGCAAGGGCACCAACCCGGAAGAATTGATCGGCGCGGCCCATGCAGGCTGTTTTTCCATGGCGTTTTCGATGATTCTCGGCGATGCGGGCCTGACGGCGGAAAGCATTGATACCAATGCTGAAGTCACGCTTGATCAGGTGGACGGCGGCTTTGCCATCACCGCGGTGAAGCTGATCCTCAAGGCGAAAATCCCGGGGGCGACCCAGGCGCAGTTCGAAGAACTGAGCAACAAGGCCAAGGAAGGATGCCCGGTATCGAAAGTGCTGAATGCGAAGATTACGCTTGAGGCTTCGCTGGTCAGTTGATTCAACGCTGACTGCGTCTGACGCTATCGCGAGCAGGCTCACTCCTACATTTGATCTCCAGCGGACACAGCAATTGTGAACAGCCGAGACCCCCTGTAGGAGTGAGCCTGCTCGCGATAGCAATCTGAAAATCACTGCAGATCTGAAACCGTAAACACAAGTTGTGAGCGAAGTCAGAACCCTCGCTGTAAAAGTATGGTCGAATCAATGACAGCAGCTTCAGCGCACACCCGTGCGCGCTGCCTCAGGGAGCTTCACTCATGAAACGTATTGGCTTGGCGATCCTCTGCAGTGCACTGGCCACTTCTGTCATTGCGGCACCCAAAGACTGCGAAGAACTGAAAAAAGAAATCGAAGTGAAGATTCAGGCCAAAGCCGTGCCGTCCTACACACTGGAAATCGTCAGCAAGGAAGAGGCCGCAAAACATGACATCGCCATGGTGGTCGGTTCATGTGAGAACGGCACCAAAGCGATCATCTATCAGAAGAACGACAGCTGAGTCGCCTCAGATAATGCAGTCGTAGTCGTAATCCTCGGCGACGATTTCGCGCTTGGCGTTGTACAGTCGGGCACTCGGGGTGAACGCCAGCGAGCGCCCCTCCAGCACATAACGCTGCCCGGCCTCGAAATGGTCATAGCGGATGTACAGATAACACAGCCGCTCTACCGGGCCGTTCATCAAACTGCCGCCACCGCCAAACACTTCGAAATCGAACCGCACGCGCAATTCGTGACTGCCGGGGGTGACCTGAAAGTAGCGCCCGTCATTCAGTCGCTGTTTGTCGAGGCGCTCGGCCATCAGCACTTTGCCGCCGGGTGTCGGTGTAGAAAAATCGACCCAGGCCATGTGCGGATCGACCGGGGGCAGCGGTGTCTGACAACCGGCCACAAGACTGGCAACGAGCAACAACAGCAACTGGCGCATGACGAATATCCACGGATCTGAATACTCAGCATAGCGCCGATCAGGTGCGCTGACAGCCCGCTGGCGTGCCTTGGCCTACCACCTTGCGCTGCTCGTCATAGAGTTTGGCCCACGGCCTGAACCCGATACTGCCAGCCTGTAACTGGTATCGCTGGCCGGCATTGAAATCCTTGAATTTCACGCTCAACTGGCAATCGCGCCACAGCGGTTCAGCGTCGGGACCGATGTTGGTCGCCGCCACCGGGAATTGATAACGCACTTTCAACTCATGGCTGCCGGGCTGCACTTCAAAATAGCGTTTGTCGGCGGTCGCCTGCGTATCAACCTGCAGCGCTTGCAGCGCCGTGTCCTGTTGCCGGGCATCGAGATCGATCCAGGCTTGCGAAGGGTCAGGATCGGGCATTCCAAATCCGGCACAACCGGCCAGCGTCAGCAGGCCTCCTGACAGCATCAACATGCGCATAGCGGTGCTCCTTTAGGCGGGATAGTCTTGCGGGCAGACTCTCCGGGGGATTTCTTATTTTGAGCAGGCCGTTTCCAAGCCTTGGGTTACTTGATCGTGTTTTTCGGGTTTTGTTTCCGGGTGTGATGCTTTTGTTGCTCAACGGTTGTTCCAGCGTCAGCTATTACAGCCAGTTGGCCAGCGGCCAGTTGCAATTGCTGCGGGCGCGCGAGCCTGTGGAAAAGGTGATCAACGACCCGAGCCGCGACGCGACACTGCGAAACCATCTGGCTAAATCGCAGAAGGCCCGCGCCTTCGCCAGCGAGCATCTGCATTTGCCGGATAACCAGAGCTATCGTCTTTACGCCGACATCCATCGCCCGTACGTGGTGTGGAATGTGTTCGCCACCCAGGAGTTCTCCCTGACGCCGCAAAACCATTGCTTCCCGATTGCCGGGTGTGTGGCCTATCGCGGCTACTACAGCCAGGGCGCGGCGCGCGGTGAGGCGGCCATCCAGCGATTGCAGGGCATGGATGTATCGATTGGCGGCGTCGAGGCCTATTCGACGCTCGGCTGGTTCAATGACCCGATCATCAACACGATGATGGGCTGGGGTGATGAGCGCCTGGCCACGCTGATCTTTCATGAGCTGGCGCATCAACGCTTCTATGTGAAGGACGACACCGAGTTTAACGAGTCCTTCGCCACGTTTGTCGAGCAGGAAGGCACGCGGCAGTGGCGGGCGTTTCGCGGGTTGCCGGCGGACACTGACTCACGGCTGCAGCAGCGCGATCAGTTCATCGCATTGGTGCTACGTACCCGCGCACGGCTGGAGAAGCTTTACACCCAGCCATTGGCGGTTGAGCACATGCGCGAACGCAAAGCAGCAGAATTCGAACAATTTCGCCGGGATTATCGGGTGATGCGCGATAGCCAATGGGCCGGCGACAAGCGTTATGACGCTTGGGTGAATGCGCCGTTGAACAACGCGCGGTTGCTGCCGTTTGGGCTGTATGACCAGTGGGTACCGGCGATTGCGGCGTTGTTCAAGCAGGTCGGGGGGGATTGGGTGAGGTTTTATGCGGCGGTTGAGAGATTGGGTCGGTTGCCGGTGGCTGAGCGAAAGGCGGCACTGAAAGCGTTGGCAGATCCGCAAGTCTGAGGTGGCTGAAAGGGCGTCATCGCGAGCAGGCTCACTCCTACAGGGGAATGCATTCCAAATGTAGGAGTGAGCTTGCTCGCGATAGCAATTTGATCAGCGCCGCAGAAATGCCTGATGCAACGCGTCCAGCGTTTCAAAGTGATAAGCCGGCGCTTCCGCATTCAACTCTTCAAAACTGCCAAACCCATAACCGACCGCCGCCGCATCCAGACCATTGCTGCGCGCACCGATGAGGTCATGCTTACGGTCGCCGATCATCAGCGTATCCGCCGGATCCAGCCCTTCTTCCTTGATCAGATGTGCAATCAGCTCAACCTTGTTGGTCCGCGTGCCATCCAGCTCGCTACCGTAGATCACCTTGAAGTGTTTGGCGAAGTCGAAGTGCCGGGCAATCTCGCGGGCGAATATCCAGGGCTTGGACGTCGCGATATACAGCTGCCGCCCTTGCCCGCTGAGGGTTTCGAGCAACGGCGTGACGCCTTCGAACACATGATTCTCGTACAACCCCGTGACCTTGAAGCGCTCACGATAGAAATTCACTGCTTCCCAGGCTTTGGCCTCGTCGAAACCGTAAAACTGCATGAATGCCTGCAACAACGGCGGGCCGATGAAGTGTTCGAGTCTGGTCAGGTCAGGCTCATCGATGCCGAGCTTGGCCAGGGCAAATTGAATGGAGCGGGTGATGCCCTCACGCGGGTCGGTGAGGGTGCCATCGAGGTCAAACAATACGGTTTGGTAATGCATGGGAATTCCTGAGCAGTCGCGAATTCGATTCAGAGTGTGTCGTAGCCTTCGGCCAAATGCAGGTCCTTGAGCTTCACGTAGTTCGCCGCACTGTAGGTGAAGAAGGCCTTTTCCTTGTCGGTGAGCGCCCGCACCTGTTTCACCGGGCTGCCGACATAAAGGAAACCGCTTGGCAGACGCTTGCCCGGTGGCACCAGGCTACCGGCGCCGATGATCACATCGTCCTCGACCACTGCGCCGTCCATGACGATGCTGCCCATGCCAATCAATACACGGCTGCCGACGGTGCAGCCATGCAGCATGACTTTATGGGCGATGGTCACGTCGTCGCCGATCAGCAGCGGGAAGCCGTCCGGGTTGAACGGGCCGGCGTGGGTGATGTGCAGTACGCAGCCGTCCTGGACACTGGTGCGCGCACCGATGCGGATGCGGTGCATGTCGCCACGGATCACGGTCAGCGGCCAGACCGAGCTGTCTTCACCGATTTCGACGTCGCCGATAACCACCGCCGAGCCGTCGACAAACGCGCCTTTGCAAAGGCTTGGGGTGTGATTCTGGTACTTGCGAACGGACACGATAATTTCTCTCTCTGTCGCCGATAGCTGCGGTGAATGCCGATTGTAATTAAGATGGTTGCATGTTTCCCCAGCCAAGGTGCCAACCGTGAGCGTGAACAACCCTCTGCTGCAGTCCTACGACCTGCCACCGTTCTCCACGATCCGTGCCGAACACGTCCTGCCCGCTATCGAAACGATCCTGGCCGACAACCGCGCCGCCATTGCCGAAATCCTCAAGACCCAAGTGCAGAATCCAACCTGGGCCGGTCTGGTGTTGGCGATGGACGAACTCAATGACCGCCTCGGCGCTGCCTGGAGCCCGGTCAGCCACCTCAATGCCGTGTGCAACAGCGCCGAACTGCGCGAAGCCTACGAGTCGTGCCTGCCGGCCCTGAGCGCCTACTCCACCGAGATGGGCCAGAACCGCGAACTGTTCCAGGCTTATGAAGCACTGGCCAACAGCCCGGAAGCCGCCGGTTTCGATGTGGCGCAAAAGACTATTCTGGAACACGCCCTGCGTGACTTCCGCCTGTCGGGCATCGACTTGCCGGAAGCCGAACAGAAACGCTACGCCGAAGTGCAGAGCAAACTGTCCGAGCTGGGCAGCCGCTTCTCCAATCAACTGCTCGACGCCACGCAAGCGTGGACCAAGCACGTCACCAACGAAGCCGCCCTCGCCGGCCTTACCGACTCGGCCAAGGCGCAAATGGCTGCCGCCGCACAGGCCAAAGGCCTCGATGGCTGGCTGATCACCCTGGAATTCCCGAGCTATTACGCGGTGATGACCTACGCGCAAGACCGTGCGCTGCGTGAAGAAGTCTACGCCGCCTACTGCACCCGCGCGTCGGATCAAGGCCCGAACGCCGGCCAGAACGACAACGGCCCGGTGATGGAAGAGATCCTCGACCTGCGTCAGGAGCTGGCCAAACTGTTGGGCTTCGCCAGCTTCTCCGAGCTTAGCCTCGCGACCAAAATGGCTGAATCCAGCGATCAGGTACTGAGCTTCCTGCGTGATCTGGCCAAGCGCAGCAAGCCGTTTGCCGCACAGGACCTGCAACAGCTGCGCGCCTACGCCGCCGAACAGGGCTGCGCCGACCTGCAAAGCTGGGACAGCGGTTTCTACGGTGAGAAGCTGCGCGAACAACGCTACAGCGTTGCTCAGGAAACCCTGCGTGCGTACTTCCCGATCGATAAAGTGCTGGGCGGTCTGTTCGCCATCGTCCAGCGTCTGTATGGCATCGAAATCGCTGAGCAAAAAGGCTTCGACACTTGGCACCCGGATGTTCGCCTGTTCGAAATCAAGGAAAACGGCCAGCACGTCGGCCGCTTCTTCTTCGACCTCTATGCCCGCGCCAACAAACGTGGCGGTGCGTGGATGGACGGCGCCCGCGACCGTCGTCGTACCGTCGACGGCGTGCTGCAAAGCCCGGTGGCCAACCTGGTGTGCAACTTCACCCCGGCCGACAGCGGCAAGCCTGCGCTGCTGACCCACGATGAAGTGACCACGTTGTTCCACGAATTCGGCCATGGCCTGCATCACCTGCTGACCCGTGTTGATCACGCCGGTGTTTCCGGCATCAACGGTGTGGCATGGGATGCGGTCGAGCTGCCGAGCCAGTTCATGGAAAACTGGTGCTGGGAGCCGGAAGGCCTCGCGCTGATTTCCGGTCACTATGAAAGCGGCGAGCCGCTGCCACAGGACCTGCTGGAAAAAATGCTCGCGGCGAAGAATTTCCAGTCCGGCCTGATGATGGTCCGTCAGCTTGAGTTCTCGCTGTTCGACTTCGAACTGCACGCCACTCACGGCGACGGTCGCAGCGTACTGCAAGTGCTCGAAGGCGTGCGTGACGAGGTATCGGTGATGCGTCCGCCGGCCTACAACCGCTTCCCGAACAGCTTCGCGCACATCTTTGCCGGCGGTTACGCGGCGGGTTACTACAGCTACAAGTGGGCGGAAGTGCTGTCGGCCGATGCCTTCTCGAAGTTTGAAGAAGACGGCGTGCTTAACGCAGAAACCGGTCGTGCGTTCCGCGAAGCGATTCTGGCGCGCGGCGGTTCGCAGGCGCCGATGGTGCTGTTCGTCGACTTCCGTGGCCGTGAGCCGTCGATTGACGCACTGTTGCGCCACAGCGGCCTGAGTGAGGACGCGGCAGCATGAGCGAGGGGCCTGTGATTACCAAGAAGCGATTTATCGCCGGGGCGGTCTGCCCGGCGTGCAGCGAGCCGGACAAGTTGATGATGTGGAACGAGGACAGCGTGCCGCACCGCGAGTGTGTGGCCTGCGGTTACTCCGACACGCTGAACGAGCAAGGGCTGTCGGTACCGAAAGAACTGGGCACGCGTGTCAACACCAGCGCGCTCAAGCCACCGGCGGACAAAAAAGTCCAGGCCGTGCAGTTCTTCCCCAACCCGAAGCTTGCGAAAAAGCCTGACGAGCAGCACTGAGTGCTACCACCTTCCGCCGATCAACGGTGGAAGGTGGTAACTATGTACCACCCTTCCCCTGCGCTTCCTGCCTAGGCTGGCACTTTCAGCCCCGCCTCAAGGAAGACGCCATGCCTGATATCAACCCGCTGCTGCAACACTGGACCCTACCACCGTGGTCGGCGATTCGCGCCGAGCATCTGGTGCCGGCCATCAACGTGATCGTTGCCGAAAACCGCCAGGTCATTGCCCAAGTGATCGCCAGCCAGGCCGAGCATCCAGGCTGGGATGATCTGGTGCTGGCGATTGATGAGGCCGATGCCCGTCTGGATGAAACCATGGCCGTTATCGAAACGCTCTCGTCGGTCAAAACCGACGATGTCGACTGGCTCAGGGAAAGTGCGCTGTGCAGTCTCACCACAACTGAGTACATCGCCGAGAAGAACGCCAATCTGGCGCTGTACCGCACCTATCAACAGCTGTCGAAGAGTTCGATCGCCGAGAGTTTCGATGATCAGCGCAAGGCCTCGCTGGCCAAGACTCTGCGCACATTTCGCTTGTCCGGTATCGAACTGCAGCCTGCACAACAGCAGACCCTCGCGCGCCTGAACCGTGAAATCGCCAGTATGCAGCAACTGTTTAAAAGCAATCTGGAGCTGTCCAGCGCGGCGTGGGCCAAGCACATCACCGACGTTACGCAGCTCGAAGGCCTGTCCGCTGCGGTGAAGGCGCGCCTGGCCCGCAATGCCCGAGAAGACGGACGCGACGACTGGTTGCTCACCCTGGATCAAAACACCTACGACCAAGTCATGACCCATGCGCAGGACCGGGCGCTACGCGAAGCGTATTTCACTGCCTGGTTCACTCGCGCGTCCGACCAGGGCTTATACGCCGGTATATTCGATAACGAGCCAGTGCTGACAGTTCTGGTCGCTTTGCGTCACGAGAAAGCCCGGTTATTGGGGTTTGAGGATTTCGTCCAGTTGCGCCTCGTAAACCGCATGGCCACTTCGCCTGCGCAAGTCGGCGCCTTTGTGCGCCGGCTGGTGGCGCTGAACACGCCGGGCCTGTTGCGTGATGCCCAGGCTCTGAAAACGTTCGCGCTGACCCAAGGGATTGCGCAAGTACAGCCGTGGGATGAAGACTTCCTTGCCGAGCAACTGCGTCTGCAGCAATTGAACGGTGCGCTGAAAGGTTTGCGTGAATACTTCCCGCTTGATGGCACCTGGCGCCGGCTCTGTCGGTTCAGCGAACGCCTGTTCGGGATCAGCATCGTCGAGCAGACCTCGCTCAGCCACTGGCACGCCGATGTGCGACTGCTGGAAATCAGCGAACACGGGCAAGTGATCGGGCATATCTACTTCGACCCTTATCACCGCGAAGACGACGCCGATTACCCGTTCACCACTGCCTTGCGCACCCGCCGAATCAACGCCGAGGGGCGGCCATCGCTGCCAATTGCGCACCTGTACAGCAACTTCACGCCCGCCACCGATGAGCATCCCTGCCTGCTCTCACACGAGAATCTGCGGGCGCTGTTCCACGAATTCGGACACTGTCTGCAATATGTTCTGGCGCAATCGCCCCATCGCAACTTGTCGGATATCTCCCAACAGGGACGCGACACCACCGAATTCACCGGGCAGGTGTTCGAACACTTTTGCCTGTCAGCCGAGTTTCTGTTGTGGCTGGCGGCTCATTACCAGAGCGGCGAGCGACTGACCGAAGCGCGGATCAATACCGCGCTGAAGGCCATTGGCGCTCACACCCATCGGGCAAGCGCCCTATTGTTAATGGAGACGCTATTTGATCTGGAACTGCACAGCGGTCAAGACGATAGGCGCAGCATCGAAGCGGTATTCACGGACGTGCAACGCGAAATTCCCCATTTGCAACTGTCGGGTTACCAGCGCTTTGCCAACAGTTTTGATTTTCTGGTAACCGGTTACGAGGCTTCGGTGTATGCCTACCTGTGGTCTGGCGTGATGGCCAGCGAGGTGTTCAAGCGGTTTCAGCGCGACGGGGTGTTCAACCCGCAAACGGGCCGGGATTTTCGCCAGGCGTTCCTTGCGCCGGGCGATTCACACTCGATGCTGAACGCTCTGGAAACCTTCCTCGGTCAGCCGGTCGATCCCGAGCTGTTTGGAGCAATCGCCCATTGAGTTGGCCGATCATTTCAGATTGACGGTCTGGAACCAGCTCTTCATCGAGCAGGTGGCGAATGCGCTGGTGCTGCAATCGCCATTGGCCAGTGCGGTGCGCAACTTGTCGACATCGGCCTGCATCACATAGCGCACGCTGTCGCGAAAGTGCCCGCTTTCACCAAAACCGCCCTGGGTCATCTCGCTCAGGGCGTCTTCCTTACTCCAGCCCTGCACCACCACGCGGTACATCGCCGCCATCAGGCCGGTGCGGTCGGAGCCGTGCTTGCAGTGCATCAACACCGGACCATTGGCTTCGGCAGACTGAATAGCCCGCAGGGTCTTGAGCACGTCGGCGTCGTCAACATGATTGGTGCGGTACGGCAGTTGCACTTGGTTAATGCCCGGCTCGGACAACCAATTACTGTCCGCTTCCGGGAGGAAGTTGATCACCGTGGCGACCTTGAGATTTTTCAGCAACGGTAAGGCGCCGCCATCCGGCAGTGCACTGCGATAGAGCGTCGGCGACATCTGGAACAAGTTGTATTGCACTTCGACCGGTTGCGCCCAATCAGAGGGACGGGCCGTCGCTGTCGCCGCAGCCTGGGCTGGCAGCCAGTGCAACAGCGCAACAAGCGATAAACACAAAGCAGGAAATAAGCGCACTCGGGACATGCTGGGGTAACCGTGTCGGGATTTATCGATGAGAGGAACCGTAGCTTCGATGTTGGGCGGTCAAAGCCCCGTGAGCCGTTTGTCAAAGAATCGTGAATCCGCGCTGTTTCATTGAAGGCCGCTAATAAAAACCGCTCTTTTTTCCGCTGAATCGGTTCATGCCGAAGCTTAGCCTGCTACCATTTGTCACACGATGTTGCAGACGCGTCGCCCTTTCCCGGGTCAGACCGAATCCGTCTCGACGATAAATCCTCAAGCCGTTCGCAGAAACGGCTACCCCTGATGCCTGATGAGGTGCACTCCCATGTCTGATGAAAGTCGAGACAACCCGCGGCGTGAGTTTTTGCGCAAATCCCTGACCCTGATCCCGTTGGTCACCCTGGCCGGCACCGGTCTGGGCAGCAGCGTGCTGCAAGCGGCGCCTGAAGCCGCACCTGCTGCGCCCGCGCCGCAACCGGCTCGCACTGACGCCAGTGTTTATCAACCAAGTTACTTCACGACTGAAGAATGGGCGTTCATCAATGCCGCTGTCGCGCAATTGATCCCCAACGATGCCCAAGGCCCGGGCGCGCTTGAAGCCGGTGTGCCGGAATACATCGACCGCCAGATGAACACGCCGTACGCCGCTGGCGCCCTGTGGTACATGCAAGGCCCGTTCAACGCCGATGCCGCGCCGGAGATGGGTTGGCAGAGCAAACTGGTGCCCAAAGAGATCTATCGTCTCGGCATCGCCGCCACGGATCAGTGGGCAAAATCTCTCAACGGTAAAGTATTTGCTGAGCAAGACAGCGCTACCCGAGACGATTTGCTCAAGCAACTCGAAGCCGGCAAACCGCAATTCGACGCGGTGCCGGCGAAGATTTTCTTCAATCTGCTGCTGCAAAACACCAAGGAAGGGTTCTTCTGCGACCCGATCCACGGCGGCAACAAAGGCATGGTCGGCTGGACCATGATCGGCTTCCCCGGCGCCCGCGCCGATTTCATGGATTGGGTGGAACGCAACGAGCAATACCCCTTCCCGGCAGTTTCGATTCGCGGCGAGAGGGCGTAAGCATGGCAACGGTAATGAAGAAGGTTGACGCAGTCATCGTCGGTTTCGGCTGGACCGGCGCGATCATGGCCAAGGAACTGACCGAAGCGGGTCTCAACGTGCTGGCGCTGGAGCGCGGGCCGATGCAGGACACCTACCCGGACGGCAACTATCCGCAGGTAATCGACGAACTCACCTACAGCGTGCGGAAAAAACTCTTTCAGGACATCTCCAAAGAAACCGTCACCATTCGCCACAGCGTCAATGACATCGCCCTGCCGAACCGCCAGTTGGGCGCGTTCCTTCCGGGCAATGGCGTTGGCGGTGCCGGCCTGCACTGGTCGGGCGTGCACTTCCGGGTCGACCCGATCGAGTTGCGCATGCGCAGCCACTATGAAGAGCGCTACGGCAAAAGCTTCATCCCCAAGGACATGACCATTCAGGACTTCGGCGTCAGCTATGAAGAGCTGGAGCCGTTCTTCGATTTCGCTGAAAAAGTCTTCGGCACCTCGGGTCAGGCCTGGACAGTGAAAGGTCAACTGGTCGGTCAGGGCAAGGGCGGCAACCCGTACGCGCCGGATCGTTCCAACCCGTTCCCGCTGGAAGCGCAGAAGAATACGGTTTCCGCACAACTGTTCGGCAAAGCGGCGACAGAAGTCGGTTACAAACCCTACAACCTGCCGTCCGCGAATACTTCAGGGCCGTACACCAATCCCTACGGCGCACAAATGGGGCCGTGCAATTTCTGCGGGTTTTGCAGCGGTTACGTTTGCTACATGTACTCTAAGGCTTCGCCGAACGTGAACATTCTGCCGGCGCTGAAGCCACTGCCGAATTTCGAGTTGCGCCCTAATTCGCACGTACTGCGGGTCAATCTCGACAGCAGCAAATCCAAAGCCACCGGCGTGACCTACATCGACGGCCAGGGTCGTGAGATCGAGCAACCGGCCGATCTGGTGATCCTCGGCGCGTTCCAGTTGCACAACGTGCGTCTGATGCTGCTCTCCGGCATCGGCAAGCCCTACGACCCGATCAGCGGCGAAGGCGTGGTCGGGCGTAACTTCGCCTACCAGAACATGGCCACCATCAAGGCGTTCTTCGACAAGGACACCCACACCAACAACTTCATTGGCGCCGGCGGCAACGGCGTGGCGCTGGACGATTTCAACGCCGACAACTTCGACCACGGCCCGCACGGCTTCGTCGGCGGCTCGCCGATGTGGGTCAACCAGGCCGGTAGCCGGCCGATTGCCGGCACGTCGAACCCGCCAGGCACGCCGGCCTGGGGCAGTGCGTGGAAGCGCGCCACAGCCGATTACTACACCCATCAGGTGTCGATGGACGCCCACGGCGCGCATCAGTCCTACCGGGGCAACTACCTCGATCTCGATCCGGTGTATCGCGATGCCTACGGCTTGCCATTGCTGCGGATGACGTTCGACTGGCAGGAAAACGACATCAAGATGAACCGCTTCATGGTCGAGAAAATGGGCAAGGTCGCCGAAGCGATGGGGCCGAAAGCCATTGCCGTGATCGGCAAGAAAGTCGGTGACCACTTCAACACCGCGTCCTACCAGACCACCCACCTTAACGGCGGCGCGATCATGGGCACCGACCCGAAAAAGAGCGCACTGAACCGCTACTTGCAGAGCTGGGACGTGCATAACGTCTTCGTTCCGGGCGCCTCGGCGTTCCCGCAGGGCCTGGGTTACAACCCGACCGGCCTGGTTGCCGCATTGACCTATTGGTCGGCGAAGGCGATCCGCGAGCAGTACCTGAAAAACCCCGGCCCGCTGGTTCAGGCTTAAGGAGCGATGACCATGAAGACACTCGTTATCGCGACCCTGGCGCTGCTCGGCAGTGCCGCAATCCATGCGGCTGAAGTTGATCAAAGTTTGATCAAACAGGGCGAATACCTCGCCCGCGCCGGTGACTGCGTGGCCTGCCACACCGCCAAGGACGGCAAGCCGTTTGCCGGTGGTCTGCCGATGGAAACCCCGATCGGCACGATCTATTCGACCAACATCACTCCGGACAAAACCGGCGTCGGTGATTACAGCTTCGCGGACTTCGATCAGGCCGTGCGCCATGGCGTCGCCAAAAACGGCAGTACGTTGTACCCGGCGATGCCGTATCCGTCCTACGCCCGTGTCAGCGAAACCGACATGCAAGCGCTGTACGCGTACTTCATGCACGGCGTAGAACCGGTGGCGCAGGAGAACAAGGCCAGCGATATTCCCTGGCCACTCAGCATGCGCTGGCCGCTGATGGGCTGGCGCTGGATGTTTGCGCCGAAGGTCGAGGACTACAAGGCAACAAGTGCCGACCCGGTGATCGACCGTGGTGCGTATCTGGTCGAAGGCCTCGGCCATTGCGGTGCCTGCCATACGCCACGCGCGCTGACCATGCAGGAAAAATCCTTGAGCGCGGCCGACGGCAAAAACTTCCTCGCCGGCAGTGCGCCGCTTGAAGGCTGGATCGCCAAGAGCCTGCGCGGCGATCACAAGGATGGCCTCGGCAGCTGGAGCGAGGAGCAACTGGTGCAGTTCCTCAAGACCGGACGCAGCGATCGCAGCGCCGTGTTCGGTGGCATGAGCGATGTGGTCACCCACAGCATGCAATACATGACCGACGCCGACCTGACCGCCATTGCCCGCTACCTGAAGTCATTGCCGGCCACTGATCCGAACGATCAACCGCATCAGTACGACGAAAAAGCGGCGAAAGCTTTGTGGAGCGGTGATGACAGCCAGCGTGGCGCGGCGGTGTACATCGATAACTGCGCGGCGTGCCACCGCACTGACGGCCACGGCTACACGCGGGTGTTCCCGGCGCTGGCGGGCAATCCGGTGCTGCAATCGGAAGATCCGACCTCGTTGATCCATATCGTGCTCAAGGGTGGTACGTTGCCGGCGACGCACACGGCGCCGTCGACCTTCACCATGCCCGGTTTCGCCTGGCGTCTGTCGGATCAGGAAGTGGCGGATGTGGTGAGTTTCATCCGCGGCAGTTGGGGTAACAAAGGTGCGCCGGTCAGCGCCAAGGAGGTTGCCGGCCTACGCAGTGACGATATGAAAACAACATCCACTGATGATCTTGGCCAAGTAACAGAACATCATTAAAAACAGAAACCCTGCATGAACAGTTCATGCAGGGTTTTTAATATACGTACAGTGCAATAAACTGCGAACTTACGGATTAACGATACTTACATAAGCCTTGGCCAGTGCAATCAACTTCGCTTTGTCATCGTTATCAATATCGCCATCACCGTCCACATCGTTATTGTTGGTGCGAACAGTGAATGTCATGCCACGGTCGCTGGACACCGCCACCACGTAGGTCGAGTCCACCAAAGCCTCGGTGGGCAGCTCCTGCTCGGCATTCCAGCCGAGCTCCTTGCGCGCCAGTTGCATCGAAACAATGGTGTTGGGTTCAGAAGCACTTGGCAGCATCATCTGCATAAAGACGCCACGCTGATTAAGATAAGACATGTATTAAATCCTTTTAATCTAGTTATCGGACACGTGCCGATGGAAGTAGCCAAGACTATATTCGATAACCAGTCGCGACAACGGAACATATGTGTCTCTAGTTGTACTTCGTTTTTGCAGCTCTCTATAAATTTTTCCAGTTCGCCAGTCTCCCATCGCTGAACGGTACTGGAACACACCGGGCTTGCTCAGGTACTGTATGTATATACAGATCAGGAGCCTGCCCAATGATCAATCTTCTCCCTCCCCGTGGTCGCGGCACCGCGACCAACCCGCACAACCGCTTCGCGCCGCGCCGCTCGGTGGTGGAGGATGACGGCTGGTATCAGGAAGTGCCTGAGACACAAAACACCGAGGTGATGATCGAAACCGCAAAAACCATCATCACCCGCAACACTTCACCGGACCTGCCTTTCGACCGCTCGATCAATCCTTATCGTGGCTGCGAACACGGCTGCATCTATTGCTATGCACGGCCCAGCCATGCCTATTGGGACATGTCGCCCGGGCTGGATTTCGAAACGAAGCTGATTGCCAAGACCAACGCCGCGCAAGTGCTGGAAGAGCAGCTCGGGAAAAAAGGCTATCAATGCGCGCCGATCAATCTGGGCTCCAATACCGATCCGTATCAGCCGATCGAGCGTGAACACAAAATCACCCGCCAGACCCTCGAAGTGCTGCTGCGCTATCGGCACCCGGTGACCATCGTCACCAAGGGTTCGCTGATTCTGCGCGATCTCGACCTGCTGACCGAGTTGGCCGAGCAACGGCTGGTGGCGGTGATGATCAGCCTGACCACGCTGGACGACGAACTCAAACGTATCCTCGAACCCCGCGCTGCGGCGCCCAAGGCGCGATTGCGTGCCATTCGGGTGATGCGCGAAGCAGGCATTCCCGTTGGCGTGCTGTGTTCGCCGATGATTCCGATGATCAATGACAGCGAGATCGAAAACCTGCTCACCGAAGCCCACGCCGCCGGTGCGCAAAGCGCGGCCTACATGATGCTGCGCCTGCCGCTGGAAGTGGCGCCGCTGTTCGAAGAATGGCTTCAGGGGCACTATCCGCAACGCGCCGCCCACGTGCTGAGCCTGATTCGCCAGAGCCGGGGCGGCGAGCTCTACGACAGCCGTTTCGGCGCGCGCATGCGCGGTGAAGGAGTGTTCGCCGATCTGCTCGCGCAACGTTTCGCCAAAGTGATCAAGCGCCTTGGCTTGAATCACCGCGAAGGCTATAACCTCGATTGCACCGCCTTCTGTCCGCCGGGTCGCCAGATGTCTTTGATTTAGCGACAATTGGCCTATGGTTGAGGGGTTGGAATCCTTCCGCCGAAATCACTCAGTCACGTTTTTTGTGACCTGGAACACACGTGCTAGAGCGTTTGATTCAGTTTGAGTTAAGTTTCGGCGGCTACCTTGTTCATCGAGTGACTGACGGGTCGGGATGGCCCGGATGTTTAAACAGCCACTGGCTTCATACCGGAATACATGGGAACGACTCCCCTAATCCGCCAAAGAGGATGAATCATGAGTGACAAGGATAAACAGCCGTTGGCTGCGTCGGCGCAAACCCCTGAAGCGGAATCCGCCGATGCAGCGCTGCGCCAGATCGTAGACGGCTTTTTGCATTTTCATCATGAGGTCTTTCCACAGCAGGAAGAACTCTTCAAGAAACTCGCCACGGCCCAGGCGCCCAAGGCGATGTTCATCACCTGCGCTGACTCGCGCATCGTCCCCGAGCTGATTACCCACAGCTCGCCCGGCGATCTGTTCGTGACCCGTAACGTCGGCAACGTTGTCCCGCCTTACGGGCAGATGAACGGCGGCGTTTCCACCGCAATCGAATACGCGGTACTGGCGCTCGGCGTACAGCACATCATCATCTGCGGCCACTCCGATTGCGGCGCCATGCGTGCAGTGCTCAATCCGGACAGCCTGGAAAAAATGCCGACGGTCAAAGCCTGGCTGCGCCACGCTGAAGTGGCGAAAACCATGGTGCATGAGAACTGTAACTGCGCCGACGAAAAAGAAAGCATGCCGATCCTCACCGAGGAAAACGTCATCGCCCAATTGCAGCACTTGCGTACCCATCCTTCGGTAGCCTCGCGCATGGCGAACGGTCATTTGTTCATCCATGGTTGGGTCTACGACATCGAAACCAGCGAAATCAAAGCTTACGACGCGGATCAGGGACGTTTCCTGCCGCTCGATGGCAGCCATCCGATTCCGGTGGCGACGCCCAAAGCGCGCTTCTAAATCTTCCTAAACATCTGTGTGGTTTGACGCCGGTCGCTGATTCAGCGGCCCGGCCTTGCCATGCCTGAAGAAAACTTCGGGAGAATCGCCATGCGTGCGGCTCAATTGAAAGCGGTGTTGCCACGGGAGTTGCTCGCTTCAGTGGTTGTGTTTCTGGTCGCCCTGCCGCTGTGCATGGGCATTGCGATCGCCTCAGGGTTGCCACCGGCCAAAGGCCTGATCACCGGGATCATCGGCGGTCTGGTGGTGGGTTGGTTGGCGGGCTCACCGTTGCAGGTCAGCGGGCCGGCGGCGGGGCTGGCGGTGTTGGTGTTCGAACTGGTGCGCCAGCACGGCATCGAGATGCTCGGGCCGATTCTGTTGCTTGCCGGTTTCCTGCAACTGGTCGCCGGCCGATTGAAGCTGGGTTGCTGGTTTCGGGTTACGGCGCCAGCGGTGGTCTACGGGATGCTGGCGGGGATTGGCGTGTTGATCGTGCTGTCGCAGGTGCATGTGATGCTTGATGCGTCACCCAAGCCTTCGGGGCTGGATAACCTCACGGCATTCCCGGCGGCAGTGGCACAAGCGCTGCCGTCGTTTGGCTGGCAGGCCGGCCTGCTCGGGCTGTCGACGATTGCGGTGATGTGGCTGTGGGAGAAGTTTCGCCCGCATTCGCTGCGTTTTGTTCCTGGCGCATTGCTGGGTGTGGGTCTGGCGACGGGTGCCAGTCTGCTGCTGGCGTTGCAGGTCAAACGCGTCGAAGTGCCGGCGAATCTGGCGGAGGCCATTGATTGGCTGAAGCCTGCTGACCTGCTCAGTCTGGCCGATCCGACGCTATTGATCGCCGCGTTCGCCGTAGCGTTCATTGCCAGTGCGGAAACCTTGCTGTCGGCCGCTGCGGTAGATCGCATGCACAGCGGCGTACGCTCGGACTTCGACCGTGAGCTGTCGGCGCAAGGGGTCGGCAATATGCTCTGCGGTCTGGTCGGCGCGTTGCCGATGACCGGGGTGATCGTGCGCAGTTCGGCCAACGTCCAGGCCGGCGCGACCACGCGTTACTCGACGATCTTCCATGGCCTGTGGCTGCTGGCGTTCGTGCTGTTGCTGTCGAGCGTGCTGCAAAGCATTCCGGTGGCGAGTCTGGCCGGTGTGCTGGTGTATACCGGTTTCAAACTGGTCGACCTCAAGGCGTTTCGAGGCTTGGGTCGTTATGGGCGGATGCCGATGTTCACCTACGCCGCAACGGCGCTGGCGATCATCTTCACCGACCTGTTGACCGGTGTGCTGATCGGTTTCGGTCTGACGCTGTTGAAACTGGCGTTCAAAGCCTCGCGCCTGAAGATCAGCCTGATCGATCTGCCGCAGGACGGTGAGATGGAATTGCGCCTGGTCGGTGCGGCGACATTCCTCAAGGTGCCGGCGCTGACGCAAGTGCTGGGCAGTATTCCGCAGGGGACGACGGTGCATGTGCCGCTCAATAATCTGAGCTACATCGACCATTCCTGTCTGGAGTTGCTGGAAGAGTGGGGCCGGGCGAATGCAGCGAAGGGGTCGAAGCTGTTGATCGAGTCGCGGGGGTTGAAGCGCAGGCTTGAGGGCAGGGTGCGGACCAATACCGGAATCGGTGCGGCCGGCTAAACAATCCGTTGTGAATATAAACCCTGTGGGAGCGAGCCTGCTCGCGAAAGCGGTGTATCAGCCAACAGAGATGTTGAATGATCGACCGCATTCGCGAGCAGGCTCGCTCCCACATTGGATCTATGGCGTATGAAGGTTATGCGGCAGGCTGGTCGAGTTCCAGGCCCACGCCCAGTCGACGGCCCATGCACGGCCAGCGTTTCCACGCGGCGCCGGTGTCCGGGCTGCTGAGTTTCTCGCGGTAGGCTTCCACCGACTCCAGCGCAAAGCTGTCATCGTCGAGCATGCTGTCCACCGCGTGGTGGACGACTTCATCCAGTTCGTTGGCAAATTTCTCACCGAGCAACTGGTGAGCAATCAGATTGGCGACCGTCATGTCCAAGGGGATCAGTGGCTGGCCGAAATGCTTGATGTACAGGTCGTTGACCTCTTCGACAAAGCGGTGCGCCAGATAGGCTTCGTCCAGCAGATGTTCCAGGCCAACGGGAGGCTGAAGGAAATACTGCTCGGCGATTTTCAGCACCGGTTTGATCTGCGATTCGATTCCCGCTTCCCTGGCAACTTCATTCGCTGCGTCCAGCAGGTCAGGTACTTCATCGATGTAGGCTTCGACAAAACGCGTCAATACAGCCTTGGCATCGGTCTCCGGCAATTGGATTGACGGGTGTAGATGAGGCAGTTGTTCTTCCAGCTGACGGGTCAGCCGTCCGGTTTCATTTTCGTGTTGTCGGGCTTTTTTAATCTGCTCGCGCAATGCGGCGGTGTTCATGAAAACTCCAGGAAACAAGGCAGTGAAATAGGGAAGACATAACTTAGCTGGCTTACGAAAAATGCTAAGACGCATTTGTCATAATTATTTCATCCTTGATGCACCTGCGTTATATCGGTTTGCCACCACTCGTCTGCATCCTTCTCCATTCGTGCCCTTGAACGCAAGTACCAGCTGTTTCAGTTGATTTACGTGTGCACATTGCAATTTCCCGTCGCTGTCTATACTCGCCAGTGAATGGAGTTAGCTGATGACGCCCGACTGCCCACGCAGCAAGGCCCGGCGATTCAAGTTCGTAGTCTGATGCAGCCGCTCCCTTGCCGAAGGCGTTGCGCCTACGGGATAACAAGAACGATAAGGGGAACCCGCAATGATGCGACATCCACACGTCTGGATGGGCCTCCTGTTGTGGTCGATTTTCAGTCCGGCGCATGCCGCATGGACTGTGAATATGGCGCCTGGAGCGACTGAAATCAGTCACGCAGTATTCGACCTGCACATGACCATTTTCTGGATCTGTGTGGTGATCGGGATCATCGTCTTCGGCGCCATGTTCTGGTCGATGATGGTGCACCGCCGTTCTACCGGGCAGGTCGCCGCAAAATTCCACGAAAGCACCACCGTCGAAATTTTCTGGACCGTCGTACCGTTCCTGATTCTGGTGGCGATGGCCGTGCCGGCGACCGCCACCCTGATCAAGATGTACGACACCAGTGAGCCGGATATCGATATCCAGATCACCGGTTATCAGTGGAAGTGGCACTACAAATACCTGGGTCAGGACGTCGAGTTCTTCAGCAACCTGGCCACCCCCGCCGAACAGATCCACAACAAGGAAACCAAGGGCGAGCACTACTTGCTCGAGGTCGACAAGCCGTTGGTGCTGCCGACCGGCGCCAAAGTGCGCTTCCTGGTGACGTCCGCCGACGTTATTCACTCCTGGTGGGTGCCGGCCTTCGCGGTGAAACGCGATGCGATTCCGGGGTTCGTCAACGAGGCGTGGACGCGCATCGACAAGCCCGGCATCTACCGTGGTCAATGCGCCGAACTGTGCGGCAAGGATCACGGCTTCATGCCAATCGTGGTCGAGGTCAAGGAGAAGGCCGACTACGACAAGTGGCTCGCCGACCGCAAAGCCGAGGCCGCGCAGCTCAAAGAGCTGACCAGCAAGGACTGGACCCTCGACGAACTCAAGGAACGCGGCGACAAGATCTATCACACCACTTGCGTGGCCTGTCACCAGGCCGAAGGTCAGGGCCTGCCGCCGATGTTCCCGGCGCTCAAGGGCTCCGAACTGATCATGAAAGGCAGCAAGGCCGATCACTTGCATCGGGTGGTCTACGGCAAACCGGGCACCGCCATGGCGGCGTTCGGCAAGCAGCTGTCGGAAGTCGATATCGCAGCGGTCGTGACCTACGAACGTAACGCCTGGGGCAACAACAAGGGCGACATGGTCACGCCAAAAGAAGTGCTGGAGATGAAACAGGCGGGGGACAAATGAGCCGGCCTATCACATCTACCCGCCACGGTTCGCGGCCAGTCGCCGCGAATCACCTCGCCTGTTCACGTAAAGGAGACCGGCCATGAGCGCTGTAATCGATGACCACGGTCATGCCGACCACGCCCACGGCCCCGCCAAAGGCCTGATGCGCTGGGTGCTGACCACCAACCACAAGGACATCGGCACGCTGTACCTGTGGTTCGCGTTTTCCATGTTCCTGCTCGGCGGTACGTTCGCGATGGTGATTCGTGCCGAACTGTTCCAGCCGGGGCTGCAAATCGTCGAGCCGGCGTTCTTCAACCAGATGACCACCATGCACGGTCTGGTGATGGTCTTCGGTGCGGTGATGCCAGCGTTCGTCGGCCTCGCCAACTGGATGATCCCGTTGATGATCGGCGCGCCGGACATGGCCCTGCCACGGATGAACAACTTCAGCTTCTGGCTGCTGCCGGCGGCGTTCCTGATCCTCGTGTCGACCCTGTTCACCCCCGGTGGCGGGCCGAACTTCGGCTGGACGTTCTATGCGCCGCTGTCGACGACCTACGCACCGGAAAGCGTGACCTTTTTCATCTTCGCCATCCACTTGATGGGGATCAGTTCGATCATGGGCGCGATCAACGTGATCGCGACCATCCTCAACCTGCGCGCCCCCGGCATGACGCTGATGAAAATGCCGCTGTTCGTCTGGACCTGGCTGATCACCGCGTTTCTGCTGATTGCGGTGATGCCGGTACTGGCCGGGTGCGTGACGATGATGCTGATGGACATCCACTTCGGCACCAGTTTCTTCAGCGCCGCCGGTGGCGGTGACCCGGTGTTGTTCCAGCATGTGTTCTGGTTCTTCGGGCATCCTGAGGTGTACATCATGATCCTGCCGGCGTTCGGCGCCGTCAGCTCGATCATCCCGACCTTCTCGCGCAAGCCGCTGTTCGGCTACACCTCGATGGTCTATGCGACGGCGAGCATCGCCTTCCTGTCGTTCATCGTCTGGGCGCACCACATGTTCGTGGTCGGCATTCCGCTGGTGGGCGAGCTGTTCTTCATGTACGCCACGCTGCTGATCGCGGTGCCGACCGGGGTGAAAGTGTTCAACTGGGCCAGCACCATGTGGCAAGGCTCGCTGACTTTCGAGACACCGATGCTGTTTGCCGTGGCGTTCGTGATCCTGTTCTCCATCGGCGGCTTCTCCGGGCTGATGCTGGCCATCGCCCCGGCGGACTTCCAGTACCAGGACACCTACTTCGTGGTCGCGCATTTCCACTACGTGCTGGTGCCGGGGGCGATCTTCGGGATCTTCGCGTCGACCTACTACTGGCTGCCGAAATGGACCGGCCACATGTACGACGAAACCCTCGGCAAGCTGCATTTCTGGCTGTCGTTCATCGGCATGAACCTGACCTTCTTCCCGATGCACTTCGTGGGCCTTGCGGGAATGCCGCGACGGATTCCGGACTACAACCTGCAGTTCGCCGACTTCAACATGGTCTCCTCGATTGGCGCGTTCATGTTTGGCGCGACGCAGATCTTCTTCCTGTTCATCGTGATCAAGACCATTCGCGGCGGCCCGCCGGCACCGGCCAAACCGTGGGATGGCGCGGAAGGTCTGGAGTGGAGCGTGCCGTCGCCGGCGCCGTATCACACCTTCACAACGCCGCCGGAAGTGAAATGAACACAGATCTCCCTGTGGGAGCGAGCCTGCTCGCGAAGAACGATGACGCGGTGCATCTGATGCACCGAGTGGTCTGCTTCGCGAGCAGGCTCGCTCCCACAAGGGATCTGATGAGAGGCATGAACCATGGCTGACTCGATCTCGATGAAAAAACTCGTCACCCGCCTGCTCGGGGTGGTGCTGGCGATGTTCGTCTTCGGTTTTGCCTTGGTGCCGATCTACGACGTGATGTGCAAAGCCTTCGGCATCAACGGCAAGACCGCCGGGCAGTACGAGGGTGAACAGGTGGTCGACACCTCGCGCCAGGTGCGTGTGCAGTTTCTATCGACCAATAACGTCGACATGCCGTGGGATTTCTACCCCAAGCATGACGAACTCACCGCCAACCCCGGCGCGGTCAACGAGATGATCTTCATCGCGCGCAACCCCACCGATAAACCGATGAGTGCGCAAGCCGTGCCGAGCATCGCGCCGAGCAATGCGGCGGCGTATTTCCACAAGACCGAATGCTTTTGTTTTACCCAGCAGGTGCTGCAGCCCGGTCAGCAGATCGAGATGCCGGTGCGCTTCATTGTTGACCGCGACATGCCCAAGGATGTGAAGCACCTGACGCTGTCCTACACGCTGTTCGATATCACCGCCCGACATCCGCCGGTGGCTGTAAACACTGGCGGTTGAGCGTGCCCGATAAGGAGAACAATAAATGGCGACTCATGAGCATTATTACGTTCCGGCCCAGAGCAAATGGCCCATCATCGCGACCTTCGGCATGGCCATCACCGTGTACGGCCTCGCCACCTGGTTCAACGATCTGAAGGCGGCACGTCCGGAATCCCACGGCCCGTACATCTTTTTCGTCGGTGGCCTGTTGCTGGCGTACATGCTGTTCGGCTGGTTCGGTACGGTGGTCAAGGAAAGCCGCGCGGGGCTGTATAGCGCGCAGCTGGATCGCTCGTTCCGCTGGGGCATGAGTTGGTTCATCTTTTCCGAGGTGATGTTCTTCGTCGCCTTCTTCGGCGCGCTGTTTTATGTGCGCCACGTCTCCGGACCGGCACTCGGCGGCGAAGGCCCCAAAGGCATCGCGCATATGCTCTGGCCGAACTTCCAGTTCACCTGGCCGCTGCTGCACACGCCGGACCCGAAACTGTTCCCGCCACCCAAGGAAGTCATCAGCCCGTGGGGCCTGCCGCTGATCAACACGATTCTGCTGGTCAGCTCCAGCGTGACCATCACCATCGCCCACCATGCCTTGAAAAAGGGCCATCGCGGCGCGCTGAAAATCTGGCTGGCAATCACCGTGCTACTTGGTTGCGCGTTTCTCGGTTTCCAGGCTGAGGAATACATGCACGCCTATCACGAACTGGGCCTGACCCTCGGTTCGGGGATTTATGGCGCGACGTTCTTCATGCTCACGGGTTTCCACGGCGCCCACGTGACCATCGGCACGATCATTCTGTTTGTGATGCTGATGCGCATCATGAAGGGCCACTTCGACAATGAGCACCAGTTCGGCTTCGAAGCGGCGAGCTGGTATTGGCACTTCGTCGACGTGGTGTGGATCGGCCTCTTTATCTTCGTTTACGTGCTCTGAGGAGCAACGCTACCAAGGCGCATGCGACACCAGTTGGCCGCTGTAAAAGCCCCAGGCGATCAAGCCGACGGTGGCAGCGGCCAATGCCACCCGAACACTCAAGGCGATGACCAGGCGATTGGAACTGCTGTCGTCCTTGACCAGGAAAAACAGGCCGCTGAACAGGCTGATCACCGTGGCAATCAGCATCAGGACGATCGCTGTTTTGAGCATGGGAAGAACTCCGGGGGACAGGCGATGCAGTTGAGTATAGCGATCGCAACGACTGACTTTGTGGCACAGCCATGAAGCGCTTTCGTCCGGGCGTGATACCGACCGTGGTGGTGGCGTTGTTGCTGCCTCTGCTGGTGGCGCTGGGCTTCTGGCAACTGAGCCGTGGCGCCGAGAAAACCGCCCTGCTCGCCAGTTACGCCGAACGCCGCACGGCTGAACCGATGGCCAGCAGCGAGTTGCTGAACAGTGCCGATCCGGCTTATCGCCGCGTTCATCTGCACGGCCAGTTCGATGCCGCGCACAGTCTGCTGCTGGATAACCGCCAACGTAACGGCAAAGTTGGTGTCGAGTTGCTGCAACCGTTTCAGGATCAACGCACCGGCCTGTGGCTGCTGGTCAATCGCGGCTGGCTGCCATGGCCGGATCGCCGTGTGCCGCCGCAATTCACCACGCCTGCCGATGTGCTGAATGTCGATGCCTGGGTCTACGTCGCCCCCGGCGCTACTTTTCAACTTCACGCTGATCCGGTCAGCAACACCTGGCCGCAAACCATCACCGCCGTCGAGCCCGCCAAGCTGTGGAAAACCCTCGATCGCGACGGCTTCGCCTACGAATTACGCGCAGAACCCGGCCCGGCCAGCTACGAGGCCGATTGGCCGGTGGTTGCCATGGGTCCGGAAAAACACCTCGGTTACGCCGTGCAGTGGTTCGCCATGGCCACCGCCCTGCTCGGCCTCTACGTCTATTTGGGCTTGCACAACGCAAAGGAGAAACACCATGGGAACGGCCATGAATCCACCCAGCATGTCTGAGGCGAAACCTGCCGCTACCCGTCGTCGCCGTGGCCGCGTTCAGTTGCTGCTGATCCTGCTCGGCGTGATCGGTCCGATGATCCTCGCCACCGGCATGTACAAATTGCAGTTCTGGGTACCGGAGGGTCGCAGCTATCACGGCGAACTGATCGGCAACGGCCAGACCCGCGCCGACCTTGGCGTGCAAGCCGACGAGGATCGCTGGCAGATGCTGGTCACCGCGCCGCAGGCGTGCGCAGTGGATTGCCAGCAACTGGTGTATCTGGCGCGGCAGATCCAGATCGGTCTGGGCCGCGATGCCGGGCGCGCCAGCCATGCCCTCGCCGTTGCGCAACCGGTGAGCGCCGATTACGAGGCCAAGCTGAGCCGTGAATATCCACAGCTGCAACGCTATCCGCTGGACGCTGGCGTGTTCAGCAAAACGACTGGCGACAAAGCCACGCCACAGCTGTGGATCATCGACCCCCACGGCAACCTCGTGCTGCGTTACGAGCCGAATGTGAAAGGCAAGGATCTGCTCAACGACCTGCGTCACCTGCTGAAACTGTCGAACATCGGATAAGGGCATCGTCATGGCCAAACCTGGATTTCGCCTCGCGCTGTTTGCCACCCTGCTGGCACTGATTGTGGTGCTGCTCGGCGCCTATACGCGCCTGACCCACGCCGGCCTCGGCTGCCCGGACTGGCCGGGCTGTTATGGTTTTATCAGTGTGCCGAAAAGCGAAGCCCAACTGGCCCATGCCGAACTGCATTATCCCGACTCGCCAGTGGAGGCGCACAAGGGCTGGAACGAGATGATTCACCGCTACTTTGCCGGCACCCTCGGCCTGCTGATTTCGATTCTCGCCGGGCGCGCGTGGGTCAATCGGCGTCATCCGGGGCAGCCGTTGAAACTGCCGCTATTTCTGCTCGCAGTGGTGTTTGCGCAAGCGGCGTTCGGTATGTGGACGGTGACGCTCAAGCTCTGGCCGCAGGTGGTCACCGGACATTTGCTCGGCGGCTTTGCGACGTTGAGTCTGTTGTTTTTACTGACGTTGCGATTGTCCGGTGTGCTGCCGGCGCTGACCGTGCCCAAGCGTTTGCAGTATTGGGCGACGGCGGGACTGCTGTTGGTGATTGGCCAGATCGCGCTCGGTGGCTGGGTCAGTTCCAACTACGCAGCGGTGGCGTGCATCGACTTCCCGACGTGTCACGGGCAATGGCTGCCGCCAGCGGATTTCGCCAACGGTTTTCACCTGACTCAACACATCGGCCCGAACTATCTGGGCGGACAACTCGACAGTGATGCGCGCACGGCGATTCACCTGACTCACCGCATCGGCGCGCTGCTGGTGACGTTGGTCTTGCTCGGTCTGGCCTGGCAATTAAAAGTGGTCGGCATGACGCGGCTGGCCGGTCTGGTGCTGATCGCCCTCGCCGCGCAAATCACCCTCGGTATCAGCAATGTGTTGTTCCATCTGCCGCTGCCGGTGGCTGTCGCGCATAACGCTGGCGGTGCGGCGCTGTTGCTGACCATGGTGCTGGTCAATTACCACGCGCGCACCAGTCTGGTTCGGGTCAGACAACCGGTGCTCGCGCGCTGGCGTCTGAGCCCGCGTAAACACGCGGCCGCGCCCATCATTATTAAAGGAGAAACGCCGTGGCGATTCTGATTGGCGAACGCCCGCATCAGGCGATCTGGCGTGATTATCTGGAGCTGACCAAACCGAAAGTCGTGGTGCTGATGCTGATCACCTCGCTGGTCGGCATGTTCCTCGCGACCCGCGCCGGGGTGCCGTGGACGGTGCTGGTGTTCGGCAATCTGGGGATTGCCCTGTGTGCTGGGGGTGCGGCGGCGGTCAATCATGTGGTGGATCGGCGCATCGATGCGGTGATGGCGCGCACGCACAAACGGCCACTCGCTGAGGGACGGGTTTCACCGGCGGCGGCGCTGACGTTTGCATTGATCCTGGCGCTGCTCGGTCAGGCTTTATTGCTGACCTTCACCAATCCGCTGACCGCCTGGCTGACGCTGGCCTCGTTGCTCGGTTACGCGGTGATTTACACCGGTTTCCTCAAACGCGCGACGCCGCAGAACATCGTCATCGGTGGCCTCGCCGGTGCCGCCCCACCGCTGCTCGGCTGGACTGCCGCCACCGGCCACGTCAGCGCCGAGCCATTGTTGCTGGTGCTGATCATCTTCGCCTGGACCCCGCCGCACTTCTGGGCACTGGCGATTCATCGCAAAGAGGAATACGCCAAGGCCGACATCCCGATGCTGCCGGTCACCCACGGCGAGCACTACACCAAGGTGCACATTCTGCTGTACACCTTCGCGCTGCTGGCGGTGAGTCTGCTGCCGTACGTGATCCACATGAGCGGCGTGCTCTACCTGATTTGCGCCCTCGCCCTGGGCGCAAGATTTCTGCAATGGGCCATGGTGCTGTACCGTGGCACTCGGCCGCACGCGGCGATCAACACCTTCAAGTACTCTATTTATTACTTGTTCCTGCTGTTCATCGCCCTGCTCGTAGACCACTACTTACTGTTGAACCTATGACTCGAACCCAGAAAACCGTCTTCATCCTCGTCGCCGTGATCGCGCTGATCCTCGGCCTGACCGTCAACAAAGTGCTGAGCGGCAAGGGCCAGGGCGACCCCACGGCGCTGATCGACGCCGGCATTATCCTGCTGCCGCAGAGCCGCAATCTGCCGGACGTGACGATGACCGATCAGGACGGCAAACCGGTGGCGATCAATGAGCTCAAAGGTAAGTGGAGTTTGCTGTTCTTCGGTTACACCTTCTGCCCGGACATCTGCCCGACCACCCTCGCCCAGTTGCGGCAGATCAAGAGTGAACTGCCCAAGGACGCTGTGGATAAGTTGCAGATCGTGCTGGTCAGCGTTGACCCGAACCGCGATAACCCGAAGCAGTTGAAGCAGTACCTGGGCTACTTCGATCCGCAGTTTGTTGGCCTGACGCCGACTTCGATTGAAGAGCTGCAGAAGGTGGCGAATGCGGTGAGTATTCCGTTTATTCCGGCGGATACGAGTAAGCCGAATTACACCGTCGACCATAGCGGCAATCTGGCGGTGATCGGGCCGGACGGGACGCAGCGCGGGTTTATTCGAGCGCCGCTGAATAACGCCAAACTGGTGGCGCAGTTGCCGGTGATGCTTAACCGCAAATAAAAGCTGAAGAGCGAAAAGCCCCTCACCCTAGCCCTCCCGAAACGTCGGACCGCCCAGAGGGAGAGGGGACTGAATGGGGGATATTGCGAAGCTACGCCGAATTGAACGTCCTGCTTTGAATCCATAATCGCCAATATCTTTCAGGTCGATGTATAAAGCAGGACACCTCGGTCGGCCCCCTCTCCCTCCGGGAGAGGGCTGGGGTGAGGGGCAGACTCACCGCTGCTCTAAAGCCGAACTCAAGACAAAAAAAGGGGCGCATTAAATGCGCCCCTTTTTCGTTGCAACAATCAAAATCAGAACGCCGGCAATACCGCGCCTTTGTACTTCTCGGTAATGAATTGCTTCACTTCCGGGCTATGCAGGGCAGCAGCCAGTTTCTTCATCGCGTCGCTGTCCTTGTTGTCCGCACGGGACACGAGGATGTTCACGTAAGGCGAGTCGTTGCCTTCGATCACCAGCGCATCCTTGGACGGATCAAGCTTGGCTTCCAGCGCGTAGTTGGTGTTGATCAGCGCCAGATCGACCTGGGTCAGCACGCGCGGGATGGTCGCGGCTTCCAGTTCACGAATCTTCAGGTCTTTCGGGTTTTGGGCGATGTCTTTGACGGTCGACAGGATGTTGGTCGGATCCTTCAGGGTGATCACGCCCGCCTTGGCCAGCAGCAACAGCGCACGGCCGCCGTTGGTGGCGTCGTTCGGAATCACCACGTTGGCGCCGCTTGGCAGATCACTGATGTTCTTCAGTTTGCTCGAGTAGGCGCCCAGTGGCTCCAGGTGCACACCGGTCACAGCAACCAGATTAGTGCCCTTGGCCTTGTTGAACTCATCGAGGTACGGCTGGTGCTGGAAGAAGTTGGCGTCCAGGCGCTTTTCGGCAACCTGTACGTTCGGCTGAATGTAGTCGGTGAAGACCTTGACCTTCAGATCCACGCCTTCTTTGGCCAGTGCCGGCTTCACGAACTCGAGGATTTCGGCGTGCGGCACCGGCGTAGCGGCAACGGTCAGGGTTTCGGCGTGGGCCGAGAATGCCGCAACGGCAGCGAAAGCAGCGATCAGTTTTTTCATTCAGCTAACTCCTTTTGAGGCGCCCGTCTGGCACCTGCCAGCGAATGGCCGGCTCATCTGTTCAATATAAAACCGGTTATTTGCGCGAGAAGTGCACGACCAGTCGATCACCGACCATCTGCAACACTTGCACCAAAATCAGCAACAGCACCACGGTGACAATCATTACGTCAGTCTGGAAACGCTGGTAGCCGAAACGGATGGCCAGGTCACCCAGACCACCGGCGCCGACCACACCGGCCATCGCCGTGTAGGACACCAGTGTAATCGCCGTCACCGTAATCGCCGCGAAGATGCCCGGGCGGGCTTCCGGCAGCAAGGCATTGATGATGATCTGCCGGGTGGTCGCGCCCATCGACTGGGTCGCTTCGATGATGCCGCGATCGACTTCCCGCAGCGCGGTTTCCACCAGACGTGCGAAGAACGGTGTCGCACCAACGACCAACGGCGGAATCGCACCGGCCACGCCCAGCGACGTGCCGGTGATCAGCACGGTGAACGGGATCATCACGATCAACAAAATAATGAACGGTAACGAACGCAGGATGTTCACTGCCAGCGACATGAACGCATAGAGGGCACGGTTTTCCAGCAACTGGCGCGGGCTGCAAAGGAACAGCAACACGCCCAGCGGCAGGCCGAGCAACACAGTGAACAGCAGCGAACCACCGAGCATCAGCATCGTGTCGCCGGTGGCCAGCCAGATTTCGTACCAGTCGATATTGGTGAAGAAACTGATCAGGTCTTCCATTAGCGCAATACCTCCATGTGAACGTCAGCGGCGGTGAAGCGGGCGAACGCCGCTTCCATGTCGCCACCGGTGACGGCGAGGGTCAATTGCCCGTACGGAATGTCTTTGATGCGGTCGATGCGACCGGCGAGGATGCTGTAGTCGACGCCGGTTTCGCGGGCGACGGTACCGAGCAACGGCGCGTAGGTCGCTTCGCCCTGGAAGGTCAGACGTACGATGCGCCCCGGCACGTGAGCGAAGTCGTCACGCTGTTCGCTCTCGTCGATCTGCTCGCTTTCCTGAACGAAGCGTTTGGTGGTCGGGTGCTGCGGATGCAGGAACACCTCGGCCACCGAACCTTGCTCGACGATCACGCCAGCGTCCATCACCGCCACTTGATCGCAGACGCGACGGATCACATCCATCTCGTGGGTGATCAGGACGATGGTCAGTTTCAGTTCGCGGTTGATCTCGGCCAGCAATTGCAGGACCGACGCGGTGGTCTGCGGGTCGAGGGCGCTGGTGGCCTCGTCGCACAGCAGAATCTTCGGCTTGGTCGCCAGGGCGCGGGCAATGCCGACGCGCTGTTTCTGGCCGCCGGACAATTGCGCCGGATACTTTTTGGCGTGATCAGACAGACCGACTCGCGCCAGCAACTCGGCAACACGCTTGTCGATCTCGCTGCCCGACAGTTCGCCGGCCAGGGTCAGCGGCAACGCAACGTTGTCGGCGACAGTCTTGGAAGCGAGCAGGTTGAAGTGCTGGAAGATCATCCCGACTTGCTGGCGGAAACGGCGCAGGCCATTGGCGTCCAGCGCGGTGACTTCTTCGCCGTCGACGAAGATCTTGCCGCCACTGGAGTCTTCCAGGCGATTGATCAGACGCAGCAGGGTACTTTTGCCCGCACCGGAATGGCCGATCAGGCCGAACACCTGCCCGTTCTCGATGGCGAGACTGGTCGGGTGCAGCGCGGGAATGTCCTTACCGGCGACGCGGTAAGTCTTGTGGACGTTTTGAAACTCGATCACGTAGCGAACCTTGTGGGGCGCGTTAGAAAAGGATCAGCGGTTAGCCGGGCGCGCATTTTAGCCTGTCCGTATAGAGGTTCTTAGCATTTATTTCTCAATTAACCTTCGATTTGGCAATAACAAGATCAAAGGTCATAAAAAAGGAACGCCCGTTCCTGCTCATCGGTCACTAGTTAAGCGACTTGAAACCCTGGGTAACCGTGCCCGGAAACGCTCAAGAGTCCCCGTTGAAAAGGGGTCAAACGAGGAGTTTACGTCTGATGAGTACCAAGAAACCTACCACCGGCAAAAGTGAACTGGCTGGAACCGATACCCCGGATCGAGCCAACACCAATACCAAACTCGACAGCTTGGAGAAATTTCGCTCCGACGCCACCGGCCAGGCCCTGCGCACCAACCAGGGCGTGAAAATCGCCGACAACCAGAACACCCTCAAGGTGGGCGCCCGCGGCCCATCGCTTCTGGAAGACTTCATCATGCGTGAAAAGATCACGCACTTTGACCATGAGCGTATCCCGGAGCGCATCGTCCACGCCCGCGGCACCGGCGCGCATGGTTTCTTTCAGGCGTACGAGAACCATTCGACGCTGACCAAGGCCGGCTTCCTACAGGATCCGGGGAAAAAGACGCCAGCGTTTGTGCGTTTTTCCACGGTGCAGGGGCCGCGTGGTTCCGGTGATACCGTGCGTGACGTGCGTGGCTTCGCGGTGAAGTTCTTCACCGATGAAGGCAACTTCGACCTGGTCGGCAACAACATGCCGGTGTTTTTCATTCAGGACGCGATCAAGTTCCCCGACTTCGTCCATGCGGTGAAACCCGAGCCGCACAATGAAATCCCTACCGGTGGCTCGGCGCACGATACGTTCTGGGATTTCGTGTCCTTGGTACCGGAATCGGCGCACATGGTCATCTGGGCGATGTCCGACCGCGCGATTCCGAAAAGCCTGCGCAGCATGCAGGGCTTTGGCGTGCATACGTTCAGGCTGGTGAATGCCGAGGGCAAATCGCGCTTCGTCAAATTCCACTGGCGCCCTACCGCCGGCACTTGCTCGCTGGTCTGGGACGAGGCGCAGAAGCTTGCCGGTAAAGACACTGACTACCACCGTCGCGATCTATGGGAAGCGATCGAGATGGGCGACTACCCGGAATGGGAGCTCGGCGTACAGATCATCGAGGAGGAAAACGAGCACGACTTCGATTTCGACATCCTCGACCCGACCAAGCTGATTCCCGAAGAGATCGTGCCGATCACGCCGCTGGGCAAGATGACGTTGAACCGCAACCCGGACAACTTCTTTGCCGAGACCGAGCAGGTCGCGTTCTGCCCGGGCCACATCGTGCCAGGCATCGACTTCTCCAACGACCCGTTGCTGCAAGGTCGGCTGTTTTCCTACACCGACACGCAAATCAGCCGACTCGGTGGGCCGAATTTTCACGAGCTGCCGATCAACCGGCCGGTCGCACCGTTCCACAACGGCCAGCGCGATGCGCAGCACCGCACGGTGATCGACAAGGGTCGTGCGTCCTACGAGCCGAACTCGATTGACGGTGGCTGGCCGAAAGAAACGCCGCCGGCCGCACAAGACGGCGGCTTTGAAACGTATCCGGAACGCATCGACGCCGCCAAGATCCGCCAGCGCAGCGAGTCGTTCAGCGATCACTTCTCGCAAGCGCGGTTGTTCTTCAACAGCATGAGTGCCCATGAGAAAGAGCACATCATCGCCGCCTACAGCTTCGAATTAGGCAAGGTGGAGCGCGAGTTCATCCGTGCGCGGGAAGTGAACGAGATTCTCGCCAACATCGATCTGGAACTGGCCAAGCGTGTAGCGGCCAATCTGGGCCTGCCCGCACCGAGCAAAGGCACGGTCGAGGTGCGCAAAACCTCCTTCGACAACTCGCCTTCGTTGAGCCAGGCCAACCTGCTGCCGGAAAACATCAAGACGCGAAAAGTGGCGATTCTTGCTGCTAACGGCGTCGATGGTGCGGCGATTGATGCGATGAAGAAGGCATTGGCGGCTGAAGGTGCGCATGCGAAGTTGCTCGGCCCAACATCGGCACCGGTGAAAACCGCCGACGGCAAATCATTGCCGGTGGATGCCTCAATGGAAGGCATGCCGTCAGTGATCTTTGATGCGGTGTTCGTGCCGGGTGGTGCGGCGTCGGTCAAGGCGTTGAGCGGCGACGGTGTGGCTCTGCATTACGTGCTGGAGGCATACAAGCATCTGAAGGCGATTGCACTTCAGGGCGAAGCCAAGCAGTTGTTGGACGTTTTGAAGCTGGAGGCGGATGCCGGGTTGCTGGAGGGCAAGGATGTTGGTGCGCTGACCAAGCCATTCTTTGCGGCGATCGGGCAGCATCGGGTTTGGGCTCGGGAGCCTAAGGCCAAGGCCATTCCTGCGTAAAAAGCAAAAAATCGCAGCCTTCGGCAGCTCCTACAGGGTGTATCTCAAGCCCATGCAGGAGTTGCCGCAGGCTGCGATCTTTTTTACGGTTTACGCGGACTCAAGACCATCTGCGCTGGCACGGTGCGCACGACCTGCTTCTCAATCTTCAGATCGAAATCCGGGTTCAGCTTCTTCACCCGCTTGCTCAGCAGAGTCGCCAGCCAAGGGTAATCATTGGTGCGCGGCGCCTGAATGGTCACTGCACATTCGTAATTCACCACATCAGCGGCGATCGCATCCAGTTGACGACGAAGTTTGCGACTATCGGTGATGTTCAGCGCAACCGTGGTGCTTTCAGCGGTCGGGTCGATGACCTTGGCTTTCGGCTTGGCCTCGGCTGCCAGCAACGCGGCCTCCGCCTTTTCCAGCTCGGCCTTGCGCGCTTCGGTGATTGCGCCATTGACGCCACCGGTCAGCGCCGGGGCTTTCGGCATCAACGCACGAGCACGGCTCAACGCCGTGGCCGCTGCATTCACATCACCCTTCTGCAGCACGATCTGGCTGCGACGCAGATACGCTTCGGCAAGCTGCCGCTGGTATTGCTCAAGGGATTGGTCGTTTGGAGTTTCTTTCTGCAAAGCCGCCAATTGATCTTCGGCGGTGGCCAGTTCGCTGCTGGCCAGGCTTTGCTCCAGCTGTGCGATGGCCGTAGCCCGCGCATCGGGGACTTCGGCCACCGGCGGCGTGCTTTGGCAGGCGCCCAGTAGCACTGAAAATGCGACAAGGAGCAGATAACGGGAGGCGAACGGCTTCATTCCTGCGACTCTCTATTTGCGCAAAAAGCGGCCAAGTCTACACCCCACGACGGGGCAGAACAAAACTCAACAGAAACAGTGCGGCCGCCGTCACAACGATTGACGGCCCGGCCGGGGTGTCCTTGAACCACGACAGCGCCAGCCCGCCACACACGGCGAGCATGCCCAGCAGGCTCGCGCCCAGTGCCATCTGCTCCGGCGAGCGGGCGTGACGCTGTGCCGCAGCCGCCGGGATGATCAACAGTGAAGTAATCAGCAACACACCGACGATTTTCATCGCCACGGCGATCACCACCGCGATCAACAACATCAGCGCCATGCGCAGACCCGCGACCGGCAGGCCTTCGACCCTGGCCAACTCTTCATGCACGGTGATCGCCAGCAATGGCCGCCATAGCGTCACCAGCAACACCAGCACCGCCGCGCTGCCGCCGAGGATCCACGCCAGGTCGGTCGGGCTGATCGCCAGCAGGTCGCCGAACAGATAGGCCATCAGGTCGATCCGTACTTCGTGCATGAAGCTTAGTACCACCAGGCCGAGAGAGAGCGTGCTCGGTGCGAGAATTCCCAAAAGCGTGTCAGACGCCAGCGGTTGACGCTGTTGCAGCGTGACCAGCAGCACCGCCAGCAACAGGCAGCCTACCGTCACCGCGACGGTCGGGCTGACATCCAGTAAAAAGCCCAGCGCCACACCGAGCAGCGCGGCGTGGGACAGCGTGTCGCCGAAATAAGCCATGCGGCGCCAGACCACAAACGAACCCAACGGACCTGCAACGATCGCCAACGCCAGACCTGCAAGCAGGGCATACAACAGAAAATCAGCCATGCTTGCAGTTGTCTCCATGAACGTGAGGTTGGCCGATAACCGGCCCTTTGACGACCGAACCGTGCAGGTCGTGAGCATGATCGTGATGGTGGTGATAAACCGCCAGGCTCTGCGCATTCTTGCCGAACAGCTCGACGAATGCCGGATCGCCGCTGACCTGCTCGGGATGCCCGGAGCAGCAGACGTGACGGTTGAGGCAGACCACCTGATCGGTGGTGCTCATCACCAGATGCAAATCGTGGGACACCATCAACACGCCGCAACCATGGCGATCGCGCAGACGGGTGATCAGGCTGTACAGCTCGGCCTGGCCGGCGACGTCGACACCTTGCACCGGCTCATCAAGCACCAGCAGTTCCGGTTCGCGCAGCAGCGCGCGAGCGAGCAGTACGCGCTGCATTTCACCGCCGGAAACGCTTTGCACCGGACTGTCGATAACGTGCTCGGCGCCGACTTCTTTCAACGCGGCCAGCGCACGCGGACGATCGACACCCGGCACCAGGCGCAAGAAGCGCAGCACCGACAGCGGCAGGGTCGGGTCGACGTGAAGCTTTTGCGGCATGTAACCGACGCGCAGTTTCGGCTTGCGCCAGACACTGCCGCTGTCCGGTTTGAGCAACCCGAGCACAGCGCGCACCAGCGTGGTCTTGCCGGCGCCATTGGGACCGATCAGGGTGACGATCTGTCCCGGTTCGACGCTCAGCTCAATGTTGTCCAGTACGGCCTGTCCGGCAAACTTGACGGCGACCTGTTCCAGACGAATCAGCGCGTTGCTCATCAAGCCCCCTGGCAACCGGAGCACAGGCCGACGACTTCGACGGTCTGCGCTTCGACGATGAAGCCGACGTCCCTGGCGCTGTCGATGATCGCGTCGCTGATCACTTTCTGCTCAAGTTCGATGGCGGCGTGGCAATCGCGGCAGATCAGGAACTGGCCTTGATGCGCGTGTTCCGGGTGTACGCAGCCGACGAATGCGTTGAGCGAGGAGATGCGGTGCACCAGGCCGTTTTCCAAGAGGAAATCCAGTGCGCGGTACACGGTGGGCGGCGCAGCGCGGCGACCGTCCTGCTCGCTCAACACGGCGAGAATGTCGTAGGCGCCCAGCGGTTTGTGGCTCTGCCACACCAATTCCAGCACCCGGCGGCGCAACGCGGTCAGGCGCAAGCCTTTCTGGGCGCACAAGGTATCGGCCTCGGACAAAGCGCTGTGCACGCAATGAGAGTGGTCGTGGGGACGGCTGGCAATCGGTGTAATAGGCATGGGCGGCGACGAGTTTTGATAGAGACGTTATTATGTTACCCGTTCTCGCCTCCTTGAGTGGTCATCGTGTCCCGACTTTTTTCTGTTTTTGTGGCTTTTGTCGCCAGTTTTCTGCTGATCGTTTCGGCTCAGGCCGAGGTCAAAGTCCTCACCAGCATCAAACCGTTGCAGCTGATTGCAGCGGCCGTACAGGACGGCGTAGCGATTCCCGAAGTGCTGCTGCCGCCGGGTGCCTCGCCGCACAATTACGCGCTGCGGCCATCCGACGTACGGAAGGTGCAATCGGTCGATCTGCTCTACTGGATCGGCCCGGACATGGAAGGTTTCCTGCCGCGCGTGCTGAATGGTCGCACGCTGCCGAGCGTCGCCGTGCAGGATTTGCCGGGGATGAAGTTGCGGCGCTTTGCTGAAGACAGTCATTCCCACGCCGAAGATGCCGACGAGCATGATCACGATCACCGCCCGGGCACGCTGGATGCGCATTTGTGGCTGTCGCCGGTGAACGCGCGGGTCATTGCCGACAAGATGGCGGCTGACTTGAGCGCTGCCGACCCGGCGAATGCCGCGCGTTATCAGAGCAATGCCAAGGCGTTCGATGAGCGTCTGGATGCGCTGGATCAGCGGTTGAAGAAGCGTCTGGCCAGTGTTGAAGGCAAACCGTACTTCGTCTTTCACGAGGCGTTTGATTACTTCGAAGAGGCTTATGGCCTGAAGCACACCGGCGTTTTCAGTGTGGCCGCCGAAGTGCAGCCGGGCGCGCAGCACGTCGCGGCGATGCGCAAGCGGTTGCAGGAAGTGGGCAAGACCTGTGTGTTCAGTGAGCCGCCGTTGCGGCCGCGCCTGGCCGAGACACTGGTGGCAGGCCTGCCGGTGAAACTGGCTGAGCTGGATGCGTTGGGCGGGTACACCCCGGCAACGGCTCAAGGTTATGAGCAAGTATTGGAAAAATTGGGCAATGATTTGGCGGGATGCCTGGAATCTCTGTAGCCCCATAGAAAAAGATCGCAGCCTTCGGCAGCTCCTACAGGGGTGTACATCAATCCAATGTAGGAGCTGCCGAAGGCTGCGATCTTTTGATCTTAGAGCGCGAACGGTAGATGAATACCGACGCTCTGCCGCTGCGCCAACCGCAGCTCAAATTCCTGCGGATCGTGAATCAACACGTCCTGCCCGGCAAACTGCTCCGCCGCGATCAACCGCGACAACCAGAACCGCACACAGGCCACACGCAGCATCGTCGGCCACAACTCGGCCTCGGCTGCCGTGAACGGGCGCAATGCTGCATAGGCGCCAAGGAATGCGCGGGCACGCGGCCCATCGATCAAACCGTCCTCGTCCGAGCACCAGTCGTTCAAGGCTATCGCCACGTCGTACAGCATCGGCCCCGAACAGGCGTTGTAGAAGTCGATCAGCCCGGTCAGGTGCGTGCCTTCGAACATCGCGTTGTCGCGAAACAGATCGGCATGAATGTTCGCCCGAGGCAGCGCAAGAATCTTCTCTTTGCGCTCGGTGATTTCATCCAGGGCCTTTTGCAGCAAGGCGCGCGGCTCGTCACTCAGGTGCGAGAGAAACGCCGTGCCCTCTTCCAGCATCCAGTCGAGACCACGATCGGTCTTGCGCTTGATCATGCGCTCGCCCTGAGTCGCCAAGTGCAAGTGCGCCTGCAACTCGCCGACCTGCGCGCAATGCTGGGCATTGGCGAGCTTGATGTGCTTGCCGGACAGGCGCGGTTGCAACAGCGCCGGCTTGCCTTTCAGCTCACGCAGCGCCTCGCCGTCGGTGGTGCGCAGTGCGTAAGGCACTGGCAAATCGGCCTCATGCAGCACATCGAGCAAGTCGATGAAGAACGGCATCTCCTGCACCGGGCCGCGCTCGACCAGGGTGAGGACGAATTCACCCTGCTCCAGGCTGATAAAGAAATTGGTGTTTTCGCTGCCGGCGGCGATCCCCTGGAAATCAAGCAGACGGCCAAGCCCGTAAGGGGCGAGAAAGGTTTCCAGCTCGGGCCGAGCCAGGGGAGTGAACACAGACATGGTTAAAAACTGCTCAGTTCAGGCGTCGCTATCAGGCGACGCCGATTAAAAGTCGGGAAACTTACTTCCAGGTAAAGATTTCCCACGACGGAATCAGCATATCCGGCTGGTCGGAGCGAATGTAGTTCGCATCCGAACCATCGGCGCGCACCAGGAAATAGGGCTTGCCGCCCTTCGGTGTGACCTTGATCGCATACACGAAGCCACTGCGGCTGTATTCCTGGATGACCTTGTCGCCTTCCGTGTGCGTGTTGATGGTAACTTCCGGCTCCGAGGCCGGCGCATCATCCGCCGCCATCGCGGCCAATGGTGAGGCAGCAATCAGACCGACCAGCAGCAAGCGATTTAACGTACGCATGATAACCTTGTCCCTTTGTCGTCAACGGTCCCGCTATTCTAGCGCCGGACCCGCCGAAAAGGTTGATCCTGCTCATGAGCCAAGCCCCCCTCGTCCTGGTGGACGGTTCGTCTTACCTGTACCGCGCGTTTCACGCGCTGCCACCACTGACCACCTCCAAAGGCCTGCCGACCGGTGCGGTCAAAGGCGTGCTGAACATGCTCAAGAGTCTGCGCAAGCAGTACCCGGACAGTCCGTTCGCCGTGGTGTTCGACGCCAAGGGCGGGACATTTCGCGATGAGATGTACGCCGAATACAAAGCCAACCGCCCGAGCATGCCCGACGACATGCGCGTGCAGATCGAGCCGCTGCACCAGAGCGTGATCGCCCTCGGTTTCCCGCTGCTCTGCGTGGAAGGCGTCGAGGCCGACGACGTGATCGGCACCCTCGCCCGCAGCAGCGCGGCGGCGGATCGTCCGGTGGTCATCTCCACCGGCGACAAGGACATGGCGCAACTGGTCGACGGCCACATTACCTTGGTCAACACCATGTCCGGTAGTTCGATGGACGTGGAAGGCGTGAAGGAGAAATTCGGCGTCGCACCGGAGCAGATCATCGATTATCTGGCGCTGATGGGCGATTCGTCCGACAACATTCCAGGCGTTCCGGGCATTGGCCCGAAGACCGCTTCCGGCCTGTTGGTCGGGGTCAACGGCGGCCTCACCAAGCTGTACGCCAACCTCGACATCGTCCCGACCTTGCCGATTCGCGGCGCGAAAACCCTGCCGGCCAAGCTTGAAGAGCACAAGGAGATGGCGTTCCTCTCCTATCAACTGGCGACCATCAAGGTCGACGTGCCACTGGACATAGAACTCGATGATTTGCAGATGGGCGCAGAAGACCCGGCCAAGCTCTACGAGTTGTACTCCCTGCTGGAATTCAAAAGCTGGATCAACGATCTGGATCGCGACGCCAAGCGGCTGGAACTGAGCGCGGCCAGCGAGCCTGCACCGGCCGGCGATCTGTTCAGCGCGCCAGCGGAAGAAGCGCCTGCCGCTCCCGCTGAAGCTGCGTACGAAACCATCCTCGATCAGGCGCGCTTCGACGTCTGGCTGGAAAAACTCAACAACGCCAAGCTGTTCGCCTTTGACACCGAAACCACCGGCATCGACGCGCAGCAGGCGCAACTGGTCGGCCTGTCGTTCGCGGTGCAGGCCAACGAAGCCGCGTACATCCCGCTGACCCACTCCTACATCGGCGTGCCGGAGCAGCTGGATCGCGACACCGTGCTGCGCGCGCTCAAGCCGATCCTCGAAGACCCGAGCAAGCTCAAGGTCGGCCAGCACGCCAAGTTCGACATGAATATCCTGGCCAACTGCGCCATCGGCGGCGATCAGAGCCAAGGCATCAACGTGCGCGGCATTGCCTTCGACACGATGCTTGAGTCCTACGTGCTCAACTCCACCGCCACCCGCCACGACATGGACAGCCTCGCGCAGAAGTATCTGGATCACACCACCGTGAGCTTCCAGGACATAGCCGGCAAAGGCGCCAAACAGCTGACCTTCGACCAGATCGCCCTGGAACAGGCCGGGCCGTACGCTGCCGAAGACGCCGACATCACCCTGCGTCTGCACCAGACCTTGTTCGAAAAACTCAGCGCCATCCCGAGTCTGGCCAGCGTGCTGACCGACATCGAGATTCCGCTGGTGCCCGTGTTGGCGCGCATCGAACGCCAAGGCGCGTTTGTCGACGCTGAGTTGCTCGGCATCCAGAGCATCGAACTGGGCAACAAAATGGTGGCGCTGGAGCGCGAAGCGTTCGAGATCGCCGGGGAAGAATTCAACCTTGGCTCGCCGAAGCAACTGGGTGTGATTCTCTACGAGAAACTCGGTCTTCCGGTGCTGAAGAAGACTGCCAAGGGTCAGCCGTCCACCGCCGAAGAAGTGTTGGCGAAACTTGCTGAAGACGATCACCGCTTGCCGAAGGTGCTGATGGAGCACCGCTCGATGAGCAAGCTGAAAAGCACTTACACCGATCGCCTGCCAGAGCAGATCAACCCGCGTACCGGCCGTATCCACACCTCGTATCATCAGGCTGTGGCGTCGACCGGGCGTTTGTCCTCCAGCGACCCGAACCTGCAGAACATCCCGGTACGCACCGCTGAAGGCCGCCGTATCCGCCAGGCATTCGTCGCGCCAAAAGGCTACAAACTGCTGGCGGCGGACTATTCGCAGATCGAACTGCGGATCATGGCGCACCTGTCCAAGGACGAAGGTCTGATGAACGCCTTCCGCAACAATCTGGACGTGCACACCGCCACCGCTGCCGAAGTGTTCAAGGTCGAACTCAATGAAGTGACCTCCGACCAGCGCCGTGGCGCCAAGGCGATCAACTTCGGTCTGATCTACGGCATGGGCGCGCAGAAGCTCGGCAAGGATATCGGCGTCGACACCAAGACTGCCAAGGCTTACATCGATACTTACTTCGCCCGTTATCCGGGGGTGCGCGAGTACATGGATCGCACCCGCGCGCAGGCGGCGGATCAGGGTTATGTCGAGACGTTCTTCGGTCGTCGTCTGTATCTGCCTGAAATCAACTCGAACAAGCCGCAGGAGCGCGCGGCCGCCGAACGCACGGCGATCAACGCGCCGATGCAGGGCACGGCTGCCGACATCATCAAGAAAGCCATGGTCGCGGTAGATAACTGGCTGGCGACGTCCGGCCTGGACGCCAAAGTCATCCTGCAGGTACACGATGAATTGGTGCTGGAGGTTCGCGAGGATCTGGTCGAGCAGGTCAGCGCCGAGATTCGCCTGCACATGAGCGAAGCGGCGAAACTGGACGTGCCGCTGCTGGTCGAAGTGGGTGTCGGCAACAATTGGGATGAGGCTCACTGAGCCATTTGAAAGCGGTCAGCCGCGACCTGTTGTCGCGGCAAGCCCGTAAAACCGGCTTATTTCGAAAAGCGCTTGGGATTATTCCAAAGCTTTTTGAAAAAAATCTGAACTAATCTGGAAGGACACTACTCAGAGATACTGAATGGCTGGTGAAGCCCTTCGATGCTCCTATGTTGTGTTAAGTGTTGGCAGATATCTGAACCCCGCCCTAGCGGTTCGGAACTTAAACCCCGGAATTTCTCCCTCCCCAATGAAATCCGGGGCTTTTTTTGCCCAAAAATCGGCTGTGGCACGCTCAGGCTGCGTTGAAAGCCAGCCTGAACGCACCCCAGCCAATTTTCTAATCCCTGTTTACTCAGCCGCCTCGGCGCCTTTGTCTGCCAGTTCCATCCAGCCGGCCAATACAGTGTAGGCCTCTTCCAGGCCCATGCGTTTTGGCGCGGAGAAGAGCTGGATGGTGACCAGATCACCCCAACCTTTGCGGATTTCCGACTGCACTTTGAGCAGGGTGTTCTTCGCTGCGCCGTAGGTCAGTTTGTCGGCCTTGGTCAGCAGGATGTGCATCGGCATGCCGGCGGCAACCGCCCAGTCGAGCATCAGCAGGTCGAAGTCGGTCATTGGATGACGGATGTCCATCATCAGAATCAGCCCCTTCAAACTCTCGCGGCCACCGAGGTAAGCCTCAAGGTGACGCTGCCAGTGCATCTTCAGCGGGATCGGTACTTTTGCGTAACCGTAGCCCGGCAGGTCGACCAGACGGCGATCTTCGTCTAGCTTGAAGAAGTTCAACAGCTGTGTGCGCCCCGGAGTTTTCGAGGTGCGCGCCAGGCTGGCGTGAGTCAGGGTATTCAGTGCGCTGGATTTACCGGCGTTGGAACGCCCGGCGAACGCCACTTCGAAGCCTTCGTCGTCAGGGCATTGATCGACTTTGGCGGCACTGAGCATGAATGTGGACTGTTGGCACAGGCCGAGGATGGGATTCTTGAGTTGCATGGGATTTCCGATGTGGGCGGCGCCGGGATTGGGCGCGGAACGCGGTGTCGCTTCCGTTTCAGTGACGCCAGTATATAATGCCGCAGATTTTGTGTGTGCTTTGTCCCAGCGAAGGATGAAGTTCACGAGAGCGACAGACCTTGATTGCGCATTAGAACGCAGAACGCTCTCAACCCTGAAAAGGTCGTTTTATGACGAAATGGCTGCTGGCTGCCGGAGTCTTGATGCCGCTTTACAGCGCACAGGCTACACAGGATCCGGAAGCTGTGTACAACCGTGTTTGTGGTGCCTGTCATTCCGGCCAACTACCCATGGCGCCCAAAAGAGGCGATCAGGAAGCTTGGACGCCGAGGTTGGCGAAAGGTATGGGGACGCTGGTGCAACACGTGACCCAGGGTTTCAAGGCGATGCCGCCGCGTGGTTTGTGCATGGACTGCAGTGCCGAGGATTACCAAGCCATCATCCTGTGGATGAGCGAGTAAACCCGGTCCATAACTTAACCCTTAGCCGTAGTTGGATTAGCTGATGAACAAATTGATCGTGAGTCTGCTGTTGACCGTGGGAATTTCAGGCTTCGCCCATGCTGCCGGTGATGCCGCAGCGGGCCAGGCAAAAGCCGCTGTATGTGGAGCCTGCCATGGCCCGGACGGGAACAGCATGGCGCCAAACTTTCCGAAACTGGCCGGTCAAGGTGAACGCTACCTGACCAAGCAGTTGCACGATATCAAGTCAGGCAAGCGCACTGTACTGGAGATGACCGGATTGCTGACCAACCTGAGCGATCAGGACCTGGCCGACATCGCCGCCTACTTCGCCAGCCAGAAAGGCAGCGTTGGCGCCGCCGATCCTAAGCTCGTCGCGCGCGGTGAAGCCCTGTTCCGTGGCGGCAACCTGGCCAAGGGCCTGCCTGCCTGCACCGGTTGCCACTCGCCGAATGGCGCCGGCAACGCCGCTGCCGGCTTCCCGCACCTGGGTGGCCAACACGCTCAATACATCACCAAACAACTGACCGATTTCCGCAAGGAAGAAGGCGGCCGCACCAACGACGGCGACACCATGACCATGCAGACCATCGCCAAACGCCTGAGCGACGAAGACATCGCGGCAGTCGCAAGCTACATTCAAGGTCTGCACTAAGCGCTACGGATCAAGCCCTGCAGGGGATGGACATCTCCTGCAATGTTAACGCTCGATTAATCCGTCGCAGCAAGTATAAAAAGGGTGGCTTTGGCCGCCCTTTTTTGTGGCCGCTGCCGTTACACTACAGAACTCATGCCCGCCAGGATCTGTCTGAAAACAGGTCGCGCGAGGCGACCCAAATTGTCCAGGAGTAAAGCATGCGTAATCTGATCATCAGCGCCGCCCTCGTCGCTGCCAGCCTGTTCGGCGTGACCGCTCAAGCCGCCGAAGCCCCTGCCGCACCTTATGTCGAATTGGCCAACCCGGTGCCGGTGGCAGAGCCTGGCAAGATCGAAGTGGTCGAGCTGTTCTGGTACGGCTGCCCGCACTGCTACGCCTTCGAGCCGGTGATCAACCCATGGGTTGAAAAACTGCCGTCCGACGTCAACTTCGTGCGCATCCCTGCCATGTTCGGCGGCCCTTGGGACGCTCACGGCCAGATGTTCCTGACCCTGGAAGCCATGGGTGTCGAGCACAAGGTTCACGCGGCGGTATTCAACGCGATCCAGAAAGAACACAAGAAGTTGGTCACCCCGGAAGAAATGGCTGACTTCCTCGCCACCCAAGGCGTCGACAAGGACAAGTTCCTTGCCACCTTCAACTCGTTCGCCATCAAGGGGCAGATCGTCAAAGCTCGCGAACTGGCCAAGAAGTATGAAATCACTGGCGTACCTACCATGATCGTCAACGGTAAATACCGCTTCGACATCGGCTCCGCCGGTGGTGCCGAAGAAGCCTTGAAACTGGCTGATCAACTGGTCGCCAAAGAGCGAGCGGCAACCAAGGCTGCTGCCAACTAAGCGCGGCGACCGCCATGCGCCGCTGGAAGTCTGAACGCATCGTTGGCCTGCATGATCCGCAGGTCAACGAGCATCACCTGGAGTCCACGGGCCTGCCCGCAGACCAGCGTCTGCGCTTGCTCAGTTTCAACATCCAGGTCGGCATCAGTACCGAGCGCTATCGGCATTACCTGACCCGCAGCTGGCAGCACTTGCTGCCGCACAACGGACGCTCAGGCAATCTGCAAAAGATCGGTGACCTGCTGCGCGACTTCGATCTGGTCGCCCTGCAGGAAGCCGATGGCGGCAGCCTGCGTTCGGGCTACGTCAATCAGGTCGAACATCTGGCCCATCTCGGCGCCTTTCCCTACTGGTATCAACAACTCAATCGCAACCTCGGTCGACTGGCCCAGCACAGCAATGGCGTGCTCAGTCGCCTGCGCCCGTGGGCGATTGAAGATCACCCGTTGCCCGGCCCTAAAGGTCGCGGTGCGATTCTGCTGCGTTTCGGCGAAGGCCCGGACGCGCTGGTGGTGGTGATGATGCACCTGGCCCTCGGCGCGCGCACGCGCAGCCTGCAACTGGGCTACATTCGTGAGCTGATCGGCGGTTACAAACACCAGGTGTTGATGGGCGACATGAACACCCACGCCAGCGATCTGCTACAACACTCCCCGTTACGCGATCTCGGCCTGCTGGCGCCACAAGTGGAAGCGACTTTCCCCAGCTGGCGTCCACAGCGTTGCCTTGATCATATTTTGCTCAGCCCGACCCTGACCCTGGAAAAGGTCGAAGTGCTGGCACAACCGATTTCCGATCACCTGCCGGTCGCGGTAGAGATTCGTCTGCCGGGTTCGCTCACGGCCGATGCATTGCCCGCGTTGAGTCCTGCCCCCTCGCGGAACCCCTGAATGAGCGACGACGCCCAGCGCTGGAAAGAGAAGTACCTCAAAAGCATCGAACAGCAGGACAAACTCGAACGCCGCTGGGCCGCCAGGCTCGACTTGCTGCGTCGCGGCCTGGTGCGCAGCACGCTGGCGGCTGAAGGCACCGATAAAGTCGTTGATCAGTGCATGAAAGAGATGCGCGACGTGGTGCGCACCGACGACATGGACGCCGGCCTCGCCGCCCTCCTGCCGCGCCTGGAAAAAGCCGTGCTCGATTCCGAGCAACGCCGCGAAACCCGCATCGATCAGGTCAGCACCGCGCTGACCTCGCTGGTTACCCAGTTGCAGGCGTTGCCGCTGCCGCGTGAAGTCGCCCAGCCCTTGAAGAAGTTCGCCAAACAACTGGATAGCCGCGTTGGTTCGGCGCGGGAAATGCCATTGCTGCTGAGTGAGCTCAGCGGTTTGCAGGGTAAGGCATTAAGTCAGTTGGACACTCCGGCAGAGCCGGGGCGCCCGGGTCTGTTGCAGCGTTTGTTCGGAAGCCGCGACAGCGAAGAAGCCCCAGCGACAGAATCACCCGCGCCGCTTCAAGCCGCGCCACCGCTGCAACCGCTTGCCGCACCGTCACCCGCAGCAGAAACCGCACAGCCCGCCCCTGTCGCGACGATTGAACCCGTGATGGCAGCGGCTGCCAGCGAAGCAGTTGCGCCTGTCGAAACAACAATGCCAGACGCCCGGACTCAACTGGAATCGGCAGCAGTGGTTGCCTTCGTGCCACCCACGGTCGGCAGCGAAGGCAGCAGTGACCCGATTGAGCTTCAAGCAGAGCGCTTCGAACCCGAGCCTGTTTTCGCCCCGGCTCCCGCTCAGACTCCAACCACGCTTACCGCCATCAATCCTGATGAACTGATTCACCCCGGTGATACATCGCCACTGATCCTCGATAGCCTGCCGCTGCCCGAACCCATCGCGCAGGCGCTGGCCGCCATCGATCCGGATCAATCCGAGCACGACATCCTGTTCGCCCTGCCAGATTCCCCGGAGCCGTCCTACAGTTCGGTGGCCAAGCACATCGAAGACACCCTCATCGGTCTCCTCGACGACCTGACCCTGCCTGAACGCCACCGCCCGCAAGCCGAAGCTATGCGCGAGCGGCTCAAACACGGGTTGAACTGGTACGAACTGATCCCGATCCTCGACGATCTTGCAACATTGATGCTGGCGATCACCGACAGCGGCCAGCACGAATTCGAAGCTTATCTGCAGCAACTCAACGAACGCCTCGAAGCGTTCCAGAGCAATCTGCAAGCTGCCAGCGACGGCCACGCCGACAACAGTTCGGCGGCGCGGGCCATGGACACGCAGATCCGCGAGCAAGTCGACGGCTTGCAGACCAGCATGCAGGAAGCCGCCGACCTGGACGACCTCAAGCAAGTGCTGGAAAACCATCTCGAAGGCCTGCTCGGCACCATGGATCAGCACCAGAAGCAGCGCGACGCCCGCGAGCAGGAAGTGGCGGCGCGGCTCAAAGGTCTGTCCGAACGCGTGGCGCATATGGAGCAGGAAGCCCAGGGATTCCGCGAGCACCTCGAAGAACAGCGCCAGAAAGCCTTGATCGACCCACTCACCGGCCTGCCCAACCGCGCCGCGTGGAGCGAGCGCCTCGAGCATGAAATCAAGCAGTGGCAGCAGCACGGCAACACGCTGAGCCTGGCCATGCTCGACCTTGATCACTTCAAACGGATCAATGACAACTACGGCCATCTGGCTGGCGACAAGGTGCTGAAAATCATTGCCACGGTGCTGCGCAAACGCCTGCGCGGATCTGACTTCATTGCCCGTTTCGGCGGTGAGGAGTTCGTCTTGCTGCTGCCGGCCACCCCGCCTGCGGTCGGCGCCAAGCTCCTGGAAACGCTGCGCGCAGCGATCGAAGCCTGCCCTTTCCACTTCAAGGGTGAGCGGGTGACGATCACCATTTCCATGGGCCTGGCGACATTTCGTGCCGGAGAACACAGTGATCTGGTGTTGAAAAGAGCCGATCAGGCGCTTTACCGCGCAAAAAATGCAGGACGCAACCGGGTCGAGCTGGGCTGAGCAAATTGTTCCATTTTGTTTAAATCCGCCCGCTGACCGTCGAGACGCAAGGCAGTACGTTACACTGTTGCATTACTGTCTTGCGTGTACTGCCTTCTGCCATGAAATTCTTTGCCTTCCTCGCGTCGCTGCTCGTTCTGGCCGGTTGCTCCAGCAGCCCGCATTACGACATCAGCCATCCTTCGGCCAATTACGACAGTCGCATCCAGTTTGTGATCGTCCATTACACGTCGGCCTCACTGGAGCGCTCGCTGCAATTACTGACCCACGGCGAGGTCAGCAGCCATTACCTGATCGGCGATGACAAGGGCGGTACCGTCTACAAACTCATGGATGAAAACCAACGCGCCTGGCACGCCGGCGAAAGCCAATGGCAGGGGCGCACCTGGCTCAACTCCAGCTCGATCGGCATCGAAATCGTCAATCCGGGCTTCAAGGACACGCCGACCGGGCGTCTGTGGTATCCGTACAGCGAGGCGCAGATCCAATCGTTGATCGCCCTGCTCAAAGACATCAGCAAACGCAACGGCATCAGCCCGCGCCACATCATCGGTCACAGCGACATCGCACCGCTGCGCAAACTTGATCCGGGGCCACTGTTCCCGTGGAAACGTCTCGCTGCCGAAGGCTTGGGCGTCTGGCCGAACGAACAGGCAGTGGCGCGCCAGCAAATGCTGCTCAACAGCAGCGAACTGCCGAGCATCAGCTGGTTTCAGGCGCAACTGGCGCACTTGGGTTATGACACACCGCAGACCGGCGAGCTGGACGTCGCCACGCGCCACGTCCTTGCGGCGTTCCAGATGCACTTCCGCCCTTCGCGCTTCGATGGCACGCCAGATGCGCAAACAGCCGCGCTATTGCTGGTACTCAATCAGACAAAATAATGACGCCCGCCCGACGGTCAGGGCGAAATTGCAATCAGCAGCTATAACTCATTGGTAATTCTTCGGATATTCCATGATGGTTGCTACCCGAGAGACGCTGCGTAGCTGGTTTTATCGCCCCTGGTTTTTGGCGATGATCGCGGCTGTCCTCAGTGCCAGCCTGCTGATCGCCGGCGGTATGTTCGTGGCAATGCGCCAGGTCGAGCAAAGCGAAAGCCAGGAAATGAACGCGCAAGGCGAGCGTTTCCTCGCCCGCCTCGAACAATTGTTCGGCCAGTTGCGCGAAAGCCTCGACGATCTCGAAGCCCAGCCGTTGCGCAGTTGTGACGATGAAATGATCGCCACCCTGCAGCAAGTCACCTTCAATTATCGCTTCGTCTATGAAGCGGCTTATATGGACGCCTCGCGGATCTGCTCGAACCGTCCGCGCCAGGAAGGTCTGTCGGTGGTCCGCGCACCCGATATCAAAGGCCCGACCTACAGCTATTGGCTGAACACCACCACCGAACCCGATGAAAACCGCGCAGCGCTGATGCTCGGTCGGGGAAATTTCCGTGTGGCCACTTCGCGTGGACATTTGACCGACATGGTTGATCTGTCGCCCGGCAGCAGCCTGTTGGTGGTACTCGACCATGGCTCCCGCGCGATTCCGGTACTCGGCACGGCCCAGGACTGGCCGCCCACGGAGCACTGGCCACCGAAAAGCCGAGATGCCCTGCAAGTCACGCAAACGCGGCTGATCTACCGCATGCCCACCGACAACCCGGAATATCAATTGGTACTGATCACGCCACGCACCGGCATGCACATCCCCGCCGTCTGGTGGTGGATGATCCCGGTCTGTCTGGTGGCCGGTGTCATTGTCGGTTTTCTCACCTTTCTCCTGGTGCGCCAGCGCCAGTCGCTGGATGCAGAACTCCACGGCGCGATCCGTCGAGGCGAATTGCAGGTGCTCTACCAACCGATCTTCGACCTCGACAGCCGCAATTGCGTCGGCGCCGAAGCCTTGCTGCGCTGGCGCCGACCCGATGGCACACTGACCAGCCCCGACCTGTTTATTCCCTTGGCGGAAAACACCGGGCAGATCCGCCAGATGACCGACTTCGTCCTGCAGCGTCTGCTGGAGCAACTGGGCCAGTTGCTGCGCGCCAATCCGCAGCTGTACATCTCGGTCAACCTGGCAGCTTGCGATGTGATGGTGCCGCGCATCGGCCAGGTCATGGCGCGGCTGCTCACCCTGCATCGCGTTGCGGCGCGGCAGATTGCCTTCGAGGTCACCGAACGTGGCTTGATTGATGTGGTGGTGGCGCGGGAGAACCTGCAAGCCTTGCGCAACGTTGGCCATCAGGTGTTGATCGACGACTTCGGCACCGGCTATTGCAGCCTCGCCTACCTGCAAACATTGCCAGTCGATTGCCTGAAAATCGACAAAGCGTTTATCGATGCATTGGGCCATGACGCGGCCAGCAGCGGCGTCGCCCCGCACATCATTCACATGGCCCAGGCACTGGATTTGAAGGTGATTGCCGAAGGCATCGAGCTGGAATCACAAGCGCAATTGCTCAGCAGCGAAGGCGTGAAGTTCGGTCAGGGCTGGTTATTCGCCCATGCGCTGAGCGCGGTGCAGTTCATCGAACTGATTACCCGCGGGCGGCGCCTTGCCGGGCGGCGCATGGATGATGAAGCCTAGACAGCGAGCGCCATATAAAACTGCGTGCCCTGCCCCGGCCGTGAGTAAACGCCCATACGTCCACCATGCAACTGGACGATTTCCTTGCACAGCGCCAAGCCCAGACCGGCGCCGCCCTTCTTGCGCCCTACCTGCACGAACGGTTCGAAGATCCGCCCCTGCTGGCCATAGGCAATGCCTTCGCCATTGTCTTCGACGCTGATAATCACCCGCTCGCCATGCCGACGTGCCTGCAAGCGGATCTGCCCGTCGCGAGCGGTATGTCGCAAGGCGTTGTCGATCAAGTTATCCAGCACGCGATCCAGTTGCGCCTGATCGGCCTGCAAACGTGGCAACGGCCCCTGCACTTCGACATTCAGGGCGACGCCCTTGGCCGCCGCCGAATCGGCAAAGCGCAATTGCGCCTGCTCCAGCAAAGCTTCGATGGAGCACGGGGCCAGCGTGAGTTTCTGCAGGCCATTCTGATAACGCGAGAAGTTGAGCAGGTCATTGATCAACTGCATTAGGCGCTGCATTTCCTCGTTCACGGTGTCGAGCAGATCGGCCTCGCGCGACTCCGCGGGAAACTTTGCCCGTTCGCGGAACAGGCCGAACGCCATGTGCATGCCGGTGACCGGCGTGCGCAGCTCGTGGGAGGCACGCAAGACGAACTCACTGCGTACCCGTTCAAAAGCGCGCTGCTCGGTGACATCGTGCAACACCATTACCGCGCCGAGGATATGGCCCTGGGTGTGGCTGACCGGGGTCAGGCTGTAAGTCAGCAGGCGCGATTCGCCGTCGACTTCGATACTCAGGTCCTCCGGCGCCCGCTCCAGAGTGCCGCCGCGCAGCACCAGTTGCAGCTGTGCATCCAGCTCCGGGCGTTCCAGCGCCGTGCCCAGTCCTTGGCCGAGGCGGTCATCTTCCCAACCGAGTTGGCGCTGAGCGACCGGATTGAGGTGCTCCAGATGTCCTTGCCGGTCGATCATCAGCAAGCCGTCATCGATGCTGTCGAGCACCGCTTGCAAGCGTTGCTGGCCGGCGAGCAATTCATCAACGTTGGTCGCCTGATGCTCGCGAAGGGCCTCAGCCATCAGGCCGAAGCGTTTGGTCAGCAGGTTCATTTCCATCGCCGAGGAAATCGGCAGGGTCACTTCAAAATTGCCTTGACCGATATTGTCCGCGGCTTTCGCCAGCGCTTCGATTGGTGCGCCGAAACGCCGGGCGATGCCGTGAGCCGTGATAAAACCGATGATCAATACAGCCAACCCGACGAAGCCGAGCAGACCGGCGATCAACAAGGCGCGGTCGCGCGCCTCACGCTGTACCGCGTTGATGTTGTCCAACGCATGCTTGTGCTCGGCGATCAGGCCGTTACGCAGCGTATTGAAACGCTCTCTGAAGTCCGCGCTGGTGCTCATCGAGCCGGCGGAGTCACGCGACAAATCCAACGCTTGCAGGAAGTTCAGGTAATCCGCTTTGGCCTGACTGAAACCGTATTGCCGACCATCACCCTCTTGCTCTTGGGCAATGCCCTCATCCAGCAACTGGAAGTAATGTTGTCTGGACGCTTCGAAAGCCACCGGGTCGGGCTTTTCAGCCATCATGATGATCAGTTGATCACCCAGGGTCTGGCGCAGTTTGAGCCCCAGATCGAGGGTGACGAAGTTGCTACGCACCAACGCTTCTTGCGTTCCCGCCATCTGCATGACGCTGACCAGCCCGAGCAGCAGCCCGAGCAAGGCCACGGTGATGAGCGCGGAAATACTCAAGAACAATCGGGTCCGCAACTTCATCGCCAGTTTCATCGCCGGGCGCTCACAGGTTGTACTGCTTGCGCTTGCGATACAGGGTCGATGCGTCGATGCCCAGGGTTTTCGCCGCTTGGTCCAGGGTGCCGGCGGTGGCGAGCACCGCGCCGATGTGCGCTTTCTCCAACTCATCGAGGCTCAGCGCTGCGCCGACTCGTGGTGCGTTGTTGGCCGGTTGTTCGGCCATGCCCAAGTGGCTGATTTCCACGCGTTCCTGCGGGCAGATGATGCTCGCCCGTTCAACCACGTTGCGCAGCTCACGGATGTTGCCGGGCCAGCGGTAGCCGAGCAGCGCCTCGCGAGCCTCGTCGCTGAAACCGCGCGCCGGGCGCGCGTACTCTTTGACGAAGCGGGCGAGGAAGCGGTCCGCCAGGGTCAGAATGTCCTCGGCGCGTTCACGCAACGGCGGCAGGTGCAGAGTAATGACATTGAGACGATAGAGCAGGTCTTCACGGAATCGGCCGTCACGGACCATGTCCTCAAGATTGAGGTTGGTCGCCGCGAGGATGCGTACATCAGCACGCCGGGTGACCGGATCCCCTACCCGCTCGTATTCCTTGTCCTGAATAAAACGCAGCAACTTGGGTTGCAAGGTCAGCGGAAAATCGCCGATCTCGTCAAGAAACAGCGTACCGCCGTCGGCCTGATTGACTCGACCCAAGGTGCTCTCGCTGGCGCCGGTAAACGCACCGCGACTGTGGCCGAACAATTCGCTTTCCATCAGTTCCGCCGTCAGCGACGGGCAGTTGATGGTCACGCAGGATTTCTTCTCGCGCTTGCTCCAGCCGTGAATCGCACGGGCCAGCTCACCTTTACCGGTGCCGGACTCGCCGAGGATAAGAATGTTGGCGTCGGTGCCGGCGACCTGGCGTGCCGTTTCCAGTACCACCTTCATCGCCGGGCTGTGGGAATCGAGACCGTCCTTCGGTTTACGAATCTCGCCTTCGAGGGCTTCGAGGCGCGCTGACAGTTGGCGCACTTCCAGCTGCTTGGCGGTGGCCAGACGCAACTGATCCGGGCTGCACGGCTTGACCAGATAATCGGCGGCGCCCGCCTGAATCGCATCGACGGCGGTATCCACGGCCGAATGCGCGGTGACGATGACCACGCGCATCCACGGCGCCTGAATGCGCATCTGTGCCAGTACGTCGAGACCGTTGTCTTCGCCCAGACGTAAATCAAGGAAGCACAGGTCGAAGACCTGACGTTGCAGCAAGGCGTCGGCCTGAGCCGCGCTGTTGGCTGTGGCAACCGTATAGCCTTCATCTTCGAGGCAATAACGGAAGGTACGCAGGATGGCGGATTCATCATCCACCAGCAGAATGCGGCCTTGTTGCTCAGTGGCAGATTCCATTTTTCCTACGCTCCATAGTGATTGGTCTTGGGTTAGTCCCGGAAAAATCGGGCAAGTTGCATGGTTGATTCTGAACGATGCCAGCCATAGGAGGGTAGCTCTCTCCTGCCTTTACGGCCAATACGTTGATTTTGTTGGTTTTTTAAACAATTACCGATTTGCAGGGCATTCCCTGCGTACTTTTCTGACATCTGCGCCCTGCTCTCAATTCCATAAGAATGAAATCTCCTACGAAAAAATCGTGCAATGCGCACGATCCCAGATGACCCATCGTGCAGGATGCGTCGCAAACATTTTTAGCTACACTCTTAACTACTTGATTTTATTGAATATTTTTCAATTAAAAAACTGGCATGCAGGCTGCAATACCTCATTCATCCCGGGCAGACATTGAACTGCCCCAACCGAATAAGAGTGAGGAACCCAGGATGACTCGCCAACGTGCCGCCCAAGTGCGTATCTCGCCACTGCATATCCAGCAAGGTCTGTTTGGCGTACTTGCGCTGTTGATCACCCTGATCGCTTGCCAGCAATACCTGCGCTGGGAAAACAGCCAGCAGGTCGAGCCGCTGATCTCGGTCCAGCACAACACTCAAACGCACTTTAGCGCCGTCAGCAGCAGCCAGGCCGAAAGCGCATCGATGCGCATGATGGATGTCGATCAGGCGCAGCCGCTGGATCAGCTGCCTCGTGAAGAGCGTTGGGTTTTCTGACTGATTGAATGAATTCGGGCGCGCAGCGCCGGAACACGTAACACCCCTAAATAGAGAAGTAAGGAGAATCACCATGTTGAGCTGGGCAATTACATTCTTGATCATTGCCATCATCGCTGCAGTACTGGGCTTCGGTGGTATCGCGGGCACCGCCACGGGTATCGCCAAGATTCTCTTTGTCGTGTTCCTGGTGATGTTCATCGCTTCCTTCTTCTTTGGCCGTCGCGGCCGAGGTTAACGATGACTGTTTTGAAGACACTGGCAGCCGCCCTGCTTCTGGGCGGTAGTGCCATGGCGATGGCGGCCAATGACGGCCAGACGCGGGTCAACGAGCTACTTAGCTCGGACCCGCAATACCGGGAAACCTGGCAAGGCGTTGTGAAGCATGAAGAGCGCCTGCCGGAATGGGTGATGAATCTGTCAGGGACTTCCGAACAGCAGATGAATGCTGTGGAAGAAGATGGCGACAAATATATTGTCGGACCGCTCTGCGAAAATGCAGACAAGTGCCTCAATCATCGCTTGATCGTTGCTTTCAGCTTCGACAAGGACGATGCCTACGGCATGTTGGTTGATGTGCCCGAAGGCCTGCCTTCCGACAAGTCGCCAACGCGACATGCCACTTACAGGTTCTTCGGCAAGCCTGATCAGGGCATGCAGAATCTGCTGATGGAAACCCTGAAGAAAGATCCGAAGTGGTACTGATTTGAACATGAAGGCAGCAGCCCTGCTGCCTTCCATTGCGCCCACCTGAGGAAGGCAGGCGCATGACCAAGGGGCCGGGACGTTCTGACTGTTGCAGGGTCGGAGTGACCTACGGGTACAGGGAGTGCCTGCGCGAGGGCCGGGTCAGGGTAAAAGCTGCGTCGCAGGTTCGCCGACCCACAGCGGTTCGACGAGCTTGCGCTGAGCTTTCAAACACGCAATACATTGATCCAGAGCGGCCAGCTCATCCTTTTTATCGCTGACACTGCGCGCAAAAACATTACGCGGTGTTTCCTGGCGACCGTATATCGACAAAGAGACCGCTTAAACAGTAGGACTTCTAGTCTTCCTGCGTAGGCTTTTTCCTAATTATTTCGTCGATTTTTCTCGTTCAAAAAATAACCAACCTCGGCTGTGATGGCCGGTTCACGGCACTTATGCCGGCCGAAATGTCACAATCGAACCGGTTGGGACGCCAGTTTCATTTAAAAAAGCTCATGCCGATTCGGCATAGGGTAGGCGTTTACGGCATTAGACGGCGCAACCTTGCATCGGAATAGTTGCGCCTTTTTTCGCCTGCCGAAGAGCCGTAAATACGCGCTTCGGGGCACCTTATACGGAGGCAGATGCACAGACTTTTCCGCTAAAGAGCGTTCCAGTTCCTGCATGTGCCTGAGTCAAACGCAAGTAAGGGTAAAGATAATGAAGAAGGCAAAAATTAGCCTCGCCTGGCAGATCCTCATCGGTCTGGTTTTGGGTATTGCAATTGGTGCGTTGCTCAACCACTTCAGTGCCGAGAAGGCCTGGTGGATCAGCAATGTCCTGCAACCGGCAGGCGATATCTTTATCCGTCTGATCAAGATGATCGTGATCCCGATCGTCATCTCTTCCCTGATTGTCGGCATCGCCGGCGTGGGCGACGCCAAGAAGCTCGGGCGAATCGGCCTGAAGACGATCATCTATTTCGAAATCGTCACCACCATCGCCATCGTCGTCGGCCTGCTGCTGGCCAACCTGGTCCATCCAGGTGCCGGCATCGACATGAGCACGCTGGGCACGGTGGACATCTCCAAGTACCAGGCGACCGCTGCCGAAGTACAGCATGAACACGCGTTCATCGAGACCATCCTCAACCTGATTCCGTCGAACATCTTCGCGGCCATGGCTCGCGGCGAAATGCTGCCGATCATCTTCTTCTCCGTGCTGTTCGGTCTCGGTCTGTCGAGCCTGCAGTCGGACCTGCGCGAGCCGCTGGTGAAGATGTTCCAGGGCGTCTCGGAAAGCATGTTCAAAGTCACCCACATGATCATGAACTATGCGCCGATCGGCGTATTCGCACTGATCGCGGTGACTGTGGCCAACTTCGGCTTCGCTTCACTACTGCCGCTGGCCAAGCTGGTCATCCTGGTTTACTTCGCCATCGCCTTCTTCGCCTTCGTGGTGTTGGGCCTGATCGCCAAGATGTTCGGTTTCTCGGTGTTCAAGCTGATGCGCATCTTCAAGGATGAGCTGGTCCTGGCCTACTCCACCGCTTCTTCGGAAACCGTGCTGCCACGGGTGATCGAGAAGATGGAAGCCTACGGCGCGCCGAAAGCCATCTGCAGCTTCGTGGTACCGACCGGTTACTCGTTCAACCTCGACGGTTCGACCCTGTACCAGTCGATCGCGGCAATCTTCATTGCCCAGCTGTACGGCATCGACCTGTCGATCAGCCAGCAACTGCTGCTGGTCCTGACCCTGATGGTCACCTCCAAAGGCATCGCCGGTGTACCGGGCGTGTCCTTCGTGGTGCTGCTGGCCACTTTGGGCAGCGTGGGTATTCCACTGGAAGGCCTGGCGTTCATCGCCGGTGTCGACCGCATCATGGACATGGCCCGTACCGCGCTGAACGTGATTGGCAACGCGCTGGCCGTGCTGGTTATCGCACGCTGGGAAGGCATGTACGACGACGCCAAGGGCGAGCGATACTGGAACTCCCTGCCGCACTGGCGCAGCAAGGAAAAACTGCCAGCGGGCGAGATTTCCAAGAACTGACACACCACCTGTAGGAGCTGCCGCAGGCTGCGATCTGTTGATCTTGCTTTTAAAAACAAAATCAAAAGATCGCAGCCTTCGACAGCTCCTACAGTAGATTGAAGTCACCCGGTAAATCGGGTGGCAGCAGATCCATACAAACCCCGGAGAAATCCGGGGTTTGTCGTTTCTGGCGACCCCGCTATCATTCGCGGCATTCTTCGGGGGATTTGACTGATGCTTAATGGCCTGTGGCTTGGCTTCTTCATCGTGGCAGCCGTATCGGCGCTGGCGCAGTGGCTGATCGGCGGCAACGCCGGGATCTTTGCGGCGATGGTGGAAAGCATTTTCGCCATGGCCAAGCTCTCGGTCGAAGTCATGGTGCTGCTGTTCGGCACCCTCACCCTGTGGCTGGGTTTCCTGCGCATTGCCGAGAAGGCCGGGATCGTTGAATGGCTGGCCAAAGTGCTCGGCCCGCTGTTTTTGCGGCTGATGCCGGAAGTCCCGGCAGGCCACCCTGCCCTCGGCCTGATCACCCTGAACTTCGCCGCCAACGGTCTGGGCCTCGACAATGCCGCGACGCCCATCGGCCTGAAAGCCATGAAGGCGCTGCAGGAGCTCAACCCCAGTGCCACCATCGCCAGCAACGCGCAAATCCTCTTCCTGGTGCTCAACGCCTCCTCGCTGACTCTGCTGCCGGTGACGATCTTCATGTACCGCGCCCAGCAAGGCGCACCCGACCCGACGCTGGTGTTCCTGCCGATTCTGCTGGCGACCAGTTGCTCGACGATCGTCGGCTTCCTCTCGGTGGCGTTCATGCAGCGCCTGCGGATCTGGGATCCGGTAGTGTTGGCTTATCTGATTCCGGGCGCGCTGATTCTCGGTGGGTTCATGGCGTTATTGGGGACCCTTTCGGCGACGGCTTTGGCGGGATTGTCGTCGATCCTCGGCAATCTCACGCTGTTCGGGCTGATCATGCTGTTTTTGCTGATCGGCGCGTTAAAGAAAGTGAAGGTCTACGAGGCGTTTGTTGAGGGCGCCAAAGAGGGCTTCGATGTCGCGAAGAATCTGCTGCCGTATCTGGTGGCGATGCTCTGTGCGGTTGGCGTGCTGCGCGCCTCCGGGGCACTGGACTTTGGTCTGGACGGGATTCGGCATCTGGTCGAGTGGGCCGGTTGGGACACGCGGTTTGTCGATGCGCTGCCAACGGCGATGGTCAAACCGTTCTCCGGCAGCGCGGCGCGGGCGATGTTGATCGAAACGATGAAGACTTCGGGCGTCGACAGCTTCCCGGCGCTGGTCGCGGCGACGATTCAGGGCAGTACCGAGACGACGTTCTATGTGCTGGCGGTGTATTTCGGCGCGGTGGGGATTCAACGGGCGCGGCATGCGGTGGGGTGTGCGCTGCTGGCGGAGTTTGCCGGGGTCGTGGGCGCTATCTTCGTCTGCTACTGGTTCTTTGGCTGAACACACATCTAAATTGTAGGAGTGAGCCTGCTCGCGATTGCGGTTTGTCAGTCGCGATCATCGGTGACTGTCTGTCCGCTATCGCGAGCAGGCTCACTCCTACAGGGATTTTGTGTTGGGCTTAAGGTTTTTGGGGGGCCAGTTTCTGGCCTTGGTCGACTGCCCACGCGACGACTTTGGCGGTGAGGCGATCACTGGCCTGGCCAAACCCGGCGACCACTGCCGGCACCTGCACATCGCTCAACGGCTGACGCTCCTCAAACCGTCGACTGGCCAGAATCCGCTGGTCGTAGCCACGCACCAGCAACGCATCGACGCGCACCACGACGCTGGCCTGCGTCCCCTGATATTCAGTCTGGAATGCCTGCAAACTCCCGCCCAGCTCCAGATCCGCCGCAAAGTTGCTGTCATCGGTACTGAGCAACGTCACCCGGCCATCGCGCGCAAAGCCGTCGAGCAGGCGATTACGCACCAGCACCGGCGCCGGGTCGCTCCAGCGCGAGCCCTTGTAGCTGCTGATCACATCGCCCTGTGGAATCACCGCAATTGTCGGCCGGTTCAACGCCTCACTGGCCTGCAACTTGTTCAACCGTAACGACCACTGCTGCGTCGCCGCTGAACTGGCCGAGGCGGGCGTCTGGGCGGTCGGCAGGCGATAGATATCCGAGGGCTCGGACTGGGGCAGAATCGAACAGGCGCTGATCAGGCTGAAACCGGCGGCGAGGAGGGCAAGTCGAGTCAGCTTCATGGCGTGAATTCCTTGTTCTTGTCACGACCCAGCAGGTAGCCGCTGGGGTTGGCCTCAAGGCGTTGCGAGATGGCGCGCAACGAGGTCAGCGTCTCACGCAGTTCGCGGATCGCCGGGGCCAGGCCGTTGAGGCCCTGCATGCCATTGTCGAGAGAGTTTTCGTTTTTGTTCAGCAACGTGCTGATGGTCGCGGTGCTTTGCTCCAGCGACTTCATCGCCTGCTCGGCGCTGCCCAATGCTTGCTTGCCTTGATCGTTGATCAGGCCGTTGGCGTTACGCATCAGCAGCGAAGTCTGTTCGAGCATGCTGCCAGCCTGTTTGCCGACGGTCGCCAGTTGCTGCATGGCCTGTTTGATGTCGCCGCGCTGATCGTTGATGGTGCCAGTGGTTTGCTCCAGATGGGCGAGGGTCTTGCTCACACGTTCGACATTTTCGGCAGAGAACATCTGATTGGCGTTCTGCAGCAGCGCGGTGATCCCGGTCATCAAATCGTTGGAGTCATTGAGCAAGCGCGAAATAGGCGAGGGCGCTGCCACGATGGTCGGCAGATTACCGTCATGCCCACGCAGTTTCGGGCTCTCCGGCGTGCCGCCGCTGAGCTGGATAATCGAGGTCCCGGTGATCCCGGCCAGCGCCAGTTTGGCCTGGGTGTCCTCCTTGACCGGCGTGTCGCCGCCAAGACGAATCCGCGCCAGCACCCGCCGAGGGTCTTTCGGATCAAGGCGCAGGTTGATCACATCGCCGACCTTGATCCCGCTGTACTGCACCGGGCTGCCCTTGGACAAACCGCTGACCGCTTCGCTGAAGACAATCTCGTAATCCTTGAACTCGGTGTCGACACTGGACTTGGCCAGGAACAGACCGAAGAGCAGGGCGCCTGCCACCACAATCACGGTGAACAGACCGATCAACACATGATGCGCTCGGGTTTCCATGTCAGACCTCGTTGAGCAATTTGGCGGCGTCCAGCGCCGAGCGGCCGCGCGGGCCGTGGAAGTATTCGTGAATCCACGCGTCGTCGGTTTCCGAAACGACGTCGATGGGTCCTGCGACCAAGACTTTTTTCTGCGCCAGCACGGCCACGCGGTCAGTGATGGTGTAGAGCGTGTCGAGGTCGTGGGTCACCAGAAACACGCTGAGGCCGAGCGCATCGCGCAGGGTCAGGATCAATTGATCGAACTGCGCCGCGCCAATCGGATCGAGGCCGGCGGTGGGTTCATCGAGAAACAAAATGTCCGGATCCAGCGCCAAAGCACGGGCCAGCGCCGCCCGTTTGATCATGCCGCCGGACAGCGACGCCGGGTATTTGTCCGCCGCCGACAGCGGCAGCCCGGCCAGCGCCAGTTTCACCGCCGCCAGGTGCTCGGCGTCGTTGCGGCTCAAGCCGGCATGTTCGATGAGGGGCAGGGCGACGTTCTCGGTCACCGTCAGCGACGAGAACAACGCGCCTTTTTGAAACAGCACGCCGAAGCGGCGCTCGACCAGCGAACGCTCATGCTCGGACAGGCTCGGCAGATTCTTGCCGAACACTTTGACCATGCCTTCGCTAGGCCGGCGCAGACCGACAATGCTGCGCAACAGCACCGATTTGCCGCTGCCGGAACCGCCGACCACGGCGAGAATCTCGCCTTTGTACAAATCCAGATCAAGGTTCTCGTGCACGCTCTGGCTGCCGAAGCGATTGCACAGGCCACGGACTTCGATCACCGCCTCCGAAGGCGCGCGGGGTAGACGACTCACCAGCCCATCTCCATGAAGAACAGTGCGGCCACCGCGTCGAGCACGATCACCACGAAAATCGATTGGACCACCGCAGAGGTGGTGTGGGCGCCGACCGACTCGGCGCTGCCGCTGACCTTGAAGCCTTCCAGGCAACCAATCGCGGCGATGATGAAGGCGAAGATCGGCGCCTTCACCAGGCCGACCAGAAAGTGCTGAACGCCTATGTCCGACTGCAACAGCGTCAGGAACATCGCCGGCGAGATATCCAGCGACACCGCGCAGACCACGCCGCCACCGATGATCCCGCACAGCATCGCGAGAAACGTCAGCATCGGCAGCGCCACCAACATTGCCAGCACGCGCGGCACCACCAGCAACTCTATCGGGTCGAGGCCGAGGGTACGGATCGCGTCGATTTCTTCGTTGGCCTTCATCGAGCCGATCTGTGCGGTGAAGGCACTGGCGGTGCGCCCGGCCATCAGGATCGCCGTGAGCAGCACGCCGAATTCACGCAGGAACGAAAACCCGACCAGGTCCACGGTAAAAATCGTCGCGCCGAAACTGGCCAGCACCGTCGCACCGAGAAACGCCACCACCGCGCCCACCAGAAAGGTCAGCAACGCCACGATCGGCGCGGCGTCGAGGCCGGTCTGTTCGATGTGCGCGATCATCGGCGTGAGGCGCCAGCGCTTGGGCCGGAACAGGCTGCGTGCGATGGTTTCCATAATCAGGCCGATGAAACCGAGCAGTTGCAGGGTGTCTTGCCAGACCGTGTCGACGGCGCGACCGATGCGCGTCAGCAGTTGCACGCTGACGCTGATTTCCGGCTCCTTGATCGGCACGCAGAAATCGGTCATCGAGCAGTACACGGTTTGCAGCAGCGCGCGGTCGGCGGAGGTCAGGGTGCAATCGGGGTGTTCGGCGGATTGGCCGAGGCGCTCGGAACCGAGCAGTTCGACCAGCAACGAGGCGCCTGCCGTGTCGAGGGCGCCAAGGCTGTTGAGGTCGATCAGGGTGTTGGCGTCGTACTGGCCGTGGAGCTTTTCGCTCAGTTGCTTGAGCTCGGCGTAATGGACAAGCGTCCAGTCCCCCGTGACCCGCAGGCGGGCAGGGGTTATCGACGTGTCCAGTTGGGCATTGCCGCTGATCGAGCTGCTGGTCATAAGCTCCGTGCTTGTTCGTCTGCTAAGCGAACTAACGTAATAGCACGAACCGGATTACTTTTCTTTGATCGCTGTGCTGTCGGTGACTTCGAAGCGCAGCACGCCGATCACTTGGCCATCCTCGGTCAGTACGCGCACCTGCCACTTGCCCGCCGGGTTGCCGGGGAAGTTCTGCTTGTGCGTCCACGCCCGGTAGCCTTCCTTGCGCCCGCCGTGGATGTCGAGGGCGATGCGGTCGACCTCTTTGCCGTTGAACTGCCAGACGTGATAAATCCGCTCATCCAGCCCGCGCGGTGCGTTGATTGCGGTGTAGGCGTACAGGCCGTCGCCACGAATCTGCTCGGCGCTGACCGTGTCGAGGCTGGCACCGGGGGTGCGATCCTGCATTTGCGTGCTGATCGCCACGTCGGTCATCCACAACGTCGCCGGCGGCACCCATGAGCGCAGGGTCCAGCCGACAGCGCCGATACCGACGGTGATGCACAGAATCGCCACCGCGTTGCGCACCGTGCGGATCGGGAAGATCGACGCCAGGCTCGGGAACGACAACAGCACGGCAATGCCCAGCGCCCACTTGAAGCTCTGCGCCGTGGTCAGGTGCATGATCACCGGCAACGCGGTGAGCAGGGCGGCGAACAGGGTCAGGGTATGCAGCGCGAGAAACGCCCAGCGCCGGGGCGCCAGCCATTTGTAATAAAGCGGATCGACGATGGAAATCAGTGCCGCGACGCTGAGCAGGCCGGTGAAGAACAACTGGCCGCTGTTCCACGTTGTGGTGATAAAGAAAAACGGCAGGACGAAAAACAGGCTTTCCTGATGAATCATCTGCGTTGCATAGCGCAACAGCGGCTGGGGAATCTCGCGTTTGAACACGCGGGTGAAGAGGCCGGTGAGGGTGTTTTCCAGCATCAGCCAGATCCAGCTGAGCAGCATGATCACCGTGATCCAGCTCGCCAGCCCTTGCTGACGGTCGACCATGATGAAACTGCCGACCCCTGAGATGAAACCGCCAAGCGCAATGACCCCGGGATAGCGCTTCATCAGTTCGAGAATGCGCTGGATCAGGACGGGGATTTTCGGCATTTTGGCGATTCACGACTGGATAGGAAAAAACCTCGACAGAGTAGCGTCCGCCGGGCGTTGTGGCGAGGCTGCCGGTCACTTATTCGGTGCATTTCAGGGCCTCAAAAGATCGCAGCCTTCGGCAGCTCCTACATTTGGAACGCAATCCCCTGTAGGAGCTGCCGCAGGCTGCGATCTTTTGATCTTCAACCCCGCTTGCGGTGCAAACGCCAACCGATCAGGATCAGCAGCAACACACCGATACCACCCGCACTCAGCCACAACACCTGATCATCACTGATCAACGGCTTCTCGATTCGCAGATACCCCGGTTGCAGCAACAACTCACGCATGGCCTTGTTCGCCGCCTCCAGCGTCACCCCTTGCAGCTCGCGCGCCGGGTTGGCGAAACGACCATCCTGGTAATCGCCCAGTGCACTCCAGTAATAATCGGCCATCGCGCTGTTGCCTTGCACCGCCCAGGCCTGATGGGCGATGGCCGCCTGCTTGATCCGCGCGAACGTGCCAGGGTCGAGGCCGTTTTTCAGCAGATCGGCCTTGAGATCTTCGAGCACCTGAATGGCTTCGTCGACATCATCGCGATCCAGGTCGGCATTCAGGCTCATGAAGCCGACGCCGCCAAACACTTCACGCTCGGCCCACGGCCCATACGACAAACCGTGATTGAGGCGGATCTGGCGGTACAGTGCCCAGTCGAGGTAGTCCTTGAGAATGTCGAACGTCTCGTCGTACTGATCGTCCAGCACCGGTTCCGGCACCAGCCAGTGCAGCTTGGCGCTGTCGCCGATAAAACCACGGGTGAGGGTGCGTTCATGGGCGGCGCTGGTACGGATGTCCGGCAACGGCCGGTGTTCGCTCGGCTCGACCGCTTCGAGCGCGCCCCAAGTGCGTTCCAGATAGGCCGGCAGCAGTTTGTCGAGTTCACCGACGACGATCAGCGTCATGTTGTTCGGTGCGTACCAGGCCTTGCGAACCTTCTCCAATTGTTCCTGAGTCAGGTGACCGACCTCGGCGCGCTGCGGGCATTTCAGGCCCAGTTCGACCGCGAGTTGATTGCTCGCCGTGTGGCCGAGATCCTGGCGGTCGAGAAAGCGTTGCAGACGGGTGTAATGGCCGCCGTCCTCGCGCTCGACCACACGTTTGGCCGCATTGATCGCGTTGTCGTCGATGCGCGTTTGCGTCAGCAGATCAAGCAGCAAATCCAGCACTTTGCGCTGGTTTTTCGCTGGGGCCTCGATGACGAACGTGGTGTCGGCATTGCTGGTGAACGCGTTCCAGTCGCCGCCCAGCGCCTGCATGCGCTCCTCCAGACCGCCTTCGCCGGTCGCATCGATGCCGCTGAACAGTAGGTGTTCGAGCAGGTGCGGCAGCTCTTTTTCATCGCAGTCGAAATCATCGAGGCCGACGCCGACCACCAGCCGGATCGCCACGTGCCCACGCTCGGTGCCGGGTTTGAGCAGCAACTGCAAACCGTTGGGCAGCGCATAGCCTTCAACCTGAAAACGATCCAGGGCAAAGGCGGGCAGGGAACCGAACAATAGACAGGCGAACAACAGGCAACGCATAACAGGCTTCCATACAGCTGATTTGGAGATCCGTGTCGTCCGTCAGGGGCCCATCGCGAGCAGGCTCACTCCTGCATTTGGAATGCGTCCCCCTGTAGGAGTGAGCCTTGCTCGCGATAGCGGCCTGAAGGCTGAATCAATGTAACTGACTAAACCCAGCCCCAGACGTTCAAGGCGAATGCGTAATGTCGGCCATATCTTCCGACTCCAGCGCCCCGGTATCCGCCGTTTCCAGCACCACATACGCACTGCCGCAAAACAGCGAATTCAGCCGTTTCATGTCGGCAATCAGCTCCAGGTGCAGCGAACTGGTCTCGATACTCTGCACGATCTTGCGTTGTAGACGGCTGACATGCGCATGGGCCAAACGGCGCTCCTGGGCGCGAAAACGGCGTTTCTCGCGCAGCAATTGCCGGGCGCTTTCGCGATCGCCACTGAGAAACACCGACAGCCCCAAACGCAAGTTGGCGATCAGTTGCTGCTGCAAACCGGCGAGGTCCTCCAGGCCCTCTTCGGAAAACGAGCGCCGTTGCGAGGTCTTCTGCTGCTGGATTTTGCGCAACATGCGTTCGATCAGGTCGGCAGCCAATTTGAGGTTGATCGCCAGCTCGATGATCTCCGCCCATCGGCGACTATCCTGCTCGCCAAGATCCTCGCGGGGCATCTGCGCCAGGTACAGCTTGATCGCGCTGTACAGCGCCTCGACGTCGTCGGTCAGTCGGCGCATTTCCTGGGTGACGGCGGTCTGCTTGCCGCGCAACACATCGAGCGTCGCATCGAGCATGTTGTCGAGCAGATCGCCCATGCGCAGCGTCTCCCGCGCGGCGTTGGCCAGCGCCAGGCTCGGCGTGACCAGCGCGGTAGCGTCGAGGTGACGCGGCTTGGCGGTGCCGTTGACCTCCGGGCGCTCCGGCAGCAGCCAGGCGCAGAGTCGCGCCATCGGACCCACCGACGGCAGCAGAATCAGACAGCGCGCGGTGTTGTAGAGCAGGTGGAAGCCGATGACCATTTCCTGCGGGCTGAAATCGAGGCTGTCGATCCAGTGCACCAGCGGGTCAAGTACCGGGATGATCAGCAGCAGGCCAATGAGTTTGTACAACAGACTGCCCAACGCCACTTGCCGGCCGGCGGCGTTTTGCATGCTGGTGCTCATGAACGCTAGGACGCCGCTGCCGATATTGGCGCCGATCACCAGACCGATCGCCACTGGCAAACTGATCACGGCAGCCCCGGCCAGCGTCGCGGTGAGCAGCACAGCGGCGAGGCTGGAGTAGGAAATCATCGCGAACAGCGCGCCGACCAAGGCGTCGAGGAGGATGTCGCCGGTCAGCGAGGCGAAAATCACTTTTACGCCTTGGGCGTGGGTGATCGGTGCAGCGGCTTCAACGATCAATTGCAGCGCGAGTATGATCAGCCCGAGGCCGATGGACACCCGGCCCATCTGCCCGAGCCGCGTCTGTTTGCGCGACAGGAAGAAAATCACCCCGAGAAAAATCAGCAGCGGCGACAGCCACGACAGGTCGAACGTCAGCACCCGCGCCATCAGCGCGGTACCGACGTCGGCGCCGAGCATGGTCGCCAGCGCCGGAGTCAGCGCCATCAAACCCTGACCCACGAAGGAGGTGACGAGCATGGCCGTGGCATTGCTGCTCTGCACCATGGCGGTCACGACGATGCCGGCGACAAAGGCCAGCCAGCGCTTGGACATGTTCTGGCCAATCACATGGCGCAGGTTGGTGCCGTACACCCGCAGGATGCCGGTTCGGACGATGTGCGTGCCCCAGATCAGCAGGGCGACGGCGGAAAGCAGATTGAGCAGGGTGAGCATGCAGACCCCCTGTAATAGCAGTGCCTCAGAGAGGCAAGTTGACGGTACCGCGCGGTTTCTACGTTCTGATACTTAAGCTGTAGTTGGCTAACGGACTGGGCGCCAGCATTGCACAGCTAAAGAGTGGATTGAAACAAAAGTGTCATGAAAACAGGTTCATCCGCCTTATCTGAAATCAACACGGTCCTACAGATCTTGTGGCTGACCCAGGTTACTCAGTGCACCTATACAAATGTGGGAGCGAGCTTGCTCGCGAAAGCGGTGGGCCAGCCAACATTTCTGTCGACTGACACGACGCCCTCGCGAGCAAGCTCGCTCCCACAGGGGTGCTGCGTACTGCAGGGCTAGCAGATTACTGGCCCGGGATGTCCTTGCGCAGTTTCACCGGATCTTGCTGTTTCTTCTTCCGGTCAATCGCGCCGCGCAGCTTGATGTTGATCGCTTCTACCGCCAGCGAGAACGCCATGGCGAAGTAGACGTAGCCCTTCGGCACATGCACGTCGAACGACTCGGCAATCAGCACGGTGCCGACCACCAGCAGGAACGACAGCGCCAGCATCTTCAGCGACGGGTGCTTGTCGATGAACTCGCTGATCTTGCCCGACGCCAGCATCATCACCAGCACCGCCACGACAATTGCCGCGACCATCACCGGCACGTGGGACACCATGCCCACGGCAGTGATCACCGAATCCAGCGAGAAGACGATGTCGATGATCGCGATCTGGATGATGGTGTAGAGGAAGTTGCCGCCCTTGCCGCCGGGGGTATCGTCGCTTTCGTCTTCGCCTTCCAGCGCGTGGTACATCTCTTGCGAGCTCTTCCACAGCAGGAACAAACCACCGAAGAATAGAATCAGGTCGCGGCCGGAAATGCCTTGGCCGAACACTTCGAACAGGTCGGCAGTGAGGCGCATGACCCAGGTGATCGACAGCAGCAACAGGATCCGGGTGATCATGGCCAGGCCAAGACCGAAGATCCGGGTGCGCTGCTGCATGTGTTTGGGCATGCGGCTGACCAGGATCGAAATCATGATGATGTTATCGATGCCCAGAACGATTTCGAGGGCGGTCAGGGTAAAGAAGGCAACCCAGATTTCGGGGTTGGTCAGCCAATCCATGTGTATTCCTTTGAGCGAGTGTTAAACCGAAAAAGGTCCGGGCTTCAAACCGCGAAGCCAGGACCCGAAACGGTGAGTCTTGGGCTTATAGAGTGCTGAACACCGGGAAAGTCCCCAACAGCAGTGCAGCAATCAGAATGCAGATACAAACCAGGATCGCCCATTTCAGGGTGAAACGCTGGTGGTCACCAAAATCGATGCCGGCCAGGGCCACCAACAGATAGGTCGATGGCACCAACGGGCTCAGCAAGTGGACGGGCTGACCGACGATCGAGGCACGGGCCATTTCCACTGCAGTGATCCCATAGTGGCTGGCGGCTTCGGCCAACACCGGCAACACGCCATAGTAGAACGCATCGTTGGACATGAAGAAGGTGAACGGCATGCTCACCAGCGCCGTGATCACGGCCAGGTAAGGGCCGAGGAAATCCGGAATCACCGCCAACAGGCTCTTCGACATCGCGTCGACCATGCCGGTGCCGCTCAGGATACCGGTGAAGATACCCGCCGCAAAGATCAGCCCGACCACTGCCAGCACGCTACCTGCGTGAGCCGCGACGCGATCCTTCTGCATTTGCAGGCAAGGGTAGTTGACGATCATGGCAATACTGAACGCCACCATGAACAGCACCGGCAACGGCAACAGGCCGGCGATCAGGGTGCACATCAGGCCAAAGGTCAGGGCGCCGTTGAACCAGATCAGTTTCGGGCGGCGGGCATCGGGGAATTGCGAGACGCTGATTTCGCTGTGGTCGATCTCGTCGCCGATCAGGTGCAACTCACCGAGACGCGCTCGTTCACGTTTACCGTAGAAATAAGCGATAACCAGAATCGCGACGACACCTGCGGCCATCGCCGGGATCATCGGTACGAAGATGTCCGAGGGGTCGACATGCAGTGCACTGGCGGCACGGGCAGTCGGGCCGCCCCACGGCGTCATGTTCATCACGCCACCGGCGAGGATGATCAGACCGGCCATGATCCGCGGGCTCATGCCGATGCGGCTGTACAGCGGCAGCATGGCGGCAACGCAGATCATGTAGGTGGTCGCGCCGTCACCGTCGAGGGACACCACCAGCGCCAGCACGGCAGTGCCGATCGAGACCTTCAGCGGGTCACCCTTGACCAGTTTGAGGATCTTGCGCACGGCCGGGTCGAACAGGCCGGAGTCGATCATCAAGGCGAAGTAGAGAATGGCGAACATCAGCATCACACCGGTCGGCGCGAGCTTGGTGATGCCTTCGAGCATCATCGGGCCGATCTTCGGTGCAAAACCACCGAACAGGGCGAAGATGATCGGGATGATGATCAGAGCGATCAGCGCGGACAGGCGCTTGGTCATGATCAGGAACATGAACGTGATGACCATGGCGAAGCCAAGGAAAGTCAGCATGGGAATACTCCAGGCGTAGCGCGGCTAGTTGATTGAGCGGATCGGGCGGGATCAGCGCAGAACGGGAAGCACGAGACGTACGGGCGGAGAGAAAGCGAAGAGGCGGGCTACAGAGGACATCAGAATCACCATTGTTGTTGTTAATTGGGCCGTTCGTGCGAGGTATCACACGCGTTGGCCAACCGGTCTGTTGCCGGAAGTGGAGGCGATGCTAATCGGGGAAGCTTTCAGCTACCTTTCGCTGATGAAAGCTTTGAATGAACGGTCAACCGGCCGTCGGATGCGAGCCAGAGTCAATAAACACGGGAAGGGGAGCTTTCGAGATGAACCAATCGCACAGCGGCGGCTGCCATTGCGGACACATTCGTTATCAGTTCAGCGGGGCGTTGCAGGACATCGCCCATTGCCACTGTTCGATTTGCCGCCGAGTCAGCGGTGGAATCGTCACGACCTGGATCACCGTGCCGGCGGCCAATTTCCAATGGCTGGCCGGCACGCCGTCGCGTTATGACTCGTCGGCCAGTTGCGCACGGTTCTTCTGCCCGAAATGTGGCGCACAACTGGCGCTGGTGACGTTGCTCAGCCCCGAGAGTATCGACGTGACCATCGCCACGCTGGATCAGCCGGAACTGGCCCCGGCCGAGCGGCATATCTGGACTGACAACCAATTGCCCTGGCTGCATCTGGACGAGCATCTGCCAGGCGAGGCAGAAGAAACGATCTGATCAAAAAACAGACAGGTCCAGCGTGCGGATCGCGCCCATCCAGATCGCGTGCTCCGTATGGTCGAGCAAGTCATCACCGGTGTCCGGATGCAGGAACACCACCAGGCCGTTGCGATTGAGCGCCAGCCACGGCAATACCTCGCCGATAAGCTCCGGGCCGAAGGCCAGTTGGCAACTCCAGTCCGGGTGCGGGCCCACCGGGCGTTCGTGGACGCGGCCCATTTTCAGCGCAAATAACTGCGCGGCCTGCTCGCACAAGGCCCGCGCCTGCTCGATAGTCCTGGCGTCGAAATAGACATGGGCGTGGTACCCCTTGATCGCTTGCATCTGAAAGCCTCTGAATCGGTTCGAACCCTCGGCATCGCCCGTATGTCACACGCCATACAAGGGATAAGAAAAGGGATCAGCCATGAAAAATGCCGAAACCCCGGCGGTAAAAGTGGTGCTCTATGGTGCCATGAGTAGCCTGGGCAGCGCGTTGATGGCTGAATTGCTGCGTCGTCAGCACGAAGTCATCGCCATCCTCGACGATTTGACCGCACTCGCGCCGCGTCCGGGTTTGCGCACCAAAAGCGGCGATCTGTTCGATTCAGAGCGGGTCAATCAAAGCGTAGCGGGCAGTTCGGCAGTGATTTGCCTGCTGGACGCACCGGGTCTGCCGTTCAGCAGCGACCATATTGAACGGTCGGTGGTGCTCGGGCCGGTCGAGCAAGTGCTGGCGGTGGATGCCCTGGTCGATGGCCTGCAAGCGGCCAACGTTTCGCGGCTGTTTCTGGTGGGGAATTTCGCCGTGCTCGATGAGCCTGATCTGGATGATCGCCTGCAACGCCATGCCGCCGAGGAAATTCGCGAAGCGCTGCAAAGCAGCCCGTTGCACTGGACGCTGGTCAATGCCCCCCACGGCGTGGCCGGGCTGACGATTGAGCATTTCAGCCAGGTTGGCGGGAATCTGGAGCCGGGCCTGGCCGAGCCGCTGGAGCGTTTGAATCGGGTAGCGGTGGGGATTGCTGATGAGCTGCGGTTGAATTTGCATGTGGGTCAGCATGTGAATTTTGTGGCGGCTTCAGATTCGTAAAAGATCGCAGCCTGCGGCAGCTCCTACATGAGATCGGTGTAGGAGCTGCCGCAGGCTGCGATCTTTTGATTTTCAAACCGCAATCGAAGGCAACGCCAGCCCACTCAAGGACTCCGCGCTGGTCGCCTGTTCCGCCATCAACCAATCGACAAACTGCTGAATCAACACACCCCGGCGTTTGCGTTGCGGCAGCACTACGTAATAACCGAGGCGCGACAGCGTCGTTTCAGCAATAGGCCGACACAGCAAACCCTGGTTCAGCAAGTTATCCACAAGGTGCCGCCAGCCAATTGCCACACCTTGCCCGCCAATGGCAGCCTGGATCAACAGCGTGTAATTGTCGAAACGCAATTGCCCCGGCGCTGGCGGGGTTGTGATGCCGAGTTCGCGAAACAATCCACTCCAGTCAAACCAGTTGCTGCTGTTTTCCCCGCGCAGATGCAGCAAGGGAAACTCCAGCAACGCCTGAGCAGGCAGTGGCAGGGCGCGATCCTTGAGCAACTGCGGACTGCACACCGGAAACACTTCTTCGCTGAACAGCCAATGGCTTTCGCCCTGCTTGAAGCGTCCGTCGCCAAACAGGATCGCCACATCGATATCGGTGCGCAGCATGTTGTGGTTGCGTTCGCTGGTCACGAGGCTGACGTCGACCTGCGGATTGGCCGCATGAAAACGATGCAGGCGCGGCATCAGCCAATACGCGGCGAAGGCGAAATCGGTGGCAACTTGCAGAACTTCATGTTGCTGTTGTGCGCTGATCGCACTCAATCCGGCGTCGATGTTCTGCAAACCTAGCGTAACTTGCTCGAACAGAATCGCTCCCACTTCCGTCAGCTCGATGCCGCGGTAAATCCGGTCAAACAGCCGCGTGCCGAGCTGTTCTTCCAGCCGTTTGATCTGCTGACTGATTGCTGGTTGCGTAGTGCCAAGCTCAACCGCCGCGGCGGTAAAACTGCGCTGGCGAGCGGCAGCCTCGAAGGCGCGCAACAGGTCGAGGGACAGGTCACCCAAGGCATCATACATAAGCTGTGCTTATCCTAGTCATTGTCCGGCGCGGGCTTTACCGGATATAGCATGGGCTCCATGCTCGATCGCAGCAATGTCGCATAAATATTCACTATGGAATGCCGCGATCACATGAAGCGCAAGAATATTCTTTTCATCATGGCCGATCAGATGGCCGCGCCAATGTTGCCGTTCTACGGCCCATCGCCGATCAAACTGCCGAATCTTTCCCGCCTCGCCGCCCAAGGCGTGGTGTTCGACGCCGCTTACTGCAACAGCCCATTGTGCGCGCCGTCGCGCTTTACTCTGGTCAGCGGCCAGTTGCCGAGCAAGATTGGCGCCTACGACAACGCCGCCGATTTCCCTGCCGATGTTCCGACCTATGCTCACTACCTGCGCCGCCTCGGCTACCGCACTGCACTGTCGGGCAAGATGCATTTCTGCGGCCCGGATCAGTTGCACGGTTACGAAGAGCGCCTGACCAGCGATATCTACCCGGCCGATTACGGTTGGGCGGTGAATTGGGACGAGCCGGATGTACGGCCGACCTGGTACCACAACATGTCCTCGGTACTGCAGGCCGGGCCGTGCGTGCGCACCAATCAACTCGATTTCGACGAAGAAGTGGTGTTCAAGGCTCAGCAATACCTGTTCGATCACATTCGCGAGGATGGCGATCAGCCGTTCTGCCTGACCGTGTCGATGACCCACCCACACGACCCGTACACAATTCCCAAGACGTTCTGGGATTTGTATGACGACTCCGACATCCCGTTGCCTGCAACGCCGGATCAACGCGAACTCGATCCGCACTCGCGGCGCCTGCTCAAGGTTTACGACCTGTGGGATAAGCCGCTGCCTGTGGATAAGATTCGCGATGCGCGCCGGGCGTACTTCGGTGCATGCAGCTATATCGACGCCAACGTCGGCAAACTTCTGCAAACGCTCGAAGAAACCGGGCTGATTGATGACACCATCATTGTTTTTTCCGGTGACCACGGCGACATGCTCGGCGAGAAGGGCCTCTGGTACAAAATGCACTGGTACGAAATGGCGGCGCGCGTGCCGCTGTTGATCAGTGCACCGGGGCAGTTCGAATCAGGCCGTGTCAGTGCCGCGGTCTCCACCGCCGACCTGTTGCCGACCTTCGTTGAATTGGCTGGCGGCCTGCTGGAGCCGGGCCTGCCCATGGATGGCCGGTCTCTGGTTTCGCATCTGCAAGGGCAGGGCGGTCATGACGAAGTGTTCGGCGAATACATGGCCGAAGGCACTGTCAGCCCATTAATGATGATCCGTCGTGGCCCTCACAAATTTATCTACAGTGAAAGCGACCCTTGCCTACTCTTCGACCTGGACAACGATCCGCGCGAAGAGGAAGAACTCAGTCAATCGCCGCAATATCGCCAACTGTTCGACGATTTTCTCGCCGAGGCGCGGGCCAAGTGGGACATCCCGGCAATACACCGCGACGTCCTCGCCAGCCAACGCCGGCGCCGATTTGTTGCCGACGCGCTAACCATCGGCAAGCTGAAGAGCTGGGATCACCAGCCGCTGGTCGACGCCAGTCAGCAGTACATGCGCAACCACATCGACCTCGATGATCTGGAGCGCAAAGCACGTTATCCACAACCCTGCCAAAACCAATAATGTTGAGGGGAAGTCCATGCGTAAGTTATCCACAGTAGTCACGGTTGGCCTGCTCGCGCTGAGCAGCGCTTCGGCCTTCGCCGAGCAGAGTTGCGACACGGTGAAAATGGCCGACCCGGGCTGGAGCGACATCGCTGCGACCAACGCCATCACCGGGTTTCTACTGGACGGCATGGGCTACAAGGCCAAGGTCGACACCCTCGCGGTGCCGATCACCTTTGGCGGTTTGAAGGACGGCCAGGTGGACGTGTTCCTCGGCAACTGGATGCCGGCGCAGCAGGGCTTCTATGACAAGTTCGTCGCCACCGGCGACGTCACGCAACTGGCGAAGAACCTCGACGGCACCGAGTTCACCCTCGCGGTACCGGACTACGTATGGGACGCCGGTGTGCATGACTTTGCCGACCTGAACAAATACGCGGACAAGTTCGAGCGCAAAATCTACGGCATCGGCTCCGGCGCACCGGCGAATATTTCGCTGCAGGAAATCATCAAGAAGAACGACTTCAACATGGGCCAGTGGAAGCTGATCGAGTCCAGCGAACAGGCGATGCTCGCCGAAGTATCGCGGGCGGTGAAGAAACAGAAATTCGTCACCTTCCTCGGCTGGACGCCGCATCCGATGAACGTGCAGTTAAAGATGCATTACCTGAAGGGTGGCGAGAAGTACTTTGGCGACACCGGCAGCGTGTTTACGTTGACGCGTAAAGGGTATGCCGAGGCGTGTCCGAATGTGGGTAAGTTGCTGACTAATCTGTCGTTCACGCAGGCGATGGAGAACAGCATCATGGCTGAGGTGGTGAACAAGAAGGTCACGAATGCCGAGGCGGCGAAGGCGTGGATCAAGGCGAATCCGGCGGTGCTGGATAAGTGGCTGGATGGGGTTAAGACGGCTGACGGGAAGGATGCGTTGGCGGCGGTGAAAGCCAAGCTCTGATCGTGGGGTTGCTGGAATTGGGCTTGGCTTGAGATTTTTGCCCCCTCACCCCAGCCCTCTCCCCCAGAGGGGCGAGGTGGAAAGGGAGCCGATCGTCGTTGGATTCGAGACCTGAGTTCGACGCTGATTTCTCAGGTCGATGTAGCCAGTCCAAACACCTCGGTCAGTCCCCTCTCCCTTTGGGAGAGGGCCAGGGTGAGGGGCCTTTCCCCTGGCACCCTGATAACCTTGAACAAAACCCCAACCGCGAGGACACATGGCCTTCCCCAGCCGCCACTCTCTCTTCCCTTTCCTCACCTGGCTACCGCGGCAAACCCGCGCCAGCGTCGGACGGGATCTGATCGTCGGCCTCAGCGGCGCAATTCTCGCGCTACCCCAGTCGATTGCTTACGCATTGATCGCCGGCCTGCCACCCGAATACGGACTCTACGCCGCGATCATCCCGGTGCTGATCGCCTGCCTGTGGGGTTCGTCATGGCATTTGATCTGTGGCCCCACGGCAGCGATTTCGATTGTGCTGTTTGCCAGTGTCAGTCCGTTAGCGGTTCCCGCCTCGCAGGACTACATCACCCTGATCCTGCTGCTGACCTTGCTTGCGGGGATATTCCAGTGGCTGCTCGGTTTGCTGCGTTTCGGTGCGTTGGTGAATTTCGTCTCGCATTCGGTGGTGCTCGGTTTCACCCTCGGCGCGGCGGTGGTGATTGCCATTGGGCAGTTGCCGAATCTGTTGGGGCTGGAGTTGCCGGCGAAAGCCACGGCACTGGCTAGCCTGATGGATCTGCTGCAACACCTCAGGGCTGTGGATAAACCTTCGTTGCTGCTCGGTGTGGCGACGGTAGTTGTCGGTGTGGTGTTGAAACAATTGCTGCCACGCTGGCCGACGCTGCTGATCACGCTGGTGCTGGCCAGTCTGCTGGTATGGCTGTGGCCGGCGATGTTCGGTCATGTGCATCTGGTCAGCGCATTCGTTGGTCGGTTGCCACCATTTAGTGCGTTGCCGCTGGATCTGGATTTGATTCTGCGGTTGCTGCCGAGTGCCGTGGCGGTGGGCATGCTCGGGCTGGTCACCAGTCTGTCGATTGCCCGGTCGATTTCGGCGCGCTCGCAGCAGTTGCTCGATGCCAATCAGGAAGTCCGTGCGCAGGGCTTGTCGAATATTGTCGGAGCGTTCTTTGCCGGATCGCTGTCAGCCGGATCGTTCACCCGTTCGGGCCTCAGTTACGAAGCGGGCGCGTGTTCGCCATTGGCCGGGGTGTTTTCGGCGATCTGGGTGGCGTTGTTTGCGATTTTCGGCGCGGGGCTGATTTCACACATTCCGATCCCGGCGATGGCGGGCAGCATTCTGTTGATTGCCTGGGGGCTGGTGGATCATCGTGGCATCCGCTCATTGCTGCGGGTCAGCCGCGCCGAGTTCGTGGTCATGGCCCTGACCTGCCTCGCGACATTGTTGCTGGAATTGCAGACGGCCATTTATGCCGGCGTGCTGGCCTCGCTGTTCTTCTACCTCAAGCGCACTTCGCAACCACGGGTGCAGCATTGGCGCGATGGTGAGGACGATGTGTTGCGGGTCGGCGGCTCGATCTTTTTCGGCGCCAGCCATTACCTGCAGGTGCGTCTGCAACGGATGCACGGCGCGCGAGTGGTGATCGAAGCGCAGCAGATCAACTTCATCGATTACTCAGGGGTGGAGATGCTGCATCAGGAGGCGCGGCGGTTGTTGAGCCAGAACCGCAGCCTGACCTTGCGCCGGGCGCGGCCGCAGGTGGTGGAGGAGTTGAGGAAGCTTGAAGGGCCGGAGAAATGCCCGATCCGGTTTGAAGACTGATCTGATAACACCGCATAACCCTGTAGGAGTGAGCCTGCTCGCGATAGCGGAGTGTCAGTTGAAACATTTTTATCTGACACTCCGCTATCGCGAGCAGGCTCACTCCTACAAGGATTATTGCGCTAGCTGGCGGCGTAGTTCGGCGAGTACTGGCGCAGTGTCCGGGCGCACGCCGCGCCACAAGTAAAACGCCTCGGCGGCCTGCTCCGCCAACATCCCCAAGCCATCCATCGACACCGCCGCGCCATGTTCACTGGCCCAGCGGCAGAACGCCGTCGGCTCCTTGCCGTACATCATGTCGTAACACAGGGTCTTGCCCGGCTCGATCAGGCTCGACGCGATCGGCGGTACATCGCCGGTGAGACTCGCCGACGTGGCGTTGATGATCACGTCCACCGGCTCACGCAACCAGTCGAAACCACTGGCCGACACCGGTCCCAGATCGCAGAACAATTCCGCCAGCAACTCAGCCTTGTCCACCGTGCGATTGGCGATGATCAGCGATGCCGGTTTTTCAGCCAGCAATGGCTCCAACGCCCCACGCACTGCGCCACCGGCGCCCAACAGCAGGATGCGTTTGCCGGTCAGGCTGAACCCGGCGTTCACCGTCAGATCACGCACCAGTCCGGCGCCGTCGGTGTTATCACCCAGCAGCGAGCCGTCCGCCCGTTTGCTCAAGGTGTTCACCGCACCGGCCCTTTGTGCGCGGGCGGTCAGGCTGTTGGCCAGACGATACGCGTCTTCCTTGAACGGCACGGTAACGTTGGCACCGCGACCTTCCTGGAAAAACGCCGTGGCGCAGCCAGCGAAATCATCAAGCGGCGCCAGCAGGGTGCTGTAGTCGAGGCTCTGACCCGTCTGCTCGGCGAACAGTGTGTGAATCATCGGCGATTTGCTGTGGCCGATCGGGTTACCGAAAACGACGTAACGATCCATCAGAAATCCTCAGTTCTGGGCCAGCCAGTCGCGATCTTGCAGGAAGTACTCGGTCAGGCGCGCTTCTTCACTGCCGGGCTCAGCCTTCCAGTTGTAGGCCCAACGCACTTGCGGCGGCAGCGACATCAGGATCGATTCGGTACGCCCGCCCGATTGCAGGCCAAACAACGTGCCACGGTCGTAAACCAGGTTGAACTCGACGTAGCGGCCACGGCGGAACTCCTGGAACTCGCGCTGCTGAGCGGTGAACGCATCGTGCTTGCGGCGCTGCAGGATCGGCAGATACGCGTCGATGTAAGCGTCACCGATGGCGCGCATGAAAGCGAAGCTGGTATCGAAGTCCCACTCATTCAGGTCATCGAAGAACAGGCCGCCGATACCGCGCGGCTCGTGGCGATGCTTGATGTGGAAGTAGGTGTCGCACCAGGCCTTGTAGCGCGGATAAACGTCCGACCCGAAGGGCGCGCAGGCCTGCTCGGCAACGCGGTGCCAGTGGATGCAGTCCTCTTCATTGCCGTAGTACGGGGTCAGGTCGAAGCCGCCGCCGAACCACCAGACCGGCTCTTCACCTTCCTTCTCGGCAATGAAAAAGCGCACGTTGGCGTGGGACGTCGGCACATGCGGGTTGTGCGGGTGGATCACCAGCGACACGCCAAGCGCTTCGAAACCGCGACCGGCCAATTCCGGGCGATGGGCGCTGGCTGAAGGCGGCAGGCCGCTACCAAAGACGTGGGAAAAGTTGACGCCGCCCTTTTCAATCACCGTGCCGTTCTCGATCACGCGGGTGCGACCGCCACCGCCGGCGGGCCGGGTCCAGGCGTCTTCGACGAAGCGCGTGCCGCCGTCCTCGGTTTCGAGAGCCGCGCAGATGCGGTCTTGCAGGTCGAGCAGATAGGCCTTTACGGCGTCGGTGCGGGTCGTCATGGCTTCACCTTGAATCGGGCGGCGCCCCGCAGGCGGGCGACGCAAATGGGCGCGTAGCATACCACCGGAGGCTGGCGCGCCGCAGTTGACGAAGATCAAGCATGGGAGTTGGATAGGGGGCTCACGAAAGACCCAAGGAGAGCAGGCAAATGGCAAAGCGTATCCAGTTCCGCGCCCACGGCGGCCCCGAAGTGCTCGAATATGTTGACTACGAACCCGCCACCCCCGGCCCGAATCAGGTGCGCGTGGCCAACAAGGCCATCGGCCTGAACTTCATCGATACCTATTTCCGTAGCGGCCTGTATGCGCCGCCAGCCTTGCCGTCCGGCCTGGGCGCTGAAGGTGCGGGCATCGTCGATGCCGTGGGCAGCGACGTCACCCGCTTCAAGGTCGGTGATCGCGTGGCGTACGGCAGCGGCCCGTTGGGGGCTTACAGCCAATTGCATGTGCTGCCCCAGGACAATCTGGTGCACCTGCCCGACGAAATCAGTTTCGAAACGGCTGCCGGGGTCATGCTCAAAGGCCTGACCGTGCAATATTTGCTGCGCCAGACCTATGAGCTCAAGGGTGGCGAAACCGTTCTGTTTCACGCCGCGGCGGGTGGCGTCGGTTCGCTCGCCTGCCAATGGGCCAAAGCGTTGGGCGTGAAGCTGATCGGCACCGTCAGCTCCAAAGAGAAGGCCGAACTGGCCAAGGCCAATGGCGCCTGGGCAACCATCGATTACAGCCACGAAAACGTTGCGCAACGCGTGCTGGAGTTGACCGACGGCAAGAAAGTCCCGGTGGTCTATGACGGCGTAGGCAAGGACACGTGGCTGACCTCCCTCGACAGCGTGTCGCCGCGCGGTCTGGTCGTGAGCTTCGGTAATGCTTCCGGCGCGGTGGACGGGGTCAATCTGGGCATTCTTGCCGCCAAAGGCTCGCTCTACGTCACCCGGCCGACACTGGCGACTTATGCCAACAATGCCGAAAACCTGCAGCGGATGGCCGATGAATTGTTCGAGATGATCATCAGCGGCAAGTTGAACGTCGACATCAGCCAGCGTTATCCACTGGCTGATGCGGCGAAGGCGCAAACCGAACTGTCGGCACGCCGCACCACCGGTTCCACCGTCCTGTTGCCCTGACACGCAGCCAGCAACCGAAGCCCCCGGACCAGTCTTCATGACTTGTCCGGAGCGCTTCGCAACTCAACGAAGAACGGTGTTTTACCGGCCATGCTGGTTTCAAATTCACCCCGAGGCAAACGCCGCACCTGCAAGCCCAGCACACCGGGCAATCCGAGCAATGCGCTCGCCTGCGCCTCGTTGCGCAAAGCCTCTTCGAAAGTGCGTTCTGCACCGGCCGGCAATTTGTCCTGAGCGATGACAAGCCGCACGTGCGCACCGTCGATCTGTCGATCAATCTGCACCTGTACATCCGACGTGTGCAGTTCGGGCAACGCCTCGGCGAGCACGTTCAGAACCTGACGCTGAGTGATGATCGCACCGCCCAGCTTGATCGTGGCTTCGACTCGCCCCTCCAGCACTAGTACTGGCAGAGCACTGCCACAGGCACACCTTGATTGCCTGCCCAGTATTCGGCCACGGTCGCCAATGCGATATCGCAGCAACGGCACGTGATCGGGCAGCAAAGGCGTCAGCAGAAACTCACCGGTTTCACCGTCGGGCAGCGCTCGCAGGGTCAGGGGATCCACCACTTCAAGCAGCATGGCGTCCGCATGCAGGTGGTAGCACCCGTGCTCAAGGTAAGCGCACTGGAAACCGATTGGACCGGTCTCCGTCGAGCTATAACCCAACGATCGTATGTTCAGGGCGGGCCAGTCCCGGGCCAGTTGCTCACGCAGCGGCTGACGGCAGGGTTCGCCAATGTAGTAGAGCCATCTCAAACTGCTCAACTGCAGCTCATCGACATCGACATGATTGAACAACGCCGCTGCAAAAGAAGGGGTGCAGATCAGCGCATCGACCGCTTGTGACTGAATCAGTCCGGCTATGCGCTGCATCCCCATCAGCGCACCAGCAGGCAGCAGGCGCGCGCCGATGTGCTGGACGATAGCCGCCGCATAGTGGAAAGCACCTTGCATTTCACCGGGCGTCAGGCAATTGATGACGACACGGGGGAGTTCATCGGTCGCACCGAACATTCGCGCCCCCAGGGGTACGATGCTTTCGTTGAACACCCAGGAATGAGTGATGTGCTTGCGGTGACCGGTGCTACCACCCGAGGTCAGGGTCACCCCACCACCCGGCACACGGTGTGACGCTTCGCCGAGGTGGCTAAACAGCAATCCGCCCTGTTCGTCCTCCACAGCCAGGATCGGCAAACGATGCAGATCCTCCGCGCTCTGTACGCAGCGAATCTGCGGACACAACGTGCAAAACCATGGCAGCGACTGCGCATGGGCCAACTTGTTCGCAAAGGCCTCTGTTGCTGCCGCGTGAACGGCCATGGAACCGGCATGCATCATTGAGTCACTGCGCATGAGGCGGTTCTCCCTGACGAATACCCAGCTCAGCGAACCCGTCACTGACCGCGCTGGCCAGATGTTCCAGTTGGGCCTGGCTGTGATTCGCGCTGATGGCCAGTCGCAGGATGGCTTCACCTTTGGCCACCACCGGAAACAAGGCCGTGGTGACTGCGATCGCGTGCCGGCGCAAGTGCAACGCCAGACCAATGGCGTCACGCTCGGCGCCGACCCGGATGAAACGTATGGGTGAAGCGATCTGGTGGTTGCCCAGCACCGGCCCGAGCAGATCGTCAATGACCTGTGTATTTCGCCACAGCGAAGCCTGCAATCGGCCCAACTGCGCAGAAAGATGGATTCTCGCCGAGGCGACTGCCGCACCGACACCCCCCATGGACAGCGGACCACCGAAGGTATAAGTGGACGCATGGCGGCGGATCATCTCGGCATCGGCCGCCGTCAGCACGGTAATCGCACCGCCGGTTGCACCGAAGGCCTTGGACAATGACGACAGCAGGATCAAACGATCACGCAACGGCTCAGCGGCGACATCCAGTGCATGACCGCCCCCGTTCTGGCCATGGATCGACGTGCCGTGAGCGTCATCCGCATACAGATAACCTTCAAAACGCTCTGCCAGTTGCAGCAGTCGATTGACGGGATAAAGCCCCCGCATCGAGCCAATGCTGTCAGTCAGGATAATGGGCGTATTGCCGGCAGCGACAGCGCTGGAGCAGGCGTCTTCGACTTGCTGGAGATCGCTGCAATCGCAGCGCTGCACGGGTCCGAACTGCCACAGAATGCCTTGCAGGACTTGCATCGATGCATGGGCCGCCCGATCAACGATCCAGCACGGGGCACGACGCAGGGGATACGACGGCAGCTCACCGGAACCCAATAGCGGCAAACAACCAAGATGGGCACTGCCCACCGAGTTGAACGTGACCGTATGCCCTTGGAATATGCGGTTCAACTGTTCATCGAGTTCACGCATCGGCGGTAGCAGCGCGCGGGTGCGGGCGGCAGCGAACTGCACACCAAAGGACTCGACGGCTTGCACTGCGCCTTGAATCAAGCGGGGATCGTTCTCAAGTCCCAGATAGGAACATGAAAGAAATTCGGTCAACTGCTCGCCGCTACCCAACTCAATGACCTTGCCTTCGCGCTTTTCCAGTTTCAGGCCATTGAGTCCGGCCTCGAACAATTGCTGCTGATCGTCACGCGCCTGACGCACGCGGTTCTTGACCCAATTGACGGTCGGGTGAGGTGTATTCATCGAGATACCTGCACAGGTGATGTCTGGCGGTAGACCTGTACTCGCCAGAGTTGGGTTTTTTCTCGTGCGATTGCTTCCTGATACTCAGCGGAGACGTCGCAAAACCCTTCGTAATGGGGTCTGACCACATGCAAATGGCCACGAATAACCGTCAATGCATCCTCGCTCAGAGCGGGCCGGAGTCGCTGCAGAACATCAATGCCGACCTTTGCCGGCAGGAATGAAGGCACGTCCGAAAGCGAGACAAAATCGATGTCCCGGCAGGTGGCAACGCAGTCGAAAATATCGCCCTGCACCACGTTCAACTCGCACTCCCGGAGCGCCTTGCGAGCCTGTTGGAAGAGCTGCGGATCACACTCGAGCGGAAAGCCTTGCGGATATCGCAGTTCACCGAAGAACAGCATTTGCAGGAAAAAGCTTTCGCGCACGACCTGAGTGGTAAACAAGGTATGGAACAGCTCCAGATAGACCTCACGGGAGCTGATCCCCAGGTTGTTGCGGGGAAATGCCCCCCGGTAAAGAAGCGAGTTGAGCACCGCCGCATTTCCCAACAATGCGACCACGGCTTTCCAGCGCCTGAGCGGGAAGTGGCTTCGGTAATAAGCCGATTGTTCAGCCAGATCGCGGAACTGGAAAATCCCTCGGCCCGCCTTGCCGGTGAACAGTCCGTTGACCTTCGCCAATCGCTGCAGGGTCTGCTCGAAGGCTCCCTGGTAAACCGGCGCTTGCCAATGACGGGAATGAAACAAGTCCGCCAGCCAGCGGCGATCAAGTGGGGGCAGGTCCAAATGGCGAAATATGGATTTGCGCCGTGTTACCGACGTATCCGGCCGGTAGCCCATGAAATCCATGAACGACTGGTGATCGGTTTGCCCCAGCAGCGCAAACCGCAAGCGGGTGAACGCCAGTTGCGGCGCACTGATATCAACGCACGTCATGCGAGCCGGATGGCGGGCCAGTAACGGAAGCACCCGCCCACCACAACCGGCAACCGCCACTACGTGCCTGGCATGTTCGGGCAGAATGGCGTACTCAAGCGCCGTGTCTTCATCCCCCAGCGCATAGTTCAACCGCTCGAAGTAATCAGCCATCGCCACCTCCACCGGTGCGGCGCGAAGATGATCGTGAAGGCTTCATGATTTATCCAGGGCATGGAGGAATTCGTAGCGGGGCGCCAGCCCGTTTTGCCACGCTGCATACTGTTCATAAACGGCCTCGAGCATGTTGCCGGTCAGGCGCAGACTGGTTTCCATCACCGTGGCAATGGCATCCCAGTCAGCCTGGCGCTTACAGGTACGCTGCAGGATGAGTTTGATCTCGTTGAAGTGCTCGATATCGATATCTGAATGAGCAATGAAGAACGTTAATTGTGCTGGCTTCAAAGCCAGTGTTTCGCTCAAACGTTCGATTAGCGGAGTAATGAAGCGATAGGCGTTTTCCGCCCAGTAACTGTATCCCAGTCGTTGTAATGGATTGCCGGTAAAAGAAATCCAGTACAAATAAGCAATCAACACTTCGGTTTCAGGAAGTGCCGGCGGTATATCAAATGCTTCATTTTTCAAGCCAAGACTCATGACATCATGCAGGGCCATTTTTTCATGACCCACCTCTTGCGCTGCATGTTCAAAACAGAACTTTGCATAAACAGGATTATCGGCATGGCGCACACCGACCAAACCCTGATTTCGTGCATTGTGTGCGGTGTAATGAAAGGTTTCGATCATGTAGATCGCGTATAACGCTCTGGAAACACTGCCCTCGCGAATGGCCTTGACCAGCCGTGAATTATCCAGAATATCGGCCCATGCCTTTTCGATTCGTTGATCGAGCAGGATTAACTGTTGTTCAAAACTGACGGACGCATTCATCGCGACTCTCCGGGTAGTGGGTATTCATGGGAAAGGGTTGTTGGAGCGCTGTGAGGATTTGCCGCCACTGTGCAGACAGCAGCCAATAATCGCCGCGAGCGCGATGTTCGATATGAAGTGAATTGGAGGTAATCGGGGTTAGGCCAAAACGCTGGAAAAGTCGTCGCTGTGGCGATCTGCACAAGGCTGTGACACCTTGGTAATCGCGGTCGATCGCCCATTCGGTGGCGGCGGCAAGCAGTGCATTGATCGGCACCGGCCGGTGTTGTTGCGAATGGGTAATCAGGCGACTGAACTCGACATGCTGCGCCAGCGCCACGGTCGGCGAGACATGCTGGTGCGCCAGCGATGCCCATTCGAATGGCGAGGGCGTCACTCTCATGACCGCCGTCAGTTGATCACGCTGGTACAACAAAAAATGCGTACTGCGCGACGAAATCGCCAGCCTCGACTCAAGTGCCCGGGCTCTGGACGTCAGCATGTAATGCTTTAATCGAAGACGAAACTGCCGGCCAATGAACTGTTCAAATTCGCGGGTATCCGCCCCCGTATCAAGAATAACGATTCGATGATCAGCGTGTTGCTTATAAAGTGCCTTCTGAAGCCCCTGCAGATAATCCTTGAGTTGCAAGTTCGTAGTATCCATTCTTTCTCCGCAGACGTTAACTTATCGAAGTTCTCTGAGCGCATTGAAATAATGGATGCTTTTGAAAATATCGCCACTGCGCGACGTCTGATAATGACGTGGGAAAAATTACTGAAACTTATAACTTATCGATTCATCTGACACACAAAGGGAAAACATAAACAACACCGTGTTTAAGTTACGCAGCAACTTCAGGGATAAATCGCAGACAGGCAAAAACTCCTCGCCAATGCAGTCGAGGAGTTCAAAAGCAGATGGGGCAGAGAACAGGTCAGTCGGGGCGAATGACCTTGCCCGTCGCAAGATCGCGGATGACGCTAGGGTTTTTCCGACCGCCGAGGCTGCCGCCCAGCACCAGATCCACTTGCCCACGGAAATATTGCTCAACTCGTAAACGCGTACGTGCCGCCGGGCGACCCTGTGGGTTGGCAGAGGTCGAAATCAACGGCCCGACCATCGAGCACAGATCGCGCACTTGCGGATGATCGCTGACCCGCAGCGCCACGGTGTCGTGCATGCCGGTGACCCATTCCGGCAACAAGCCTTGGTGCGGCACCAGCCAGGTGTTCGGCCCCGGCCAGGTGCTGGCCATGCGGTCGATCCACTCTGGCGGGAAGTCTTCGAACAGGAAGTCGAACTGGCGAATATTGTCGGCAACCAGAATCAACCCTTTGACCACCGAACGATTCTTGATCGCCAGCAATCGATCCACTGCCTCTTCGTTCCACGGGTCGCAACCCAGCCCCCAGACGGCTTCGGTTGGATAGGCAATCACCGCCCCGGCGCGAATCTCTCGTGCGGCTTGTTGCACACGCCAACTGTTGACCATGAAAAAACTCTCCGCAATCAGGTTTCGCGCAGTTTACCGATCTTCCTTGTAAAACCTAGCTTGTCCTGGCCAACCAGCGACCGTTTTCGCATACCGCGCGGCCGTCCATTTCCAGTTCGGTAAGGGCTGCCAGCACTTTCGGTAACGCCCAGCCGCTACTGTCGGCCAATCCTTCGCTGGTGTGCGGCGCGGCATGCAGCAATATGAGCAATGGATGATCGACTTTCGCTGGGTCTGCGGACAACGGCAAATGCTGCCAGCCACGCAGGGCTTCGAGGATGTGCTCGATGGTTTCCACCAACACCGCACCGTCGCGAATCAATTGGTGACAACCGCGCGCGCCGGGGTGATGAATCGAGCCGGGAATCGCATACACCTCGCGCCCCTGTTCCGCTGCCAGCCGCGCAGTGATCAATGAACCGCTGGCGACGCTGGCCTCGACCACCAGCACTCCCAGCGACAATCCGCTGATGATCCGGTTACGACGCGGAAAGTTGCTCGCCACCGGCCCGGCATCCAGCGGAAACTCCGAAAGCACCGCGCTGCCGGACGCGATCATCGCCTCAGCCAGGCGCCGATTGCGCTGTGGATAAAAATTTTCCAGGCCGGTACCCAACACACCGACGGTCAAGCCACCGACATCAAGTGCCGCCTGATGCGCAGCGGCATCGATGCCTAGCGCCAAGCCACTGGTGATGACAAAACCAGCCCCGGCAAGGCAGCGCGAAAACGCTGCCGCGGTATCCATTCCCGGGCGCGAAGCGCGGCGGCTGCCGACCATCGCCAGTTGCGGCTTTTCCAGAATCTGTGGGTTGCCAGCGACAAATAGTAAAGGCGGCGGATCAGGAATCTGCGCCAGCAGCGCCGGATAATCCGCCTGATCCCACATCAGCAAATGATGATCCGAACGCTCTAGCCAGCGCATTGCATGGCTCGCGCCATCGCGCACCTCAGGACAGCGTCGCGCTTCGGCGCAGGCCGCCGGCATGCCCAGCGAGCGCCAGGCACTCGCTGGCGCGCTGATGGCTTTTGATGCCGAGCCGAAGGCTTCGAGCAATTTGGCAAACCGCTTCGGACCGATTTCCGGCAGGCGATGCAGGCGCAGACGCGCTTCCAGTTCCGCCGGCGAAACCGGCGTGCAGACAGACAGCATCATGGATCATCCTTGATCGTTATAAGTCCCGAACCATTCGGAACAAGCTGTGGATAACTCTGTTGGTAACTTGTTAAGCAAGCTTACGGATTTCGTACCTTGTCGAGCACCGCCAACGAGCGTGAAGCATTGAGAACGAGGCCGTAGCTGAGTTTGTCGTAGGTGCGAAACACCATCAGCAACCCGGCGCGTTCATCGGGAATTTTCAGCGGCTGGCCGGTAATGCGGTCACGCACGGTTTCGCCGGTTTTCATCACCTCCAACACATTGCCTTCCACCAGCCCGTCGCGCTTGCCTTTGTTCAGGGTCACCACGTCCATCACGCCAATCTGAGTAACGCCGCGTGGCACGTCGATGATCACGCCGTTGATGCTGGTGGTCGGTGCGCTGGGCATGAAGGTCGAGTTGATCGAGCGCTCTTCGCCGCTGAACAAACGGTCGCCGAGGCGTACTTCCTGCGTGGTGCGTTGCAGGGCGAGGGTGGCAACGTCGCCTTCGGTCGCGACGATTTCACCGCCGCCGATGTCGTCGGCGTTGATGCCGAGAAACTCTTTGGTCTGCGGATCGGTGTAGACCTTGCCCTGGCGGAAGATGCCGTAGACCGGTTGATCGGGGTCGAAATGGCCGCGCGCGAAGATCCGGTCACCGGTACCGCTAAGCACACGCTCGGCGTCACCGGCGACAATGTACGGCGCCTTGTCGAAGTCCTCGACCTTGTCGACGATACGGTTGCTCAGCAGAAAACTGTTGATCGATTTCAGCGGAATGCTCGGTATCGCCTCGGCCACCGGGCTGGTGCGGATCCGTGGCGAGAGCTTGATGGTGCCGCGCGATTCACCGCGATTGAGCATCAGGCGAGGCTGGCCGTTGACGTAACTGAGCGTCAGCGTGTCGCCGGGATAGATCAGGTCGGGGTTTTCGATTTGCGGATTGGCTCGCCACAGTTGTGGCCACTGCCAAGGCTCGCGCAGGTATTTGCCGGATATGTCCCAGAGTGTGTCCCCCGAAACCACCGTGTATTGCTGTGGAAAACCATCCCTGAGTTGCACTTGCCCTTGCGCCACGCCGGCCGAGGCCAACAGCAGCAGGGCGAGTAGTGTTTTCCTCATGCAGTGAATCCCTTTATCATATGCATTCGCGTGAACCGTCAGAGCCCCCGTGGCTCGCTTGTGCAAAATGCACAAGCTACGCTTCACAACGGTAGCCTGCATCTTCGGACCTGCCAGGCCATCGCCCGACTTTACTCAACGTGTGCAGCAATCAAAGCCTATGGCCATTTTAAACATCCTCGAATTCCCGGACCCGCGTCTGCGCACTATCGCCAAGCCTGTGGCTGTAGTGGACGACGAAGTGCGTCAGTTGGTCGATGACATGTTTGAAACAATGTATGAAGCGCCGGGCATCGGCCTTGCCGCGACCCAGGTCAACGTGCACAAACGTATCGTCGTGATGGACCTTTCCGAAGACCGCACCGAACCCCGGGTGTTCATCAACCCCGAGTTCGAATCGCTGACCGACGAAATGGAGCAATACCAGGAAGGCTGCCTCTCGGTACCGGGTTTCTACGAAAACGTCGACCGCCCGCAAAAGGTCAGGATCAAGGCGCTGGACCGCGACGGCAAGCCCTATGAGCTGATCGCCGAGGGCCTGCTTGCTGTGTGCATCCAGCACGAATGCGACCACCTCAACGGCAAATTGTTCGTCGATTACCTGTCCACGCTCAAACGCGACCGGATCAAGAAGAAACTGGAAAAGCAGCACCGCCAGAACGCTTGATGCCCCTCTTCAAAGGCTTGCTGCGGCAAGCCTTTTTCTTTTTATGAGACTCCTTCATGACTGAGCCACTGCGCATCGTTTTTGCCGGCACCCCGGAATTCGCCGCCGAACACCTCAAGGCCCTGCTGAACAGCCCCTACGAGATCGTTGCGGTCTACACCCAACCGGATCGTCCGGCCGGTCGCGGGCAAAAACTGATGCCGAGCCCGGTCAAACAGCTGGCCCTGGAAAACAATATCCAGGTGTTGCAGCCGCCGACCTTGCGCAACGCCGATGCACAGGCTGAACTGGCCGCGCTGAAGCCGGACTTGCTGGTGGTGGTCGCCTACGGCCTGATCCTGCCGCAAGTGGTGCTGGATATTCCGCGTCTGGGTTGCATCAACAGTCACGCCTCGTTGCTGCCACGCTGGCGCGGTGCGGCGCCGATTCAACGCGCCGTGGAACACGGTGACGCCGAAAGCGGCGTAACGGTGATGCGCATGGAGGCCGGCCTCGACACAGGGCCGATGCTGCTCAAGGTCGTCACGCCGATCAGCGGCGAAGACACTGGCGGCACGCTGCACGACCGTCTCGCCGAGATGGGGCCACCGGCGGTGGTGCAAGCGATTGCCGGTCTGGCCGCTGGCACGCTGGAAGGTGAAGTGCAAAATGACGAGCTCGCCACCTACGCGCACAAACTCAACAAAGACGAAGCACGCATCGACTGGGGCCGTCCGGCAGTTGAGCTGGAACGCTTGGTGCGCGCTTTCAACCCATGGCCGATCACCCACAGCACCCTCAACGGTGAAGCGCTGAAAGTGCTGGCGGCGACGCTTGCCGACGGTAAAGGCGCGCCGGGTGAAATCCTCAGCGCCAGCAAGGACGGCCTGGTCGTCGCGTGCGGTGAACAGGCGCTGTGCCTGACCCGTCTGCAATTGCCCGGCGGCAAAGCGCTGAATTTCAGCGACCTGTTCAACAGCCGTCGTGAGAAATTCGCCGTCGGCACCGTGCTCGGCGCAGCGGTGGACGCGCAATGAACCCGCGTCTGGCCGCCGCCAAGGCTCTCGCTGCCGTCCTCAGCGGCAAGGCTTCGCTGAACAGCTCCCTGCCGACGCAATTGGACAAGGTCGAGGATCGCGATCGCGGTTTCACTCAGGATCTGGCGTTCGGCACTGCGCGTTGGCAGCCACGCCTATCGGCACTGGCGCAGAAGCTGCTGCAGAAACCGTTCAAGGCTGCCGACGCCGATGTCGAAGCGCTGCTGCTGGTCGGCCTCTACCAATTGCTCTACACCCGCGTGCCGGCCCACGCCGCCATCGGCGAAACCGTCGGTTGCGCCGACAAGCTGAAAAAGCCGTGGGCCAAGGGCCTGCTCAACGCCGTGTTGCGCAACGCCCAGCGCGAAAGTGAAACGATTTTCGCCGAACTGGAACGTGATCCGGTGGTGCGCACCGCCCACCCGCGCTGGCTGCAAAAATCCCTGAAAGCGTTCTGGCCAGAACAGTGGGAAGCCATTTGCGAAGCGAACAATGCGCATCCGCCGATGATCCTGCGGGTCAACCGCCGCCATCACAGCCGCGACGCTTACCTCGGCTTGCTGACTGAGGCCGGGATTGCCGCAACGCCATGTGTGTACAGCCGCGACGGCATCATTCTCGAAGCCGCTGCCGACGTACGCAGCCTGCCGGGTTTCGCCGAAGGCTGGATCAGCGTGCAGGACGAGGCCGCGCAACTGGCCGCCGATCTGCTTGATCTGGCGCCGGGCCAGCGCGTGCTCGACGCCTGCTGCGCGCCCGGCGGCAAGACCTGCCACATCCTCGAAGCCGAACCGGCGCTGGCCGGCGTGGTGGCGGTGGATCTGGAAGCCAAGCGTCTGGTGCGAGTGAAAGAAAACCTCGAACGCCTTGGTCTGAATGCCGAACTGATCGCCGCCGACGGTCGCGACACCGAGAAATGGTGGGACGGCAAACCGTTCCAGCGCATCCTGCTCGACGCGCCGTGTTCGGCCACTGGCGTGATCCGCCGCCACCCGGACATCAAGCTGACCCGTCAGCCGGACGACATCGTCGCCCTCGCGCAGCTGCAAGGCGAACTGCTCGACGCCATGTGGAAAACCCTCGAAGTGGGCGGGATCCTGCTGTACGCCACCTGCTCGACCTTACCGACCGAGAACACCGAGGTCATTGCCGCGTTCCTCGAGCGCACGCCGGGTGCCCGCGAACTCGATCTAGCGACCACCGCCGGGATCAAACAGCCCCATGGTCGCCAATTGCTGGCCCAGCAGGGCGGGCATGACGGGTTCTACTACGCCAAGCTGATCAAGATCGCTGCCGCGCGCGGCTAAACGGATTCAACGGAGTGACTGGATGAAAATCATCATCCTCGGTGCGGGACAGGTCGGCGGTTCGCTGGCCGAGCATTTGGCCAGCGAGGCCAACGACATCACCGTGGTCGATACCGATGGCGAGCGCCTGCGCGACCTCGGCGACCGCCTCGACATCCGCACCGTGCAGGGCCGTGGCTCGCTGCCATCGGTGCTGCGGCAGGCCGGTGCCGACGACGCCGACATGCTGGTCGCGGTAACCAACAGCGACGAGACCAACATGGTCGCCTGCCAGGTCGCCCATACGCTGTTCCACACCCCGACCAAAATCGCCCGGGTGCGCGAAGCGTCCTACCTCAATCGCGAAGAGCAACTGTTCCAGAACGAAGCGATTCCGGTGGACGTGTTGATCAGCCCCGAGCAAGTGGTGACCAACTACATCAAGCGCCTGATCCAGCATCCCGGCGCTTTGCAGGTGATCGATTTCGCCGAAGGCGCGGCGCAACTGGTGGCGGTGCGCGCCTATTACGGCGGCCCGCTGGTAGGCCAGCAACTACGGCAGTTGCGCGAACACATGCCGAATGTCGAAACCCGCGTCGCCGCGATTTTCCGCCGCGACCGGCCGATCCTGCCGCAAGGCGACACGGTGATCGAAGCCGATGACGAAGTCTTCTTCATCGCCGCTCGCGAGAATATTCGCGCGGTGATGAGCGAAATGCGCCGTCTCGACGAAACCTATAAACGTATTGTCATCGCCGGTGGCGGGCAGATCGGCGAGCGCCTGGCCGAGGCTATCGAAAGCCGTTATCAGGTCAAGATCATCGAGATGAGCCCGGCGCGTTGCCGCTATCTCTCCGACACCCTCGACAGCACCGTGGTGTTGCAGGGCAGCGCTTCCGACCGTGATTTACTGCTGGAAGAGAACATCGCCGATGCCGACATTTTTCTCGCGCTGACCAACGATGACGAAGCCAACATCATGTCGTCGCTGCTGGCCAAACGGCTGGGGGCGAAAAAGGTCATGACGATCATCAACAACCCGGCGTACGTCGACCTTATTCAGGGCGGCGACATCGACATCGCCATCAGCCCGCAACTGGCGACCATCGGCACGCTGCTGGCCCACGTGCGCCGTGGCGATATCGTCAGCGTGCATTCATTGCGTCGCGGTGCAGCGGAAGCGATCGAGGCGATTGCCCACGGTGATGCGAAATCGAGCAAAGTCATCGGCAAACCGATCGAGAAAATCGGCCTGCCGCCGGGTACCACGATTGGCGCGGTGATTCGCAATGAACAGGTGATAATCGCCCACGACGACACGGTGATCGAAGCAGGCGACCATGTGATTCTGTTCCTTGTGGATAAAAAGCATATTCGCGATGTGGAGAAGCTGTTTCATGTGGGCCTGAGCTTTTTCTGAGGTTGATCGTTCCCACGCTCCGCGTGGGAATGCAGCCCGGGACGCTCTGCGTCCCAAGAGCGTCCATTGAGGCATTCCCACGCAGAGCGTGGGAACGATCAGACTGAAGCGAGGGTGCAAAAAATGCTCGAATCCCTGGAAAAAATGCTCGCCAAGGGTGTGGATAACTCATTGCTGCGCTTCGGCCTGGGCAAAGGCTATCTGGATCTTGGGGACAACGCCAAAGCCGCGGAACACTTCCAGCGCTGTGTCGGTTTCGATCCGAAGTATTCAGCAGCGTGGAAGCTATTGGGCAAGGCGCATCTGGCGCTGGGCGATCACGCCGCCGCGCGTCAGGCCTGGGAACAAGGGCTGGATGCCGCGCGCGCCCATGGCGACAAGCAGGCCGAGAAGGAAATGACGGTGTTCTTGAAGAAGCTCGATCGTCAGGCGCAGTAACTTTTTACAAGTACCGCAGGCCAATGCCCTCGGCATTTACCGTCACCACTTCCATCCGCACCCGCGGCGCGCCTGTGGGTAAACCCTGCACCTGGCCGTAAACCACCGCGCCTTTGGGCAAAGAAGCCAACACCGGATGCTGCACAAATACCCCGGTGGGCGACAAATTGCGCGTCTGCCCGAGGCACTCGCCAAAGCTGTCGTGGGTGATCTTGATGCGGAAGGATTTGCGTTGTTCGGACATCTTGTTGCGCCCTTTGATGAACGGTTGTGGATAACTTCGCCAATCAGGTTATCCACAGATCATGCCAATCAGCTCAATACCAGCGCTCTTCGCCCGGCGGACGCTTTTTGAAGCGCTTCATGCTCCACATGTACTGACTCGGATACGCCGCCACATAACGCTCGACGACTTTACTCATCGCTGCGCAGGATTCGGCGGTATCGGTGCTGTACATGGCTTCTGGCGCGGCTTCGAGGATCACTTTGTAGCCAGACCCATCGGGCAGGCGCAATGCATGCAGGAACACGCCAACGGCTTTGCCGCCAGCCAACATGTTCGGCACGAACTTGCTAGTCAGCGCCTGAGTCGCGAAGAACGGCACGAAGATCCCGGCGGATTCGGCCGGTTCCGGGTCAGCGGGGATGCCCACTGCACCACCTTTGCGCACTTCCTTGATGACGCTGAGGATGCCTTCTTTGGTCGATGCGGCGACTTTGTTGCCCAGTTGCACGCGCTGTTTGCGCAGCAATTCATCCACAGCCTTGAGCTTGGGCGGGCGATAGAAAATGATCGGTTTGCACTGGCTGCAATAGAAGTGGTTGAGCACTTCCCAGTTGCCCAGGTGGCTGGTGATGCCGACTAAGCCTTTGCCGGAGGCCAGCGCATCCTTGAGGACGTCGAGGCCTTCGACTTCGCGCACCAGATCGATCGAGCGTTGCGCCGGCCAGATCCACGCGCAGGCGCTTTCGGTCAGCGACTTGCCGATGTCTTTCAGGCTCTGCCCGACCAGACGCTCACGTTCGGCGGCATCCATCTGTGGAAAACATTTGGCGAGGTTGATCCGCACCACGTCGCGGGAGCGGTTGGGGGTTTTCCACATGATCCAGCCGATCGCCGAACCCACGGCCTGCACGGCCCGCCATGGCAGCAGGGCAAATAGCCGCAGAGCGCCTACCAGCAAGGCGCCTTTAAACTTTTCCACAGGTCACTCCTGATCTTGTGCGGTGCGCGAGGCGGCCATTCTAACCGCCGTTGGCGAGCTGCGCGTAGCGGTCGCAATCCTGAGTGTGATCCATGACCATGCCCGAGGCCTGCATCAGTGCGTAGCAAATGGTCGGGCCGACAAACGTGAACCCGGCCTTTTTCAGGCCTTTGCTCATCGCCACCGCTTCGGGGGTGATCGCCGGGACTTCGCTGCGATCCTTGAAATGATTGATGATCGGTTGGTCACCGACGAACGACCAGAGGAACGCCACCGGATCCTCCAGCGCCAGCCAGGCTTGGGCGTTGCGCCGGGCGGCATTGAGTTTCAGGCGGTTGCGAATGATCCCCGGGTCGAGCATCAATTCGTCGATTTCGGCGTCGCTCATCTGCGCCACGCGCTGTACGTCGAAGCCGAACAGCACCTCGCGATAACGCTCGCGCTTGCGCAGCACGGTGATCCAGGAAAGCCCGGCCTGGAACCCTTCGAGCAAAAGCAACTCGAACAAACCCTGCGCATCGCGTAGCGGCGTGCCCCACTCCTGATCGTGATAAGCCATGTACAGCGGATCTTCGGTACACCAAAAGCAGCGTGGCATAAGGCTCCAGGGGGTGGAGGTGCGACTGAATCGGGTATACTCCCGCTCTTTAAATCGCAGCCCAAGAAACAGGTGAATTTCGTGAGCCAGCCTACGCCAGCCGTGCGTACCTTCCAAGACTTGATCCTCGCGCTCCAGCAATACTGGGCCGAGCAAGGTTGTGTGGTACTTCAGCCCTACGATATGGAAGTAGGCGCCGGCACTTTCCACACCGCGACCTTCCTCCGCGCCATAGGCCCGGAAACCTGGAACGCCGCCTATGTGCAGCCAAGCCGCCGTCCGACTGACGGCCGTTACGGCGAAAACCCGAACCGTCTGCAGCACTACTATCAGTTCCAGGTGGTCCTGAAGCCGAACCCGGACAACTTCCAGGAACTGTACCTGGGCTCGCTCAAGCATGTCGGCCTCGACCCGCTGGTCCACGATATCCGCTTCGTCGAAGACAACTGGGAATCGCCGACCCTCGGCGCCTGGGGTCTGGGCTGGGAAGTCTGGTTGAACGGTATGGAAGTGACTCAGTTCACTTACTTCCAGCAAGCGGGCGGCATCGAATGCTATCCGGTGACCGGCGAGATCACTTACGGTCTCGAGCGTCTGGCCATGTACCTGCAGGGCGTGGATTCGGTCTACGACCTGGTCTGGGCTGACGGTCCGTTCGGCAAGGTGACCTACGGCGACGTGTTCCACCAGAACGAAGTGGAGCAGTCCACTTACAACTTCGAACACGCCAACGTCGACAAGCTGTTCGAACTGTTCGACTTCTATGAAAGCGAAGCCAAGCGCCTGATCGAACTCGACCAGCCGCTGCCATTGCCGAGCTACGAAATGGTGCTGAAGGCTTCGCACACCTTCAACCTGCTGGATGCGCGCCGGGCGATCTCGGTGACCGCGCGTCAGCAATACATCCTGCGTGTACGCACCCTGGCGCGTTCCGTTGCGCAAGCCTACCTGCTGGCGCGCGCCAAGCTGGGCTTCCCGATGGCGACCCCGGACCTGCGTGACGAAGTACTGGCCAAGCTGGAGGCTGCACAATGAGTGCGCAAGATTTTCTGGTTGAACTGGGCACCGAAGAACTGCCACCCAAAGCCCTGAACACCCTGGCTGAAGCGTTCCTCGCCGGTATCGACAAAGGCCTGCAAGCCGCTGGCCTGAGCTACGAGACTAAAACCGTCTACGCCGCGCCGCGCCGTCTGGCTGTGCTGATTACCGCGTTAGCGACTCAGCAACCGGATCGCAGCATCAACCTCGATGGCCCGCCACGTCAGGCGGCGTTCGACGCTGAAGGCAACCCGACTCAGGCAGCCCTGGGTTTTGCCAAGAAGTGCGGCGTGGAGCTGAGCGAAATCGATCAGAGCGGCCCGAAACTGCGTTACAGCCAGAGCATCGCCGGCAAGCCGACCGCGAGCCTGTTGCCGACCATCGTCGAAGATTCGCTGAACGACCTACCGATCCCGAAACGCATGCGTTGGGGTGCGCGCAAGGAAGAGTTCGTGCGTCCGACCCAATGGCTGGTGATGCTGCTCGGTGACCAAGTCATCGATTGCACCATCCTCGCGCAGAAGGCTGGTCGTGATTCCCGTGGTCACCGCTTCCATCACCCGGAAAGCGTGCGCATCGGTTCGCCGTCGAGCTACCTCGCCGACCTGCGTGCCGCTTACGTGCTGGCCGACGCCAACGAGCGTCGCGAGATCATCAGCAAGCGCACCGAAGAACTGGCCACCCGTCAGGAAGGCACGGCAATCGTTCCGCCGGCTCTGCTCGACGAAGTGACCGCGCTGGTGGAATGGCCGGTGCCGCTGGTGTGCTCGTTCGAGGAACGCTTCCTCGACGTGCCGCAAGAAGCGCTGATCACCACCATGCAGGACAACCAGAAGTATTTCTGCCTGCTGGATGCCGACGGCAAGTTGCTGCCACGGTTCATCACCGTGGCCAACATCGAAAGCAAAGACCCGCAGCAGATCATCGCCGGTAACGAGAAAGTGGTTCGCCCACGCCTGACTGACGCCGAGTTCTTCTTCAAGCAAGACAAGAAGCAGAAACTCGAAGCTTTCAACGATCGCCTGAAAAACGTGGTGTTCCAGGAAAAACTCGGCAGCGTCTACGACAAGGCCGAGCGCGTATCCAGGCTCGCTGCGTACATTGCCGCACGCATCGGCGGCAACGCCTCGTGGGCTGCTCGTGCAGGCCTGCTGTCGAAGTGCGACCTGGCCACCGAAATGGTCGGCGAGTTCCCGGAGATGCAAGGTGTCGCCGGTTACTACTACGCCCTCAATGACGGCGAGCCGGAAGACGTCGCGCTGGCGCTGAACGAGCAATACATGCCACGCGGTGCCGGTGCTGAACTGCCAGCCACCCTGACTGGTGCGGCCGTTGCCATCGCTGACAAGCTCGACACCCTGGTCGGTATTTTTGGTATCGGCATGCTGCCAACCGGCAGCAAAGACCCGTATGCCCTGCGCCGCGCTGCCCTGGGTGTGCTGCGTATCCTGATCGAGAAGAAACTCGATCTCGACCTGAATGACGCCGTCGCATTCGCGGTGAATGCGTTCGGTGCCAAGGTCAAGGCTGCCGGCCTCAACGAAGCCGTGCTGGAATTCATCTTCGACCGTCTGCGTGCACGTTACGAAGACGAAGGCGTTGAAGTGGCCACCTACCTGTCGGTACGTGCCCTGAAGCCAGGTTCGGCGCTGGATTTCGATCAGCGTGTGCAAGCGGTTCAGGCCTTCCGCAAACTGCCGGAAGCGGCAGCACTGGCGGCGGTGAACAAGCGTGTATCGAACCTGTTGAGCAAACTCGAAGGCGCGGTACCGACCGACGTTCAAGCCAAGTACTTCGACAACGCCAACGAGTTCTCGCTCTACTCGGCGATCCAGCAAGCGGATCAGGCTGTACAGCCGATGGCCGCAGCGCGTCAGTACAACGAATCGCTGGCACGCCTGGCGGCATTGCGTGAGCCGGTGGATGCGTTCTTCGACGCGGTGATGGTCAATGCCGACGACGCCAATGTGCGGGCCAACCGTTACGCGCTGCTGGCGCGTCTGCGTGGCCTGTTCCTGGGTGTTGCCGACATTTCGCTGCTGGGTTGAGGGATTGCTGTTGAAACTGCTGATTCTCGATCGGGACGGAGTGATCAATTACGACTCCGACGCTTACATCAAGTCGGTGGCGGAGTGGATTCCGTTGCCCGGCTCGATCGAGGCGATTGCGCAGTTGAGCAAGGCCGGCTGGACGGTGGCAGTGGCCACCAACCAGTCGGGCATTGCTCGCGGCTATTACGACCTCGCCACCCTTGACGCCATGCATGCGCGCTTGCGTATGCTCGTGGCGGAGCAGGGCGGTGAAGTCGGGCTGATCGTGTATTGCCCGCATGGGCCGGACGAAGGCTGCGATTGCCGCAAGCCGAAACCGGGGATGTTGAAAACCATCGCGGCGCATTACAACGTCGAACTGAACAATGTCTGGTTCGTCGGCGACAGCCTTGGTGACCTGGAGGCCGCCAAAGCCGTCGATTCACAGCCAGTTTTGGTAAAGACCGGAAAAGGCGAAAAGACTCAGGGCAAAACCCTGCCGGTTGGCACTCTGATTTTTGACGATCTGGCGGCGATTGCCGCAGAACTTATCCACAACTAGAGTACTTCTGAAGTTCCTGACCAGGGATTGATCGGGAGTGCGCTTGAACATTCGGGCATTGCCCCGTAACGGTAAACGTCACTATGTCGATACTGCGGGCCATCAGGATTTTTCTCTTTTACCTGCTGCTGGGCACCACCTCCCTGCTGTGGTGCAGCTTGAGTTTTTTTATCGCGCCGTTTCTGCCGTTCAAGGCGCGCTATCGTTTTATCAACGTGTACTGGTGCCGTTGCGCCTTGTGGTTGACCAAGGTATTCCTCGGTATCCGTTACGAAATCAAAGGTGCGGAAAACGTGCCTGACCGGCCCTGCGTGATTCAGTCGAACCACCAGAGCACTTGGGAGACGTTCTTTCTCTCCGCTTATTTCTCGCCGTTGAGCCAAGTGCTCAAACGCGAACTGCTGTATGTACCGTTTTTCGGCTGGGCCATGGCCATGTTGCGGCCAATCGCGATTGATCGCGACAACCCGAAAGCTGCTTTGAAGCAAGTCGCGGCGAAGGGTGATGAGCTGCTGAAGGACAACGTTTGGGTACTGATCTTCCCCGAAGGTACGCGCGTGCCCTACGGCACTGTCGGCAAGTTCTCCCGCAGTGGTAGCGCTTTGGCGGTGAATGCGGCGCTTCCGGTGCTGCCGATTGCACACAATGCCGGCAAGTTCTGGCCGAAAATCGGCTGGGGCAAGAAGTCCGGTGTAATCACCGTGGTCATTGGCGAACCGATGTATGCCGAGGGCACAGGCCCGCGCGCCATCGCTGAGTTGAACGACCGGGTACAAGCCTGGAACGAGAAGACGCAGCGCGAAATGGGTTCGCTGCCGCCGGCCCCGCAAGCACCTGCCGCGAGTGATCAGGTGGTTGTCTGAGAATTTGTGGATAACCTGTGTACGGTTTTGTTGAAAACGCTTGAATATTGAAATTAAGTGATTGATTTACTTATATATTTCTCAAGCTCATAAAACACCGTAAAAGGTGCATAAGTTTTTTTCGGAAGTAAAAAAACCGGCTGATATAGCCGGTTTTTTTGTGCCTGTTCATTCGGGGATCAGCGGCAATTCGAGGAGGAAGGTGGTGCCCTGACCGACCACGCTGTGGCATTCGATAACGCCGCCATGGTGATCGACCACCGCTTTGACCATCGACAAGCCCAGGCCCACGCCATCAATGCCTTGAGAGGAAGAAAAGCGCCGGTACTGGGTGAACAGGTCGGGTAATTCTTCGGCGGCGATGCCTTTACCCTGATCGGTCAGTTCGCAGCGCAGCCAGTCTTCGTCGCAACTTACATGCAGTTCAATCCTGGTGTCGGCCGGGCTGTATTTGATCGCGTTTTCCAGCAGGTTGAACAGTGCGCGCGTCAGCAGCCCTTGATCGGCTTTGATCAGGCGTTCCTGCGATGGCTCATCCATTTCATTCAGCAGTTCGATGCGTTTTTGCTGGGCAATCGGTAGCGCTTGATCAATAACATCCAGCACCAGCATCGCGAACAGCGTCGGCTGAAACTGGTAAGCCTCGGATTCGGCCCGCGCCAGCAGAACAAAACCGTCGGTCAGATCCAGCGCGCGGCGCACCTGGCGTTCGATCTGTTCAAACAGCGGCGCATCAGCCCCAACTTGATGCCGGTGGACGTCAAGCAAGGCGAGGATCGCCGAATGCGGCGCGCGCAGGTCATGGGAAAGAAACCGCAGCAATACCCCGCGTTGCTCCTCGGCGGCACGCTCGGCGCTGAGATCGGTGAGGCTGAGCAACCAGCCGATCGGTGTGTCTCCATCCACCGGCAGCAATGCCGCACGCTCCAGACGCAGGCTGCGCTCCTTGTAATCGCGAAACTCCAGCAGCGGCAGGGCGGACAACAGCGGACGCGGCGCTGTGGATAACTCCGGATAGCCGAGCCGCGCCAGTTGATCGAGGATGTCATCGCCCACCAGATTACTGTCGAAGAGTTGCCGAGCTTTGCGGTTGCCCAGCAGGATCTGTCCCTTCGGATCGCTGATCAGCGTCGCCACCGGCAAATATTCCAGCCCGTCGGCGATGAACCGTCGGGTATCGCGAGTGCGGCTCATGGCTTGTTCGAGCGCCATGATCTGACCCTGCAACCTATCGCCCCCGGTGAACTGGGTGCGGCGGCGTTCGGGGAAGACTTTCGGCTCACTGTCCAGGCGGGCAAGCTCCCAGCCGAAGTAAGTCAGCACCCCGCTGAGACGCCGCCAGTTCCAGATCAGATAACCGAAAAGCATGCCCAGCGCGGCTGGCGTCGGCGACCACCAGCGCCGGGTTTCCGCCAGCCCGGCACTGGCGAGCAGCACGCACGCCATGCCGCTCAGCGTTATCCACAGTGCCCAGCGCGGACGCCAGAGCAAAAGCCCGAGCACGCACGCTACCAGCCCTACCGACAGCAATGCGCTCAGCACTGGCGAGACGTCGCGCAGATTGACCTGGGCGCGATAAGACAACAGCGCAGTCAGCGGCAACAGCACTAGACTTATCCACACCCACTCGCGCACTAACTGGCGAAACAGGCGCTGCACCTGGCTCGGCTCACGGCTTTCGTGCCGGCGACGGTTATTCATGGAAACGCGCCGTAGGGAAATGGGCGGGAGGGAATGGTTTCATAGGCCACAGGTCAGAGACGTAGACCGAAGAATCATAGCGGACGTCGATCACCGACGAGACGCTTACTTTCACGGCACAGGGCAAGCCGCTATGGTTGCCTCCCGATTGCCAAAGCAACAAGGAATCATCGCGTATGCGCGTTGCGATACTGGACGACGAACCCGCCGAACTGCGCCGGGTCGAGCAAACCCTGCAGCAGATGGCCGATGCCGGCGAGCAGCCATGGTCACTGCACAGCTTCGAGCGCGGTGAAGACTTGCTGCGGCAACTGCGCCGGGAGACTTTCGACCTGCTGATCCTCGACTGGCAACTGCCCGACCTCACCGGCCTGGCGCTGCTGCGCTGGACCCGCGAACACATGGAAGCGCCACCGGCGGCGATCATGCTGACCAGTCGCGATGGTGAGAGCGATATTGTTCAAGCGCTGAATGCCGGAGCTGATGATTATGTGAGCAAGCCGTTTCGGCCCAATGAATTGAAAGCACGCGTGGCGGCGGTGTTGCGCCGGCACAGTCAGCAGCGTACTGCAGCTGCCGAAGTGCTGAGTTTCAATGACTTGGCGTTTGACGATGCAGAACTGACGGTCACCCGTGCGGGCAAACCGATCATCATGACCGAACGTGAATACCGTCTCGCGCGTTGCCTGTTCAGCAACCTCGGACGGCCGTTGTCGCGAGATTATCTGTATGAACGGTTCTGGCCCCATGAGGAAATGGCTTCGTCGCGACCGTTGGACACGCATATCTATCGCCTGCGCAACAAGCTCGGACTGACCGCGGATCGTGGTTGGCAGTTGCTGACGATTTATGGCTACGGGTATCGGTTGGAGAGTGTGGCGGCCGCCACTTGAACGGCTGAGCCGAAACTGCCAGGGGGCGCGTTATCCCCACCTGACAGTCCTGTTTCAGTTCAACACAACGTTCTTAAACTTCGCTGTTCATCGTCAGACAGGAATGACTGTCGTGCTCAGTGGGCATCGGGAAGCGTGGCTGATGAAGGGAAGCAATATGGCGAGGAATGTTTGCCAGGGAATCCAGCGGCACCAGCCAACGTTTTGATGATTGCGCGAGATGTTCGGTCAGCTTGCCCAACAACTCGCCACTATTGCGCCAATGGTGCCAGTACAACGGCACATCGGTTGGCTTGTCGGGTATCAACTCAACCAGCAAGCCACGCTGCAGATGATCGATAATCTGCAACTCCGGAACCAGACCCCAACCCAGTCCTGCTTCTGTCAGTCGTATAAATCCTTCTGATGACGGACAGAAATGGTGCTCGAAACTTCCGAGCACACCCAAGGCTGCGAGGTAGCGGTGCTGCAGAAAATCGTCGGGGCCAAACACTAGCGCCGGCGTGCGGGCAATCAACTGGGCATTGATACCGTTCGGAAAATGCCGGGCGATAAACTCAGGACTCGCCACCGCGCGGTAGCGCATGGCACCAAGCAACAGACTGCGCGCGCCCGCCATTGGCCGTTCAGTGGCACAAACACAGGCCGCCACCTCGCCGGCACGCATACGCCTGAGACTGACCGCTTGATCCTCGACGACCAGATCCAGCAACAAATTCTGCTCGGCGCAAAAATCACCCACTGATCGCGCCCACCATGTCGCCAGGCTGTCAGCGTTCAAGGCGACACGCAGGCGTTCCGGAGCCCCGTCTTCATCGAGAGAAGGCACGTGACTCTGAAGATCACGCTCGAGTAACCGCACCTGCTGAACATGATAAAGCAGCCGCCGCCCTATCTCGGTTGGCACCGGTGGCGTCAAGCGCACTAACACCGGACGGCCGACCCTGGCCTCCAATAGCTTGATTCGCTGTGACACTGCGGGCTGGGACAGACCAAGAACCTGGGCTGCTCGTTCGAAGCCTCCCTGTTCAATGACCGCAGAGAGAGCAGAAAGCAATTTGTAATCAAACATCCGTTTTCCTTATGGGTGATCAACAATATCTTTTTTACTTCGAAGCGGAATCTATTGAGAATCGATACTGCAGGCACAACCGTTAGATCCCTCACAGTTGTACTGCGCGCGATTGCTTGGCGTTATGACCATTCATCAAAGTTGTTGTGTTTCAGAAGCACCCGAGCTGAACAACTAAACATCCAAACCGGAGGCATTAGTTAACACCAGAGACTGTAAAAGGTACACATAATGGAATGATTAAAAATTAATTCGATAGCTTGCCTAACGATTAGAAAATATCAGCGAAATTCTTGTTCAGTTCGACGGAGTGAGTTGTGCAGAGAACTACATTTACTAATGCCAATCGATTGGCATTGGCCGATATTCAGAGCAGGTCCAGCGATGTAACGTTTGCACTGAAATTTGCAATCTACTTAGCGCTGATTGTAACCGGTGGTTGTTTGGCTCTGAGTGGCCATCCATGGGAAGTCGCTATAGGCGTCATTCTTCTTGGATCAATGTTCGCCCATGGTGTAGAACTTCAACATCAAGTTTTGCACTCACAGGGATTCAGGAATAAAAAGCTTAACGAACTATTCGGCATACTGCTCGGTTTGCCAATGTTGGTTTCATTCGCTGATTACAAAGCCAGCCATATGCATCACCATCGTTATCTGGGCACTCCAGAAAATCGGGAGTTCTTTGATTACGGTGATCAATATGGTGAGTTATCCCTTCGTTCCATCAGCGCGCTATTAACCCGACTTTTGATGGTTTCGCACTACCCACGTTTTTTCAAAAATGTGTTTATTGCGTTCAGTTCGCAGTACGAAAACGTTTCCAGCAACGTTTCCAGACGCATCAAACGAGATCATCTTTCGATGGTATTGATGATTGCGTTATTGGGTGGGGTCTCATTTCAGTTCGGTTATGAAATCATCGTCTATCTGTGGATTATTCCGCTCATGTTTGTCGCGGCTCCGGTACACGCCTTGATTGAGATGCCAGAGCATTTCCGTTGCGCAACGGATTCGACAGACCCTTACGAAAACACCAGAACCATTAAAAGCAACGCGTTCATGAACTGGTTCACCAACGGCAATAACTACCACGTTGAGCATCATCTGATGCCCGGGTTGCCTATTGACCGTCTGCACGACCTGCACGAAAAAATTCATGAAAACTGCCGTTACCTGGAAGTCTCTTATAAAAGTTTTTACTTGGGACTGCTCCGCTCAATGCGCAAAAGCTAACCCGCGCTGCGCTTCTAGCAAGACTGAAAGCTAACTCCGATGGGGCGTGGCACGTGCTCGGGTCTGGTGCGTGCTCGTCCCTGGTAAAGCAAAGGAATTGAAATGAATCTACAAGATCGTTCCAAGTGTCAGACGACCACGCCGCCGTCGACCATAAACTCGCTGTCGGAACAGACCGCACTCAACTCGTTTTATCTTCGTGAACTGGCCGAACCACGCGCTTACAAAATGGCGCCGTCTCACCACGAATATGCGCGCACCCAAGTGCTGGAAGATGAATGGAATGCCTTTGAAGAAAGTCGTCTTGATAAAGCCCAGTTGCCAAAAAACGCCGCCGAATTTTTGAAGTGGTACAACCGGCTGCATTCGACTCATCGCGACGAGGTTTCACCGTTTTTCACTTGGCTGGCTGAAGAGTCGACGCTTGAAGAACTAAGCTTTTACATAGCCATGGAAGAGCAGGTCGATGGTCGCTTCGATGACGTCATCGCTCTGGCGCAATTGGGCATGACAGGCGATATGAAATTGGCACTTGCGGAAAACTACTGGGACGAAATGGGCCTGGGTACGCTATCCGAAATGCATACCGTGCTGTTCCGTAAATCCGCAGAAACACTGCACGAACTCATCGGTCCCCAGGCCAGTGTTCAACAAGCGCCGGCGGAGGCCCTGAAGAACGGCAATCTGCTGCTGATGTACGCATTGCGGCGTCAGTATCACCCTCGTCTGCTGGGCGCACTGGCGATTCTTGAACACACCGCGCCTTACCGGTTCTCCCGAACAGTCAAAGCCATGCGTCGTCTGCACATGCCCGAAGACGTCATCTATTACCACGACATGCATATAAAGATTGACGCCAATCACGGCAAGCAACTTCTCTACCGTGTGCTGATGCCATTGGCGAAGTCATGTCCTGAAGCCATTGAAGAAATATGTATTGGCTGCCTGATCCGATACAACGTAGCCGTCGATTATTACAAAAGCATCGAACTGGCTATGAAAAACAACAAAACGCTGTTGACGTGATATTTAGAGAACCCTTATGAAAAGCAATCTTGCCAATACTGAGCCACAGACTGTCTGGGCACTCAACAACAGCCGATTTGTTGCAGGGCACTCCGCTGAACTGCTGGGTGTGGATTTTTCCGAGATGCCCGAGTGGGAGCAATTCCAGGGTTATTGGGAAAACCTCGAACTTGATCGTTACATGAACGATGGCGGCATGTACCGCTATCGCCGTTTCGGTAAATTCAAGTGGTATGCGAACGGCAATCGCCTGGAGCAGCAGCCCCATGTACCGTATTCCCAACCGGAGTATTTCAATCCACTGAACGGTGGCATCGACCGGCACTTCGCCCCCGTCACTGCGGAGATGGCCGACAATGAAGTGCTGAAAAAGCTGCTACTGAAACTCGCCAACACCTTCAGTGAAATCGAGGATGTTCAAGGCTGGAAAATCAACACCTATTTCAATCGCATCTTGGCCACTCCAGACATGACGGGATTGCCGGTACCCGAAGGCAAACATCGGGACGGGGTGAAATTCAGTTGCCTGTTCATGGCCGACAGAAGAGGTGTGATCGGAGGTGAAACGACACTGGTCGACATCATGCATCAGCAGCCTATTTATGTGGGCACGCTGGAGAAGCCTTGCCAGGCACTGCTGTTCAGGGATGACACGGTCTTTCACGATACGACAGCCATTCAGATCTGTGATGGAGCTGACAGCGGTTATCGCGATCTGCTGGTTATCGAGTTCCACTGACCGTTCTTGTCCAGCCTATTAACGTATCTGGGTGAGGTGGTTGTATGCACAAGGTTGAGCGTATAGATGCGTCAGTGACGATCAGGGTTCTACAGGATTACGAACTGCCCATGACGTTAGGGTTGCTGTCGACTTTTTATCCGGATCTGAATAAAGACCTGCTATTAGAACGATTGAAAACTGTCGCCAAGTTGAATTGGCAGTGTGTCGGTGTATTCGAAGAAGCCGAGCTGGTGGGCCTGACAGGCTATTGGCTGAATACCCGTATTTACTGCGGCAAATATTTATATATCGATCATTTCATCATCAAGCTGGGAAACCGATCTCGTGGTGTAGGCGCGCAACTGCTCAACCACGTAAGAGCCTTGGCCGATCATTACCAGTGTGAACAGATCTGCCTTGATACGTTCGTTACCAATTCGATGGCGCAGTCTTTCTGGACCCGACACGGTTTTTCAATCGTTGGCTTTCACTACGTCGCCAAATAAATACAAGGAGAGTTATATGCAAAATGAATATTCCCGCGAAGTCATTTACAGTCGAATGATCGGTTTGATCAGCCAGGAAGAACTGGCATTGTTAGCCGGCAAGACCATCGCAGTTCCAGGATGCGGCGGTGTCGGATATACCCACGCGGAGACACTGGTACGCATGGGCGTTGGCGGGATAAAAATTGCCGATTTCGATACCTTCGGACCGGAGAACTTCAACCGCCAATTTGGCGCGACGACTCATACTGTCGGGCTGAAAAAGGCCGATGTCCTGCGTGAGCGTCTCTTGTCGATCAATCCGGCCTTGCGCATTGAACAGTACGAAGGGGTCAGCGCTGAAACAGTCGACGACTTTTTGACCGGCGTGGACATGTTGTGCGACGCCATGGACTACTTCGTGATTGAGCCGCGTATTCAGATGTACCAAAAGGCGCGGGAACGGGGTATTCCAGCGGTCGTTTCCTGCCCTATAGGCTTCGGCGGAACGTTGCATCACTTCCATCCGGATTCGATGTCATTCGAAGAGTATTTTGCGTTGACGCCAGATATGACCGAGACGGAGAAACTGATCAATTTCGGTATTGGCCTCGACCCTCTACATTTGCACCGTGCCTATCTGGAAGATCCGAAGCTTGATTTCGAGGAACGTAAGGTTGCCTCTCTAAGTTCTGCTTGTTTATTGGCTACAACCCTGACTGCGACTTTTACATTGGCCAAGCTGTTGAATCGGGAAATGTTTTTTAAACCAGTGCCTTATGTATATCAAATTGACTTCATGGCCGGAAAATTCGAAGAGACACTGGTCAGTGACGGTGTAGCAGGATTAAAAAACAATAATTCAAATAAACCTGAAAAACTCTTTGCATAAAAACGTCACCCTGCGCGGCACAGTAAAGGTGTGATAAAGTTTCAGAACACTCATTATCGTGAATTTTCGTGAACATGAAGCCACTTATTTTTATCGACGGGGAAGCCGGTACGACTGGACTTCAGATACATTCGCGTCTGAACGGTCGCACGGATATTGAGCTTTTACAGTTGCCCTATGCCGATCGCAAGGACCCGGTAAAAAGGGCTGAAGCACTTAACACCTGTGATATCGCGATTCTCTGCCTGCCAGACGATGCCGCTGTTGAAGCGGTGTCGTTCATCGAGAATCCAAAGGTACGTGTACTTGATCCCAGTTCTGCTCACCGCACCACACCCGGTTGGGTTTATGGTCTGCCCGAACTCACTGCAGGCCAGGCTGACATCATCACGACAGCCAAGCGTGTATCCAATCCTGGCTGCTACCCGACAGGCGCTATCGCGCTGTTGCGTCCGCTGACGGAAGCCGGGGTGGTCCCCAAGGACTACCCCGTGAATGTGCATGCCATTTCCGGGTATTCCGGTTCGGGCAAATCGCTGATCGACGCCTATGAAATTCCGGATCATCCGCAACACACGGACGCTCCGTACCGCGGTTATGGCCTGAACCTTAACCACAAGCATGTCCCTGAGATGATGGCTGAGGCATTGCTGGAGCATCGGCCTATCTTCACACCTGGCTATGGCAAATACCGTCAAGGCATCGTCTTGTACGTGCCGCTGCATTTGCGCTTATTACCCGCTGGCGCCTCGGTGCAGCAGATCCAAGCCTGCCTCAGCAACCATTACGCCAACTCCGAGTTCATCAAGGTTGTTCCGCTGGATCAGGTCAAGACCGTTACGCAACTGGACCCTGAATACCTGAATGACACCAACCGCCTGGACATCTATGTCTTCTCGGATGAGAAGTCAGGCCAGGTATTGCTTGCCGCGGTTTACGACAACCTCGGCAAGGGCGCATCAGGCGCCGCAGTACAGAACCTCAATTTAATGTTGAACGGTCAGGCTTGATGCAAGCGAATCTCCCTGTCACCAAGTAATTCAGTGGTGGCAGGGCAGATTCAAGCGTTAACAGCTTACAGATGAGATGACATATTCATGTCTCCTCGTAGTTTAAAAAGAACCATAATTCACGATATGTAAGTTCAATAGAGCACGTACTGGCTTCTCGACAGTTAATTACCGTCTAATTACTGCAAAGTAACCTGAGGGTTGGCGCTCGCCTGCAAAACCATTTCAAAACATCACTTGTAACTACTCAACTTTTCACCAGTGTTTAGTCTTATTAAAGGATTAACAAATAATGGCTATTCTCGCGCAGTTTGATCTGGTCAAACCAAAATATTTAAAATCTGATTCACGCATGGACGGTTTTTATTCTTCTACCGCCTATGTAAACGGTCTCGCTGACGCACATCCTGGCTTTATATGGCGAGAAGTTCAGGACAATCAACAACTTCTCGATGAACTATGGGGAGAAGGGTATCTTTATACGCTTTCGCTGTGGAAGAGCCCGGCGGCGTTGAAAGATTTCTTGTATAAAACGCCGCACAACGACTTTCGAGTAAGAGGTGCGGAGTGGTTCCTGCCTATCAGCAAACCACGGGTTGTGATGTGGTGGGTGGATGAAGGTCATATTCCGACATTGTCCGAAGCCCACCAACGCTTGCAGTTGCTTTGGGAAATTGGACCTTCGCGCGAAGCGTTTGATTTGAAATCGAGTGAGTCTGCAATTGTTCTGAGTTGAACATTGCCTCGGCCCGCTGTAACGGCTCCAGGGACCAGCGGTTTAATACTACGAAAGCCCATAAAAAAGGCCCGCTTATGCGGGCCTTTTTTTATTTCGGCAATACACACCAAATTGCTTGCGCGGATCAGAAGTCGAGGTTGGACACCGCCAGCGCATTGCTCTCGATGAAGTCACGACGAGGTTCGACCGCATCACCCATCAGGGTGTTGAAGATCTGGTCTGCGCCAATCGCGTCTTCGATGGTGACTTTCAGCATGCGGCGCACGCTTGGGTCCATGGTGGTTTCCCACAGTTGATCCGGGTTCATTTCGCCCAGACCTTTGTATCGCTGGATGGTGTGACGCTTGGTGCTTTCAGCCATCAGCCAGTCCAGGGCTTCCTTGAACTCGGTGACCGCTTTCTTGCGCTCGCCGCGCTGGATGTACGCGCCTTCGTCAAGCAGGGTGCTCAGTTGAGCGCCGAGGGTGACGACGGTCTTGTAGTCGTTGCTGCCGAAGAAGTCGCGGTTGAAGGTGACGTAGTTCGACAGGCCGTGGGAGATCAATTCGACCTCTGGCAGCCACACGCCACGTTCACGGTCTTCACGCAGGCTGGCCTTGTAGACCAGACCCGACTTCTCGACGGTGCGCAGACGGACTTCGTACTGGGCCAGCCAGTCCTGCATCTTGGCGTGGTCGCCAAGCATTTCCAGGCTGACAGCCGGCAGGTAGATGAAGTGCTCGGTCAGTTCCTGCGGGTACAGGCGCGACAGACGCTTGAGAGTCTTCATCACCATGCGGAAATCGTTAACCAGACGTTCCAGCGCTTCACCGGAAATGCCCGGCGCTTCTTCGTTCAGGTGCAGGCTCGCATCTTCCAGGGCCGACTGCGTCATGTACTCTTCCATGGCGTCGTCGTCTTTGATGTATTGCTCTTGCTTGCCTTTCTTGACCTTGTACAGCGGCGGTTGGGCGATGTAGATATAGCCGCGCTCGATCAGCTCCGGCAACTGACGGAAGAAGAAGGTCAGCAGCAGGGTACGGATGTGCGAACCGTCGACGTCAGCATCGGTCATGATGATGATGTTGTGATAACGCAGCTTGTCGATGTTGTATTCGTCGCGACCGATACCGCAGCCCAGTGCGGTGATCAAGGTGCCCACTTCCTGGGACGAGATCATCTTGTCGAAACGGGCTTTCTCGACGTTGAGGATCTTGCCCTTCAACGGCAGGATCGCCTGAGTCTTGCGGTTACGCCCCTGCTTGGCAGAGCCGCCCGCGGAGTCACCTTCCACGAGGTACAGTTCGGACAGCGCCGGGTCTTTTTCCTGGCAGTCAGCGAGTTTGCCCGGCAGCCCGGCGATGTCCAGCGCGCCTTTGCGGCGGGTCATCTCACGCGCCTTGCGCGCGGCTTCACGGGCACGAGCGGCGTCGATCATCTTGCCAACGACCAGTTTCGCTTCGTTCGGGTTTTCCAGGAGGAAGTCAGAGAAGTACTTGCCCATTTCCTGTTCGACCGCGGTCTTCACTTCGGAAGAGACCAGCTTGTCTTTGGTCTGCGAGCTGAACTTCGGATCCGGCACTTTCACCGAGATGATTGCGGTCAGGCCTTCACGGGCATCGTCACCGGTGGTGGCGACTTTGTGCTTCTTCGCCAGACCTTCCTGCTCGATGTAGTTGTTCAGGTTACGCGTCAGTGCCGAACGGAAACCCACCAGGTGAGTACCGCCGTCGCGCTGCGGAATGTTGTTGGTGAAGCACAACAGGTTCTCGTTGAAGCTGTCGTTCCACTGCAGGGCGATTTCCACGCCGATGCCGTCTTCACGCTGGATGTTGAAGTGGAACACCTGGTTGACCGGAGTCTTGTTGGTGTTCAGGTATTCAACGAACGCACGCAGGCCGCCTTCGTACTTGAACAGCTCTTCCTTGCCGCTGCGCTCGTCCTTCAGAACGATACCCACGCCGGAGTTGAGGAAGGACAGTTCACGAATGCGCTTGGCCAGGATGTCCCAGCTGAAGTGAATGTTCTTGAAGGTTTCGCTGGAAGCCTTGAAGTGAATCTGGGTACCGGTGGTTTCGCTGTCGCCAACGATGGCCATCGGCGCCTGAGGTACGCCGTGGACGTAGGTCTGTTCCCAGATCTTGCCGCTGCGGCGAACGGTCAGAACCAGTTCTTCGGACAGTGCGTTCACTACCGACACACCCACACCGTGCAGACCGCCGGATACTTTGTAGGAGTTGTCGTCGAACTTACCGCCAGCGTGGAGGACGGTCATGATGACCTCAGCGGCGGAAACGCCTTCCTCTTTATGAACGTCTACCGGGATGCCACGGCCGTTGTCTTTAACGGTGATGGACTCATCCGGGTGGATGATGATGCTGATGTCGTCGCAGTGGCCGGCGAGGGCTTCGTCGATCGAGTTGTCGACCACCTCGAACACCATGTGGTGCAGACCGCTGCCATCGTCGGTGTCACCAATGTACATACCGGGACGTTTGCGTACGGCATCCAGGCCTTTCAGCACTTTAATGCTCGTTGAGTCGTACGTATTTTCTTCGCTCAATGCCTTCACTCCCGATGGTCGTGGGTCTGGGTGATACGGCCCTGTTCCACGTGGAACAGAGCGACTGGCGTTTCCGTCTGCCAGCCTTCCCTCAATAATTCGTGATCTACACAGGTGATGAACACCTGGCAGCGTAAGTCTTCCAGCAAGCGGCACAGCGCGCGACGGTGGCTCTCGTCCAGTTCGGACGGCAAGTCATCGACCAGATAAATACACTGACCGCGGCGAGCCTGGCTGACCAGGTGCCCTTGGGCAATCCGCAGTGCACAGACCACTAACTTCTGCTGACCCCGGGACAAAATGTCCGCGGCGTTATGTGCGCCCAATCTAAGACGCAAATCAGCTCGTTGCGGTCCGGCCTGGGTGTGACCCATTTGCTGATCCCGTTGCACGGAACCGGCCAGTACGGCGCTCAATTCCCGGTCTTTGTCCCAGCCTCGGTAATAGCTGAGCGTCAAACCTTCGAGCTCAACCAGTTCGCTCAAGGTTTGTTCAAAGACTGGTTTCAAGGCTTTGATGTAAGCGCGGCGGTATTCATCGATTTCAGCGCTGGCCTGGCACAGTTCCCTGTCCCAAACCGCTTGCGAAACGGCGTCAAGTGTACCATGCCGCAGCCAGGAGTTTCTCTGGCGCAAGGCCTTCTGCAAACGCTGCCAGGTGGCCATGAAACGCGGCTCGACGTGGAACACACCCCAGTCGAGAAACTGCCGGCGAATCTTCGGCGCGCCTTCGAGCAAGCGGAAGCTGTCGGGGTTGATCAACTGCAGCGGCAGGATCTCCGCCAGTTGCGCGGCGCTGCGGGCGTTCTGCCCGTCGATACGGATCTGGAACTCGCCCTGACGATCGCGCGATATCCCCAACGCGCTGTGGCCACCCTCGGCCAATTCGACCTGACCGAACACGGTACAGGCGAGTTGTTCATACTGGATGACGGGTAACAGACGCGTGCTACGAAACGAACGGGCAAGCCCCAGCAGATGAATGGCTTCCAGAACACTGGTTTTGCCGCTGCCGTTGGCGCCATAAAGAATGTTGATGCGGGGGGAGGGGGAGAAGGTCACCGGGTGCAGATTGCGCACCGCGGTGACCGAAACACGACTTAAGGACATCCAGGGTCAGCTGATTACAGACGCATCGGCATGACAACGTAAGCCGAATCGTCGTTGTCGGACTCTTGCACCAGCGCACTGCTGTTGGAGTCGGACAGGATCAGGCGAACCTGCTCGGTGGTCATCACGCCCAGCACGTCGAGCAAATAGCTCACGTTGAAGCCGATTTCCAGAGAGCCGCCATTGTATTCAACGCCCACTTCTTCTTCCGCTTCCTCCTGCTCCGGGTTGTTGGCCTGGATTTTCAACTGACCGCTGGCCAGTTGCAGACGGATACCACGGTACTTCTCGTTGGACAGAATCGCGGTACGGCTGAACGCTTCGCGCAGCGCCTGGCGATCGCCCAGTACCAGCTTGTCGCCGCCCTTGGGCAGAACACGCTCGTAGTCCGGGAATTTACCGTCGACCAGTTTCGAGGTGAAGGTGAATTCGCCGGTGGTGGCGCGGATGTGATGTTGACCCAGCACGATGCTGACATTGCCGTCCGGCTCGGTGAGCAGACGCGCCAGTTCCAGAATACCTTTGCGCGGCACGATCACCTGGTGGCGATCCGGCTGGCCGATATCGGCTTTCATCGAGCACATGGCCAGACGGTGACCGTCGGTGGCCACCGCGCGAATGATACCTTCGGATACTTCCAGCAGCATGCCGTTGAGGTAGTAACGCACGTCCTGCTGAGCCATGGCGAAGCTTGTGCGTTCGATCAGGCGCCGCAGTTTGCTTTGCTCAAGGCTGCAAGTCAGTGAGCCCGGACCTTCTTCAACGGTCGGGAAATCGTTGGCTGGCAGCGTCGACAGGGTGAAGCGGCTACGGCCCGCCTTCACGACCAGCTTCTGCTCGTCGACCTTGATGTCGATCAGCGCGTCGTTGGGCAGGCTTTTGCAGATATCCATCAGCTTGCGCGCAGGCACGGTGATGGAACCTGTTTCAGCCGGCTCCTCAAGTTGCACACGACCGACCAGTTCGACCTCGAGATCGGTACCGGTCAGCGACAGTTGCTGGCCTTCGACTACCAACAGCACGTTGGACAGTACCGGCAAGGTCTGTCGACGCTCGACGACGCCTGCGACCAGTTGCAGGGGTTTCAACAGGGCTTCGCGTTGAATGGTGAAATGCATGGTCTAGTCCCTTGCCTTAATAAGCTGCGCTGGTGTTCATCAAGTGGTCAGTGTACGCAGCAGGTTCTTGTAGTCCTCGCGGATGTCCGCGTCGGATTCCTTAAGTTCGTTGATCTTGCGGCAGGCATGCAACACGGTGGTGTGGTCACGGCCGCCAAACACATCGCCGATTTCCGGCAGGCTGTGGTTGGTCAATTCCTTGGACAACGCCATGGCTACCTGACGCGGACGCGCTACCGAGCGCGAACGACGCTTGGACAGCAAGTCCGAAATCTTGATCTTGTAGTACTCGGCGACGGTGCGCTGAATGTTATCCACAGAGACCAGCTTGTCCTGCAACGCCAACAGGTCTTTCAGGGATTCGCGAATCAACTCGATGGTGATGTCGCGGCCCATAAAGTGCGAGTGGGCGATCACGCGTTTCAGCGCGCCTTCCAGCTCACGGACGTTGGAGCGGATGCGTTGGGCAATGAAGAACGCGGCGTCGTGCGGCAAATCGACTTTGGCCTGGTCGGCCTTCTTCATCAAGATCGCGACGCGCGTTTCCAGTTCCGGCGGCTCGACGGCAACCGTCAGGCCCCAGCCGAAGCGGGATTTGAGGCGTTCTTCCAGGCCTTCGATTTCTTTCGGGTAGCGGTCACTGGTGAGAATGACCTGCTGACCACCTTCAAGCAGGGCGTTGAAGGTGTGGAAAAACTCTTCCTGCGAGCGCTCCTTGCGAGCAAAGAACTGAATGTCGTCGATCAGCAAAGCATCCACCGAACGGTAGAAACGCTTGAACTCGTTGATCGCGTTCAATTGCAGCGCCTTGACCATGTCGGCCACGAAACGCTCGGAATGCAGGTACACGACCTTGGCATTCGGGTTCTTCTTTAACAGGTGGTTACCCACCGCGTGCATCAAGTGGGTCTTACCCAGGCCGACGCCACCATAAAGGAACAGTGGGTTGTAGCCGTGCTTGGGGTTGTCCGCCACTTGCCAGGCCGCGGCGCGTGCGAGCTGGTTGGATTTACCTTCGACGAAGTTTTCGAAAGTGAAGGTGCGGTTCAGGTAACTGGTGTGCTTGAGCGCGCCTTCGACCTGCACGGTGCGCTGTTCGGCGCGGACCGGGGCTTGCTGCGAAGCGGCACCGGACATCGGGTCGAAACTGTCGCGAGACGGTTCATCGCTGACTTCAGGGCTTTTCTGTGTCGAGCGCTTGGCCGCCGGTGCTGACGCTTGAGTGGCCACCGGCGTACTTGCAGGCGCGGCATTTGCCTGTGCCTGAGACACCTGTGCGGCGGCCAGCGGCGCATTCGGTGCAGCACGCGGTGCCGAGCTGCGCTTGCTGCCTATTAATAAGGAGAGCGCCGGCGCCATGCCGTTGCCATGCTCATCCAGCAGTTCAAGGACACGACCCAGGTACTTTTCGTTGACCCAGTCCAGCACAAAACGGTTCGGTGCGTAGACGCGCAACTCGTCGCCTTCGGCTTCGACCTGTAGTGGACGGATCCAGGTGTTGAATTGTTGGGCAGGCAGCTCCTCGCGCAAAAGCTCCACGCACTGCTGCCAAAGTTCCACTGACACGGATATCCCCTAAGTTGAAAGCCGGTGAGGCAAAAACAAGCGGCCATTGTAGCGGCGAGCCGTCCACTTATCCACATGCAGGTTGCCCGCTGGCCATGATTTATCAATGCGTTAACCGCTAACAAAGCGACCAACGGTGTGTGAATAAGCTCTGTGGATAACCATCCCTAAGGGCACTGGACAACCGGGGGTTGAACTCGGTGGATAACCTGCCTGTGGATAACCTGCCATTCCACACACAGGTTATCCGACAGCGCAGCACAGGCTGAACACGGTTTTCCACTGTAGTTGTCATTCTCTGTACATCACGTCAAACAAGGGCTGATGCCACTTATCCA